>CAWJSR010000029.1:0-220000 GCA_963845515.1 uncultured delta proteobacterium
ACCAGGAGGATGCGGTCGCGCCGCTCGGGCGTGCTGATGCGCGTGTCGGAGAGCCCCATGCCGAAGCGCAGGTTCTTGAGGTCGCGGAAGCTCTCCTCGATGGTGAACCGCCTCCCGTAGAGCTTCACGATCTCCGCGCCGGTCCTCTCCTCGTGACTCGTGGCGAGGCACCACGCCTCCTTCATCCCCTTCGCCTTCACGCAGACCACCGCGCCGACCTCGCGGCGCGTCCTAGTCACGCGCGCCTTCCGAAGCAGCAGCGGCCGCCCGCTGGCGGGAACCCACGCCTTGGCCGCCTTCGTCTCGCCGTCGGCGCTCGTCACCTTCACGACCCCGCGGAAGCGAACCACGAAGTCGAAACCGAGTTGGTCCTTGAGGAGTTCGTAGAGCGCCTGGTCCCCGAAGCCCCGGTCCGCGAGCACCGTCACCTTGGTGCCGGCCGGTACGACCTCGGCGAAGCGCTCGAGAAGCGCGTCCTCGTGCTCGTTGCGCCACCCCTCCAGCTCGGACTTCACGACGCTCTTCCAGAGCAGCGGCGTGGCGCGGCCGTGCTTGGTGATGAGGTAGAGCGCGATGGTGGACTGGTCGTCCTGGTCGAAGTCGGTCCAGTCGAGCGCCACGACGATCTCCGGCCGGCTGCCGATCACGAACGGCACCCAGGTCGCGAAGAGCTTCCAGACGTCCACGCCGGTGTTGGAGAAGAACCGGTCCACCTGCTTGATGGCGTGCTTCCCGTCGAGCTCCTTCGCGACGGCGAGGGCACGCCCCAGGGCGCCTACCGCGAGCTGCGCCCCCTGCAGCGCGCCCACCGTCGCGTCGGCGAGCGAGGCCACTCGCTTCGCGTGGAGGTCGTAGTCGAAGATCGAGGAGACGAAGTCGTGCACGCGGCGGGGGCGGATGGCGTGAGTGCGCATGGGCCCCGCACCATGATCCCAACCCCGCGGATCGTCTACAACTCACCCCATCCCATGACCGTGGGAATGAGGGGATCCGTCAGGGAGGCGCCCGCTACGAGCCCCGTCACCGTCCGCGTTTGGAGCAGCGTGTCCGCCGTCGAGATCGCCGAGTCCACGGAGAGGTAGAACGCAACGGAGAAACCGCCCGCAGCGCTGCCAGCATTGCGGACCGTGTCGGAGATCGTCAGGGGGCCGCCCACGAGCGCGTAGGTGGGCACGATCAGGCTCGTCGACCACAGTTCCGGACCGACCGTGAGAGCGTCGAAGCTAGCCGCGTTGTTGCCCTCCGACGACTCGATGATGGAGTTCTGGTAGTCCAGCACATAGCCGAGGGCGTAAAAGCCCGGCACGGTGTCCACGGGGATCCTGAGCGACTGGCTCCTCGTGATCAATTGGCCTGCGGGAATGGTGATGCTCGCCGTTCCAAGCAATCTTCCCGAGGGAAGGGCCGGCCATCGCGCCTCAAGCGAGAACGCCACGCCAAAGGTGAGCGCAAAGGGATCGTAGTAGTAGGGGGTATTGAAGATCCAGTAGAAGGGCCTGTAGTAGACGGAGCCGTAACTGAGGTTGAAGGTCTCGCCCGGCGCCACTGAGAATGGGGCCTGGATCCCATACGCTTGAAGATCCGGCTGCGCTGCCGCGCCTTGCGCCCAAGTGGCGACCGCGAGCGCGCTCAGGACGAACCGAACTCTGCTTGCCCGCACGAGTCACCCCCGAGCGGCGCGCCGACTTGCACGCACCGTAACTACCTCGATCCGTGTACCCGGCTGGGGGGGGCAGGTCAACCCCTGCCTGCTGGAGGCACGCCACCGCCCCTGACCTGCCCCCCGGCCATGGCGACGAAGACCCCGAAGTCCACCGTGGCGAGGGTGGTGTCCCGGACGCGAACTACAGGGACACCCCCTGCTGCCCCGTGAAATTCCGCGCCCTTGGCGGCCTCCTGGGCGAGGAGGACTCTGGGACACCCGCCCGCCTCCACCCTTCCGAGCGACTCAAAATGGCGCCAAGGTCGCCGCTTTGGAAGGTCCCGTCACGGCACCGAACCATTGAGTCGCCACACCACCCACCAGAGAAGCAGTCGCCCCACCTCCCATTGAAACGGCACAAGCACCAATGCGACCAGCAGGCTCGCTCGCCACTTCCTGGCGGCTCCGACAATAACGGCGACACCAACAAGCACGCTTGCAAGAGAAAGAACTACTCGGCCACTTTGCCACCACTCCGCCCGCCAAGCGTAGCGATACACAGCCCACGACGCCAATTGAAGTGCCAGGAGAGCCACCGCCAATCCTTGCTGCACATGCCTCCTCATTTCTGGCATGCGGTCGCCTTCTTCGGCTTGCATCCAAAGACGGTGAGCAAGTCTCTTCTGTAGACCTTTGAATCATCCGTAGTCCCTGGCCTTGGCGGCCCCAGCCATTTCGCCGGATCCGGGTCGAGGCCACCCGCCTCGTCGCAGAGAGACTGATTGCAGAGGGCTTTGCACGAATCCAGTAGCTTCGGGTTCGTGTGGCCCGAGCATTCGGCCCAGCAGAGGTCATGATTCATGCAGGTTATATCGAGAGAGTCAGTGGGCGGTGACACACCCTGCCCCTTGCATGTGCCGTTGCCGCCGCTCCAGTAATCCCCGCACCACATACCGTTCGTCGGCGCACTTCCCGTAATGAGGAACGGGAGCCTGCACCCGTCCGCCGTGTTCCATTCGTCCGTTTCATCGAGGCCGCGGCGATCCGCGGCGATCCGTCCACCTCATCGGATTCCCCTCCGCGTACCCGTACCAGTTGGGCCCGTAGAACCCGTTGAACCCACCCGCCTTCGCAATCGGGTCCAGCTCTATATACCTGCCGACGGAAGGCAGGTACCACCGGTTCCAGTTGTGGTACGGCCCCTGGAGGCCCAGCGACCCGAGCAGCCTCTCGTCGTACTGCCCCGGCAGCCGGAGGTTCGTCACGACCGTGTGAGCCTGCCCCGATTTCGTGGACACCGGCGATGTGTTGGAAACTGGGTCCATGGAGAAGAGGAAGAGGCGGAAGTTCACGGCTGAGTACAAGGCGGAGGTGGTCGGCCTGGTGCGCTCGAGCGGGAAGAGCGTCGGGCAGGTGGCGAAGGAGCTGGACCTGACGGAGACGGCGGTGCGGAGCTGGGTGAAGCAGGGCCAGCATCGACGCCAAGCGCGACCCGCCGGGCCCGCTGACCACGGAGGAGCGGGCCGAGCTGACGCGGCTGCGGCGCGAGCTCAAGACGGTGACGCATGGAGCGGGACTTCCTGCGAAAAGCTGCAGCCTTCTTCGCCAGGAGCGGTCGATGAGCTTCGAACTCATCGAGGCGGAGAAAGGGAACTACCCGAAGGCGCTGATGTGCCGGGCGCTCGGGCTGTCCCGCTCCGGGCACCATGCCTTCACGACCCGCGGGCCGTCGCAGCGCGACCTGGAGCAGCAGAAGCTCGACGTGCTCGTGGCGGCGATCTTCGCCGAGCTGGAAGGCCGCTACGGAGCGCCGCGCATCGAGAAGGAGCTGCGCCGACGCGGCCACCGGACGAGCAGGAAGCGGGTGGCGGCCTCGATGGCTCGGCAGGGCCTCGTAGCGCGCCCTCGGCGTCGCTGGAGGCAGTACGACCGACTCCGTCGCACCGGGAGCCCATCGCGCCCAACCTGCTCGCCCGGGACTTCACCGCCGACGCGCCAGACCGCGTCTGGGTCGGCGACACCACCTACCTGCCGGTGCTCGGCGGCTTCCTGTTCCTGGTCGTCATCCTCGACCTGTTCTCGCGCAAGGTGGTCGGCTGGTCGCTCGGCGACCGCCTCGACGCGGAGCTGTCCACGGAGGCGCTGCGGCGAGGCGATCATGCCGGCGCCAGCCTGGACCTGGGCTGCTGTTCCACTCCGACCGGGGCTTCGAGTTCGCCGCCAAGAGCTTCCGGGCGCTGCTCGCCCAGGTCGGGGCCGTGCAGAGCATGAGCCGGAAGGGCAACTGCTGGGACAACGCCGTGGCCGAGAGCTTCTTCTCGACGCTGGAGTTCGAAGGGCCCGTCCACGGCCCTGGCGCACCGTCGAGGACGGCCAGCCCGAGCTGTTCACCTTCATCGAGAGCTACTACAACGCGAGGAGGCTGCATTCACGGAACGGCTACAGGAGCCCGAACGAGACCGAATACAACTGGCGCTCGAGGCGCTGGCGGCATAACCTCAGTGTCCACTGAATCGGGGCAAGCCCAGTGCGCCCTGAGACGCTGTCTGCGAATGTCGTTTCCCCGATGTCGCCGTACGGCCGCGCCGTCGCGCTCCAGACGGTCTGCCCATTTGCGTTCGTCAGCGCCCGCGGCAGCCCGATGCTGTCAACGTGCACCGCGTAGGTGTTCCGCTCCGTGTCGCTCGGGTGCTCTTCCTGCGCCACCGGCCGCCCATCCAGCCAGACGTACTCCCTCACGGTCCGCCACGGGCTCGCCGGAACACCAGTCCGCTCGTACTCACCCATGGTCTCCCCGCCCGGCAGGAACGAGAAGTACGTCTTCTTCCCCGTCGCGCCGTCGGTCCTCGCGACGCGCCGATTCATCGCGTCGTACTCGAACCGCGCCACCACCGACGTCACAGCCGCTTCCGTCCGGCATGCGAGCGCGTCCGGGCCGCCGGAACCTGGCGCTGCATTCCCGACCAGCACCAGCCTTCCTAGCGCATCGTGCACCATGCAGACCGTCTGTGTGATGCTCGTCCCCGCAGCGTCGTAGGTCGAGACGGAGGAGAGGTTGGTCTGGTCGTCGTACCCGTACGCCTGGCGGCGGACCGAGGGTATCCCCATCGTCCAGGCAGCGATGAGCCTGTCGCCGGCATACTCGTAGCGGAGGGACTCTCCCGTTCCGTGGCCGGGCACGAAACCAGTCAGCCGGTCGAGGTGGTCGTAGGTGAAGCCAGTCGAGGCGGTGCCCTGGACTACCCCGGCCACGTCTCCCGCAGGACTCATGCCGTACAGCAGGCTCAGTGGGCCGCTCACCACCGACTCGGGTTCATACCGAAGGTTGAACGTCTGCGTCAGTTGCTGCCCGTTGGCGAAGGTCAGCGACTTGACCGGACCGAAGGGCTCGCGCGCGACCCCGGTCACGAAGGGGCGATTGATTCCGGCCTCCCTCACCGCTGTCACTTCCTTGGTCGCGTCGTCGCGCTCATACGTCACGGCAAGCCCGGAGGGATAGACAACCGTGTCGAGATAGCCGTCCACGTCGTATCGATACTCGGTCACGAGCGGAGCGGTCTCCCCGATCACGAGCACCGTCTCGTACCGAAGGCGCCCGCCGGAGTCCCATGTGAACCAGGTCGTTCTGCCCGCCTCGACCGTGGAATACAGCCGGCCCTTCTGGTTGGCGGCGTCGTAGGTGAGCGCGACGTCCACAGGCGGATCGCCCAGGTCCTTCACCGCGTGGATCCCGATGAGCCGATCGAGCCCATCGTAGGTGTACTCCACGGTCACGCGACCGCCGGTCCGGTGACGAACGTTGCCGCGCGCGTCGTAGTCGTACCGGTACGGCTGACTGTCTTTGAACGAGGCCGTGCTCGCGACCTTGCCGTTGCTCCCAAAGTCGTCGTGTGCGTAGCTCGTCGTCCTTCCCGCGCCGTCCGTCACGCCCAGGATGGCATCCTGAGTCGCCTCGTAGACGTAGGAGGCCGCCGTAGTCGACAATTGAGGCTGGAGCTCCGCTGGTGACTTTCGAACGACGTCCTTCGGTCGTCCGAGCGCGTCCGGCACGAACTCAGTGGTGCGACCGTCCTCGTCCAGCAGCGTGGTGAGAATGCCGGTGGGGTCGTAAGTCCAAATGGCCCGTTTCCCAGGGTCGTCGGGGTGGGTCTCGTTCAATATCCGGTGCTCGGCGTCGTACAGGCGAATGCGCCTCCAGCGGACGATGCCCGCGGCATCCTTTCGCTCCGCCAGCTCCGGATTGCCGGCCGCGTCGTACCGGACCTCCTGCACATCGCCGATCGTCACGGAAGCCGGGGCGAGATCGGGGTCACCATAGAGCCGCTCGACGGACTTGAGCCGCCCCCTCGCGTCGTAGGTCGCGCGTCGCGAAGCACCCGAGCCCAAGAGCACCAGCCTCGGTGAGCTGCCGTCGTAATACCGGATCCCCGTCGTCCGTCCGTCCGCGCCGAGGTGGGACACTACGCGCCCTCGGCCGTCACGAATGAACATGGACATCGGACCGTTCGGCGCGGTGCCCGTGTACGGGCCGGTCACTGTGTACGGGCCGAAGAGGTCGTAGTCGATCGAGTACGTCAACGCCGTCGCAGCCGGCATGGCGGGGTACTGCCTCACCTCCTTGAGCCGACCACGGCGCGTGCCTGCGTCGTCGTCGGGCCAGTAGACCCGCTCCTCGATCGGCGTGACGTCCGAAGGGGAGGGCCGATCGAGGTTCACCGGGCCGATCGTCTTCACGACGCGGCCATGCTCATCGTAGGAGTAGAACGTGGCGTGGCGCTCGTAGACCACCGCGCCGGTCGCGATGTCCGTGGTGTAGCCGTCCTTGATCCTGCGGCAGGCTACACTTCCCTTGCGGAGAGACGTTGGACCGCACGTGTAGCCGTCCGGATCGCCGAGCTTGTTCAGGTACCTTCCGCTCTCGTCCAGATCATAATAGTCCGTGGTATCGCCGGAGAAGTTGCCGCCGCTGAGGTTGCTGCGCCTGCCCGACCACGTCACATTGGAGAGCGGGACGGCGTACCCCACTGCAACCTGACGCGTCAGTCCGTACCGGTAGAACTCCTCGTCGATTAGGTTTGCACTCGGCGGAGCGGCTCCAGCATCGCAGCTGAAGCCGACTGGTTTCACGTAGCGTGCGATGCGCTCCGGGCGCAGGTACTCGTCGCGGTCGTACCAATCGATGCGACCATTGCCCGCATCGAAGCACTGGAGCCTATTCTTGATCCAACCCATTGACATCCCGACATCATCCACGACCGCGCCCGAGATCCTGCCGGATGACGAGGTGCTTAGACTGCCACCGCTCGTGCCGCCCCCCGACATGTACGTCGTCGTCGCCTTGTTGGGCTCGGGATATACAACGTCCAGCGTCGTCGCTGTGTCCACGATCCGATTGGCGTACCAACTTGCGTCGTATCCGAATTCGACGATGGGATCTCCAGCTTCGTTGCGAACCTTCGTCAGCCGGCCCGAGGAGTACTCGTATGAGCGGATCACCTTCGCGTCAGGGTCCACCGCCTTCTGGAGATCGGAGCCGATATAGGTGTAGTCCACGACCTTCGTGGGCTCCGCGTCGGTTGGGCTCGCCCGGAACTCCAGAGAGCTCGCGAGACCGGCGCACGCCTGTGACGTCTTCAGGCTGAGCTCGTGACCCCATGGATCGCGGAGCGAGATCAGAGTCTTGCTTGCGATGTCATAGGAGACCTCGGTCGCGTTGCCGCGCGGATCCTCCATGCTCTTCAGGCGCGCGACTCCTCCCGCCATGGGGTCCGTGCAGTAAGCCGACGCCAACGGGCCGCACGACTCGCAGACGCTGCCGTACGTCGCCTTCCGGCCGTCGTCCAGATAGACGATGAAGTCGCCGCCATTCTCCGGGCTGCGCCTGACCATCTTGATGTAGCTGTTGTCGAGCGAGTAGTAGTCCCTGGCGGCCTCGAAGATCGTGACCTCCTCGCCAAGCTCCTCGCTCCAGGCCGTGACGGGCACCATGCCGAACCGGGTGCCAGCGGAATAGCCAGACCCGACCTGGCAGAAAGCGCCTCCAAACGAGTAGGACGTGCATGTGAGCGTCTTCTCCCATTCGTGTCGCCAGCCGCGCCCGAACACCCCAGGCTCCGCACCGCCACTCACGGACGTGTCGTTGCTGCGGTAGGAGCGCTTGAACTCCAGCGGCACGGGGCCGTTCGAACCGGAAGTCGCTCTGCGCGTCCGTGATGGCGGCCCGGCTCGAGAAGACGATTGGGTCCTCCCCTCCCGTGTTCATCAACGATGCGTCACAAGAGTCCTTCGGCGGCGCGCAGCCGTCCAGGCTCGTCGAGTAGCAGTAGGGGTCAGGCGAGCATTGATTGCACAGGACGCCCACGTTGCAGAATTGCGGATAGTCCTCGCAGTAGTGCGCTCCCAGGCGCTGGCAAACGCACTGGGTCCCATTTGTCACCATCGAACCGTCGCAGTATGCGAAGACGCTTTGCCAAGCCCCGCATGAGTCTTCGGGCGGAAGGCCCTCGCAGTATTCGGAGCAATCGGCTCCGCACGCAACAACAACCCACCCGCCGCCGCAAACCGCCCCCGCTGCATCATGCGGCCACTGGGTCATGGCGCTCAAAGCGACCGCCAACGCCAGCGCGCGCCAGGCGCAGTACTTCCGAGAGGATACTGGGGGATTCCGCTGACACCGGATTGCCATGTCAATCGCCTCGCGAACTCGGCTCAGGACTTTCGAAGGTGCCGTGGCGCGCCCATCAGCGCGTTAGGTACGCGATACGCAATCTTCGGTGTCTCGTTAGCAGCCTCACGGACACGAGAGCGCGAGGCATGAGTCACCGGTCGCCGCGGGGAAGTCTCCATGACGTAGGCGTATAGGTCACGAGTGGCCGCCGCCGATGAGGGCAGCGCGCCCGTGACGCCGACGACAATGAGCGCACGAATGGCCCACCATTGCGTCTTGTCGAACATGCGGCCCCCCGCACCTGGCTCGCCCAGCCCGTTCGCCAGTGACGTGTCGGAGAGTGAACACACTCCAAGAGCGAAGGTCAAGCGAGCATCTGCCTCATCGCGTTGGGGGTGGCTCCCGACCGACCCGCTCATTCCCACGGCCATGGGAGGGCGGAGCGCCCACCCCGCCACGCGCCTTGCTCCGGCGCGCTCCTCTAGTCCCTGAGCCCCCGAAGGGCCTCGTACGTCCTCCCCGCCGCCTCGAGCCCTCGCGGCACCGGCGCGCCTCGCCCACCGCAACAGCCCGCTCAGCGCCCACTGGGCGGCGAGGGAGACGAGGAGCACGGCAGCAGCGACCAGCAGCGCCTGCGCCGGCCCGAGGCGCTGGCCGACGAGCGTCGCGAGCCCCGGGCGCGTCGACCAGCCGTAGACCAGCGGGACGTGGATCGCGTAGACGCCGAGCGAGGCCCTCCCCAGCGGCGCCAGGCGCGCCGCAGCGGAGGCCGGGACCTGGGTGAGCGCGGCGATGAGGAGCAGGAAGGCGCCGATCCGGTAGACGATCAGGACGGGGTCGTTGAACGGCATCGTCCCCACGCCGGTCCAGCAGGTGGCGCCGACGGCGACGGCCCCGAGCCCGGCCAGCCACGCGGCCTCCCTGCGCCCAGCCTCCAGCACCATCAGCCCGACTGCGGCGCCCGCGAAGAAGTAGGCCATCCACGGGAAGAGCGGGAACGGCGAGGTCCCGCCGATCGCCTGCTCGAGCGCGATCCCTACGAGGCTCTCCGGCGCGCCGGGGGCGCGCATCCCCAGCGCCACCGCGAGCACGCCCCCGGCCGCGAGCGCCAACAGGCGGACGCGGCGGGCCGGCAGCGC
This sequence comes from uncultured delta proteobacterium, assembly GCA_963845515.1. Taxonomy (GTDB): domain Bacteria; phylum Myxococcota; class Myxococcia; order Myxococcales; family Anaeromyxobacteraceae; genus DATIVK01. The sequence continues at coordinate 9,449 of CAWJSR010000029.1, forward strand.
GGCGAAGATCAGCGCGGTGACGGCGATCGGAGACGGCGATGGTGTGGAGGACGTTGAACGAGACGAGGTGGGCGAAGACGCCGCGATCCCCTGCGAGGAGCCCGTCGATACCCCACCCGGGCCAGTGAAGGAGCACGCCGATGAACAGGAGGAGCCCCACGCGCTTCGCGCGCCCGGCCGGGATGGCCCATCCGCTCGCACCGGAGCGGTGGATCGCAGCGGCGATCGCCCAGCCAGCCACCGCGATGAAGACCGGCGCGGTGAAGCCGCGCGCCTTCCAGTAGGCGACGACGGCCGGGTGGGAGCGGAGCGCCGGCGCCAGCAGCGCGTCGAGCGTGTGGCCCGCGACCATCGCGGCCACGCCCAGGGCCCGGGCGGCATCGAGCGCTGGAATGCGGGGGTATGGCTTGGCGGCGGCCATGGCGTCGTCCTAATAACACGGCCGCCCAGGCGACGCCCCTCCCCAACTCGGCGGGGAGCCCTGCCGGAAACGGCGGCGCGATGGGCTCCCTGCGGATGGCTCAGTGTGACGAGCCACCCGGGGTCCGGAGGCTGCCGGTCAGGATCGGGACCGACACCTTGACGAGCACCGTGAGCACGAGCGCCCCGACCCCGAAGACGCCGACCGTGACCGCCCATTCGTTGAGGCTCGGGGCGTACTCGTAGATCTCGCCGAGCGCGTCCGGCGTCATCCCCGGGACGACGAGCCCCATCCCCTTCTCGATGAAGACGCCGAAGAAGATTAGCGCGCAGCCGAGGTTGAGCGTCAGGAAGCGCTCGCGTGTCTTCGGCAGCATGAAGAGGAAGAACGCGGCGACGTTGGCGGCGAGCGAGGCCCACGTCCAGGGGACGAGGGCGCGGTGCTCGCCGAGCCCGAACCAGAGGTAGCGCGTGTAGAGCAGGTGGTGGGTCCCCGAGTAGAACTCCTTGAAGACCTCGGCGCCGAGCAGGAAGAGGTTGATGAAGATGGCGTAGGCCATCAGCTCGGCGACCTTGAAGATGGCCTCGTCCTTGATCGGGATGTCGGCCCGCTTTCGGAGGATCTGGAAGAGGACGAGCATCACGGCCGGCCCGGAGCAGAAGGCGGAGGCCAGGAACCTGGGCGCCAGGATCGACGCGTTCCAGTACGGGCGCGCCGCCATCCCGTTGAAGAGGTAGGCCGTGACCGTGTGCGTGGAGACCGCGATCGGGATCGACGCGAGCACGAGCGGGATGAGGATCCGCTTCTCGACCTCCAGGCCGTTGTAGGAGCGGTAGAGGACGTAGAGGATCACCGCCACGTTCACGATCAGGTAGATGTTGAGGACCATCGCGTCCCACGCGAGCATCGCGGCGGGCCAGTTGGGCGTGCCGATGAACGGGAACATGTGGAGCACCCGCTCCGGCCGCCCCATGTCCACCGTGATGAAGAGGAGCGCCATCGTCAGGGCGGAGACGGCGAGCAGCTCGCCGAGCAGCACGACCTCCTTGAGCGGCTTCCAGTCGTAGACGTAGGCCGGGATGACGAGCATCACCGCCGCCGCCCCGACCCCCACGAGGAAGGCGAAGTTGCCGATGAAGAAGGCCCAGGAGACCTGGTCACGCATGTGGGTCGCGATGAGGCCGACGCGCGCCTGGTGCACGTAGGCGACGACGCCGATCATGATGGCGACGCCGAGGAACGCCATCCAGGCGTAGTAGTCCCGGCCGCCACGCGCGACCTCGCGCCCGGCGCCCCGCAGGAAGTGGAGAAGGCCCTTCATGCAGAGTCGCTCCCTCACGTCGCATAGAAGTAGAAGAACGTCGGCTCGGTCCCGATGTCCTCCTTCAGGACGAGGACGCGCTTCGTCTCGATCACCTTCCGGATCTCGCTCTCCGGGTCGAGGAGGTTGCCGAACTTGCGGGCGCCCACGGGGCACGCCTCGACGCAGGCGGTGTATCGCCCCTTGCGAGAGCGCTGGATGCAGAAGGTGCACTTGTCCACCACGCCTCGGGGGCGCGGGCGGTTGCCGAGGAAGTGCTGGTCGGGGTTGAGCTCCGCCGCGGGGAGGGTCCCCTCCCCCCAGTTGAAGTGGCGCGCGCCGTAAGGGCAGGCCGCCATGCAGGCCCTGCAGCCGATGCACCAGTCGTAGTCGACGACGACGATCCCGTCCGGTTCCTTCCAGGTCGCCTGCGTCGGGCAGGCCTTGACGCACGGGGGCTTGCGGCACTGCTGGCACTGGACGGGCATGTAGAACTTGCCGGGGCGCGGCACAGCGTCCACGTCGTAGTAGACCTCGGCGTGGGTGAGGTCCACGCCGCGCTCCTTGTCCATCTCCAGCACGCGGATCCAGTGGATCTGGGGCTTCGCGCGCGAGGTGTTGTTCTCGGTCACGCAGGCGTACACGCACCGCCTGCAGCCGACGCAGCGGGAGAGATCGAGCCCGTAGCCGAACTCGACGCCCGGGATCGGCGGCGCGGCGTCCACCTGCGTCTCCCGGCCGAAGCGCTTCCTGTTCTTCTCCTTCACCCGCTCCAGGAGGCGCGCGATCTCCTCCTTCGAGAGCTCCCTGAAGTGCTTGCGAAGCTGCGGGTCGAAGTCGCAGCCGCCGAGCGACGCAGCGGCCGCCCCGACCGCGGCGGCACGCAGGAAGGCTCGCCGCCCGGCGTCGGCGGCCTCGGAGTCCTGGAGGATCCGGAGCCCCTTGCGCGCGCTCATCGCCGATCCTCCTCGGGCCGGAGCGGCCGCGGCTCTGGCTTCAGCAGCCTCAGCGTCGGGGCGGTCGGCGCGGTCCAGGTCCCCGCTCCGCCCGCCACCCCGATCTGCCGCACCCCCTTGAAGGCGGGGGTGTGCGGGTTGTGACAGTTCACGCACAGGAAATAGACCTTCTGGCCGTCCCAGCGCCCGATCCGCTTGCCGTGGACGCCTAGACGCCAGTCGCGGAACTTGTCGCCGTGGCACTGACCGCAGAGCCTGTAGGACTCGGTGAAGGGGACGGTGTCGCCGCTGGCGAGCCGAAGCACGTCCCGGTTCTGGAGGTCGTGGCAGTCCAGGCACCAGCGATGCTCGGAGTCGTGATCGAAGACAGCCGCGGGCTCGCCCGCCTCCGCGTCGGAGTGGAAGCCGAGGTCGCGTCGGGTCCGATCCGGGGGAGAGACCTTCGGGTCGTGGCACTGCGAGCACGGGAAGATCCCCTCCGTGAACGGCGGCGGCTGGGCCTGGAGATCCGGCACCGCCGGCGCCTGCCTGGCCGCCTTCGCCGCTGGCCTCGCTTCGCCCGCCCCTGCCGCCGCCATCGTCAGCGACGCGACCAACGCGAGCATTCCCATACCCTCCACGCGACACCTCCCAGGAACACGCCTCACGAACCACCCGAATTCACGCCGGCTCAGAGTGCCCCATCCCCTTCCACCGGGGGACGGACATCTGCGACGACACCCCGTTTGATACGCAAACGGCCGCTCAGAGCGGCAGCGCGGGGAGCACGAAGAAGACCCTCTCGGCGATCAGCCCCAGCAGGATCGAGAGTGACACGGCGGCGACGACGCGCGCATCCATCTTGGCCCGCGCCGTGAGGAGCGCCAGGAACGGGACGCCGAAGCAAGCCGCCGGGAAGATCGCGGCCAGGGCGCGCGTCGGCTGCGCGGCCAGCCGCGTCGCGATGAAGCCGACCTCCTCTGGGAGGTTGCCGTACCAGATCAGCATGAACTGGGCGAAGAAGAGCCCACCCCAGAGGACGCTGAAGCCGAAGAGCAGCCGCCCCAGATCGCGCCGGGCGGCCTCCCACCGCTCGGGGTCGCCCTCCCGGCGGCGGCGGTCGAGCAGGAGCGCCAGGAGCCCGGCCAGCGCTAGACCGGCGAAGGTCGCCTCCACGGCGAAGTACATGCCGAGCATGCTGCTGACCCAGGGATAGGAGAGCGACATGACCCAGTCGAAGGCGACCAGGGTCTGGCTGGCGGAGTAGAGCAGGAGGTAGATCACGGCCGCCCGCGCACTCTCCGGGTGACCGCGCAGCGTCCTGCGCGCGAGGAGCTGGCCTGCGCCGGCCGTGGCGAGGAGCAGCGCGAGGTTCCGCGCCATGAAGAACGGCTTGTTCAGCCAGGCGCCGGGGGCCGCAGCCCACGGGTAATGGTCCAGCACGGGCCAGAGCGCCAGGAAGAGCAACGCGAGGACCGGGAGCAGCCTCGTCGCGACCAGCAGCTCACGCTTCATGGAGCCCGCCCAGCGGGCGCCAGTCAGGTCGGTGACCGCCACGACGGCGACGCTCCCCTGCGTCAGCGCTGCAAGGAAGGCCAGCGTGACCACGAGCGCTGCGATCATCGCCCCTCCTCCACGCCGACGAGGATCACGAACTGGTCGGAGAACTCGGCGTCCTCCTCCAGCCCCCGCGGGCTCGGCATCCTGGCCATGAGCAGGAAGCCGGCGAACGCGCCGAGCGACCCGAGGAGGATGGTGAGCAGGTAGCCGATCAGCAGGAACGGAGGGAGCGAGACGATCGGCTTCCCTCCCACGATGATCGGCCAGCTGACCACCGAGTACACGGTGAGGGCCAGCCCGCCCCCGAACCCGGCGAGGGCGCCGGCGAGCGAGAAGAACCGAACGCGGTCTGGTCCGTGGCCGAGGAGCTCGTCGACCTCGGGGACCTCGTAGGGGGTGAAGACCCGGATGGCCGAGGGAGCAGTCCCCTCCGCGATCAGCGCGCGAAGCCGCTCCAGGAACTCCTCTCGCCCGTCGAAGCTGAGGCGCGTCATGGGACGTCCTCCCGGCGCTCGGCGAGCCGCCCCGCGAGCCCTTGCTTCATCTCGGTCATGGCGACGACCGGAAGCAGCCGCGAGAAGAGGAGGAAGAGCAGGAAGAAGAACCCGAAGGAGCCGGCGGTGATCCCCAGCTCGGTGAAGGAGAGCGTGTAGGTCCCCCACGCGTATGGATCGTAGTCGTGGGAGAGGGCGGCGACGATGATGACGAACCGCTCGATCCACATCCCGACGTTGACCAGGATCCCGAGCGTGAAGAGCCAGGGGAGGCTGCGCCGCCACCTCCGCACGAAGAGGGTCAGCGGCAGGATGGAGTTGCAGGTCGACCATGATGCCGAACAGCACCCGGTAGTCCCCGGTCGCGCGATAGGCATACTGGTCGTGCTCGAACACGTTGTGGCCGTACAGCGCGAGCCCGTGCTCCACGATGTAGGTGTACGAGACGATCAGCGAGGTGAAGAGCAGGATCTTCGCGATCCCCTCGAAGTGATCGACCGTGATCCACTGGCCGAGCCCGAGCGAGCGGCGCATCGGGATGGTCAGCGTCAGGACCATCGCGGTGCCGGAGAGGATCGCCCCGGCGACGAAGTACGGGGCGAAGATGGTCGTGTGCCAGCCCGGGACGATGCTGACGGCGAAGTCCCAGGAGACGATTGAGTGGACCGACGCCACCAGCGGCGTCGCGAAGGCGGCGAGGATCAGGTAGAGCCGCGCGTAGTGTCGCCACTGGTCCGAGGTCCCCTGCCAGCCCAGCGAGAGCAGGCCGTAGACCCGCCCCCGCAGCCCTGGCAGGTGGCGGCGGGCGATGGCCAGGTCGGGGATCATCCCGACGTAGAAGAAGACGAGGCTCACGATCAGGTAGGTCGTGATGGCGAAGACGTCCCAGGGGAGCGGCGACCGGAAGTTGGGCCAGATGAGCCGCTCGCTCGGGTAAGGGAGGAGGAAGTAGAAGACCCAGACCCGCCCGAGGTGGATGAGCGGGAAGAGCGACGCCACCAGCAGCGCGATCACGGTCATCGCCTCGGCGCTGCGGTTGAAGCTGGTCCGGAAGCGCGCGCGGAAGAGGAACAGGACCGCGGAGATGAGCGTGCCGGAGTGGGCGATCCCGACCCAGAAGACGAAGTTGGTGATGAGCATCGCCCAGCCGACAGGGTTGTTCTTCCCCGTCATGCCGATGCCGCGCCAGATCATGTTGCCCCAGAGGGCGAAGAGCATCAGCGCGAGCAGCGCGCAGACGCCCACGCCGGCCAGGTAGCGCCAGCCAGGCCTGCGGAGCGCCGCCAGGACGTCCGCTTCGAGCGCCGGTCCGGGTCGCGGTTCGGCCATGGCTCAACCCTCCCGCTCGCCGGCGCGCCCGCGCAGGTAGTGGACGGACGGCTCGGTCCCCAGCTCCTCGAAGACTCGCCAGCCGCCCTTCGCGGCCGCGAGCGCCACCACCCGGGAGCCGGGGTCGTTCATGTCACCGAAGACGATCGCGGCGGTCGGGCAGCTCTGCTCGCACGCGGTCACGACGTCGCCGTCGCGGACCGTGCGCCCCTCGTCCTTCGCGAGGTCCTTGGCGGCACGGATCCGCTGGATGCAGAAGGTGCACTTCTCCATCATCCCCTTGGTCCGGACCGAGAGGTCGGGGTTGCGCAGCTTGTCCAGCGGCGCCTCCGCGTCGTGCTTCCACCAGTTGAACCGGCGGACCTTGTAGGGGCAGTTGTGGGAGCAGTACCGGGTCCCGATGCAGCGGTTGTAGACCTGGACGTTGAGCCCCTCCGGGTTGTGATAGGCCGCGTAGACGGGGCACACCGGCTCGCACGGAGCGTAGTCGCAGTGCTGGCAGAGCATCGGCAGGAACTCGACCTCTCCCGCCTCGTCGTAGAACGGCTCGATCCTCAGCCACGACATCTCCCGACCTCGGAGGTGATCCACGGCGCTCGTGACCGGGACGTTGTTCTCGACGTAGCAGGCCGTGACGCACGCCCCGCAGCCGACGCACCGGTCGACGTCGATGGCCATCCCCCAGCGGTGCTCGGGGTGAGCGTGCGCGGGGTAGAGGCTGACGCGCTCGGGCTTCTCGCGGCGGTGCTTCGGATCGGGGATGAGCCCCCGCCCGTGCTGCGACGGAGAGCCCGAGAGGAAGGGCATGCTCCCCTTCCGTCCGGTCCGCTCGGCCACGACCCCGGCCAGCGAGCAGATCGCCTCCCCGCTGCGGGGGTCGGCATGACCCGGGAACGACCCCAGGACGTCCCGCTGCACGGCGTAGACCCCGGCGGCGAGGCCCGGCTGCAACCTTGCGGGCAGCTCCGTCGACCAGGTGCCGACCGTGAGCCGGAGCTCGTCGCCATCGGAGATCCGTAGCCGCTCCGCGTCGGCTGGCGAGACCGAGACCCAGGGGCCGTACGTGACCGTGGTCAGTGGATCCGGGAGCTCGTCGAGGAGCTGAAGCGGACGGCTCCGGCCGTCGAAGCGGCGGATCGACGGGCCGATCACCAGCACCGGCAGCGAGGAAGGCGGCGCCAGCTTCACGTCGCGCAGGAACGCCAACGCCCCCTTCTCGTCCAGCGCGACCGGCGCCCCAGGCGGCACCGGCTCCTCGAGGACGCCGCGATCCTTGAAGGCGGTCAGCGTCGCGTCGTCGTACCGGGCGCGCCACGCGGCGAACAGGTGCTCCTGCCAGGAGGGCGCGACCACGTCGCCGCGGCGCCTCCGCAGGTCGAGCAGCAGGTCCCCCTCGCTCCGCGTGTCGCCCAGCGGGCGGATCGCAGGGCGGAGCAGGCCGCGAACCCCTCTGCGCGGCTCGACCTCCCCCCAGCCCTCCAGCGAATGCGACACCGGGAGGACGAGATCCATCTCCCCGAGCGTCTCGTCCATGATGTCGCCCAGGCCGACGCGCAGCGACGCCCGCGGAGAGGCTTCGGCGGAGCCCCCAGGCGGCGGGTGCGTGGAGGACCGGGTTCGCGCGCGCGACGAAGAGGACGCCGATCTCGGCGCCCTCCAGCCGGCCCGCCAGCCGCCGGAGGTCGAGCAGCGAGCCGACGCCCCCGTAGTTCTCCCCGCGGGCGAGGTCGACCGTCGTCCCTACCGCACCCAGCGTCCACTGGAGCAGCGCCGCGAGCCCCGCGGTGGCGAGCCCGCCCTCCCCTGCGGTGCCGAGTCCGCCGGCGAGCACGAGCGGCCCCTGCGCCCGCTCCAGCGCTGCCGCGAGCTGCTCCAGCCGCTCCGCGGGGAGCCCCGTCGCGGCGGCGGCCTCCTCGCCGCTGACGGCAGGGAGCGCACGCGCGACGGAAGGCGAGAGCTTCCGGGCTCCGCGCCCCGGCAGCCGGCGGAGCAGCCACGCCAGGAGCCAGGGCTCGCTCCCCGGCCTGAGCCGAAGCCGGACGTCCGCGTTCGCCCCCGTGAGCGAATGGTTCGCCTCGCAGTGCCACCAGCCGCCGGGCCTGTCCGAGAGCTGCCGCGCGAAGCCGACCGGGTTGACGAAGGTCTCGATAAGGTCGGCGCCGACGCTAAGGAGCGCGTCGGGCCGGCCGACGTCGAAGTGCGCCAGCTCCGCCCTTCCGAAGAGCAGCGAGTTTGCGCTGCGGAGTGCGGCGTGGCCGAAGGGCTCGAGCTCGGGCAAGCGCTCGATGGCGAGCGCAGCGCTCGCCTCCGCGATAAGCGCCGACAACGACCCGGTGGTCCGGCCGGAGAGCCAGGCGCTCCGCCGGCCGTCCACCCGCGCCCGGGCCAGCGCCGCGGCGATCAGCTCCTCGGAGTCGTCCCAGGAGATCGGCCTGAACGCGCCGCCCTCGCGCAGCATCGGCGTCCGCAAGCGCTTCGGATGGTAGAGCCGCCAGAGGCTGGCCTGCCCCCTCGCGCAGAGTCCGCCGCCGCTGACGGGGTGGTCCGCCACTCCTTCGGCCTTGACCGGACGACCTTCCCGCAGGCGGACCTGCATCCCGCAGCCGGCCGGGCACTCGGTGCAGGTCGTGAAGATCCAGGTCGACTGGCCCGGGATCACGCCGTCGTCGGGCGGGATCAGCGCAGATATGAGCGGGCTGCGCCCCTTGTCGGAGCTGCAGGCGGAGAGGGCCGTGCTCCCCGTGAGGAGCCCGAGCACGTTGAGGAAGGAGCGGCGGTCCATGATGGCTCAGTCCCAGTCGGAGAGTGGCGTCCTGGCGAGAGTTTGCGTCATATGTGGCAGGTGGCGCAGTCGGTCGGCGCCCCGCGCGTCCGGTGGCACTCCACGCACCAGCCCATGGTGAGCGGCCTCACGCGCTTCACCCGGGCCATCGTGGCGACGCCGCCGTGGCACGCAGCGCAGTCGACGCCGGCCTTCACGTGACGCTCGTGGGTGAAGTGCACGAAGCTCGGGAGGGCGTGCACCCGCCTCCAGACCACCGCCTCCTTGCGCTCGACGTGCCCCCTGAGCTTCTGCACCTCCGGGCGGTCGAGCCCGACCGTCTCGTGGCAGGTCATGCAGGTGGCGAGCGGCGGGACGGTCGCGCTCGGGGAGCGGTCCGCGAAGGCGTGACAGAACGTGCACTCCATGGCCAGCCGTCCTGCGTGAACCGTGTGTGGAAACGCGATGGGCTGGGACGGTGAGATTGGGTCGTGCTGCCGGTACGCCGCGAGACCAGCCAGCGCCAGGAGGACGAGCGCGAAGTAGCCGGCCAGGGCGAGCCTGGCGAGCAGCCTCACCGCCGCGCTCTCCCCGAGCTTCATGGCTTCGCCTGGTCCAGGACGTAGGCCGTCACGGCGTCGAGCTCGACCTCGTTGACCGCCGGCTTCGGCATGGCCGGGTACTTCGGATCCTTCTTCACCGGGTTGCGGATGAAGGCCTTGAGCGCGCCCGGGTCCTTCCGGTACTTGGGCACGACGCTGTCGAGCGGCGGACCGACGAGCTTCGAGTCGAATCGGTGGCAGACGTGGCAGACCCGATCGAACACGGCCTTGCCGGCGGCGAGCTTGCCCGCAGGGGCGGCGGCGACCTCGATCGGCGCGGCCGGTGCTGGGACGGGGGTGACCCCCACCAGGGTCGCCGCGTCGAGCGCGTTAGCGCGCGCGAGGTGATCCGAAGCGGCCAGGACGCCGAACAGCACGAGCACCGCCGGGAGCAGGCTGCGCGTGCGCAACGTCCGCGCGCCGCTCGGCACCCCGGCGACGAACCATGCGGTGAGGCCGGCCACCGCGAGGCCGCCGGCGCCGAGGAGCCAGATCTCCGCCGAGAGGGCGATCCCAGGCAGGTTGAAGTGCGTGAAGAGGAGCGCGGGGGGCCAGGCGAGGAGGAAGATCAGCGCCATGCCGCGTCCGAAGCGGTGCAGGAAGACGGCCTCGTCCTTCGCCTCGAGCCGATTGCCCAGGATCATGATGGCGACCCCCGTGATGGAGAGGGAGAGACAGGTGAACTCGAGGAAGCGTCCGGTTCCGCTCCAGGTCAGGAGGAGCCGATGAGGCGGCGCGGCCGTCGGCCACGCCTCTGGCGCGAGGGCCGCGCCGGCGCCGCAGCTGAGGAGGAAGCACGAGGAGAGGACGAGGCCGACCCCGACCAGCCCGACCGGCGGGCGCAGCGCCGCCCACCGCCCGCTCTCCAGCAAGCTGGCGAACAGCCCGAGCACGGCGAGGCCGGCGAGGAGCGGGAAGAGCATGCCAGCCCAATAGGCACCGCTCTGCGCGAGCTGCGGGTGGGCGGCCCGGACGCCGACGAGGGTCAGCGTGGTCGTGACCTCGAGCCCAGCCACGGTGATGAGGACCGGGCCCGTCAGGCCGGCGACCGCGGCGGCGAGCCGCCGGTACCGCTCGCCGCCCAGACCGTCCAGCGCCACGGCCACGGTCGCGGTGCCGGCGACCAGCCCGGCCCAGGCCAGGTGAAGGATCAGCAGCGCTACCGACCCGGCGCCAAGCAGCGGCAGCCCCATGGTCCCGACACCCGCCATGCTCCTCTCCGATCCGAGCCACGCGCTCGCCACAAAACTCTGGCACGTAGCTTCACGAATCGGCAAGCGCACGGACGGGGCCGTTCGCTCTTGTGGGGCGTGGGGGAGGCGTGGGGCTCAGCGGGCAGGCCTGCGGTCAGTCCCAGGCGATCTCGTAGATCGTCTCCATGAAGGCGACGGGCCTGGCCTCCACGCGCGGGTTCTTCGCCTCGGTCGCCTCGAGCGCGGCGACGATCACTCCACGGTGGAAGGAGTCCGGCATGAAGTCGCGCTTGAAGCTGTAGCGCGCCTGCTTCTCTCCGGTGAATTCCACCGTCCGCACGCCGTAGCTCACCGCCGACTTGAACGCGCCCGGCCCGGCCGCGAGCACGCGCCGCGGATCGCGCCCCGCCATGCTGAAGATGGTCTTCCCGACCACCGAGGCCAGGAAGGAGTCGACCGTCCGCTTCCCAAGCTGGAAAAACACGGCGTCGAAGGAGCCGTACCTGGGCGCCAGTCGCTCGGCGATGTTCCAGGCCGTCTCGAGATACTCGGTGATCGGGTACGAGAAGAAGTCGACCCGCGATCCCTTCGCCAGCGGGTCCACCTCGCGCGGGGCCAGGGGGCCGATCTCCGCGCGGGCGAAGTCGAAGAGCGTCGTGTAGTTGAGGCCGCGCGACGTGTCCGCCGCCGTGGCCTCCTTCTTCAGTAGTTGAAGCGTCGACTTGTCCGTCGCCACCGCCGTCCTCCCGTCGTCGTGAATGCCGTCCTGTCCCCGATTAGGGCGCATTATCGCACCACTTTGCCTTGCGGCAGATTGACGCAGGCACTCGGCGATGTTTTAGTCGCTGGCCAAGCCGGGGGGCGAACGGACGATCGATGCTGGAGCGAGCCAAGACTCCCCCCCCTGCCTACACCTCGGAGCGAAACGGCCGCCTGGTAAAGGGGACGCTGATCGCTTCTCGGCTCCGCTTCCTCCGGGCGCGCGGCCCGGAGATGACCGACCGGGTGCTCAACCGGATGACCTCCGAGGATCAGGCCGTGCTTCGCGGGATGATCCTCCCGAGCAGTTGGTACTCTGCCGACGTCCTCCTGCGGCTCGAGATGACAGCGGCGGCCATCGTCGCGCGGGGCGACCAGCAGGCGCTCTTCGTGGAGATGGGGCGCTACACGGCGCAGGCCAACCTGGGTCCCGCCGGCGTCCAGCGCGCCTACCTTCGCGCCGACGACCCGCACTTCCTGCTCGCGAACGTCCCGCGGATGTACGTGACGCAGCACACGGAGGGGAACCGGACCTACGAGAAGACGGCCGAGCGTGCGGCCATAATCCGGAGCTACGGCGAGATGCCGCGTCCGGAGGACTGCCTCACGACCGTGGGCTGGATGAGCAAGGCGATCGAGTTCTCCGGGGGTCGGCAGGTCCAGGTCGAGGAGAAGCTCTGCCGCAGCCATGGGGCGGCCCACTGCGAATATCACTGCTTCTGGGTCTGATACGCTGGCGCGCGATAACGCAGCCCAGAAGGAGCAACCGTGCGCCGCGCCAAGATCGTCGCAACCATCGGCCCAGCCTGCCAGGACAACGAGACCCTCGAGAAGCTGCTGACGGTCGGGATGGACGTCGCCCGGCTCAACTTCTCCCACGGCAGCCACGCCGACCACGCCGACGTGATCGCGCGCGTCCGCACCGCGTCGCGCCACCAACGGCGCGCCGTGGCGCTGCTCCAGGACCTGCAGGGGCCCAAGATCCGGACCGGCAAGCTGAAGGCCGGCCGCGAAGGGGTCCGGCTCGTCCCGGGCGCCTCGCTCACCATCACGGTGGAGGAGGACGTGGTCGGCGACGCCAGCCTCGTCTCCACCACCTACCCGCACCTCGCCGAGGACGTGCGCCAGGGCGACCGGATCCTGATGGACGACGGGCTCCTCGAGCTCCGCGTGCTCGACTCCGACGGCGTCCGCGTCCGGACCGAGGTGATCGAGGGGGGGATCCTCGGCGAGTCGAAGGGGATCAACCTCCCGGGCGTGAAGGTCCGCGCCGAGGCGCTGAGCGAGAAGGATCGGACCGACATGGCCTTCGGCCTCGCGAACGGCGTCGACTACATCGCGCTCTCCTTCGTCAGATCCGCCGACGACGTCAACGCCTGCCGCGACGAGATGCTGCGCCTCGGCCGGACGGTCCCAATCATCGCCAAGATCGAGAAGCCGGAGGCGCTGGACGCGCTCGACGCCATCATCGCCGCTGCGGACGGCCTCATGGTCGCCCGCGGAGACCTCGGCGTTGAGATCCAGCCCGAGCGCGTGCCGGGGATCCAGAAGGACATGTGCCGGCGGGCGAGCGCCGCGGGGAAGCCGGTCATCATCGCGACCCAGATGCTCAACTCGATGATCGAGCACGCGCGCCCGACGCGCGCGGAGGCGAGCGACGTGGCGAACGGGATCTGGGACGGCGCCGACGCGGTGATGCTCTCGGGCGAGACTGCCAGCGGGCGCTTCCCGGTCCAGTCGGTCCAGATGATGGACAGGATCATCCGGGAGGCCGAGGCCACCGTCGGCGCCACCAGGCCGCCCACGGTGGATCGGCGGAACTTCCACGCCGCCTTCCCCGAGGTGACCGCTTCCGTCGCGGTCCGCGCCGCCGAGTCGGCGGGCGCCGCGCTCATCTGCTGCTTCACGCTCTCGGGCTCGACCGCGCGGCTCGTCTCCCGCTTCCGCCCGAACGTCCCGATCGTCGGCTTCTCACCCGATCAGGACATCAGGCGGCGCCTCGCGCTCTACTGGGGCGTCGTCCCCCGCATCATGGAGCCGATCAAGAACACCGACATGGTGGCCGACCTCGTCTGCGAGCGGCTGCTGGAGGACAAGCTCTGCCGTCCCGGCGATCGGATCGTGCTGGTCCACGGGTCGCCGATCGGCGTCGCCGGCCAGACCAACTCGATCCGGCTCCACGAGGTCCCGCACCCGTCCGAGCTGGCGGCGCGGAAGTACCGGGTCCCCGTCTAGGTTCATGTCCGGTGGACGGAGGCCCGCCCTGAGCGACCAGCTCCCACCCCACCACGGCCGCCTGCGCGATCGGCTCCGCGAGGAGACCGAGAGCGCCATCCTCGACGCCGCCGAGCAGGCCATCGGCGAGGAGGGGCTCAACGCGGCCCGCGTCGAGCGGATCGCCGCCCGCGCCGGGGTGGCGGTCGGGACCCTCTACAACCACTTCAGGGACAGGAGCACGCTCGTCAACGCGCTGTACGAGGCCCGCGCCGGGGAGCTGCACGACCTGCTCGCGGCCTCGCTCGCGGCCACGGCCGACCGACCGGCGGCCGAGCAGGTGCGCGTGATGCTCGCGGCGATGGTCCGCCACGCGAGGGACCACGGCCGCCTGTTCAGCGCGCTCATGCAGGACAACGACGGCCCGTCCCGCCTCCGCCCTCCAACGAGCGCCCGGAGCGACATGGGGACGTTCGCCGAGGCAATCGTCGCCCGCGGCATCGCGAACGGCGAGTTCCGCGAGGATCCGCAGGCGATCTTCGCCGAGGCGCTGGTCGCCGGCGCAAGGCTCGTCCTCGCGCGGGCGATCGAGGGGAAGACGAGCGAGGCCGAGGTGGACGCCCTCGCCGAGATCTACGTCCGCGGCGTCTCGCGCTGATCTAAGCCTCTTAAGCTAAGCCCCGACCGAGAGTAATCATCCGCGGACCGTGCGTCCTTCCCGCGGACGGCACCATTCTCGTATCCCCTGGAAAGCACTGACGGGGCGGCTCGGCATGCCCGTTGCCCTACAGCGCGGCATGACTGCTCCTCGCCAGATCTTCGCAGGGACGACCTGGATGCTCTCGCGCCGTTGCTCGGAGCGCCGCTTCTTCCTCAAGCCCTGCAAGAAGACCAGGGACATCTTCCTGTATGCCCTCGCGCTCCATGCGCAGCGCTACCGGATGCAGGTCCACGCCTTCTGCGTCATGTCGAACCACCACCACCTGGGGATCACCGACACCATCGGGCTCCTCCCCGACTTCGCGCGCGACTTCCACGCGCTCGTCGCGAGGGCCACGAACTGCTCCCTCGGGCGCTGGGAGGGCTTCTGGGACCGCGAGAGCTACAGCGCCGTCAGACTCGTCGGCGCCGCCGACGTGCTCGACAAGCTGGTCTACATCCTCGCGAACCCCGTCGCCGCAGGGCTCGTGCGCCGGGCATCGGACTGGCCGGGGCTCTGGTCCGATCCGCGCCTGATCGGCGGCGAGCCACTCAAGATCCGGAAGCCCAAGGGCTTCTTCGACGAGAAGGGAAACCTGCCGGACGTCGTCGAGCTTCAGCTCGTCCCGCCGCCGGCCTTCAAGGATCATGCGTCGTTCGTGAAGCTCCTCCTCGAGTCCCTCGCCGAGGCGGAGCAGGTGGCCATCTCGAGGCTCGATAGCGAGGGGCGCCCGTTCCTCGGCCTCGCCGGCGTGCTCTGTCAGGACGTCGACGCCCGCCCGGCGTCGGGCGAGCCGCGGCGCCAGTTGAAGCCCCGCGTCGCGTGCAGGAGCAAGTGGAAGCGGATCGAGACCCTTCAGCGGCTGAAGGAGTTCGTGATCGCGCACAAGGCGGCGCTCACCATGTGGAGGAGCGGCGTCCGCAACGCTCTCTTCCCGCCGGGCACCTGGCACATGCGCGTCGTGCACGGTGCGTGTTGCGTCGATTACGGGTAGCGCCTGCCCGATCTCAGCACCCTGACCGATGGACGGCGTCTCGATGCGTGACGCCATGGGCCGAGCCATGCCTCCATGACGCCCTTGCGATGGGGTGGTCGCCAACCTGGAGCGTGGTCTGGACCGTCGTCACGCTCGTTGCGTCCCGTCGCCGCAGTCGGCCGAGGCTTCTCGTCTTCCTCCGTCCACCTCTGGTCCCTCGTCACGGCGCTATTCGCCCTGCGTCGACGATTACTCTCGGTCTGGGCGCCGGGCGGGCGCCACCATTACTCTCGGTCTGGGCGCCGCGGTCTGGGCGCCGTCTGGGCGCCGGTCTGCGCCGGTCTGGGCGCCCGCGCCGGGCGCCGGCGCCGGGCTACCTACCGGACACCCACCGCGACACCGCTGGCAGCGCCCGCTCGCGGAGCGCGACGTCCTGCCGTAGCCGCTCCACGGTCTGGGCCACCGCCTGGCGCGCCTCCTCCATCGGGTGCGCGGCCAGGAAGGTCTCGACCTCCTCCAGTTCCCCCCGGGTGACGAGCGCGCCGAGCGCCTCGACGGTCCGCCGGACGAGCATGGGGGCGTGCGCCAGCCTGGCGTGGAACGCGCCCCACCGCGCCCTCAGCTCCGCCCAGAACGGTGCGCGTGCCACCGGGTTCCCGAGCAGCGCCCCGGCGAAGCCGGCCGACTCCTGGAGCGGGAGCCGGTCTGAGAGAGCCAGCTCGATCGCCCGCGCGACGAGCGCCGGGGTCTCGAACGCGGCCAGCGCAAAGAGATAGCGCCGCCTGAAGGTGGGCTCGGTCTCACGCTCGGCGAGCGCGGCGAAGCGCTCGTAGCGGGAGGCGTCGCCGCCCCGCGCGACCATCGTCACGGCCGCGTCGTGGAGGTTGGCCTCGAGCGCGCCCCGCTCCCCTCCCGCGAACCGATCGAGGCGTGCCGCGGCCTCGGCCACGGTCGCTGGCTCGCGCCCCACGACGCCGACCGCGCGGACGAGCGCAGCGCGGCGGAGCCGGACGGCGTCATCCTCTCCGGCAGCCGGATCCCAGCCGACCTTCGCGAGCCCCGGCCGGAAGATCCTGGCCACGAGGTCGCGCAGGCGCTGGCGGTCGGGCTCGTCGACGAGCCGGTGCTCGAGGAGGGCGAGCCTCCCCACGACCTCGTCGAGGACCGCGTGATCCTGCTCGTCGGCGAAGGCCACGAGGAGATCGGCCACGGCGCCGATCTCACGCTCTCCCGCGCGGACGAGCGCCCACTCGTCGGAGAGGAGGCCGATCCGCTCGGCCGGCGCGAGCGCCGGGAGGTTGCCCGCGAGGGCCGCAAGCGCAGCGGCGTCGTAAGCGACCCGGTAGAAGCCGGTGGAGCCGGCGTTAGCCGTGACCCACGCGATCTCGCCCTTCCCCGGCAGCTCCAGCTCGCGCTCCTCCAGCCTGAGGAGCGCCCTGGTCTCGTGCACGCCCTCGGCGTCGCCCCACCGGACCACCAGCGGGATCGGCCAGCGCGACGCGTCGGCGCTGCCGACGGCGGCCGGATCCGAGAGGAACCGGCGCTGCGAGAGGCTCAGCGTGCGCCCCGCTCGCGAGACGCGCACGAGCGGATGGCCTGGCTGCCTGATCCAGGCGTTGGCCAGCTCCACCACCGGCAGGCTGGAGGCCTCGCCGAGCGCGCCCCACAGGTCGTCGGCGACGGCGTTCCCCTTCGCGTGGCGCCGCATGTAGAGCCTGATCCCCTCGCGGAACTGGGCCGCGCCGAGCCAGCCCTCGATCATGCGGAGGACGGCGCCACCCTTCTCGTAGGTGATGAGGTCGAAGGCCTCGGTCGCCTCGGCCACCGTCCGGACCTCGGAGCGGATCGGGTGGGTGGAGAGGAGCGCGTCCAGCGCGAGCGCGGCCGCCTTCCCCTTGTCGAAGTCGAGCCACATGCGCCACTCCGGGCGCCAGTCGGCGACGATCTCGTAGGCCATCCAGGTCGCGAAGGCCTCGTTGAGCCAGAGGTCATCCCACCACTTCATCGTCACGAGGTTGCCGAACCACTGGTGCGCGAGCTCGTGCGTCACGACCTCGGCCACCCGCTTCTTCTGGGCCAGCGACGCCGTCGCGGGGTCGAGCAGGAGCGCCACTTCGCGGAAGGTGACCAGGCCGGCGTTCTCCATCGCCCCCGCCTCGAACTCCGGGAGCGCCACCTGGTCCAGCTTGCCGAAGGCGTACGGGAGACCGAAGTAGTCCTCGAGCCGCGGCAACGCCGCCAGCGCCGCCTCCTGCCCGAAGCCGGTGAGGGCGAGCTTCTCTGCGACGGCCCACGTGCGGACCGGCACACCGCGGACGGCGTCAGGAGGCCGGCTCACGATCGGGCCCAGCGCGAGCGCAACCAGGTAGGTCGGCAGCGGCGGCGTCTCGCGGAACACGACCCGGCGCGTCGCCCCGAGCGGCTCCTCCGACTCGACCGCCGCGTTCCCGAGGAGAGGCGTGCCGGCGGGGAGCACCACCGAGAGCTTCCACGGCGCCTTGAAGCCCGGCTCGTCGAGGCACGGAAAGACCCGCCGCGCGTCGGCCGCCTCGAACTGGGTAGCGGCCGTGCCCGCGCCCGACGGGTACAGCCCCCGCAGCCCCTCGCAGAACCGGCCCGCCCAGGCGATCTCGATCGTCGCCTCACCCGGCCCGACGGGCTCGGGGAGCGCGATCAGGACCGTCTCGCTCGCCGGCTTGGGCATCACCGACGACGCCGCTAGCTCCCGCCCAGCGGCGCGGACGACGACCCGCCGGACGGAGAGCTCGACCGCGTGCAGCACGATCTCGGTGGTCGGATGTGCGAGAGTGAGCGCAAGCCGCAGCTCACCGGCGAAGGTCCTCGCTTCCGGATCGACGTGAAGCTCGGCGTCGTACCGCAGCGGACGCGCCCCTTCGGGAAGACGAAACGCCGAGTTGTCGGTCGGATGGGTCATCTTTCGCTCTCTCGCTGCGCGCCCCTGAAGGGTTGGCGGTGATTCGCTTACCGTGCGCCTTGGCGCAGGAGTCATTATCCCATTGGAGGGGGTAAGCAACCCCTCGCGTCCGCTTCTCCCACGGAGGAAGCACCATGAGCGAGACCGCACGGACCACCGCCGAGATCGACAAGTCCCGCCAGGTCGCAGAGGCGGCGAGAGAGAGCGAGTGGAAGGGCAAGGGCTTCATCCGAGAGCTCTTCCTGGGAAGCTTCCGCCTCGACTACATCCACCCGTACCCCAGGCTCGACGACAATCGACCGGAGTTCACCCGCTTCTACGAGGAGTTCAGGCGGTTCCTCGACGAGCGCGTCGACCCGGCGCTGATCGACGAGACCGGCGAGTACCCGGCCGACGTCGTGGATGGCCTCAAGAAGATGGGGGCCTTCGGGATGAAGATCCCGAAGGAGTACGGCGGCCTCGGCTTCACGCAGCGTGAGTTCTCCCGCGTGATGCAGCTCCTGGGCGGCTACGACGGCAGCCTCACGGCGCTCCTCTCCGCGCACCAGTCGATCGGCGTGCCGCAGCCGGTGAAGCTCTTCGGGACCGACGACCAGAAGAAGCGCTTCCTGCCCCGCTGCGCGGCCGGCGCCATCAGCGCCTTCGCCCTCACCGAGACCGTGGTCGGCTCGGACCCGGCGCGGCTGGCGACGACCGCCGAGCCGACCGAGGACGGCAAGTTCTTCGTCCTCAACGGCTCGAAGCTCTGGTGCACCAACGGCACCATGGCGGAGCTGCTCGTGGTGATGGCGCGCAACCCGAAGAACGACGCCATCAGCGCCTTCGTCGTGGAGACGAGCTGGCCGGGGGTCGAGGTCGCCCAGAGCCTCCACTTCATGGGGCTGCGGGCCATCTCCAACGCGGCGCTGCGGTTCACCAACGTCAAGGTCCCGCGGGAGAACCTGATCGGCGGCGAGGGGCGCGGCCTCAAGATCGCGCTCACGACGCTCAACACCGGCCGGCTCACCATCCCGGCGGCGGTGACCGGCGGCGCGAAGGCGGCGCTGGAGCTGGTCCGCAAGTGGGCAAACGCGCGCGTCCAGTGGGGGCAGGAGGTCGGCAAGCACGAGGCGATCACCCACAAGCTCGCCGAGATCGGCGCCACCACCTTCGCGATGGAGGCGGTGTCCGACCTGGCACAGGCGCTCGCCGACCTGCACGGCTACGACATCCGGCTCGAGGCGGCGGCCGCGAAGGAGTGGAACACCACGAGCGCGTGGCGGCTCATCGACACCGCGATGCAGGTGCGCGGCGGCCGCGGCTACGAGACCGAGCGGTCGCTCGAGTCGCGGGGCGAGACTCCTGTCGGGGTCGAGCGCTGGATGCGCGACACCCGCATCAACACGATCTTCGAAGGCTCCTCGGAGATCATGCACCTCTTCATGGCCCGCGAGGCGGTGGACAAGCACCTCAAGATCGCCGGCGCGCTCATCGACCCGAAGGTCGGCCTCGGCGCGAAGCTCGGCGCGCTCCCGGGGATCGCAGGCTTCTACCTCTCCTGGTACCCGGGGCTGTGGCTCCGGGGCCTGACCGCGCCCCGCTACGGGGAGTTCGGCCCGTTGGCCGGCCACCTGCGCTTCGTCGAGCGGCGCGGCCGCAAGCTGGCCCGCCAGATCTTCCACGCGATGGTGGTCTTCGGCGCGCGGACCGAGCGCAAGCAGGCCTTCCTCTTCCGCGCCATCGACGTCGCCAACGAGCTCTTCGCGATGGCCGCGACCGTCTCCCGGGCCCAGGCGCTCCTCCAGGCCGGGAAGCCGGAGGGGCACAGCGCGGTGGAGCTGGCTGGAGCCTTCTGCAGGCAGGCGGTCAGGAGGGTCGACGGCCTCTTCGCCGCGCTCTGGTCGAACGACGACGACGCCAACTACGAGACCGGTCGCAGGGTGCTCGCCGGCTCGTACGAGTGGGCCGAGAAGGGGACGATGCCCATCGGCGCCGAGATCGAGGACCTGCGACCGAGGCTGCCCGACGCCACGCCGCCGGTGGCCGCGCCGAGGAAGGCGAAGGCGCCCGCCGAGGTCTAGCCTTCATGGCCGCTCCCCCTCTCCCTCACCTCCCTCACCGAGGGAGAGGGTCGGGGTGAGGGAGCGGCTCGCCGCGCGAGAGGCTCGCGATGAAGCCCCGGATCGCGCCGAGGATCCGCGCGTCGACGGCGTCCTGCGTCTCGCCCCGCGCCGCGAGCGCGCGAACGCCGACCTCGAGCGAGTGGTTGCCTCCCTCGACGACGTGGAGCGCGCCGTGCGCCCTCATGCGGCCGCGCACGCCCTCGAGGAGCTCGAGCGGGCAGAGAGCGTCCCGCGATCCCTGCACGAAGAGGATCGGCACGCGGAGCGCCGTGAGCACCTCGTCACGCACCTGGCCGCGCTGGCCGCGGAGCGGGTAACCGAGGCACACGACACCGGCGACCGGCTCCTCGAGCGCGACGTGGCAGCCGACGCGGCCGCCCATGGACTTCCCCACGAGGACCACCGGCCCACGATGCCGCGCGCGCGCCTCGCCGAGGGCCGCGCGATGCGCGGCGACGAGCACGGGGAGGCGGTCGGGGCTCCGCCTTCCGGCGCGCTGGTAGGGGTAATCGAACCGGACGACCTCGCCGAGCCCGGCGAGCCGTGCCGCCCAGCGCTCCATCCAGGTCGAGGTGGACGGGGCGCCGGCGCCGGGGGCGAAGAGGAGGAGCGGTCTGGCCACGCGACGGATCTAACGGAAGGTAGGCCCACGCGCTCCGGGGCGGAGGCAGCCGGTTGCCGCGCAGCCCGCTATGGGAGCGTCTGGTTCGCCATCCGGAGGAGCTCCCAGTAGGGCGGCTCGTACCCGTTCTCTGCGCGGAAGCGCTCTGCGGCGGCCCCGAGCCGCTCCACCCATCGGTCGTGCTCGCGCGAGTAGGCCTGGCTGCGCAGCGCCGCGGTGGCGGTCATCCCCTCGGGCACCGGGCCGTTGCCTCCGAACGCCCGGAGGACGGCGCTCGCGACCCGAAACACGCGCACCAGCGGGAGCTGCGTCCAGGAGATCTCCGGATCCCAGCCGCGCTCCGCCAGCTCCAGCATCGCGTCGGTGGCCGCGGCTGCGAGCCGGTCGGCGCGGAGCGTGGGCAGGTCCCTCCACTCCGCGACCACCACCAGCTGAGGGTCGTACTCCAGGTCGGACGGCTCCTGCGTCACGAACTGCCGGACCCCAAGCCCCCAGAGCCAGCGCCGGAGCCCCGGCGCCGAGACGTGCGAGAGCGCAGGCCAGAGCCGCACGCCGCGCGCGTCGTAGGCCGCGAAGGCGACCTCCGAGCAGAAGAGCCGCGCGTGATCGCGGAAGTCCATCCCGAAGTCGTAGGGCGTCCGCCCCTCGCGAGCCCGGCTCAGGGCGAGCTCCGCAGCGCGGTGGGGCAGCAGCGGGTCGGCCACCACCGCGGGGAGGTCGGCGCGCGCCCGGAGCACGAGCACCCGCAGCTTGCCGTCGCCGAGGTACTTGCGCACTGGCGTGACCACGAGCCCACGCCCGATGAGCGACTCGACGATCGAGACCTCGCGGGTCCCCGGGTCCACGTGGACCAGCGCGACGTGCGAGAAGTTCCCCGGGAAGTCGCTCCCGCGCGCGATCAGGGCCGACGTGGGGGCGTCGCCGCGGGAGAGCAGGATGTCCCCGCTGCGCAGGGGAACGCCGGCCACCTCCGCGGCAGGGGCCGCCGACGGTTCGTCCCGTCCGGCGAGCAGCGCGCCGAACTGCGCTGAGCGCGGCAGCTGCATGGCCGCCTCCTCGAGCGCCAGCCGGGTGCCGTAGAGCAGCCGGTACAGCGTCGTCCGCGACGCCGCGC
Organism: uncultured delta proteobacterium; assembly: GCA_963845515.1. GTDB lineage: Bacteria > Myxococcota > Myxococcia > Myxococcales > Anaeromyxobacteraceae > DATIVK01. Next base: position 31,466 of record CAWJSR010000029.1, read on the forward strand.
CGCCTGGATCCCAGCCCTCCGAGCCGCGCTTTACCGCGTCGCGCACGGCGGCGGTCAGGCGCCCGTAGCGCTGCACCAGCGGTTCGCAGCCCGCCGCGACCGGCGCGAGGAGAAAGAGCTCGCGCTCGAGGTCGACCCACTCCGGCGCCTCGGGTCCCGGCCGGTGCCGCACCACCTCGGCGAGGCGGGAGGCGATCCGCGTCGTCCGCGCCCTCGCCTCCTGCTCCCTCGCCAGGCAGGAGGCCCCCCGCGCCTCGCGGAAGCGACCCTCCAGTGCCTTCCAGAAGTCCCCTCGGCTCCAGCGGAACGGCGCGCTCTCGCCCGGGAGCTCCGGCGGCGGCGGCGGCGGCCCGCCGGCGGGAACGAGCAGGAGGAGCGCCGCCACCGCGACCGCGATGGCGATCCGGCCGGAGCGCCGCAGGCGACGGGGCTTGGGCCGTGCTGACCCTGCCCCGTCCATCAGCCCTCGACCGTCAGGATCTCGGCCCCGTCGCGAGTGACGAGGATGGTGTGCTCGAACTGCGCCGTGCGCAGGCCGTCCGCGGTCACCGCGGTCCAGCCGTCGTCCCAGAGGAGATCCTCCCACGTCCCCGCGGTGATCATCGGCTCGATGGTGAAGGTCATCCCCTCCTCCATCACGCGCCTCGCCGACCGATCGTAGTGGTGCGGGATCTGCAGGCCGGTGTGGAAGCCATCCCCGATGCCGTGGCCGCAGTAGGACCGGACCACACCGTAGCCATGGCGCGACGCCCAGGCCTCGACCGCCTTGCCGATGTCGGAGACGGGGCGCCCCGGGCGGACCGCCGAGATCCCGCGCTCCAGGCACTCCCTCGCCACCCGGACGAGCCGTCGCCCCTCCTCGTCCACGTTCCCGACGAGGAAGGTGGCGGAGCAGTCGCCGTGCATCCCGTCCAGGTAGGTGGTGACGTCCAGGTTGACGATGTCACCGTCCTCGAGCGGGCGGCTGTCGGGGATCCCGTGGCAGATCACCTCGTTCACGGAGGTGCAGATCGACTTGGGGAAGCCGCGGTAGTTGAGCGGGCTCGGGTAGGCGCCGAGCCGGACGATCTCCGCGTGGGCCAGCTCGTCGAGCGCGTCGGTGGTGATGCCGGGCGCGACCGCCTCGCCGGTGATCCGCAAGACGCGCGCGGCCGCCTGGCAGGAGCGCCGCTGCCGCGCCAGCTCGTCCGGGCCCTTCACGTCCTTGAGCGACAAGCGCGGCTGACCGGTCACGGCGTACTCGGGGCCTGGAATCCCGGCTGGGACTGCGCGCGCGGGCGTCACCCGCCCCGGCAGCAGCATCCTCCGGCGCGCTGGCCTCGGCGGTGCGCCGCCCGCCTGGTCGGCCTGCTCGTGACACTTCTTGTACTTCTTGCCGCTCCCGCACCAGCAGGGATCGTTGCGGCCGACCTTCTCGCCTGTGCCTACCATCCGCCCTGCCCGTACAGCCGGAAGATCTCGGCGAGCACCGCACCGGCCGTCTGCGAGCCGCCCACCCCCACCCCCTGCACCACGAGCGGAAGGTCGGAGTGGCGCTCCGTCGTGAAGGCCACCATCGCCTCGACGCCGCTCAGCCGGGCCGCGGGGTGGTGCGAAGGCACCGAGACCGGCCCCACGTGGATGTCGGCCCGTCCGTCGGCCCTCGGGGCGATCCGCGCCAGGAAGCGGAGCGAGCCTCCCGCGCGGAGTCTCTCCACGCCTGCCGCCGCCTCCACGTCATGGAGCCGCAGCGCGGCGTAGAGCTCGTCGAGCGTCCCCGGCCGAAGCAGCTCCGCAGGGAAGAGCGGCTCGACCGCGACCTCCTCCACCTCGACGCGCAGCCCCATCTCGCGCGCCAGGATTACCGCCTTGCGCGCCGAATCGAGCCCGGACAGGTCGTCGCGCGGATCCGCCTCGGTGTAGCCGTTGTTGTTTGCCCAGCGGACGGCCAGCGAGAGCGGCGAGCCCTTGGCGAGCTCGGTGCAGACGAACCCGAGCGTGCCGGAGAGGGAGCCCTCGATGGCGCGCACGCGATCGCCCATGCGCTGAAGCCTGCGCAGGGTGCCGATGACCGGGAGGCTCGCGCCCACCGTGGTGTCATAATGGTGGTGGCGCTTGTGCTGCCGCCGCGTCTCCCGGAGCTGGTCGATCCGGCGCTGGGACACGACGAGCGGGCGCTTGTTCGAGCCGACGACGTCGATGTCCCGCCTGAAGGCCTGTTCGTAGACGTCCTCCATCCCGCTGGCCGCGGTGAGGTCCACGAGGACCGGGCGGGGGAGGCCGGCGAGCCGGTCGAGGAGCGCCGGGGCGTTCCCGGGCTCGATGGGGCCGGTGGCGGGTGCCTCGGCAAGCCGCGCTCGCCAGCCACCGAGGTCGATCCCGGCGGGATCGAAGGCGGTCCCGCGCCGGTCGGAGATCCCGACGACGCGCAGCACCACCCCGTAGTCCCGCTCCAGCTCGGTCCGCTGGGCGGCCAGCTGGTCGAGCAGCTCGGCCCCGACCTTCCCCTTGCCGAGGACTACGAGGGAGATGCCGTGCTCGTCGAAGGCACGCTCGACGGCCTGCCCGTCCTCGCGGGAGCGCGAGCGCTCCTCTCCGCGGAAGTCGGCCACCATCCCGGAGAGCCGGTCGACGTCGATGAGGAAGGCGTCGTGGCCGTGCGGAGAGTCCATGACGGCGAGCTTCGCGCTCGGGACGAGCCGTGCGACCTCGCGCTGCTCCGCGGGCCAGTACAGGACGTCCGAGTCGATCGACACCACCAGCGTCGGCTGCCGGATCGAGCGAAGGACCTCCTCGAAGTCGCCGCGCCCGCGGGCGACGTCGTGGGTGTCCATCGCCTCCGTCAGGACCACGTAGGTGGCGGCGTCGAAGCGCTCCACCATCGCGCTCCCCTGGTGGCGCAGGTAGCTCTCCACCGCGAAGAGGTCCTCCGCCTGCTGGCGGCGCGCGAACCGCTCCTCGAAGCTGGGCATCGACCGGTACGCGCACATCGCCATCATGCGGGCGGCGGCGAGGCCGGCGTCGGGGGGATCCTGCGGGTCGTACCGGCCGCCGCACCAGCGCGGGTCGGCGAAGATCGCCTGCCGCTGCGCCTCGGAGAGGCCGATCGCCCACGCCGAGTGGCGGGCGGTGCTCGCGATGAAGACGACCGAGCCGACGAGCTCCGGGAAGAGCAGCGCCCACTCGATGGCCTGCATCCCCCCCAGCGAGCCGCCGATGACCACCGGCACCCAGCGGACCCCGAGCGCCGCGACGAGGGCCTGCTGCACCCTCACCATGTCCCGCACGGTGATCGGCGGGAAGTCTCCGAGGTACGGCCGGCCGGTCGCCGGATCGAGCTCGGTGGGGCCGGTGGTGCCGTAGCAGCTGCCGAGGATGTTCGCGCAGACGATGAAGTCCCGGTCTGGATCGAAGGCGCGCCCGGGGCCGAACATGCGCGCCCACCAGGAGTCGACGTCGGCCGTCCCGGTGAGCGCGTGGCACACGATCACCGCGTTCCGGCCGTCGGGGGCGAGCCGTCCCCAGGTCCGGTAGCCGACCCGCACGCGCTCCAGCCGCCCGCCGAGCTCCAGCTCCAGGGGACCGGGGAGGTCCCAATAGAGCGTCTCTGGCGAGTGGAACGCCTTGCGCTGTGCGCCCCGGTCCGACTTATCGGAGCTGTCGGTCGTCTGGGCCATGCGCGGGACTGGCGAATGTATCGGCGGTGCAAAAGGGGTGTCAAGGAAGGGACCGGTCCTCCGGGACGACGGTATACTGCCGGGATGCGCCGGCGGCCCGACTTGCCGGGCAGCCCAAGGAGGACGCGGTGAGCGCCCAGACGACCCCCACCACTCCCCAGGACGCCCAGGCCACCGAGCTCGGGAAGCGCCTGGCGGGGAAGTACATGACCTTCCAGCTCGCGAAGGAGGAGTACGGCCTCGAGATCCTCAAGGTGAGGGAGATCATCGGCCTGATGGAGATCACGCGCGTCCCGCGGACCCGCGACTTCATCCGCGGCGTCATCAACCTGCGCGGCAAGGTGATCCCCGTCGTGGACCTGCGGCTCAAGTTCGGGATGGCCGCCTGCGAGCCGACCGACCAGACCGTGATCATCGTCGTCCAGTACTCCCTCGACGGCGGCCGCCCGCTGACGATGGGGATCCTCGTGGACCAGGTGCTCGAGGTCCTCTCGATCGACGGCACCCACATCGAGCCACCGCCGTCGCTCGGGAGCGCGTCGCTCGACAGCGAGTTCATCCTCGGCGTCGGGAAGCACGAGAAGCGGATCGTCTTCCTGCTCGACATCGCGCGGGTCCTCTCGACCGACGAGGCCACCGACGTGGCCAGGGTCGCCAGCTGAACGGCGCGGGCGGAGGGAACGTGGTCGGCTCGAGAGCGGCTCCCCTGGTCGTGACGGCGTCCGCCTTGGCGGCGGCCTTCACCGCGACCGTCGGCCTGCTCGCCTGGGCTGCGGTCGGCTCGGCCGCGACGGGCCTCGTCCTCCTCGCCGGCAGCGCCGGGATGCTCGCCGGCGGGTACTGGCTCGCGGCCAGGGTCAGGGCCGCCGCCGAGGGCGACGTCCGCGGGGCGAGCGCCGCCAGCGAGGCCGACGCGACCGCCCGGCTCGCACCCCTCCAGCGCGAGCTCGCAGAGGGGAAGGAGCGGCTCGCCGCCCTGCAGGCCGAGCTCGAGCGGGCTGCGAGCGAGCAGCTGGCGGGCGATCCCGATGCGCTCGCCGCCGAGGAGCGCTTCCACGGCCCGCTGCGCGCCATCGCCGTGGCCGCCAACTCGACGACGCGCCACCACGTCACGGCCCTGCGCGACGTGCTCGACCTCCTCGACGCCTGGGCACGTGGTGACTTCGCGCCGGAGCTACGTCCACTGGATGGGAGGCCGGCCCAGGCCCAGGAGGTCGTGGGGCGCGTCCGGGCCAACCTCCGTGGCGTCACGCAGGAGCTGCGGGCGCTCACCAGCGCGGCGGTCGAAGGCCGGCTGGACGTCCGCGCCGATCACCAGCGGTTCCCCGGGGAGTGGCAGGCGCTCGTGCGCGGCGTCAACGAGACGCTCGACTCGGTCCTGATGCCGCTGCTCATGTCCGCCGAGAGCTTCGAGCGCATCTCGCGCGGCGACATCCCCGAGAAGATCACGGAGGGGTTGAAGGGCGAGTTCGACACCATCCACCAGAACGTCAACCGCTGCATCGACGCCGTGAAGGGGCTCGTCCAGGACGTGGACCAGCTGGCCACGGCCGCCATCGCCGGCAGGCTGGGGGTCCGCGCCGACGCGTCACGCCACGAGGGCGAGTTCCGCCGCATCGTGGAGGGGATCAACCGGACGCTCGACGCCGTGCTCGCCCCCATCGACGAGTCCACGAAGGTGCTGGAGCGGCTCGCGAACCGCGACCTGACCGCCCGGGTGAACGGCGTCTACCGCGGGGAGCACGCCCGCATCCAGGAGGCGATCAACTCGAGCGCAGAGGCGCTCCACGAGGCGATGGGCCAGGTCGCCACGGTCGTCGACCAGGTCTCGAGCGCGGCGGTCCAGATCGCCTCGTCGAGCCAGTCGGTGGCGAGCGGCGCCTCCGAGCAGGCCTCCTCGCTCGCCGAGTACGCCACCACGGTCGAGCTCATCGCGTCGATGCTGCGACGCACCTCGGACCAGGCGGGCCAGGCCGACGCCACGGTCCGCGGGGCGCGCGACGCCGCCTCGGAGGGGTCCCAGTCCATGACCCGGATGCTGGCCGCGATGGCCTCGATCCGGACGTCGACCGAGGGGACCTCCCAGATCATCAAGGACATCAACGAGATCGCCTTCCAGACCAACCTGCTCGCCCTCAACGCCGCGGTCGAGGCGGCCAGGGCCGGCGAGGCGGGGCGCGGCTTCGCCGTCGTCGCCGAGGAGGTCCGCTCGCTGGCGCTGCGCTCGAAGCAGGCGGCGGCGAGGACCGAGTCGCTCATCCGCGACTCCCTGCGGCAGGCCAACGAGGGCGAGGGGACGTCGCGCCACGTCGCCGAGCGGCTCGGGGCGATCGTGACCGCGGTGGAGAAGACCACCGCCATCGTCGCCGAGATCGCGGCGAGCTCCCGCGATCAGGCGGACGGGATCAGCGGCGTGATGCGCGCCGTCTCCGAGATGGACAAGGTCACGCAGCAGAACGCGGCCTCCGCCGAGCAGTCCTCGTCCGCCGCGACCGAGCTCTCCGGCCAGTCCCAGGAGCTCGCGACGCTGGTCGACGCCTTCACGCTGGGTGACGCGCGCAGCTCGCGGCACCGTGGGGCGGGCGTCGAGCCGCGTGCTCGCGGCGGGTCGACGGGCGGGTTCGGGGACGGGGACCTCTCGGAGTTCTAGGGACGACCGATGGAGCAACCGGGGACCGGACAGGGCGTCACCCCACGACCGCCCCGGCGCATCCGGGTCCTGGTGGTCGACGACTCGGCCGTCGTCCGCAACGTCTTCCAGGCGGAGCTCTCCCGCGACCCGGCCATCGAGGTCGTGGGGACGGCCCCAGACCCGTTCGTCGCGCGCAACCTGATCCTGGAGCGCGAGCCCGACGTCATCACGCTGGACGTCGAGATGCCGCGGATGGACGGCATCACCTTCCTCCGCAAGATCATGCGGTACCACCCGACGCCAACGATCGTCGTCTCCTCGCTCACGACCTCGGGCGGGCGGCTCGCGATGGAGGCGCTCGCGGCCGGGGCCGTGGACGTGATGTGCAAGCCCGCCGGGGCCTACACCGTCGGCGACATGACCGAGGAGCTGGTCGAGAAGGTCAAGGCGGTCGCGTTCTCGGCGGTCCGCCACAGGGAGCACCCGCCGGTGGCCGCCTCCCCCTCCCTCACCCGCACGACGCACCGGGTGCTGGCGATCGGGGCGTCGACGGGGGGCACGATCGCCATCGAGCGGATCCTCGCCGCCCTCCCCTCCAACGCTCCGGGCGCGCTCGTCGCGCAGCACATGCCTGAGAACTTCACGCGCCACTTCGCCATGCGGCTCAAGCAGCAGACGCGCCTGGACGTCCGGGAGGCGGCGGACGGCGACTCGGTGACGCCCGGCGTGGCGCTCGTCGCCCCGGGAAACCGCCACCTGCTCCTCCGCCGCTCCGGCGCACGCTACCTCGTGGAGGTGAAGGACGGGCCGCGGGTGAACCGCCACCGTCCCTCGGTCGACGTCACCTTCCGCTCGGTCGCCCGCGCCGCGGGCGCCAACGCCATCGGCGTGATCCTCACCGGGATGGGCTCCGACGGCGCGCAGGGGCTCCTCGCCATGCGCGAGGCTGGCGCGCATACGATCGCCCAGGACGAGGCGAGCTGCGTCGTCTACGGGATGCCCAAGGTCGCGGTCGACCTCGGCGCCGCGGAGCGCGTCCTGCCGCTGGGCGAGATCGCCGGCGAGATCGTGCGCCGCGCCGAGGAAGAGTAGGAAGCACAAGGCGCGCAGGCTCGAGCCGAGGTCGGGCGCATGACGAGCGAGCAGCGGAGCCGTACATTTTCGTACGGCGAGCAGCACAGCGAGGAGTCCGCCCGAGATCGGCCGAGACCGCGCGCCGTTATCGGCCGGGCTCCAGGTCCAGCTCCAGCACGACCAGGTCGCCGGTGTCCACGCGGACAGCGGCAGCGCAGGTGGTGTGCCGGTCCGCTGGCGCCTCGTCGGCCACCGCCGGGAGCCCGAGCTGGAAGGGCACCTTGGTGCCGAAGTGCCGGGTGACGAAGGCGCCTCCCAGGACGTTCAGGATCTCGCCGAGCGCGTTGCGCCCCTGCTCGTCGGCCTCGGGGTCGTTCGGATCGATCCCGAGCATGTTGGCCGCCAGGTTCCGCGCGAGGTTCCGGCTCGCTGTCAGCCTCAGCTGGCCTCCGCGCACCGCCTCGAAGTCGATCGTCGCGCTGAAGACGTCAGTGTCGTACGCCTGCGGGACGGCCTCCGGCTCGATCATGAAGAAGGCGGCCTCCTCGAGGACGTTGCTCAAGACCTCGGTGAGCAGCTGCGGGGTCGGCTCAGACATGGCCCGCCCCCTGCGGCCCCAGGATCTCCATCACGAGATCCCGGAGCGACTCGGGCCTGAAGGGCTTCGTCAGGAACGCCCGCGCGCCGCTGTCGAGGATCTCCTCGACGCGATCCTCGCTCATCGGCGTCGCGACTATGACGACCGGGATCCGGGAGAGCGCCGGGTCGGACGCCATCCGCTTCACGAACTCCATGCCGTTCATGACCGGCATGTTCACGTCCGCCAGGACGAGGTCGACGGGGGTGACCGCCAGGCGCTCCAGCGCCTCGACGCCGTTCGCCGCCTCGTGGACCTCGGAGATCTCGAGGCCGCAGAGCCCGATCGCCCGGCGGACCATCTTCCGGGTCACCGGGGAGTCGTCCACGACCAGCAGCTGCAATGCCACGCCTGCCTCCTTGAGCGATCCTACAGGGAGATCACTTCCGACCCGGACTGGATAGTCACCTGTCCCGTGTCGACGAACAACCTCGCCGTTCTCGAACGATTTCCGCCGATATCCTCGGCGGCGATGAGCACCTGGTTCTTCCAGAAGATCTTCCGCATCATCGTGTAGTTGCGGCGCCCGATGTCGAAGGTGTCGGTGTCGCCGTGGAAGCTCCCGCCGCCGGCGACCTTGACCACGATGTCCCGCTTCTTCGCCCCCAGGAGGTACATCCGCTCGAACAGGAGCGGGATCCCGGTGTCGGCGAAGGTGCCGGGGCTGTCCTTGGCGCGGTCCGGCGAGAGCGACGCCGCCGGCAGCTGGAAGTGGAGCATCCCGGCGATCCGGCAGACCGGATCCCACGTCATCACCGCGACGCAGGAGCCGAGCCCGTGCGTCACGAGCACCCGGCTCCGATCGTCGGAGACCTCGATCCCGCCGATGGCGACCGTGAGGAGGTTCAACCGACCTCCCGGGCCCTGCGGTAGACGGAAGGTCGGTCCACGACCAGCGCCGTGTCGATGCCGTTCAGCGTCTCGGAGTGGCCGATGAAGAACCGGCCCCCAGGCTTGAGCAGCCGCTCCACCTCGGAGACCAGCCCCGCGCGCATGGGCCGGTCGAAGTAGATCATCACGTTCCGGCAGAAGATCGCATCGAGCGGTCCCGGCATCGGGTACGGCCGCTCCGAGAGGTTGACCCGCCGGAAGAGGATCCGCTCCTTCAGGCGCGACGACACCGACCACGTGGAGGAGCCGTCTCCTCCCCGCGTCCGCGTGAGGAACCGCTCGCGGAACTTCCCCGGGACGTCGGCGACCTCTTCATCGCCGTAGACGCCGCCCTGGGCGCGGGCGAGCGCGCGCGTCGAGAGGTCCGTCGCGAGGATCCGCCAGTCCCGCGTGCCCAGGAGATCGTGGACCGTCATGGCGACGGTGTACGGCTCCTCGCCGGAGGCGCACCCGGCGCACCAGAACCGGAAGCGCTGCTGTCCGGCCGCGACCGCCGCCGCGACGTCCTCCCTCAGGAGGTCGAAGTGGTCGGGCTCCCTGAAGAACTTGGTGAAGTTGGTGGAGATCGCGTCCAGGAACAGGACGATCTCGTCCCGGGCGCCGCGCCCCTGGAGCCTGGAGAGGTACTCCTCCTCGCTGTGAAGCCCCAGATCCCGCAGCCGCTTCGCGAGCCGGGCCTGGACGAGCGCCGCCTTGCCTTCGCGCAGGTGGATCCCCGCCTGGGCGTAAGCGATCTCCTGGAAGGCGCGGAAGGCTGCGGGCGTCATGCTCCGGCGGCCTCACGGGGACGAGGCGAACGATCCCGGGGGCGGGCCGCGAGCGCCGCCAGCCGGTCGACGTTCAGGATGAGCCCTACGCGGCCGTCCGAGAGGATCGCGGCGCCGGAGAGGTACTCGGTGTCGCCGATCCCTGCGCCGAGCGGCTTGATCACCACCTGCTGCTGGGAGACTACGTCGTCCACCACGAGCCCGACCTTGCGCCCGAGCCCCTCGACGACCACCACGTGGGCCTCGGTGGGATCCCGCTCGGGCCCCTCCATCTCGAGGAGCCGGTGGAGCCGCAGGAGCGGCAGGAACTCGCCGCGGACGTTGATGAGCTCCCCCTTGCCGGCCATCACCGCCACCATGTCGGCGGTGGGGCGCAGCGACTCCACGATGGCGAGGCTGGGGATGATGTACTTCTCCCGGCCGCTGGCGACGAGCATCCCGTCGATGATCGCGAGGGTCAGCGGCAGCACCATCCGGAGCGTGGTCCCCTTCCCCGGAGCCGACACCACCGCGACGCGCCCGCGCATCCCCTCGACGTTTCGCTTCACCACGTCCATGCCGACGCCGCGCCCGGAGATCTCGGTGACCTCCTGCGCCGTCGAGAAGCCCGGCAGGAAGAGCAGGTTGAAGATCTCCGTGTCGTTGAGGTCCGCTTCGGGGTCGACGAGCCCCTTCTGCCGCGCCAGCGTCAGGATGGCCTCCCGCTGGAGGCCGCGCCCGTCGTCCGAGAGCTCCACCACGATGCTGCCGCCCTCGTGGTACGCGGCCAGCCGCAGCGTCGCCCGCACTGCCTTCCCGGCGGCCTTCCGCTCGGCCGCGCTCTCGACGCCGTGGTCGATGGCGTTCCGGACCAGGTGGACGAGCGGCTCCTCGATCCGCTCGACCATGCTCCGGTCCATCTCGGTCTCCTCGCCGGACATCTCGACGACGACGTCCTTGCCCGTCTTCCGGGACAGGTCCCGGGCGAGGCGCGCCATCTTCTGGAACGCGCTGCGGACGGGCACCATGCGCATCCGCATGGCGAGGTTCTGCAGGTCGCGGCTGATCTTGTTGAGCTGGTTGAGGTAGTTGCGGAGCTTCAGCGAGCCGAGGGAGGTCACCTCGGGCGAGTAGATGATCATCGACTCGACGATGATGAGCTCGCCGATCATCTCGACCATCGAGTCGACGCGCTCCAGATCGACCTTCACCGTCTCCCGGATCTGGGCGAACACGTCCTTCTGGGCACCCCGCGCCGCGTCGGTCCTGGCCGCCTGCGCAGGGTCCTCCTCGGCGGCCGGGGCGGGTGGCGCAGGCAGCGCCGGCGCCGGCGCAGGGAGCTGCGGACCCGGCAGCGTGGCCCCGGCTCCGGTGCCCGCCGCCACGCCCTTCGGCTTGCGGAGCACGTACTCCTTCTTGCGCGCCGGCTCCGCTGGCGCCTTGGGCGCCGCCTTGCGGACGACGAACTCCTTCGCGGGCCTCTCCGCTACATCCGGGAGAATCCCTGCCGCGCCGAGCCCGGCCGCCCGGTCGATCCTCTCAGCGAGCGCCGCGACCTCCGGATCGATCGGGACCGCCAGGCTGGCGTCCACCACGCGGTGCAGCTCGTCGAGCTGCCTGCGCAGGAGCGCCGTCGCGTCGAAGACGACGTCGAACGCCTCGCCGTCGAGGTCGATCTGCTTCTCCCGCGCGAGGTTCAGCAGCCCCTCGGTGGCGTGCGAGAGCGAGACGATCTCCGGGAGCTCGAGGAAGCCGGCGACCCCCTTGATGGTGTGGAAGACCCTGAAGAGCGCGTGCACCTTCGCGGGATCGGGGCCGCCCTTCTCGATGGCGAGGAGCAGCTCATCCGCGCGCGTCAGCGCCTCGGTCGACTCCTCGATGAAGTCCCCGATGAGGTCGATGGTCTCGGCGTCGCGGTCGACGCGGCCGGTCGTCGGTGGCGCGGACCTGGGCTCGCCGTCGAGGAGGTGGCCGAGCTCCACGAGCGCGGCCGCCGCAGCGTCGGCGCTGGCGAGCCTGGCGAGGAGCCCGTCGGCGGCCGCCGCGAGCCCGGCCGGCATCGACTCGACGAGCCTGGCTGCCTCCAGCGCCTCGCGCACCGCCGTGAGCGAGCGAACGTCGCCTGCGTCGGCCTCGACCACGGCCGCGGCCAGCGCCGCCATCGCCTCATCAGCCCTCGGGTTTCCCATCTCGCCCCGCCTCCGTCATCGCGCGCCAGCCGCTGGCTGGTAGCGCTCCCCCCTCGGCGACCCAGCATACACCAGCGTCCTACCCTGCCCGGTCCCGCCCTTCCAGACCCGACACCGACACCGTCCTACCCGACGCGCCGCCGCCGCGGCCGGCGACGCACGCGCTCCGCGAGCAGGAGCGCCAGCGCGCCGACGTCGTCGGCGTCGAAGGTCGGGAGCCGCCGCGGCGGCGGCTCGTCGGTGACGATCGCGACGACGCCGCGATCGTCTGCGCAGAGGAACTCCCGGCTCACGCTTCGCCGGTGGACCTCGACGCGCGGCAACCGCTCGACCTTGAACCCCTCCGCGAGCACCAGATCGACGGGCGGCAGCGTGCGCGCGAGCGCCCGCGCCCCCGGGATCGGCGGACCGAACCATGCCGTCTCGGCCGGCCCCGTGATGGCCGCCGCCACGGCGCCGGCCCGGCGCACGACCTCGGTGTCCTTCCCCGGCACGTCGAAGCCGTGCCTGTGACCGCTGTGCTTGACCACGCCGACCCGGAGCCCCAGCTCGACGAGCCGCGGGATGAGGAGCGAGATCAGCCGGGTCTTACCAGCGCCGCTCGGTCCCGAGATCGCGATGATCGGCGCTAGGCGTCGTCGTCGAGGAGCCACGCCTCCACCTCCGATCCCTCCGGGAGCTCACCGGCGTCCTCGGGGACGAGGAGCAGCGCGTCGGCGAGCGCGGGCCCCCGCACCTGGGCCGAGTCGCGCCCGAGCGCCCGCGCGCGCCCTCCAGGCTCGAGGCGCGCCCACAGGAAGCGGGCCCGACCCGGCTTGCCGGAGGCCGGCGCGGAGAGCACCACGCGAAGCGCCCTGCGGGCGGTGCTGCCCGCCCCTGCGAGCCTCAGGATCGCGGGGCGCGCGAAGACCTCCAGCGCGACGAGGCACGCGGAAGGGCTGCCGGGGAGCCCCAGGATCGGCGTCCTTCCTGCGAGCGCGAAGAGGAAGGGCTTCCCGGGCTTCATGGGGACGCCGTGGACCCGCTTCTCGCCGCCGACGCGCGCGACCGCAGCGGCGACGTGGTCCCGTTCGCCGACCGAGACCCCACCGATGGTCACGACCGCGTCCGCGTTCGCCAGCCCGTTGGCGAGCTCCTCGGCGAGCAGCTCGACCCGGTCCCCGACCGCGCGCGTCTCGACCAGCGCACCCGCAGCGCGCAGCACGCCCGCTACCGCCGGGCCGTTCGAGTCGGGGACGCGGCCACCGACGATCTCCTCGCCCGAGGAGATCACCACGACCCGTGGGCGGCGCCGGACGACGACGTGCTCCACTCCGACCGACACCAGCAGCGCCAGCTGCCGAGGGCCGAGCCTGGTCCCCTCCTGCAGCGCGAGCGCCCCCTGCACCAGGTCCTCTCCCGCTCGCCTGACGTTCTCGCCGGGCCCGACCGCTCGCTCCACGCGCGCGAGCTCGCCGGAGACCGTGACGACCTCCTGCATCACGACCGCGTCGGCGCCCGGCGGCAGCGGGGCGCCGGTGAAGATCCGGACGGCCTCACCCTCGCCTAGGGGTCGGGCAGCCTCGTCGCCGGCATAGGTCGTCTCGACCACGCGGAGGGAAGCACCCTCGTGCGCGCCGGCAGCGCGGACCGCGAAGCCATCCATCGCGGCGCAGGCGTACGGCGGGCTCGCCACGCGAGCGAGGACGTCGGCGGCCAGGAAGCGGCCGGACGCGCCGTCGAGCGTGACCTCCTCGGAGGGCAGCGGCGCAACCGCTCGAAGCACGTCGTCCCGCACCGAGAGGATTCGCTCCATCGGGGCGCGATCATGCCACTTTTGGGCCGGAGGCCAAGCTTCCCGCTGAGGTTTCGATGCCTTGCGCGCTTGATCTAGGCCAACCCCCGACCTGTGCTGTATCATTTCGCCAACCACATGCTCTCCAACCAGCCCGTGACAGACTGCAGCGCCTGCGGACTCGGGATCGCCTCGCAGGGACGCTGCCGGCTCACGCCGACCTCGAGGGAGTCTGGCTCAACCATCTGCGCGCAGGGCGAGCGCCCCCGCACCGTCTACTTCATCAAGGAGGGCTTCGTCGCCCTCTCCGCCGTGAGCACCCGCGGCGCCGAGCTGGTGCTGACGCTGCGCGGGCCGTCGTCGCTGCTCTGCACCGAGTCGCTCCAGGGCGAGGCGTCGCCTTACGAGGTCCGCGCGCTTTCCCGGGTCAAGGTCTGCGGCATCTCCGGCGACGGCCTGGCACAGTGGATCGGCCCCGAGCGGAGCGCCGCGCGGGTCGTCCTGGATCTGATCCTCAGCGAGTCGCGCCAGCAGCGCGACGAGGTGAACTGGCGCCAGGGAGACTGTCTCTCGCGCGTCGCGCGCTTCGCGCTCGCCCACGCCCGCTTCCTCGCCGAGCGCCCCAACGCCGTGCGCAAGCAGGTCGTCGCGCGCCTCCTGGGGATGCGCCCGGAGACGCTCTCGCGCTGCCTGACCCGGCTGGAGGCCGACGGCGTAGTCGACGCCTCGCGCGGCGTCAGGGTGCTCGACGCGCGCCGTCTCGCCGCCATCGCGATGGAAGACAGCGGTGGCTGATTGAGCTATTAAGGGCGCGCACCGTCGTCCGGAAGGAATCAGCCAATGCCCAGACTTGGAATGGGTGAGCTCCTAGTCATCCTCATCATCGTGATCGTCCTCTTCGGCGCGAGCAGGCTGCCTCAGCTTGGCGCGGGCCTCGGACAGGGCATCCGCAGCTTCAAGAAGGCGCTCGGCGGCGGCGACGACGAGAAGGACGAGGGTCAGAAGCCCGGCTCCGAAGGCACAAGCCAGAAGCCGGACCCCAAGCCTTAGCTTCACGCCCGATCGGCGCCCCAGCCGGGGCCGCCGCGGCAAGTCACCGCACTTCCACATCGTGAGTCGGATGCGCTTACGTAGGGGCGCCCTTTCGCACGTGTGGATGGCACCATGGCCTTTTCGATCGATCAGCTCGAGTCGGGGGACCTTCATCTGACGGTCGGAAGCGACTTCGGGCCGGAGGACGCCTGGCAGATCCACGACCTGCTCAGCCGGTCCCTGGCCGGAACACACGTCGAGCTGGACTTCCGCCGTGTTCGCGAGTGCCACGACTTCGCCCTGTCGCTCCTGGCCAGAGACATCGTGACTGGGCGGACGCCGATCGAACTTCATGGCCTCTCCCAACACCAGGAGCGCGTGCTCTCGTACTTCGGAGTCGCGGTCGGGGCCCCTGAGGCCATCGCCGACTCCGACCCCATCTGAGACGCGCCGGTTTCACCGGCGCGGCGCCCGGCTCGCACCGGCCCGGGAGAACGAGCGCGTCCCTAATTTCCGTTTCCGCGCGCCTGCGCGCAGGCGGAGCTTGCGATCCGCTTACGTGCGCTCCAACATTGAGGCGATCCTGCGAGTCCACTCCTGGAGGATGGAATGAAGCGGATACTGGTGGCCATCGACGGTTCCGACCCTTCGCTCAAGGCGGCGCGGATGGCGGCCGACATCGCGCTCCGCTTCGGCGCCCAACTGACGCTGGTGCACGTCGTCCCGAAGCTCCTGCTACCACCGGACGTCTACGGGCTCACGCTCGCCGAGGTCGAGAAGGAGCACCAGGCGTACGCCGAGACCCTGCTCCAGAAGGCCGTCTCCTTCCTCGCGGAGCCTGGCGTCGACACCACGAGCACCATCCTCTACGGCTCGCCGGCGGAGTCGATCGCGGAGGAGGCCGCGGCGCCCGACGTCGGGATGGTGGTCGTGGGCAGCCGCGGCCACGGGGCGGTGGCGCGAGTCTTCCTCGGCAGCGTCTCCGACCGCATCGTCCACATCAGCCCCAAGCCGGTCCTGGTGGTCCACTGATCGCCAACGCAGCTCCTCCGAGAACCGCTCGCGTCATCGTCGTCGCTGACACCTCCGACGCGAACGACACCGTGGCCAGCGCGCTGGGCGACGCCGGCTTCAAGGTGCGCTCGGCTCGAACCGCCGCCGAGGCGCTCGAGGCTGCACGCGCGGGCTTCGACGTGGCGCTGGTCGGCCTCTCCCTGCCGGACGGCGACGGCGCCACCCTCGGCCCCCGGCTCAAGGCGCAGTCGCTGGACGGCGAGATCATCCTCATGAGCCGCGACGACTCGCTGGGCGCGGCGCTCACCGCCATGCGCGCCGGCGCGTGCTCGTTCGTGGTGCGTCCCACCGCCTCGCCGGAGCTCCTCGTCACGGTCGAGCAGGCGCTGCGCCAGGCCCGCCTCCATGCGGAGGCGCGGGACCTGGCGCGCCGGGCCCAGGTCGCCGAGAAGCTCGCGACCGTCGGGACGATGACGGCCGGCCTCTCACACGAGATCCGCAACCCGCTCAACGCCGCGTCGCTGCAGCTCCAGGTGCTGGAGCGCCGGATCCAGAAGCTCCCGAAGGAGACGCAGGGCGCGCTGCTCGAGCCGCTCCACCTCGTCCGCGACGAGATCAAGCGGCTCAACCAGGTGCTCGAGGACTTCCTGCAGCTCGCCCGCCCGCGGGAGCTCGCGCCAGCCGAGCTGGACCTCCGGGCAGTCGTGGATCGCGTCCTCGACTTCCTCGGCGGCGAGCTGGAGCGGCGGGTGCTGAAGCTGGAGCGGGACCTTCCCGAGGGGCTTCCACCGGTCGCCGGCGAGGAGGGAAGGCTCCGCCAGGTGGTCGTGAACCTGCTGCTGAACGCCTTCGACGCGACTCCGGCCGGCGGCACGATCCGCGTCTCCACGCGGCTCGCCGGCGGCGGCCGCCCCGGCGACGAGGGGCCGATCGCCCTGGTGGTGGAGGACAGCGGGGGAGGCATCGCCCCGGCGGCCCGAGAGAAGATCTTCGAGCCCTTCTTCACGACCAAGGGGCAGGGCTCGGGGCTCGGCCTCTCGATCGTCCAGGGGGTCGTGGCCCAGCACGGCGGCTCCATCACGGTCGGCGCGTCGCCGCTCGGGGGCGCCCGCTTCGTGGTCGAGCTGCCGCGCTGGAAGTGACGCAGCGGGCGCGGGTCGCCCCAACGCATCGGGCGACGGCGGCTCGCCAGATCCCGCTAGGGCTCGTCGTGCGACGGGTCGTCTGGCTCCGGATCGTCCCCGGGCGCGGGCCCGTCGCTGCGCACGCCCGCCGAGTACTCCTTGAGCCGGTACTGGATCTTCCGCACGCTGATCCCGAGGATCTCCGCCGCCCTGGAGGTCGAGCCCCCGACCATCTCGAGGGTCCGCAGGATCGCCTCGCGCTCGATCTCGTAGAGCGTCGCGCCCGGGATGAGGGCGCCGGAGACGCGCTCGCGCGGCCGCGGGCCCCGGAGCGTGGTCGGCAGGTCGTCGGCCGTGAGCTCGGTCGCCTTGCAGAGGACGACCGCGCGCTCGACCACGTTCTCCAGCTCGCGCACGTTGCCGGGCCAGTCGTGCGACAGGAGCGCGTTGAGCGTCCCCGGCGCGAGCCCGCGGATCTCCTTGCCGTACGCGTGGGCATACTTCTCGATGAAGTGGGCGACGAGGGCCGGGATGTCACCCTTTCGCTGCCGGAGCGGCGGGAGGGTCACCGCCACGACGTTGAGCCGGTAGAAGAGATCCTCCCTGAACTTCCCCGCCTTCACCTCGGCGAGCAAGTCGCGGTTCGTGGCCGCGACGAGCCGTACGTCGACCTTGAGCGTCTGCGTCCCCCCCACCCGCTCGAACTCGCGCTGCTGCAGCACTCGCAGGAGCTTGATCTGCAGCGCCGGGGAGATGTCGCCGATCTCGTCCAGGAAGAGCGTCCCGCCGTCGGCCAGCTCGAACCGCCCCTCCTTGCGTCCCACCGCGCCGGTGAAGGCGCCCTTCTCGTGGCCGAAGAGCTCCGACTCGAGCAGCGTCTCGGAGAGGGCGGCGCAGTTCACCTTGATGAACGGCCGATCCCGCCGCGGCGACTCCTCGTGGAGCGCCTGCGCGATCAGCTCCTTCCCGGTGCCCGACTCGCCGAGGATCAGGACGGTGGCGCGCGTGGGCGCCGCGCGCTTCACGACGTCGAAGACCGCCTGCAGCTCGGGCGCGTCGCCGACGATGTTGTGGAACCGGTACCGCTCGCGCACGCGCTCGCGGAGGTTCTGCGTGTCGCGCTGTAGCTTGAGCTTCTCCAGCGCCTTCTCGAGCACGACCTGGACCGCGCCGACGTCGAGCGGCTTGACCAGGTAGTTCTCGGCGCCGGCGCGCATCGCCTCGACCGCAGCCTCGACCGAGGCGAAGGCGGTGGTCATCACGAAGACCGCGTCGTACCCGAGCTCGCGCGCCCGCTTGAGCAGGGAGATGCCGTCGAGCCTCGGCATCCGCACGTCGGCCAGCACCGCGGCGGGGGCGAAGGACTGGAGCTTGGTCAGCGCCTCCTCACCGTCGGCTGCCTCGGACACCTCGTACCCCTCGTCCTCGAGGAGCGTGCGAAGTGCCGTCCGAGCGTTCTGCTCGTCGTCGGCAATGAGTATGCGTTCGTTCGAGCGAACGCCGACGCTGGAGTTGACCATGAACCTGAATGCCCTGTCTGGTATACGCAAACCCTGCGGATGGCCCGCAGATAATGCACACGAACCCGCCTTGGGTCCAGATCAATCGTTCGAGCGCAACCCTTCAGAGACAAAGGGGGTCCTGGCCCCGCCGGCAGATTGCGCGCCGGCAGAAGAGCAGGCGTTGATTGTGCGCTGCGTGACAACGCGCCGCGCCACCCCTGCACCACTTTGGGGCCCCTACCCCACCCCGTCGATCCGGCCAAGCCGGTCGTACGGTCGCCACCTGAAACGCGCCCCGAGCCCCTCGGCAACCCGGCGACAGTCTTCCTCGGAGAGTCCAGGGAGCGCCACGCAGCTCGCTGCAACCTCGCGGATGGAAGCGCTGGCGCTGCGGATGAACTCCTTCACCGCCGGGTAGGCGCTCTCGCCATGGCGGCTCGGGCAGACCCGTGAGTAGGTCGCCGCGTCCGCGGCGTTGAGCGACACGGAGATCGCGTCGAGGCCGGCGGCGGCGAGCTCCGGCGGGATGTCGCGCCCCTCGCGAAGGCTGGCGAGGCCATCGGTGTCGATCCGGACCCGGCCGACCCCGGCAACCTTGAGCCTCCGGATCAGGTCCAGGACGACCTCCAGGCGGCGCGTCGGCTCGCCGAAGCCGGTGAAGACCACCTCCGAGCGCCCCGCGATGCCGACGTCGAGCGCTGCCTTCCAGACCTCGTCGGCCGTCGGATTCTCGCGAAGCCTGAGATCGAAGCCTCCGAGCGTGAAGTCGCCATCACGGATCTTCGGGCAGAAGACGCACGCTAGCGTGCAGCTGCTCGTCACGTTGAGGTAGAGGGCATCGCCCAACGGATAGGCGAGGACGGGGGCGCTGAGGGGCTGTTCAGGGGCGTTCACCGGCGGTCGTTTGATAGCGCAAGGGCGCGCCGCGCGCCACCCCAGGGTACCAACGTTCGCTGGCAGGAGCCTCCGCCAGGGTCATGGGGTGCAGCACCGCGATGGCCGGGGCTATCCTGACGCCATGTGTGGTCGTTTCACGCTCACCACCACCGACCTCGGCGGCCTCGCGCGCGAGCTGCGGGCCGAGCTCGACCCGGCCTTCAAGCGCCCGTGGCGCCCGCGCTTCAACGTGGCCCCAGGGGACGCCCACATCGTCCTGCGCGCCGAGGGGGGCGGGCGAAGGCTGGTGGAGGCGAGCTTCGGCTTCGCGTCCGGGACCGGCAGGACGATCAACGCCCGCGCCGAGTCCGCGGAGCGAAGGCCCACCTTCCGCGAGGAGTGGCGCGCTCGCCGCTGCGCCGTCCCCGCCGACGGCTTCTACGAGTGGAGCGGCCCCGCGAACGGGCGCCGCCCGGCCTGGCTCCACCGCCCGGACGGGCGGCCGCTCCTCTTCGCCGCCCTCTGGCGGCCGTCGACGACGGGTTCGCGTGAGTTCGTGATCGTCACCGTCGACGCCAACGCCGACGTGCGGGCAATACACGATCGGATGCCGGCCATCCTGGCCGACGGCGCGCTCGATGCCTGGCTCGACGGCGCCGATCCCCCTGCCCTCGCGCCCGAGGGCACGCTCGCCGCCCGCCCAGTGTCCCAGCGGGTCAACTCGGTGAAGAACGACGACCCGGCCTGCCTCGACGCACCTCTCCTGGATCCCCAGTTGCCGCTGCTGTGACTCGGCCCCATCTGCGACATCGTGCAAAGCGGTAAACGGCTCATTATGAAGAGCCGTAATGGGGACTCCACTCAAGTACGACGTCGTCGTCATCGGCTCTGGACCGGCGGGCGAGGCCGGTGCGGTCCAGGCTGCACAGCTCGGCAGGAAGGTCGCCCTCGTCGAGAAGGAGGCCGTGCCGGGGGGCGCCTGCGCCAACACCGGCACCATCCCCTCCAAGGCGCTGCGCGAGACCGCCCTCGCGATCCAGCAGGCGCGCGCGCGCGACGCCCACGGCATCGAGCTGAGGGTCTCGCGCACCGTCACCATCCCCGAGCTGATGGGGCGGCGCGGGCTCGTAACGGGGCGCGAGCACGCGCGCATCCGGAACGCGCTCTCCAACGCCGGCGTCGAGACGTTCCGCGGCGTCGCGAGCTTCGTCGATCCTCACACGCTGCGCGTCACCATCCCCGACGGCTCGACCCAGGATCTCGAGGCCGGGGTCGTCCTGCTCGCGACGGGCACCCGCCCGTTCCACCCGCCGCAGTACGCCTTCGACCACGCGCGGGTCTACGACTCCGACTCGATCCTGATGCTCGACCGGGTCCCGAAGTCGCTCGCGGTGCTCGGCGGCGGTGTCGCCGGCTGTGAGTACGCGTCGATCTTCGCGGCGCTGGGCGTCCGCGTCTTCATCGTGGACTCGAAGGAGCGGCTCCTGCCGTGGCTGGACGCCGAGCTGTCGCTCGCCATGCAGGATCTCTTCCGGCAGGCAGGGATCGAGCTCCACCAGGAGGTCCGCGCAGCGCACGTCGAGGCGGGGGAGCAGGACGTGCTGGTCACCCTCTCCGACGGGAAGCGCTTCGTCGCCGAGAAGGTGCTGATCGCATCGGGCCGGATCGGCAACGTCGAGTCGCTCGACCTGGCGAAGGCCGGGCTCTCCGCCGCCGAGCGCGGCCTCCTCGAGGTGAACGAGCACTTCCAGACGAAGGTCCCCGCACGTCTACGCGGCCGGGGACCTCGTCGGCTTCCCCGGCCTCGCCTCCACCTCCAAGGAGCAGGCGGTCGTCGCCATGCGCCACGCCTGCGGCGAGCCGCGGCGGCGCGGCGTCTCCGACGCGCATCCCTGTGGGCATCTACACCATCCCGGAGCTCTCCGGCGCGGGCGACACCGAGGAGACGCTGCGGAAGAAGGGGAGTCCCTTACGTGGTCGGGAGGGCGCCGCTGGAGGAGAACGCGCGCGCCAACCTCGTCGGCGAGGCGGTCGGCTTCCTGAAGATCCTCGCCTCCCCGGAGGGGAAGCTGCTCGGAGTCCACTGCATCGGCCCGCACGCGTCGGAGCTGGTCCACCTCGGCAACGCGGTGATGAGCCTTGGCGGCGACATCCGGTACTTCATCACGGCCGTCTTCAACTACCCGACGCTCGGCGAGGCCTACAAGTCGGCGGCCTACGACGCGCTCAGCGCGTCGGCGCCGCTCCGGGAGCGGATCCTCCACGACGCCGCGCCTGCGTCGGCGGAGCCCGCATAGGCAGGGCGGGGCTGGAAACGCGCCGCGATCCGGGCTATCCGGGTGTGATGCCGAACCCCTCCGCCGCGCTCCTCGTCATAGGCAACGAGGTGCTCTCGGCCAAGGTGACCGACGAGAACGGCCCCTTCATCGCGCGGCGGCTGCGCGATCTGGGGGTGCGGCTCGTCGCCATCCACACCATCCCGGACGAGGTCGACGAGATCTCCGCCGCGCTGGAGCGGGTCCGCGCGCGCTGCACCTGGGTCTTCACGACCGGTGGCGTCGGCCCGACGCACGATGACGTCACGCTCGGCGCCGTCGCGAAGGCGCTCGGCCGGCCGGTGATCCGCCACCCGCGCCTGGCCGCCGCCATCCGGGCCATCCACGCGCGCCACCACGCCGAGGAGCTTCCCGAGGCGGCACTCCGGATGGCGGACGTCCCGGATGGAACCCGGCTCGAGGGGGATCCCGACTACCCGACCCTGGTCGTCGAGAACGTGGTGATGCTGCCTGGCGTGCCCGAGTTCTGCCGCTTCCAGTTCGAGAGGTTCGCCGCCGCCCTGGCCGCCCCACCGTTCAGGCTCGCCTGCATCTACCTCCGGGTCGGTGAGGGTCCGATCGCGGCCGCGCTCGACCGGGTGGTGCGGGATCACCCGACGGTCGAGATCGGGAGCTACCCGCGGTTCGACGGCGCGGATCACCGCGTGAAGCTCACCGTGGAGTCGAAGGACGAGGCGAGCGTCGTGGCCGCGCGCGACGCCCTCCTCGCCGCGCTTCCGCCGGGATCGGTCATACGCTCCGAGGGGCCCTGACTCGACCCCGGCGCTAGCCCTCCAGGTGGCACCCGTGGGCGAGCCGGACGCCGGCCGCCTCGAGCCGGGCGTTGGTCTCGGCCACCCGCTCGGGGAAGACCGCCCGCGTCATGTCGTCCAGGACGAACGCCTCGAACCCGGCCTCGGCGGCGTCGACCGCGCTCGCCCTGACGCAGAAGTCGCGTGCGAGGCCGCAGAGGAAGACGCGCTGGATGCCGCGCTCCCGCAGCCAGCCCGCGAGCCCGGTCCTCGGCCGCTGGCCGTCGGGACCGACGTTCTCGCGGAAGGCGCTGTAGCTGTCCACCTCGCGCCGCGTCCCCTTGCGCAGCACCAGCGTGACCGCCTCCATAGGAAGGTCCGGGTGGAGCGCAGCCCCCCGGCTCCCCCGGACGCAGTGGTCGGGCCAGAGCTCCTGGCCCCCCTGAGGGAGCTCCTTCACCGTGAAGGGCGAACAGCCCTCGTGGGCGCTCGCGAAGGAGACGTGACCGCGGGGATGCCAATCCTGCGTCGCCACCACGACCGCGAAGCGGGGCGCGAGCCTTGCGATGGGCTCGACGATCGCGTCGCCGGTCGACACGGCTAGCGCGCCGCCGGGCAGGAAGTCGTGCTGCAGGTCCACCACGACGAGCGCGTCGCTCCCAGGGTCGATACGCATGGCCGGCCGCTCCTCGCCACAGGATAACTCGCACGCAACCCCGCCGCCGGGATCCCGTTGTCACGACCGGGCCGTTCGGTTAGCTTGCGCGCACCATGGAAAAGATCTGGGCCAAGGACGTCAAGGAGGGCGAGCACGTCAAGTCGCTCTTTCTCGTCACCCGCAAGGCGACCCTCACCGCGAAGAGCGGCAAGACCTACCTGGCGGTGACCTTCCAGGACAAGACCGGGGAGCTGGAAGGGCGCGCCTTCGACAAGATCGAGGAGCTCGCCGCCCTCTTCGAGGAGAAGGACGCCGTCGAGGCCGAGGGGACCATCGGCACGTTCCAGGGACGCCCCCAGATCCGGCTCGAGACCATCGTGAAGGCCGACGCGTCGACGCTCGACCCCACCGACTTCGAGTGGACCCCGCCGCCCGAGCCGAAGAAGCCGGAGAAGCCCGAGCGCGCCGCCGCAGGCGCCGGCGAGGACGCCCTCTGGACAGAGCTGCTGGCCCTCGTCGACGCCGTGGCCGACGCCAACGTCAAGACGCTCATCAGGGCCTTCGTCGACGACGACGACGTCGCGGGGCGGCTGCGCCGCGGTGCCGCCGCCAAGACGGTGCACCACGCCTATCCGGGCGGCCTGCTCGAGCACACGGTCTCCTGCCTCAAGCTGGCACACCGGATCGCCGACCAGTACCCGCAGATCGATCGGGACCTGCTCGTCGCAGGCACCTTCTTCCACGACATCGGGAAGATCCGGGAGCTCTCGCTGGAGAAGCACGCCGAGTACTCCGACGAGGGGCGCCTGGTCGGCCACCTCGTGATGGCCGCGCAGTGGATCCACGACAAGGCCCGCCGCACCGGCGTGCCGCGCGAGCTGGAGCACCAGATCGTCCACATCGTCCTCGCGCACCATGGCCGCGTCGAGTACGGCTCGCCGCGCCCGCCGATGACGCTCGAGGCGATGATCGTCCACTACATCGACGACATCGACAGCCGCGTGAACAGCTGGCTCAACCTGATGGGGCGCGAAGGCGGAAACCGCCGCTGGACCGACTCCAACAACGTCTACGAGCAGCCGATCTGGCGGGGGGCGCTCCCGACGACGCAGGTCGAGAAGAAGGGGCCTCCGCCCGAGATCCTGACGCCCGTCATCTACGTCCCCCGCGAGGGCTCCCGGCAGTCGCGGCCGGAGGGGTCCCGCAAGCAGCAGCCCCAGAAGCCGAAGGCCCCCCGTCAGTCCCAGGAGGCGCGGAAGGCGGCTGCAGTTGCGGCGCCTGCCCGCGCCGAGGACGGGGCGGAGGTGAAGGCGGAGGCGAAGCCAGACGCGGCCGCGCCGCGCGCGGATCGCCCTCCACGCACGGACCGTCCCCCGGATCGCGGCGGCTTCCGCGGCGGTCACGGCGGCCCAGGCGGAGCAGGCGGCTTCGGCGACAAGAAGCGCGGCTACATCGGGGCCGCGCCTCCCCGGTGACAAGGGGCTCCAGGGTCGACCGGCCGAGAAGAAGCTGACGCACAATCCGTTCGCCGCGCTCGCGGCCAAGCTCGAGGGCGGAAAGGCCGAACAGGCCGCCGAGCCCGCGCCCGAGCCCGCCGCCGAGGCTCCGGCCGCCGAGCCGACGCCCGCAGCGCCGGCCGCTCCGGGCAGCAGGCCTCCGCTCCAGAGAGCACCACGCCGGACACCAGCTCCGGCGAGACGCCGAGCACGTAGGAACCGCGACCTCTCCCTCACCCTTCCCTCTCCCTCAATGAGGGAGAGGGGTTGGGTTAGCGACTGAACTCGTGCCCCCTGCGCGCGCGGTACGCGCGCAGGTAGAGCCGCTCGTACTCCGCTGCCGAGGCGTCCCAGGAGAAGTCCTGGGTCATGCCGCGCCGGCGCATGGCCTCGATGTGGTGCGGGCGGTCGTGCCACGTGGAGATGGCCCAGCCGATGGTGTTCGCGAGCGCGTCGGGCGTGAGGTCTCCGAAGAGGAAGCCGGTCCCCTCCCCCGTCCGCTCGTCGTATCCGCGGACCGTGTCGACGAGCCCTCCCGTGGCGCGCACGACCGGCAGGGTCCCGTAGCGCAGGCTGTACATCTGGTTCAGGCCGCAGGGCTCGAACCGGGAAGGCATGACGAAGAAGTCTGCTCCAGCCTCTATCCGGTGGCTGAGCGGCTCGTCGAAGCCGATCCAGGCCTTGAAGCGATCCGGGCGGCGCGCCGCCGCCGCCTTGAAGAAGTGCTCCGCCTCGTGGTCGCCGCTTCCCAGCAGGACGATCTGCGCGCCCCAGTCGAGCACCCGGTCCAGGCAGTGGGCCAGCACGTCGTACCCCTTCTGCGAGACCATTCGCCCGATCACCCCGAAGAGCGGGCGCCTCGCCTCGACGGGGAGCCCCGCCTCGTGCTGCAGGGCCGCCTTGCAGCGCTCCTTCCCCGACAGGTCGCTCACCGAGAAGCGCGCGGGGATCTTCTCGTCTGCCGAAGGATCCCACTCCCGCACGTCGATCCCGTTCAGGATGCCGACCAGGTCCGCCCCCCGCTCCCGCAGCACGCCGTCGAGGCCGCAGCCGAAGGCCGGGGTCTGGATCTCCCGGGCGTAGTTGGGGCTGACGGTCGAGAGCAGGTTGGCGTGGCGCACCGCGCCCTTCATGAGGTTGAGCGCGCCGAAGTGCTCGAACTCGGCGGGGTTGTAGTGCTCCCGCCCGAGCCCGGTGACGAACATCGCGTCCCCGCCGGTCACTCCCTGGTAGGCCAGGTTGTGGATGGAGAAGACGGTGGCGGCGCCGTGGAGCGGCCTCGCCCACTCGACCGTGTTCACGTAGACCGGCACGAGCGCCGTCTGCCAGTCGTTCGCGTGGATGACGTCCGGCTGGAAGCCGAGCGCCGTGCAGAGCTCCAGCGCGCCACGCGAGAGGAAGGCGAACCGCTCCAGGTTGTCGCCGTACCCCTCGCCCGGCGGGCCGTAGAGGTGCCCGCGATCGAAGTACCGGTGGTACTCGAGGAAGTAGACCGGCACGTCGCTGCCAGGCAGCCGCCCGAGCCGGACGCCCGCGCGCGCCATGCCCCACCATGACGGTACGTGAACCGCCCCATCCAGCCGCTCCAGCGCGTTCCAGTCCATGCCGGCGTAGAGCGGCATCACCACGCGCACGTCGATGCCGCGAGCCCGGAGGGCCCTGGGCAGCGAGCCGGAGACGTCGCCGAGGCCGCCGGTCTTGGCGAACGGCGCCGCCTCAGAGGTGACGAACAGGACCCTCAGGGGCCTCGTGGCTTCCGGCATCGGTGAGCGCTCAGTCCCGGGCCCGAGCACTCAGGTCGCGTAGATGCGGTAGTCGACGTCGGGGAAGATGTTGTCCTTCGCTTCGATGTCGGCGACGAACGCCTCGTCGAGCTTGCCGGCCTTCAGATCCTCGTAGAGCCGGGTGAAGCGGATCGTGTGCTCGTTGACCCGCCGCGTCGCGTAGGAGACGGTCGTGCCGGTCGTCATGATGAACGGCCAGTCGCTCGACTGCGCCAGCAGCAGCTCGCGCGCCGCCTGGTTGAGCGCGCGCCGCTCCAGCCCTTCGGCGCGCGGACTTCGGCGAGCGAGCTCCGCCATCCGCTCCGCGGCCACGTGCGTGTGCCGGTAGACCCAGGCGTTGGTCTCGTTGCACCAGTACTCACCGTAACCCTTGAGCCCCCACGAGGAGGCGCAGGGCGTGGCCACCTGGTTGGTGGAGTGGCGCTCCAGGTAGTCGCCGGGTGTGATCGGCTCCACGGTCTTCTGGTCGAAGTGAAGCTGCCTGAACAGATCGTTCAAGAAGAGCGGCCCCTCGTACCACCAGTGACCGTAGAGCTCGGCGTCGTACGGGCTGACGACGATCGGCGGCCGATCCATCCCGGCGGCGAGCGCCTCGATCTGCTTCTCGCGGTTGCCGCGGAAGTGCGCGGCGTGCAGCCCGGCCCTCCCCCGTGCGGCCTCGGGGTCGTAGACCCACTTGTCGTGAAGGCGATCGTGCGTGATCGCGTGGTACTTGAAGCCAGTGTAGTTGCGCACGCCCGCTGGGTGCAGGTGCGGCCCGATGTAGTCGAGCGGCAGGTCGAAGCCGATGTCGCGGTAGAAGTCCCTGTACTGCGGATCGCCGGGGTATCCCTCCTTGGCGCTCCAGACCTGCTGGGACGACTCGGTGTCGCGCGCGAAGGCGGCGACGCCGGTCGGGCAGTAGACCGGGGCGTGGACGCCGAGGAGCGGCGGGCGATCCGCGAAGAGGAGCGCGTGCGTGTCCACCATGAAGTAGCGCACCGCCGCCTCGCGGAGCAGCTCGTCGCAGCCCGGGACGTACCCGCACTCGCCCAGCCACATGCCCTTCGACCGCTGGCCGAAGTGGCGCTCGTACAGGTCGGCGGCGACGTGCACCTGCGCCCGCAGGGCGACCCAGTTCCGATCCATCATCGGGAAGAAGGCGTGCGTCGCGGTAGAGGTGATCACCTCGATGCAGCCCGCGTCCTGGAGCAGCCGGAACGCGCGCACGAGGTCGCCGTCGTGGCAACGCCACGTGTGGCGCAGCGACTGGAAGCGGTCCAGGTACATCTGGGCGAGCCGGTGGTAGTGGGGCTCGGCGCGCGTCCGCTCGAGCTCCTTCCCGGCCAGCGCGATCAGGTCGTCGAGGTGTGCGGCGTACCGCTCCTTGAGCAGGTCGTCGGTCAGCATCGAGATGAGCGGCGCGGAGAGCGAGACGGTGACGCGATAGGGGACGCCGTCGGCGGCGAGCCCCTCGAACATCTGGAGCAGCGGCAGGTAGGTGCCGGTGATCGCCTCGTAGAGCCAGCTCTCCTCCATCACCGTCGGATCTTCCGGGTGACGGACGAAGGGCAGGTGGGCGTGCAGGACGATCGCAAGGTAGCCGCGTGCCATCGACGTCAGTCCTCCTCATCGGGGTCAGGCCGCTCGGGCGCGGGGTACGCCAGCGGCAGCGCCGAGCCGCCCTCGTCGAGCCGCAGCTCGCTGGCGCCGGCGAGCCGCCCCTCGCTCCCGCCCGCGTAGCCACCCTCGCTGGCGCCGCCGAGCCGGGACTCGCTCCCGCCCGCGTACTGCCGCTCGCTCGCGCCGCGCTGCTGCGCCTGGCTCGCACCGGCGAAGAGCTGCTCGGTCGCACCGCGGAAGTGCACCTCGCTGGCGCCGACTCGCCAGCGCTCGCTGGCCCCTCCCAGCCTGAGCTCGCTCGCCGAGATCCAGCGCCGCTCGCTCGCCCCCGCGGCGACCGACTCCGAGGCGCCGACGCGGAGCGTCGCCCCCCCGCTCCCCATGCTGAGCTGGCGTCCGCCCTCGACCGACCACGAGCGGTGGATCTCCCAGGTCCCGATCAGCTCGCGCTCCGAGCGCGTGCCCAGGTTGCGGATGACCACCCGCCACGGCCCCTGCACGACGTGCGTCACGTTCCCCGCGCGGTAGGCGAAGCCTCGCCCCTCCCACTCCTCCCGGCGCGGCGGCTCGATCTCCACGGGATAGGTGAACGGCCCCGTCTCCCAGGAGGTGAGCACGCGCGGGCTCTCCCACTCGCTCCGCGCTTCGAGCGCGAACCAGCCGTCGCCGCTCGTCTCGCTCCACTCGACCCGCTCCCAGCCCGACTCGAGCAGCTGGCGCAGCACGACCTCGTGGACGGCGCCGGGGTCCCGCAGGGTCCAGATCGGGATCGGCTCGGACCCCGGCTCCGCCCTGCCGTCCTGGCGTGGCGCGCCAGCCCCGCGGGCGCCTGCCGGCGAGCGGTGCACGTCGGCGACCTCACCGCTCCAGGGCCGGACGGTCATCCACTCGGGGTCGCTCCAGGGGGCCGGCTCGCGCCTGGGGAAGTCCACGCGGCCGGAGCGGACGATCCTCGCGAAGAACCCCTCCGCCGACTTCATTCCGATCTCGACGAAGGCCGTGGAGGTGGGCTTGCCGATGTCGAAGAACCACTGCCGGGTGGCGCGTTCCACGGGGTGGTCGAAGTAGCTGCGCGCGTTGGTGCCGTCGAAGATTAGCCCGCTGGTGTCGTACACGCGGAGCACCAGCCAGCCGCCGGCGCCTCCCGGACCGAGCGCAGTCCGCGCCCGCTCGATCGCCGGATCGGTCACCTCCCAGTAGACGAAGAGCCGGTCGGGATCGACCGCCGCGGCGGTGATCCGATCGACGCCGTAGCTCCACGGGATGGTGGCCGGCTGCTCGCGCGTGTCCGCCTCGGGCCCCAGCGCGAGCTTGGCGGTCGCGACGGGATCCTGCTCCGCGACGACGGAGTCACGCCTCACCTCGACGGCGGCCGCCGCGGGCGCCTCGACCTCAACCGGCGCCCGGGCCGGCTTGCGCCTGACGCCCTTGGTGGCCGGCGTAGCCGGCTTCTTCCCCTCGACCGGCGTCGCGGCCTTCTTCCCCCTGGCCGGCGTCGTGGCCTTCTTCCCCTTGATGGGGGTCGCGGCCTTCGCTGGCTTTGCCTTCGCAGCCATCTCGCCCCTCGTAATTTCGGAAGGTGAAACCCATACCTCGTCGGCGCGTCGACGGAAACGCCCATCGGTCCCGCGACCCAGTAAAGCGCTCCAGGCGCCGCTTGCCCGGCACGGCACCCAAGCGGGGCGAGCCGGCCCCGCCTGCGGAGCGTACAATCCGCATCGTGCCAACCGTCGCCCTCTTCGTCCCCTGCTACGTCGACCAGCTATACCCCTCCGTCGCGACCGCCACGCTCAGGCTGCTCGAGCGGTACGGCTGCGAGGTCGTCTTCCCCGAGGATCAGACCTGCTGCGGCCAACCCATGGCCAACGCCGGGGCGGCCGACGCCGCGCGACCGCTCGCGGAGCGCTTCCTCGAGGTCTTCTCGCCGCCCCGGTACGAGTACGTGGTCGCGCCCTCGGGGAGCTGCGTCTCGATGGTGAAGCACCAGTACCGCGACCTGCTCCCAGGCCACCCTGAGTTGGAGCGAGTGGCGTCCCGCACCTTCGAGCTCTGCGAGTTCCTGCACGACGTGCTCGAGGTCAGGAAGGTCGACGGCCGCTTCCCGCGCGTCGTCGGCCTCCACCGCAGCTGCCACGCCCAGCGCGAGCTACGGCTCGCGAGCGGGAGCGAGCGGCGCGTCCCACCCTTCGACAAGGTGAAGACGCTCCTCTCGTCGCTCGACGGGATCCGCCTGGTGGAGCCGACGCGCACCGACGAGTGCTGCGGCTTCGGCGGGACCTTCGCCGTCACCGAGGAGGCCGTCTCCTGCATGATGGGGCGCGACCGGCTCGCCGACCACGAGAAGGCCGGCGCCGAGGTGATCACCGGCGTCGACATGAGCTGCCTGATGCACCTCGACGGCCTCGCGCGCCGGGAGAAGCGCGCCGTCCGGATCCAGCACGTCGCCGAGCTGCTGCTCGGGGAGGCGCCATGAGCCGCACCCGGCGCGCGCCGCTCGGCGCTCACCCCGAGAGCTTCCGCGACCTCTACCGGAGGACGCATGGCCGCCCGTGAGGCGATCCTGGCGGCGCTCCGCCGCGCCGCCCGCCAGCCCGTTCCGCACCCCACGCTCGAGGGCGTGGGCGCGCGCTACCCGGATCTAGCCGGCCGCTTCGCCGAGGCGGTCGCCGCCGTGGCGGGGAGCTGCGTCCGCGTCCCGGACCTGGCGGCCGCCGCGGCGGCGCTCGACGCCCTGCCCCTGCGTCGCGACGCCAAGCGGGTCGTCTCCCTCGTCCCCGGCCTCGGCGCGCCCACCGAGGACGCGGCGACGGCGAGCGACCCCCACGCGCTCGAGGGGCTCGACCTGGCCATCCTCCCCGGGACGCTGGGCGTGGCCGAGAACGGCGCGATCTGGGTCGAGGGGAGCGCCCTGCCCCACCGGGCGCTGGTGGTCGTCCCGGAGCACCTGGCCGTGGTCCTGTCCGCCGCCGACCTGGTGGCCGACTTCCACGACGCCTACGCGCGGATCGACCTGGCCGGCAAGCCGCGCTTCGGCCTCTTCCTGGCCGGTCCCTCCAAGACCGCCGACATCGAGCAGGCGCTGGTGATCGGCGCCCACGGGGCGCGCAGCCTCACGGTCCTGCTCGTCGGCTAGCGGGCGCGCCGCTCCCCTACCCCAGCCGGAAGAGCCGCCTCACGTTCGCGGTGGTGACGCGAGCGACCTCCTCCGGCGTCGTCCCCCAGACCTCGGCCACCTTCGCGGCGACGTGCGCGACGTACGCCGGCTCGTTGCGCTTGCCGCGGAAGGGGATCGGCGCGAGGAACGGGCTGTCCGTCTCGACGAGGAGCCGCTCGCGCGGCGTGATCCTCACCGCGTCGCGGATCGGCTCGCCCGTCTTGAAGGTCGCTATACCGGAGACGGAGATGTACAGCCCGAGATCCAGGTAGGTGCGGGCCGCGGCCGCGTCGCCGGTGAAGCAGTGGACCACCCCGCCCTCCGCCGGGATCCCCTCCTCGCGCAGGCAGCGCAGGCACGGCTCGTCCGCCTCGCGGATGTGGATCACGATCGGCTTGCCGACCTCGCGCGCGAGCCGGAGCGACCGCCGGAAGGCAGCCTCCTGCACCGGGCGCGGCGAGCGGTCGTAGTGGAAGTCGAGCCCCATCTCGCCGATCGCGACGACGTGCGGGTCGCGCGCGAGCCGGCCGAACGCTTCCCAGTCCCCCTCCGGCACCTGCGCCGCCTCGTGCGGGTGGATCCCCACGGTCGCGGAGAAGAAGGAGGGATCGCGCGCGGCAAGCTCCAGCGCGTTGCCGAAGTCCCCCGGCCGGCGCCAGAGCCCGACGCAGACGATCCGCTCGAGCCCCGCGGCCTTCGCGCGGGCGACGACGCCGTCGAGGTCGTCGGTGAAGTCTTCGAAGTCGAGGTGTGCGTGGGAGTCGATCAGCATCGGTGCCGACTCTACCGGAATCGGTAAGCCCCGTCGGTCCCAGCGTCGGCGCGCGGCGGGAGCCGGTCGCGCT
Organism: uncultured delta proteobacterium; assembly: GCA_963845515.1. Taxonomy (GTDB): domain Bacteria; phylum Myxococcota; class Myxococcia; order Myxococcales; family Anaeromyxobacteraceae; genus DATIVK01. The sequence goes on from CAWJSR010000029.1 coordinate 63,219, forward strand.
CGAACCTGTCGTAGCCCTCCTTCAGGTTCCGCCAGAAGCCGAGCAAGGCGGCCGAGCCCGCGTACTCGCGCTCCAGCGCCGCCATGCCGGAGGCGGTGAGCCGCGCGGGGAAGACGTGGACGGGGATCAGCGCCTGGCCGCCGCTCCGCGCCAGGACGGCGGCGACGTAGAGCTCCTCGATCCGCTCGTCGGTGATGGGGATGCAGCCGATGGTGACGCAGTCGCCGTGGATGTAGATGGCGCCCCCCGGCTGGCGCTCGCCGCGCCGCCGATCGACGGTGTTCGGGTAGTCGATGCCGAGCGAGAGGTGATAGTTGCTCGCCGGGTTGAAGTGGTTCAGCCGGTAGAAGCCCTCCGGAACCTGCCCGTCCCCCTCGCGTCGCTTGGGCCCGAGGCGGCCCGACGCCGCGCAGATGGGGTAGCTCTCGATCAGCGCATGCCGCCCGCCGGCCGTCGCGGCCCAGAGCTCCAGCACCCCCTCGCGCTTGAAGGCGCGCAGGTAGATGGCGGACGGAGGGAACGGAGCCCCCGCGGCGGCGAAGCGCCGTCGCAGCACCCCTTCCCCCGCCGCGAAGGCTGCGCGGACGCGGGGGATCGAGCGCTGCTCGGCCTCGAAGGAGCGCGCCTCGGCGCGGACGGCCAGGAGGCCGAGCGCCAGCAGCAGCGCTGGTGTGAGCGTTCGCACCGGTGCAGTAGACGCCGCCGGCCCGACGGGATCCATTTCCAGGCCGAGCGGGCCGCTGGTTGCTCACCGCCGCGCCGCCCCCTCCGTCTCGGCCAGCGCCGCCAGCACCTCGTAAGGCTGGCAGCCGACGACTCCGTGGCGCCCCATGATGAAGGTCGGGATGCCCGTGACTCCAACGCGCCTGGCCTCGTCACCCATCGCATCCACGCGGCCTCGGTAGACTGGATCGCGGATCGCCGCCAGCGCTTCCGCCGGATCGAGCCCCGCTTCGCGCGCGCAGTCGGCCAGGACCGCGTCGTCCTCGATGTCGCGCCCGCCGCGCCAGTACGCCTCCATGACCGCGTGCCGGAGCGGATGGAGCCTGTCCCGGTCGCGCGCGAACTCCGCAACCGCCAGCGCCTTGCGGGTGTTCGGGATCGCCTGGCGCTGGGCGAGGCCACTCACCCCGAAGCTGGCGGCGAAGGTGACGAGCCGGGCTTCCATCGCCTGCGCGCGCTGGGCGCCGAAGTAGTCAGCCAAGCTGCGCCCACCCGGCGGGGTCTCCGGATGCAACTCGAAACCCCGCCAGTCGAGCTCGACGTCGTACTCCTCCTGCAACCTGACCAGGCTGCTTGCCTCGGCGACGAAGCAGAAGGGTCAGACGAAGTCGGAGTAGAGGGTGATCCGCTGCTTCATCCGGCTCACATAGCGCCGCCCCGTGCCTGCTGCCCACGGTATTCATTACCGCGGAGCCTCCGCGCCTCCCGACGCGGCGCGCTCGCTGGCCTGCGCCTCGAGCTTCCTCAGCAGCGCCCGCGAGAACGGCTCGAGGTCGGCCGGCTTGCGCGACGTGACGAGGTTTCCGTCCTCGACCACCTCCTGGTCCACCCAGCGCGCCCCTGCCCCGGCGAGCTCGTCCTCGATGGCCGGCCAGGAGGTGAGAGTGAGGCCTCGCGCGACGCCCGCGGCGGCGAGCAGGAGCGGCCCATGGCAGACCGCGGCGACCGGCTTCCCGCTCAGGAAGAAGGCGCGCGTGAAGGCGAGCACCCTGGCGTTGGTCCGCAGCCGCTCCGGAGAGCGGCCGCCTGGGATGACCAGCGCGTCGAACTCCTCTGGGGAGACGTCGCCGATGGCGACGTCGGCCGTCACGGTCTCCTCTCCGCGCTTGCCGGTGAGCCGCTTGCCCGCCTCCACGCCGACGATCACTGGCTGGTGACCGGCCTGCCGCAGCCGCTCGTACGGGACCCGGAGCTCCGAATCCTCGAACATCGCCTCGAGCAGGATCGCGACGCGAGCCATGGCGCCCTCCGACCTCCGCTTCACCAGACCAGGGTGAGATGGAGCGCAGGGGGTTCAGGTGCCACGTCCGATCGGGGCGCCGCGCTGGCGGGAGGGCGGCACCGACGATACGCTCCGTCACGGGCGGCGGTGCGCTCGTGGCTCGCACACCGGAGGCCGGAGGCCGGAGAGGCGGCAGAGACATGCGGCGTGGAGTCGCGCTGGTCGGATCCCTGGTGTTTCTGCTGCTCGCACCGGCAACGGTGGCCGGGCTGCTCCCATGGTGGATCTCCGGATGGCGGCTCCAGCCTCCGTTCCTGGGCGTCGTGCCGCTCCGGGTCGTCGGCGCCGCGCTGATCGCCGGCGGCGCAGCGGCAGTCCTCGACTCCTTCGCCCGGTTCGCGCTGCGAGGGCTCGGCACGCCCGCGCCCCTGCTCCCACCGCGCCACCTCGTCGTGACCGGGCTGTACCGGCACGTGCGCAACCCGATGTACGTCGCGCTGGTGTCGGCGATCCTCGGGCAGGCGCTCCTGCTCGGCGAGGTGAGGCTGATGGCGTACGGGCTCCTCGTCTGGACCGCGTTCCACCTCTTCGTCGTCGGCTACGAGGAGCCCACGCTGCTGAGGACGTTCGGCGACGAGTACGAGGCGTTCCGGGCGAACGTGCCGCGGTGGATCCCGAGGGCGCGGGGGTGGAGGCTGACGCCGGCCGACGGCGGATCGCCGGAAGGCCCCTGAGCGGGCCCTGGCGGTCGCCGCGCGGGAGACGGGGGAGTCCACCGCCGCGCCGCGCCTTCCGCCTCGGCGAGCGCCGCGAACACGCTGAAGAGCCTATCGCGCCGTTCTGGCCTCCTGAGCGAACTCGGTTGCGGCCGCAAGTAGGTCGTTGAAAACGGGGAGCGAGAACACACTCCTCGTGCGGTGCTGTCGCTTCAGCTCCGTCGCGACCTTCCAGAGCGCGTCTGCGGACTTCTCGATGAGCCACCGGGGGGTAGCCGGGCTAGTTCCGACACAGCTCATGAGCGCCGAGACGACGCCCGACACGGACCCGCCGTGTACCAGCGGATCGTACCCGTTCACGTCGCTCAGCGTCTTCTGCAGCCGGTAACTCTTGCGTTCGAGGACGAAGAACTTGTGCCGGCGGTCGTCGACATGCTTCACGGCAACCGCAAGCCCCAGCTCGAACGGCATGTTGAAGCGGGGTGGATAGCCGCGGACGCGGCTGAGATCGTGTATGGAGACGCGGCAGCCGCGGATGATCTGGAAGAGGCGCGCCAACCTGTCGGTGCTAGCAGGCAACTCCAGGACGCACCGGGGCCGCCGCCCCAGCATGCAGAGCCCGGCGACGAGCGCCACGAACAGCCTTTCGTACTGACCGTCAAAGGGAACGTTCAGGAAGACGGACTCGGCCGACGACGGGCGGGCGTGCACCGGAAGAACTAGCGGCCGATCGGGCGAGGGGGCGAGATGCTGCGGGCAGCGGATGTGATCTTGGCTGCGCGTCTTCCGGTCTTCGACTTCGCCACGCGCAGGAACACTCCGTCCAACCCGAGCTTCGTGATGACGCGCTTTGCGTTTGCGACACTCGCGGGCGTGATGTTGGCGGCTCGCCGAATCTCTCCCGGCGTGGCACCCCGCACGACATCCTTCGTGGGTCGGCGCAAGGTCTTCACGTAGTGATCCTAACGCTGCCCCAGTGCTCCCGCAAGCGGGGGGTGAGGCAAGGTCACTTCACCCGCGTCCCCGGCGCGATCCCGTCACCCACCGTCACCAGCTGGAGATTCGGCGCCTCGCCCGCGGCGAGGAGCATGCCGTGCGACTCGATCCCGCGGAGCGGCTTCGGGGCCAGGTTGGCCACGACCACGATCCGCTGGCCGACGAGCGGCGCCGGATCCGGATAGGAGAGCGCGATCCCCGCCACGATGGTGCGCGGCGACGGCTCCCCGACGTCGACCTCCAGCTTCAGGAGCTTGTCGGCCTTCTCGATCCGCTCGGCCTTGAGGATCTGCGCGACCTTCAGCTCTACCCTGGCGAAGTCGTCGTACTGGATGACGCCGGGGACGGGCGGTGGCGCGCCCCTGGTGCTCGCCCTGGTCGCCGTCTCGGCGGGGCTCGCGGACTTCGCGACCTTCGCCGGGGCCTCCTGCGGGGCCACGACGAGCCCGGCGACCTGCTTCGGCTCCAGGGGCTGGATCTGGGGCGGCTTGGCGGTGAACTTCACCGGACTCCCGTCGAAGGGGGTGAAGCCCTCCGGCCACTGGAGGGAGAGGCCGCCGAGAGAGTCCGCGAGGCCGCTGGCGAAGCGCGGCGTCACGGGGGCGAGCATGACCGCGAGCGCGTGGAGCGCCTTGCCCAGGTCGTGGAGCAGCGCGCGCGACGGCGCGCCATCCAGCGACTCCCAGGGCTTCTGGTCCTGGAGCACCTTGTTGCAGACGTCGGCCAGGTCGTTCACCGCCCGCAGCGCGGCCCGGAACTCGAGGTCGAGGAAGCCCTTCCTCGCGGCGCGCAGCGCGTCCGCCACGACCTTGCGATCGAAGACCGTGACCGGGCCGCTCTCCGGGAGCCCGTCGGGTGCCCCCTTCGCCACCAGCGCGTGGACGCGCGAGGCGAGGTTGGCGATCCGCTTCTGGAGATCCGCGTTCACCCGGCTGCGGAACTCCTCCAGCGACAGGTCCAGGTCGGAGACGCCCGGCCCGAGGTTGGCGGCGTAGAAGTAGCGGAGCAGCTCGGGATCCAGCCCGGTGTCGAGGTAGGTCTTCGCGGTGATGAAGGTCCCGCGCGACTTGGACATCTTCTCGCCGTTCACCGTGAGGTGGCCGTGGACCGCCATCCGGTCGGGCCGCTTCACGCCGGTCGACCAGAGCATCGCCGGCCAGAAGACCGCGTGGAACCGGAGGATGTCCTTCCCGATGAAGTGCTCGAGCCGTGCGGGCGCCCCCTCCGCCAGGTAGCCCTTCTCGAAGGCGGCCGCGTCGAGCCGGCGCTCCGCCGGGGCCTCCTCGGCGAAGTAGTGCTCGGCCGACGAGAGGTAGCCGATCGGCGCGTCGACCCAGACGTAGAGGAACTTCCCGGGGAACTCCGGATCCTTCACGGGGAAGCCGAAGTACGGCGCGTCGCGCGTGATGCACCAGTCCTGGAGGTCGGCGAGCCAGCCCTTCACCTGCTCGCGGACGGCCGGCTCCAGGTGCCCCTCCGCCTCCACCCACTCGCGGATGATCGGCGACACCTTCTTCAGGTCCACGTAGGCGTGATCCGACGAGCGGACGACTGGCGCGGAGCCGCAGATGGCGCACGCCGGCGACTTCAGCTCGCGCGGATCGTAGGTCGTCCCGCAGCTCTCGCAGACGTCGCCGTACTGGTCGGGCGTCCCGCACTTGGGGCAGGTCCCCTTCACGTACCGGTCCGGGAGGAAGCGCTGGTCCTTCTCGCAGAAGAGCTGCTCGACCGACTTCTTGTAGATGAGCCCCTTCGCCTTGAGCGCGTCGTAGATCCGGTAGGCCCACTTCGCGTTCTCGTCCGAGTCGGTCGTGTAGTACGTCGAGAACTGGACGCCGAACCGCTTGAAGTCCTCGTGCTGCTCGACGCGGTACTTCTCGACGAAGGCCTTCGGCGACATCCCCGCCCTGGTCGCGTTCACCTCGATCGGCGTGCCGTGCGAGTCGGCCGCGCAGACGTAGGTGACGTCGTCGCCACACGCGCGGCGGAACCGGACGTAGACGTCGGTCTGGATGTACTCGACCAGGTGGCCGAGGTGGATCGAGCCGTTGGCGTACGGCAGCGCGCTGGTGACGAGGACTCTCTGGCTCAAGGGTTGCTCCTTCCGCGTGTCTCTGGCGCGAGCAGCGCGACGAGGACGCGCTCGAGGCGCATCCGCCCGTCCTGCCCGCTCTTGATGGCGACGTCGGCGTCGGCGAGGCCGGCGATGGCCTCGAGCAGCTCGGCGAGGTCGAACCGGGTCGACGCCTGGTACTTCATCCAGAAGCCGTACGGCTTCTTCCTGCCGATCTCCTCCTCGGGGATCGTGGGGAAGACGATCGACTCCCAGTCGCGGGAGGAGGCGATCCGGCGACCGCCGGACGCCTTCCGCGCGCGCTCCTTCTCCACGACGAGCCGCCGAAGCGTCCCGGCGAGGGTCGCGAGGAGCATCAGGGGGTGGCCACCGTCGGCGATCGATCGGTCCACGACGCCGAGCGCCTCGGAGAGGTCGCGCGACTCCACGGCATTTCCGAGCGCGAAGAACGGGTCCGAGGCGACCCGCGTGACCACCGCGTCGACGTCGGCGGGGCCGATCGTGCTGCGGTCGCCGACGTAGGAGACCAGCTTCTGCAGCTCGGTGGCGAGCGCGCGCGCGTCGGCGTCGACCAGCTCTCGGAGCCGCTCCACCGCTGCCGGCTCGGCCCGCTTGCCGGTGCCGGCGAGGAGCGTCGCCACAGCAGGCCCGAGGAGCGGCTTCGCCTCGAAGTTCGGCTCACGCTCTATGACCGTCTTCACCCGCCGCCCGGCCTCGGCGAGCTTCTTCGCGAGCGGCAGCTTGATGTCGATCTTGCCTGCGGCGACGACCAGCACGTGCCCCGGCGGCAGGCCGGCGGCGAGCAGGTCGTCCAGCGCGCCGGTGTCGTCCTTCGGCGGCTTCATCTCCCGCTCGATCGCGAACGCCGCGGCCGCCTCGACGAAGGCGAGCCCCGCCTCGTCCAGGGCGAAGCCGAACTCCCTCTTGAACTTCTTCGCGAGCGCCGCCCTGGCCTTCGCCGGATCCTCGCCCGCCTGGGGCTGGAGATCGACCGCGCCGAGCCCTGCCTTCCCAGCCAGGGCGAGGAGCCTGCGCGCCGCCTCGCGCTGGCGCCCCTCCCCCCACTGCTCGACGGCGCGGGCGAAGGACTCCTCGACGTCCTCCTTCGACGCGAGGAAGGCGGGCTCCTGGACCAGCACCACCTTGCCGCCGGTGGAGAAGAGGCCGCGGGTCCGCAGCTCGCCGGCCACCTCGCCGGGCGAGGCTGCGGCGTCGAGCTCCAGCAGGTTGAGCGAGCGCTGCCCCTCGGGGACCAGGGCGTAGGCCAGCTCGCGGGCCGCGCGGAGCGCAAGGAAGGCGTCGCCATCGAAGAGGTAGACGGGCGCGGGCTTCCCAGCGCGCGCCTCAGCCAGGCAGTCCTCCAGCGAGGCGCCAGCGGCTGCGGGCGCCGGCCGACCGCGGCCGTACGGTGCCTTACCCGCGGCCATGGAACCACCCTATGAAGAGCCGCTCCAGCGCCAGGACCGGCTGCCCGTTCTGCCGGAGGCCGGCGAGCGTCCGGAGGACCTCGTCGCGGCGCCGCAGCGTCTCGCCCGGCCCGATGGCGGAGGCGATCCGGCGCGTCGCGCCGCCGAGATCCACCAGCGCCAGCGCGTCCCCGCCAGCCTGCGCCACGGCCACGTCGCGCAGCCAGACGAGGAGCAGCTCGCAGAGCGCCTCGGCCTCCTCGCGCTTCTCCCCCTCGGCGCGCGCCAGCGCCAGCCACCCCATCGGATCGTCGGGCGCGAGTGCCGCCACCCCCTCCACCGCAGTCCGCCGCTCCCCCAGCTCGTCGTCGTCGAGCGCGAGCGCCCGCCCCAGCGAGCCGCCGGAGACTGCCGCGGCGAGCCTGGCGCGGTCGGGCGCGTGCCCCTCGATCACCAGCCGCTCGGCGATGGTCCCGGCGGGGATCGGTCCGAAGGGGACGCGCAGGCAGCGCGACCGGATCGTCGGCAGCAGCGAGTCCGGGCTCGACGCGACCAGCACGAGCGTAGTGTCCGCGGGCGGCTCCTCCAGCGTCTTGAGGAGCGCGTTCTGCGCCTGGGCGTTCATCGCGTCGGCCGGGTCGATGATGACGAACCGGCGGCGTCCCTCGTATCGGCGCAGCGCGAGCCCGTGATCCACCAGGTCGCGCACCTGATCGACCACGATGTCGCGGGACGGCGTGCGCCCGGACTTCGCCTCCCAGCGCCCCGCCTTCACCATCGCCCGCTCCTCCGCGAGCACGGTGACGTCGGGGTGGATCCCCTTCTCGATCTTGTGGCACGGGCCGCACCCGCCGCAGGGATCCTCCCGGTAGCCGTGCGGTCCGGGGGAGCCGGCCTCGCAGTTGGCTGCCTGCGCCAGGATCCGCGCTGCGCGCGCCTTCCCGACCCCTTCCGGCCCGCCGAAGAGGTAGGCGTGGTGGAGCGTACCCCGCCGCAGCGCGGCGCGAAGTGACGAGATGGCGCGCTCCTGCGCGATGACCTCGGAGAAGGGCATTGAACGGCGCGGAAGATAGCACGAGGTGCGCGGCGGGCGCCCCCTCGCGCTCAGGCGCGTCAGCCCACGAGGGCGCCGACCCGCTCCCGCAGGATCGCCGCGTCGAACGGCTTCTCGATTCGCGGGAGCGGCACGCGTTCGATGAACTCGCGGGCGCCTCCCGTGGAGTCCCCGCCCGTCAGCACGATCATGCGCCGCGCCTGGTCGGGCGCCAGGCGCTCCAGGGCGGCGTGGAGCTCCCAGCCCTTCATCCCAGGCATCATGAGGTCGCACAGGATCGCGTCGAACCGCTCGCCCCGGCTGATCGCGTCGAGCGCGTCCTCGGCGCGGGTCCGCAGCTCCACGTCGTGCTCGCCGGCGAGCAGCCGCCGGACCGCGAGCCCGATCGCCGGCTCGTCATCGACGACCAGGATCCGCCCCCGACGCGTGGCCCGCGCAGCCGCCGCTCCGACCACGGGCGGATCGTCCACTCCCCCGGGCTGGGCCGCCGGGAGCACCACGCGCATCACCGTCCCAGCGCCACGCCCGGGCTCCACCGTGATCTCCCCCCCCATCCCCACCACGATGGTCCGGGAGATCGCGAGGCCGAGACCGGTCCCGACCCCCCGCGGCTTCGTCGTGAAGAACGGGTCGAAGATCCGGCCGGCCAGCTCGGGGGAGATCCCGGCGCCAGTGTCCCGGACCTCCAGGAGCGCCCGTCCCGAGGCGTCGGTCCCGATCACGACGCGGATCTCGTTCTCACTGGCGCGCCCCTCCGGGATCGCGTGGGCCGCGTTCACGAGCAGGTTCAGGACCACCTGCCCGAGCCGCGCCTCGTCCCCCACGACCGCGGGCGCGTCGCGGTACTCCCGCTCCAGCCGCGCCCGGGGCTGAAGCTCGCTGGCGGCCATGCGGACTGCCGACTCCACGATCGGCTGCAGCTCCACCCGCGCGCGCCGCTCCTCACGGGTCCCGGAGAGCGCCCGCAGGTCCCGGACCACCTGGCGAACCCGGTGGGCCCCCTCGCGCGCCTCCGCGAGCGCCCGCGCTGCCTCCGCCTCGGCCACCACGCCGGTCGCCGCGCCGGCCGAGCGCTGTTCGTCGAGGAAGTCGAGCGCTGCCATCATGAAGGAGAGCGGGTTGTTGATCTCGTGCGCCACGCCGGCCGCGAGCATCCCGACCGACGCGAGCCGGTCGGTCAGCATGAGCTGCTCCTGCGCCAGCTTCTGGTCGCTGATGTCGAAGATCGTGCCGACGAGCTGGATCGGCACGTGAACGTCGCCGACCCTGGCAAGCCGCACGATGCCGCTCGCGGCGACCCATCGGACGGTGCCGTCGGGCCGGAGCCAGCGGTACTGGTCCTTGTACCGGCCGTCCCCGGCCGGATCGAGCCACCTCGCCGCCGCCTCGCGCACCTGCTCCCGATCGGCCGGGTGGACGTGCTCGAGGAAGGCCTCGAAGTCCCGGATCGGCTCGTCGCCGACTCCGAAGATCTCGCGGCAGCGGGGCGACAGCTGCAGCGGCCCGTACGGCACCGCGTAGAACATCCCGAGCCCGGCGGCCTCCACCGCGAGGACGAGGCGATCTTCGCTCTCGCGCAGCGCCGCCTCCATCGCCCGCCGCCCCGAAGCGTCGCGGACGACGCTGACCAGCACCCTGACGCCGCCGACGCTCGCGCCCGAGGCGCTCACCTCCACCGGGAAGGTGCTGCCGTCCTTGCGTCGATGGACGGTGTCGAACCGGAGCCCGCGGACGTCGGCCTCGGCCATCTGGTCGGCCGCGCCGGAGACGGTCTCCTGCGCTCGAAGGTCGCTCACGTGCAGCGCCCGAAGCTCCTCGCGCGTCCAGCCATAGGCCGCTTCGGCGGCGGCGTTGGCTTCGAGGATCCGCCCGTCCTCCCGCCGGATGAAGAGGACGATGTCGCGGGCGTGGTCGGCGAGCAGCAGGTAGAGGTCGGCAGGCTGCGGGCCCGCCGGCGACGCCGGAGCGCCATGCCCTCCGCTCGATCCCCCTGCAGCTCCGGAACCTGTCACCACGGCCGCCCCCGCCGGGGCTGCCGCAGGCCCCGGCCTTCGATTCTCCCGTCGGCGGCCCACCGAGGCAACCGCGTGGCGCCCGCGCAGCGCTTCCTCGATGGGGCGGGAGCCGCGCGCAACTCTGTTCCTCCCTGGAACAGTCATTTCCTCGGTGAGCGATTGTTTTCCCCTGAAGGGCCCTGCTAGAAGGGCCCCGCGTCGGCGGCCAGACCATTGGCGAGCCAGCCGACATCGGAGGGTGACCACGTGATGAAGCAGCTAGACCCGGCGCTCGCGCTGCTCGCGACGCAGAGGAAGAGCCAGTCGGCCCTGCTCCCGCAGTTCGGGCCGGACAAGATCGTGAGCTTCATGGCGACCTCCGCCGCGCCGGGCGTTCCGCCGGCGGTGGCGATCCGCGGGATCGCCTCCGTCTCGACCGGCGCCAGCGGCCCGGAGCTGGAGGTGGCGCTCAGGGGCAAGCTGCCGCGCGCGCCGGAGCGCGGCGAGTGTATCGCGGTCGCGGCGACGGCCATCGAGGACTTCCGTGGTTTCCAGATGAAGACCCACGCCCTCGTCGATCCCGCCTTCTCGTCCCGGCTGCACGGAGAGGCGGCCGGCGGCGCGCGGATCCACGCCGCCCAGGTCTTCACGATCCAGCAGGGGCCGAAGAGCGCCGACTTCTTCGAGAAGGTCCCGCTGGAGGACCTGACCGCCAGCGTCGCACGGGCCGGCTACGCGATCGTCGCCGTCGGCGAGCAGGCCAACGTCTCGCCGCGCTGGATCCTGCACCACGAGGTCCGCGACGGTGCGCTCGAGCTCTTCTCGGGCGACGCGTTCTGGTCGAAGACCTGGCTCAACGTGCGCCGGAACCCGCGCGAGGTCCGGCTCGTCCTCGACCCCGAGACTGGGACCGGCTTCGCGATGGAGGGTGTCTCGACCGAGTTCGCCGCCGAGGAGCACCCGGTGGGGGCGGCCAGGATCCAGGAGATGTTCGCGCGGATCGGGGTCAGGAAGATCGCCCGGATGACCCGGCTCCGCGTCGAGCGGCTCTGGCCCATCGCGCTGGAGGCCTGAGCCCGCTTCAGCCGCCGCCGGCCGGGGGCTCGGTGCCGAGGCCAGCGAGCCTCGCCACCGCCTCCACCAGTTCCCACGGCGCGATCGGCTTGGCGAGGAAGTCGTCGAAGCCGGCTCGCAGCGCCTGCTCCTTGTCCTCCGGGAAGGCGAAGGCCGTCAGCGCCGCCGCCCGCACCTTCCCACCGGCCTGCGGGGGTAGCGCGCGGATGCGCCGGATCAGCGCGTAGCCGTCCTCGTCGGGCATCGCGATGTCCGAGAGCATGGCGGCAGGTACCGCGCGCTGCAGCTCCACGAGCGCCTCGTGCGCGCTCCGGGCCGTGCGGACCGTCGCGCCCGCCTGCGTCAGCGCCTCACGCACCAGCTCAAGCGAGTCGGCGTCGTCGTCGACGACCAGCACCTCGACGGCGGCCAGCCCCACGAGCGCCCTCCCTGGTGGCGCCGGGATCGCCTCCACGGCCCGGACGTGCGGCTCGGGAGCCGAGAGCCGCGTGCCGATCGGCAGCCGCACGGTGAAGGCGGCCCCCTTGCCCGTGCCGTCGCTCGCGGCCTCGACCGTCCCGCCGTGCGCCTCGACCAGGTGGCGGACGATCGAGAGCCCGAGCCCGAGCCCTCCGAACGCACGCGTGCGCGAGGAGTCTGCCTGCCGGAACCGCTCGAAGACGTGCGGCAGGAACTCGGCGGGGATCCCCACGCCGTCGTCGCGAACGGTCAGCCCGGCGTGGTCCCCGTCCCTGAACAGCCTGACCTCCACCCGCCCGCCGTGCGGCGTGAACTTGATGGCGTTGGAGAGGAGGTTCCAGGTGACCTGCTGCAGGCGCGCGGGATCGCCGACCACCGGCCCCGCGGCCGCGTCGAGCTGCCCCGCGATGGTGGTCCCGCGGGCCGTCGCGGCTGGCCGGACCGCCTCGATCGCCGCCTCCACGACCGCCATGAGGTCCACCGGCCGCACGTAGAGCCGCAGCTCTCCTCGCTCGACGCGCGAGACGTCGAGCAGGTCGTCGACCAGCTGGGCCTGCGCCGCTGCGCTCCGCTCGATGACCTCCACCGCGCGCGCGGAGGCGCCAGGGTCGAGCTTGCCCGTCCTCAGGAGCCGAGCCCAGCCGAGCACGGCGCTGATGGGGGTCCGCAGCTCGTGCGAGACCGTGGCGATGAACTCGTCCTTGGCACGGTTGGCGCGCTCCAGGTCCAGGCGCGCGGCCTTCTCCCGCTCCAGCAGCCCGCTCCGCTCCGCCTCGGCGGCCGTCCGGGCCTCCTCGGCCTCCAGCCGGACCGCCTCTAGCGCCTCGAGCCGCACTGACGTCCACGCGGAGATGGCCGCCGCGCCGGCCATCGTCAGGGTCACGAACGCCGAGCCGACCACCGCCGGGTCGTCCGAGCGGAGCCACTCGAAGATGCCCAGGACGAAGGCTCCCACGACGGGCGGGATCGCGAAGCTGGCGACCAGGAGCCGGCGCGCCACGAAGCCCGCTGGCCGCTCCCCCGTCACGACCCGCATGAAGCCGCGCTCGGGTGCGATGAAGAGCGCCGCGACGCAGAGCAGCAGCGCGGCGGTGAGCTCCAGCATCGTCATCTGGCCGGGGCCGGCCAGCGTCCCCGAGCGCAGGAGGGTGTAGGCGTGACAGACGAGCGCGCGGAGCGGCAGGAAGATGGCGAACAGCGCGAGGATCTGCTCCGGCCGCTGGCGCCTCGGCGACTCCCTGTCGAACAGGGCGAGGGCTGCCCCGACCGCGAGCGCCACCGTGCCGTTCGACGCGCCCCGGCCGAACGCCGCCTCCTCGTGCGAGAAGAAGAGGAAGATGCCGATGACCGCCCCGGCCCCGGCGGCGGCGCGCGCGAGCAGCGTGGCCGCGGGAGGAGAGGCGCGGAGCGAGAGGACCGCCGCTGCCCCGCCCTCCAGCACCCAGGCGATGGCGGCGAGGGTCAGCGAGCCGGTCGCCCAGTCGGGGAGCGCAGGCCCCCCTCCGTTCAGCTCGTGGGCGTTGGCGAGGAGCGCGACGCAGGCGATCGCTGCCGCGACCGCGGCGCTCGGCGTAGCGATCAGCTGTGGCACCGGCGCCCACCTCCGAGGTGAAACCATGGCTTCGCCCCCGCTCCGGCCCACATCGTCGCCCCCGGGCGGCGCGGGCGCAACCGCCTCGTCACGTGAATTGGACAGCCCTCGCCACCCACACTAAGGTCCACCGAGGAGCGCCCCATGAACATTACGCCCCTCGACATCACCCAGAAGCAGTTCAAGAAGGTCTTCCGCGGCTTCGACGCCGAGGAGGTCGAGGCGTTCCTCGCCCTCATCGCGACCGAGTTCGAGTCGCTCGTGAAGGAGGCCAACTTCCTCCGCGAGACCAACCAGCGCCACGTCGAGGAGATCGCGGAGAACCGCAGCCGCGAGCGGGCCCTGCAGGAGACGCTGGTCACCGCCCAGAAGGCCTCCGAGGAGATCCGCGACGCCGCCCGCAGGGAGGCGGAGATCACCCTCTCCGACGCGGAGCTACAGGCCGAGAAGATCGTCCAGGCGGGCCACGCCCGCTTCCTCCGCATCGTCGACGACATCAACGAGCTCAAGCGCCAGCGGATCCAGTTCGAGACCGGGCTGAAGACGATCGTCGAGAGCCACATCAAGCTCCTCGACGCCTTCCGCGAGCCGGCCCGCGACGAGAGCGTCCCGCTCCTGCCGCAGCGCAGGAAGACCGCCGAGGAGTGACGGTCGAGTACCCGATCGCCTTCACGTCCTCGAGGTAGCGGTCGTCACTCCCCCCTCATGGGGCACCCGTACTCCACGACCTCGATCGCCGCGTCGCGGTGACGCTCGCGGAGCATCGCCGCGTACTCCTCGGCGCGAGCGCGATTGCGCGTCCCGCAGATCGGCGGCTCGAGCCGCTCGCCGGGCTGGACGACCGGCGAGGTGCACGCCGGCTCGCCGTTCACGGTGACGTGGAAGATCGCCATCCCTCGCGCCGGGCCGCTCAGTGGGCGTCGGCCCAGGATTGGCCGTGGCCCGACCTCGACGTCCAGCGGGACGTCCAGCGTCGCGGCCGCCGCCATCTCGCGCCGGAGGAGGGGCTCGACCAGCGCCACCTCCGCCTCCGGCGTCTCGACCACGAGCTCGTCGTGGACCTGGAGGAGCAGCCTGGAACGGCCCGAGATCGCGGGCAGCGCCGCGTGGACCCTCAGCATCGCGAGCTTCACGATGTCCGCGGCCGTCCCCTGGATGGGCGTGTTGACCGCCATCCGCTCCGCCGCCATCCGCAGCCCCTGGTTGCGCGAGGTGATCTCCGGGAGCGGCCGCTCCCGCCCCCAGAGCGTGCGGACCGAGCCGGTGCGCTTCGCGTCGGCGATGGTCTGGTCGAGCCACCTCCGGACCCCCGCGTAGCGCTTGAAGTAGGCGTCGATGATCGACTGCGCCCGGTCCCGCGGCAGGTCGAGCCGTGCCGCCAGCCCGAAGGCGGAGAGGCCGTACGCGATCCCGAAGTTGAGCACCTTGGCGATCCGGCGCTGGTCGGGCGTCACCTGGTCGGGCGCGACCTCGAAGGTCTGGGCGGCGGTCCGCGTCGTGGACGTCCTCCCCGAGCCGGAAGGACTCGAGGAGCGCCGCGTCCTTCGAGTAGTGGGCGAGGATCCGCAGCTCGATCTGCGAGTAGTCGGCCGACACGAGCCGCATCCCCGCCGGCGGCCACGAACGCGGCGCGGATCCGGCGCGAGATCTCCGTCCGGATGGGGATGTTCTGCAGGTTCGGGTCGGACGAGGAGAGCCGCCCGGTCGCCGCCCCTGCCTGGTTGAAGGTGGTGTGGATCCGGCCGTCCGCCGGGTCGATCAGCAGCGGCAGCGCGTCGACGTAGGTCCCCTTCAGCTTCGAGAGCGACCGGTGCTCCAGCACGAGCCCCGGCAGCGGGTGGAGCTCGGCCAGCTTCTCGAGCACCTCCTGGTCCGTGGAGGGCCCCGTCTTGAGCTGCCGCTGGACCGGGAGCGACAGCTCCTCGAAGAGGACCCGTGCGAGCTCCCGCGTCGAGGCGATGTTGAACGAGTGGCCGGCCGCAGAGTGGATCCGCGCCTCGAGCTCGCGCATCGCGCCGCCGAACTCGGCGCTCATCCCCTCCATCGCGCCCCGGTCGACGCCGATCCCGGTCCGCTCCATCTCCGCCAGCACCGGCACCAGCGGCAGCTCCACCTCGCGGTAGAGCCGCGAGAGGCCGCGCGCCTCGAGCTCCGCGACGATCGCGTCCGCGACCCGCGGCAGCGCCGCGGCCGACGTCCCCGCCCACGGCGCGATCGCCTCGACGGGCAGCCCCTCGAGCCCGGGACCGCCGCGGGCGGCGACGGGCTCGGGCGGCAGGTCGATGCCGGCGCGCTCGCGGGCGACGTCCTCCAGCAGGTGCTCTCGCCGCGTCGGTACGAGGAGGCGGTTGGCCAGGTCGGTGTCCTCACCGGGCGCGGTGAGCGCCAGGCCGATCCGCGCGAGGGCGTGGAGCGCACGCTTCCGATCGTGCGCGTGTCGCGGCAGCGCCCCCGAGACCAGCGGCGCCAGCCCCTTCGCCACCGCGCCGGCGCCGAGCTGGGCCGGCGCCCCGAGGTAGTGGTGCGTGAGCGGCACGTAGAACGCGCGCCCGCCCCCCGCGAAGGCGACGCCGACGACCAGCGCGCGCATCGGGCTCCCGGCACCCAGCACCGGGAGGATGCCGGCGGCCACGCCGGCGACGGAGGCGACCGCCTCGCCGAGCGCCCCCTCGTCGAGCAGCACCTCCACCTTCGCGTGCTCGGCGGGGGTGGGGGTCGCCGGGGGCGCTGACGCCGCCGGAGCGGCCTGCGATCCTGCCGGCGCCGCTGACGCATCGAGGTGCGCCGGACCGCCGGCCCCGAGCTCTGCGGCCTGCAGGTCGCGCAGCAGCCGCCCGAACTCGAGCTCCTTGAAGAGCGCCCTGGCGCGCTCCGGGTCGATCGCCCTGCGCGCGAAGGCACCGGGCTCGAACGGGAGCGAGAGATCGCGCCGCAGCTCGACCAGCTTCCGGTTGAGCCTGAGCCGCTCGGCGCTGGCGACGATCTTCTCCTTCAGCTTCTCCCCTCCCCGCGTCACCGCCGTGGGGATCTCGTCGGGGCGCGCCAGCATCGCCTCGACCGTGCCGAAGTGCTGGATCAACGCCGCCGCGGTCTTCTCTCCGACCCCGGGGATCCCGGGCACGTTGTCGACCTTGTCGCCGAGGAGCGACTGGTACTCGACCACCTGCTCCGGCGGGACGCCCATCTTGGCGATCACCTCGGGCACCCGCAGCCAGCCCCCGCGCCCGCTCGCCTCGGCCATCGGGTCGTAGAGCACGAGCCTGTCGTCCACCAGCTGCGTGAAGTCCTTGTCGCCCGTGACCACCACGACGTCGAACCCCTGGGCGCGCGCGCGGTCGGCCAGCGTCGCGATGATGTCGTCGGCCTCGAACCCGACCTCCTCCAGGACGTGCACGTTCAGGGCACGGGCGACGTCGCGGACGAGCGGGAACTGCGGGACCAGGTCGTCGGGCGGCGGGGGGCGGTTGGCCTTGTAGTCGGGGTAGAGGTCGTTCCTGAAGCTCCTCCGCCCCGCGTCGAAGACCAGCGCCACGTGCGTCGGGGCGTGCTCGCGCAGCGCCTTCAGCAGCATCGTGGTGAAGCCGTAGACCGCGTTGGTGGGGACCCCCTTCGACGAGGAGAGGTGCGGGATCGCGTGGTAGGCGCGGAAGATGAAGCCCGAGCCGTCGATGAGGGTCAGTGTCGGCATGCGGCGTCGCGTCGCCTCAGCGGACGCGGAGCTTCCAGGTCGTGCGGGCGCCCGACGGGTCGACGACGACCAGCGAGGCGGAGCCCGCGGCGACCCCACGGATGCGGAGGCTGCGCCCGTCCTGGACCGCGCGAGCCACGCCGTTGTCCTCGAGGAGCACCTGGGCCCCGGCTGGCGCCGGGAGCGTGCGCTCCTGACCGACCTCCAGCTCGATCTCGTCCGGCGCGAGCGGCTTCGCCGCGGTCCTCCCGAGCGGCTCGATCGCCACGTCGAACGTCGCGGTCGCCCCGTCGGCGAAGACCACGTCCAGCTGGACCCTGCCCGGGCGCAGGCCGGTGAGCCGGACCGTGCTGCCGGTGGCCTTCAGCCCGATCGCGTCGGGATCGCTCACCGCGAGCCGCCGGACGGACTGGGCGAACTCCAGCGTGACCACCTGGCGCTCGACTACGATCACCGGCGCCGCCGCGCCTCCCGACCCAGGGACCGCCAGCGCGAGCGCGAGCAGCGCCGCCTGGCGGACCCACACACCGGCGATCACCGGAGCACGCATCTGACCTTCTCGGAGGAGATGAAGAACTCGTCGCCGTCCTCGATCCGGCGGCGGTCGATCCGCGCACGCTGGAACCAGGTCCCGTTGGCGGATCCCAGGTCCTGGATGTACCAGCCGTCCGACTCCCGGACGATCGCGGCGTGCTCGCGCGAGACCTTGGCGCTGTCGACGATCAGGTCGCAGTGCTTCCCGCGCCCGATGAGGAAGCGATCGGCAGAGACCTTGTCGATCTCTCCGCCCTCGCCGACGATGTAGAGGGTGCCCGGCCGCTCGACCGGCGCCTCGCCCGTCGGAGTCCGCTCGGACCCGGCGATGTCGTCCTCGAGCGCCGCCGCTGCCTCCAGGACCCGTCGGGCAGCTTCGCGCCGCGCCGGATCGAAGCCCGCTGGCCCCGGTGGCGGCGTTCCTGCGCCCTCGGGCGCACCCGGCAGGATGTAGCCGTGCTGGCGCGCCCAGGAGTGGATGGCCTGGTTGAGGATGGGCTCGGGGTCGGAGCCCATGTCGGCCGCCATTCGCTCCAGCGCCTCCCAGAGGTGGTCGGCGATGGGGATGGGACGAACGGTCTTCACGGGCTACCCCTTCACCCGGCGCACCAGGCGCCTCGAAGTGAAGCGTATCACGGGGTCACCGGATGACCGACATGCTCCCGGTCGCGCCGCCCGTGGAGAACCTCACGACCAGTCCAGCCGTGTAGCTCACCCAGACCGCCGGATCGCCGCTGACCACCGGAGCGATCGCCAGCCCCGACGGGAGCGAAGAGGCCAGCGCGGTGCCCTCGTCGATTGGGTGGCGCCCGGAGCGGACGAGGCCGCTCGCCGTCGTCAAGCGGAGGGCGGTCCCTTCCGGGGGTTCGGCGGTCGTCGGCTGGTTGCTCGCGTCCACGAACCCGGCGGTGAGCCCCAGCGCCGGGCCGTCAGGAAACGGGAAGCCCAGGCTGAGCGGAGGGGCCATCCAGGTGGCGTCGCACCTGGTCGCGTCGGTGCAGGGATCGGTGACGTAGAAGAGGCGCGGGAAGCGTCCGGGGAAGACCGTCGAATCGACCACGTGCTCCGCGTCGAGCGCGGGGCGACCAGCGTAGCCGGACTTCGATCCCACGAGCACCAGCCCGCTCGCGCGGAAGACGGCGGCGCCCGGCAGCGGCGCGCCGAAGGCCGGCGTTCCCAGCAGGCAGGCCGGTGGGGTGAGCTGCGCCCGGCCGCCCGGGCGGTCGGCGTCCGCCGGGAGCATCGCCTCGACGACCGGCTTGCTGCCGTCCAGGCAGCCGTTTCCGCTCGAGGAGAGCTCGATCGTCGTCTGGTTGGGTACGACGCCCAGGGAGGCGTCGCCCAGGTTCGCCGACGCCACCGGGTTGGCGGCGCCGACCTGGACGGCAAGCGAGAGGACGGAGCCGTCCCAGTAAAGGAGCGCGGCGCGCCCGTCGAGCGCCGGGAGCACCCCCTTCCACGTGAGGGTCCACTCGTCGTCCGGCGTGAAGCCGGGCGTCACGCGGACGCTGGAGAGCAGATCCGCAGTGAGGGCCGAGAGCGTCACGTGGTCGAGAGACCAGAGCGCGATCGCGCTGGCGGTCGCGTCGACCAGGGTTGCCGTAGCCGTCCTGACGCCCGTCTTCCCCGCCCCTACTAGCGGCGACGTCTCGCTCGCCATGGCCCACCGCGCGAGGTCGACGAGGTAGGCCCTGCCGTCGGTCGCCGTGACCACTGCGACCCCCGTCGTTGGCCTCGTGCCGGCCCCCGAGGTGAGCTGGAGCGTGCTCCCGGCGTCCCTGCCCACCGCGAGGATGGACACGACCGGCGCTGGGAATTCGATGGGGAGCAGGTACGCACCCTCCCCCGCGACGCGGTCGAGGAGCGGAACGACGTTCCCCAGGAGATGGCCGATCGCCGGATCCGGGATCGCCAGCGACGGATCCAGGGCGAGCAGGCCGCAGGGAACCGAGCTTGCGCCGCACGCGCTCGGATCGGGGAGCGCGAAGACGCGTGGGACCGTGGCCCCGAAGGTGTCGGTTGCGAGATCCCAGGCGCCGAGGCTCACCGCCGCGACCGCCTCGGTCGGGACGCGAGCGTCGAGCTCGCGCCGCGTCCAGTCCGCCGGGCCGGCCGGCACCGACGGGAGCTTCAGCTCGGCCACGCCCAGCGCGCCGTCCGGGAGGCGCGTGCGCGAGGCCGCGTACACGAACCTGGCGTCGCGCCCCTGCGAGAGCGAGACCGGATCGAAGCCCAGCCCGGTGAGGACGGTCACCGTCGGCGCGCCGATCGCCTTGAGGGTCAGGTCCGCCGGATCGCGGCGGAAGTCGAGCACCGCCAGCCGCCCGCCGGAGAGGCCGACGAGGATCCTCCCGACGCCGGGCGCCGCGGTGCCGTCGTCCACGAGGGCCGGCACGGCTGCGCCGGTGATCGAGAGGATCTCGGCGCCCGGGGCGAGGGCCCCGAGGTCCACCTGGACCGGGACGCCGGCCGGCGTGAGGAGCGGCTGGGGGTAGCCGCTCCACGTGTCGATCAGCTCGACGACGCTGGAGCCGCCCGCGACCACCACCAGCGCGTCGGGCAGGTCATGGGTGTTCCGGACGGTGCCGACCACCGCGCCGTCGCCCAAATCCACCGACGCGAGCCAGAGCGGGCGGCCCTGGAACGGGACCGAGAGCGGGAAGATGATCCCCGGAGACTCCACGATCTCGTTGTCGGTCGTGTCGATGAGCCTCAGCTCGTCCCCGCGCTCGTTGGCCACCGCCAGGTACGGGCGGATCGATCCGGACTCGTGGGCGACGATCCCGTCGAAGACGGCGAGGGCGCCGGGGCCACGCAGGATCGCGCCGGGCTTCTCGTCGCCCCCGGAGCAGGCGGCCGCGAGCGCGGAGAGGACGAGGAGCGTGAGCGTGCGAGCGCGCTTCATGGTGCGAGCACTCCGATGCGCTCCGGCTCCGGAGACGCCGAGGGATTGGCCGGATCGAGGAGGAAGCGCGTGACTGTGTGGCCGCCGAAGGCGGCGGAGTACACCCAGGCCGGCGAGCCGGGTGACGGCTGGTCCACGGCCAGGGCCATCGGCTGATCCCCGAAGATCGGCCTCCCCTTCGTGTCGTGCCCCACCAGCGCGGCGACGACCTCCGCCTCCGCGTCGTAGACGACCAGGAGATCGCCGTCGAGCACGGTCACGACGACGACGTCCCGCTGGGGGGCCGCGCGACGGACGACCGCCACGTCGCCGACCGACGGGCCCAGCGAGAGCGCGCCGCGGACGACCACGACGGGGCGTCCGTCGGTGCCAGCGGTCACGTCCATCACCAGGAGGACGCCGCCGATGTCGTAGAAGGGCCGGTCCCCCGTGGAGGCCTGCGACTCGGCGTCGTAGAGCCGGGCAGTCGCGTAGATCCGCTGCGGCGCGCCGACCATCGGGGAGCCGATGGCGAGGGAGCGAAGCTCCGCGCCCCACACGTCCGGGAAGAGGTCGACCGTGTCGACCGCCTCCCGCGGCGTGGGGCCGCTCCAGCGGGCATCCGACAGCACGACCGAGTGGAGCAGCGCACGCGCGCCGGAGGACTGGCTCGCGAACCAGAGCCGATCGGCGGCTTGATCGTAGGCCATGGAGCGGATCGGCCCGTCGCCGAGGTCGATGGCGCGGCCAGGGACGGCAGGATCGTTCAGGTCGAACTCGGTGATCCAGGAGGCTGGCCCCGAGCCGTGGGTCGAGTCCGGCGGATCGAGCCAGCCGACGTAGGCCTTGCGGCGGGTCCCGTCGGTGCGGCAGGCCACGCCGACGGCGAAGGGGTCCTTGCCAGCCGCGCGAACGCAGCCCGCGCCGCAGGAGAGGCTCCCGTCGGAGCCGATCCCGAAGGTGTAGAGGACGTCGTCGTAGCGCGACGCCACGAGCGCCGAGGCGCCCGCGCCGATGCCGGGGCAGTTCGTGCCGTCGGCGACGGCGACCGCGCCCGAGTAGCTGGCGATCCGCTCGCCGTCGCGCAGCGGCGAGAGCGCCGGAGTCAACGGATCCGGGAGGACGGAGAGGAGCGTGCCCCCCTCCTCGGCCGAGTACCGCAGGTCGAAGTTGGACGAGGCGACCAGGAGGGCCGTCCCGCCGCTCACCCCGGTGGTGGCGAGCCCGGTCGGGAAGTAGAACGCGCCGTACGAGGGGAGAGGATCCGACTGCTCCTCCGGGTTGCAGGCAGCGAGCCCCATCGCAAGCAGGACGGCGACCTGACCTCTGCGCCGCATCAAGCCTTCGCCCCGCCGGCCGGCGGCAGCTCGGCCTGGATCTTGCGGAAGTCGGCGACGCCGCCGAAGAGCGCGGCCACGCGGCGAACCAGCGCGAGCCGGTTCTCCCGGAGCGCGGGGTCCTCCGCCATGACCATGACGTCTGCGAAGAAGCGATCGACCGCGCCCTCCAGGGTCGCGACCGACATGAGGAGCGCGCCGTAGCTGCGCGAGGCGCGGTGCGCGGCCGCCTCGCCCTCGACGCGCGAGAGCTCGGCGTCGAGCCGGCGCTCCGCCTCCTCGCGGAAGAGCCCCGGATCGACCCTGCCCTGCCCCGCCCCCTTGTCCTTCTCCTGGATGTTGGCGGCGCGCTTGAACGCCACCGCGAGCGGGACGAAGTCGGGCCGGCCCTTCAGCTCGGCCAGCGCCTCCAGCCGCTTGCGGGCGTCCACGACGTCGTCGAAGCCGGCCGCGAGGACCGCGTCCACGAGGTCGGCCGGGAAGGGCTCGCTCCACGCCGCCTTCACGCGGCCCCGGAGGTAGTCGATCACCTGCTCGGCGACGACCGATCGATCGGCTGCCAGCTTCACTCCCTGGAGCGTGTCGAGCGTCCGCTCGACCGCCGCAGAGACCGAGAGGTGGTAGCCGCGGTCGAGCAGGATCCGGAGGATGCCGATGGCCGCCCGGCGGAGGCCGAACGGGTCGGCGGCGCCGGTGGCCTTCTCCCCCACCCCGATGATGCCGACGAGCTGGTGGAGACGATCGCCGAGCGCGACGAGCGCGCCCAGGTCCCCGCGCGGCATCTCCTCGGCGGCGCCGATCGGCTTGTAGTGGTCCTCGATCGCGTCGGCGATCTCGGGCCGGTACCCCTCGCCGCGGGCGTAGTGGCCGCCCATGATCCCCTGCAGCTCGGGGAACTCGCCGACCATGCCGGTGCCGAGGTCCGTCTTGCAGAGCCGCGCCACCTCGAGCACGTCGGCGACCAGCTCCTCCTTGCCGAGCGCCCTGGCCAGCGCCTCGGCGACGGCGCCGATCCGGTGCGTCCTGTCCAGCTCGCTCCCCAGCCTGGCCTGGTAGGTGCGCCGGCCGAGGTCCTCGATCCGGTCGCGCAGGCGGCGCTTCTTGTCCTCCTCGAAGAAGAACCGGGCGTCTGCGAGGCGCGCGCGGAGCACGCGTTCGTACCCGTGGCGCGCGACCTTCGGGTCGCGGACCGGCGTGCCGGAGACGGCGACGAACCGGTTCGTCAGGTTCCCCTTGCCGTCGACCACCGCGAAGTAGCGCTGGTGGTTCCGCATCTCGGAGACGACCACCTCGGGCGGGAGCTCCAGGTTCGACTTCTCGAACTCGCCGACGACGGCCGTGGGGTGCTCCACGAGGTAGAGCACCTGGTCGACGAGCGACTCGTCCGGCCGGATCTTCCCGCCGGCCTTCTTCGCCGCCTTCTCCAGCTCCTTCACGACGAGGGCGCGCCGCACCTCGGGATCGACCACGACGTAGCCCTTGCCGAGCTTCGCGACGTAGTCCTCGAGCGTCCCCTTGAGCAGGATGGCCCTGGGGGCCATGAAGCGGTGGCCGTACGTCAACTTGCCGCCGCGCACCTCGCCGAACCCGACGCGGACCGGCTTCCCGCCGTACAGGGCGGCCAGCCAGCGGACCGGCCGGGCGAAGGTCACCTCGTCGTACCGGGAGCGCATCGCCTTGCGGAACTTGAGCCCCGCGATGAGCCTGTCCAGCAGGGCCGGAAGAATCGCCTCGGTCTTCTTCCCCTTCTCGACCCGCGTCACCGCGAGCCGCTCGCCCTTCGGCGTCACGGCCCGCTCGAGCGCGGAGACCTCCACCCCCTGCCCCTTCGCGAAGCCGATGGCAGCCGGCGTCGGCTTCCCCTCGGCGTCGAAGGCCTGGGCCACCGGCGGACCGAGCGCCTCGGTCTTCGCGTCGACGGCTTTGGGGGCGACGTCGCGAGCGCAGACGAAGAGCCGCCGCGGCGAGCCGAGCGAAACGACCTCGCCGTGGGCGAGGCGAGCCTCCGCCAGCGCCTTCGTTAGGTCCTGCTTCAGTTGCTGCAGCGCCGGGGGCATGAAGCCTGCCGGGATCTCCTCGGCGCCGATCTCTAGAATCAGGTCCGCCATGGCTACGGCCACCTTCCCTTCGCGCGCTTCGCGCTCTGCGCTCGCCGCGGCCGCCGCCTCCACGCGCCGCCTTGCGCTGCGCAGGCGGCAGCATCGGGAAGCCGAGCGTCTCGCGCGAGTCCAGGTAGCCGCGCGCGCAGAGGTGCGCGAGCGCCCGGACCCGGCCGATGTAGGCCGCGCGCTCGGTGACGCTGATCGCGCCCCGCGCGTCGAGGTTGTTGAAGGTGTGCGAGCACTTCAGGCAGTAGTCGTAGGCCGGCAGCGGCAGCTTCAGCCCGATGAGCCGCTTGCACTCCGCCTCGTAGGTGTCGAAGAGGCCGAAGAGCATCTTCGGATCCGACGCGCGGAAGCTGTACTCGCTCATCTCCACCTCGTTCCGGTGGAAGACCTCGCGGTACTTGACCCCCTTCACCCACTCGATGTCGAAGACGTTCTCGACGTCCTGCAGGTACATGGCGATCCGCTCGAGCCCGTAGGTCAGCTCCGCAGCGACCGGGCGGATCTCGAAGCCGCCCGCCTGCTGGAAGTAGGTGTACTGGGTGATCTCCATCCCGTCGCACCAGACCTCCCAGCCGAGCCCCCAGGCGCCCAGCGTCGGGCTCTCCCAGTCGTCCTCGACGAAGCGGATGTCGTGCGCGCGCGGATCGATCCCGATCGCCTTCAGCGACCCGAGGTAGATCTCCTGCACGTCCGGCGGGTTTGGCTTGAGGATCACCTGGAACTGGTGGTGCTGATAGAGCCGGTTGGGGTTCTCGCCGTAGCGGCCGTCGTTCGGGCGCCTGGACGGCTCCACGTAGGCCACGTTCCACGGCTCGGGGCCGAGGACCCGCAGGTAGGTCGCCGGGTTCATGGTCCCCGCGCCGACCTCGAGGTCGTAGCCCTGGGCGAGGATGCAGCCCCGCTTGGCCCAGTACTGCTGCAGGGTGAGGATGAGGTCCTGGAACGTCACTGACGCCTCCGAATTCGGCCGCGAGTGCGCGCGCCGGATCGCGCACGGTAGGGTGCGCCGGCCCCCGAAGTCAAACGGGAATTGGGCTCGATTCCGGTCATTCCTGCGAGAGGAGCGGCCCCACCTCATCGAGGAACTTCCTGCTCGCCAACCGCCTTCCCAGCAGGTGTTCCACGAACCGGGTGAGCGCCTCCCGCGCCTCGCGCCCCGCGGGTGGCGCGAGCGGCTCGGCAGCTGCTGCGGCGAGGCCGCCGGCCTGCAGCCGCAGGAGCGCCGCCACCGTCGCGGGCGAGAGGGCCGGGAGCCCTCCGCCGCCCTGCGGCTCGCAGGACGCGCAGAGGAGCCCGCCGTGCGACGGGTCGAGCCGCGCGACGCGATCCCCGATGGCTGCCCCGCAGCGCGCGCAGCCGTCGAGCCGCGGCATGAACCCTGCCGCCGCCAGCGCTCCCAGCTCGTAGGCACGGAGCGCGGCGGGGCGAGGTGACGCCGCGTCGAGCACGCCGAGGAAGGCGGCGAGCAGGTCGAAGAGCTCGGGGTGGGGCTCCGCGTCGCGCACCAGCTCGCTGGCCAGCTCGGTCGCGTAACCGGCGACCGCGATGCGGGAGAGCTCCGACCGGATGGCTCCGTGCGCACGGAGCGCGCTGGCCGACTCGAGCCCGAGCAGGTCTCCCCGCCGATCGGTCAGCTCCGCCGCCAGCAGCGTGAAGGGCTCGAGCAGCCCCTGGAAGCGGCGGCGCGACGCGCGCGCGCCGCGGGCGAAGGCGCCGACCTTCCCACGCTCGCGCGTCAGGAGCGTCACGATCCGGTCCGACTCGCCGTAGTCCACGGCGCGCAGGACGATCCCCTCCACCTTGACCCTGGATGCCATCGCCCGCTCCGATCAGGGCGAGCGGAGCGTCAGCCAGGCGACGGCAGCGACGATCAACGCCGCCGCGAGCGCCACGCCGATGGCCACCGCGACGCCGCCGGAGCGCTGGGGAGCGCGTTCGCTGCGGGGCCCGACCGCCTCCTCGTAGCGCAGGACGACCTCGTCCGGGTCGAGCCCGACCGCCGCCGCGTAGCCCCGGAGGTAGACGACGACGTAGGCCCGGTGTGGCGTCCGCTCGGGATCGCCGGACTCGATCGCCTCGATGGCCGAGGCCGGCAGCCTGGTCGCCCTGACCACGTCGTCGCGCGAGAGACCGCGGAGCTCGCGCTCCTGTGCGAGGTGGCGTCCGAAGGCCACGAGCCCCTCGGCGATCTGTTCCTGATCTGCCACTGGCGCTTCCGGGATCACTGCTGGAGCAGCTCCAGGCTCTTGCGGCACTCCTCGCCCACCACCGAGCCGGTACCGAGCTGGACGCAGCGATCGAACTCCAGGCGCGCCTTCTCCGCGTCGCCCGCCTTCATCTGGGCGGAGCCGAGCTGGTAGTGGGCGTCGGCGACCTTGTCGCAGTGACGCGCGTAGGCCTCGTACTCCTCGAGCGCGTCCTTCACCTTCCCGGCGTCGAGCAGGATCCCACCGAGGGTGCGATGGCCCGCGCAGTAGGACGGCGCCGCCCGGAGGCACGCGCGCATCTCCGCCAGCCCCTCCTCCTTGCGGGAGGCCGCGTAGAGCGCCAGCCCCTTGTTCATCCGCGCGATCCACGGCTCCCGGTAGCTCATCTCCGCGAGGGCCGCGTCGAAGGACCTGATCGCCTCGTCGATCCGGCCCGTCCGCGCGAGGACCTGACCCAGGTTGTTCAGGGCCTCGGGGAAGGCCGGGTTCAGCGCGATGGCCCTGCGATAGGAGCGCTCCGCGTCGGCGTCCTTGCCGAAGGCCCGCTCCAGCACGACCCCACGTCCGAGCCAGGCGTCCGGGTACGAGTCGTCGATCTCGATGGCGGCGTCGAACTGCTTCAGCGCCTCCGTGGCGCGCCCGGCGCGGAGCGCCTCCATGCCCAGGGCGTGTTGGAGCTCGGCGTCCTGCCGCTCCCGGCTCGATGGCCCATGTGCACAGGCGGCCAGGAGGAGTGGAGCGAGCGCCGCGAGCTGCAGGAGTCTATTGGGCATGGTCAGAAGGAGGCCAGGAACCGGGCTATTGCCGCGCCCTCGCCGGCGTCGGCCCGCTCGGACGTACCACCGATGGCCGGCGAAGCCGAGGGCGGACGCGGCGGGTGGAAGAGCGGGATGCGCTTCATCGTCTCGTCCTGGGCGGGCCCGGCGAGGTCGCGGAAGTTCAGGTTGTCGAGCATGAAGCCCATCGACTCGAGGAAGTGGAGCCCCTCGATCTCGAGGTCGCGGTAGGCCTCGACGGCGACGTGCCGGTCGTCGTGGAGGTAGACGACGTTCTCGCCCGACTTCGTCAGGTGCAGCCCGACGAAGATCGAGAAGGTGCCGTTGGCGTTCCGGATCCCCACCAGCCAGCCCTCCACCTGCTGCGGCGACTTTCCGGGGATGGAGACCTGCGGCTGGTTGATGCTCTCGACGATCGCGACGATCTGCTCCTTCGTCACGGGGACGTGGGTGATTCCCTCTTCCGGTTGGAACATCCGCCCCTCCCCTGACTCAGCTGACTCAGCGCGCCTCGACGACGTACTCTTCGTTGCGATCGTCCGTGTCCGCGGCGGTCCGCGTCATCACGACGAGCGGTGAGTCGATCATGACGTGGTCCCCACCGACGTTTCCCTCGCCGATGACCACCTTCATCCAGACGTCCCGCGTGTAATAGCGCCGCTCCCCGGCGATGGCCTTCTTCGCGGCGAGGAACACACGGTTCTGGCCGGGACGGAAGTACTTGGTCACCTCCACCGGGAGCGCGCCATCGGTCCCCTGGATCTTCCGGATCCACTGGGCGTTGACGAAGACGTCGATCTCGTACTGCGTCCCACCCTCGACCGACTGCTCCGCGACGAGGAAGTAGCGCCGGGAGAGACGACCCGGCGCCGACTGGGTCGTCCCCGCAGCATAACCGTTCGCGGGAGCTCCGGTGAAGCCGCCGGCGGGTTGCCCCTGCCCGCCCTGCCCGCCCTGCGGGCTCGCGGGCGGTCCGGCGCGAACGCCGTCACCGCCCTCGACCTTCACCGCATAGCCCTTGGCCTCGATCCGGACGTTGCCCCGATCGTCGATGACCACCGTGCAGTTGTCGAACCGCTGCCCGGTGACGCCGTCGATGTTGACGCCGTTCAGGTAGACGGCTGCCCACGCAGGCGCGGCAGCGCAGGCCACGGCTGCGACGAGCAGAGTTCCAAGTTGGCGCATCTTAAGGACTTTCTAGCCCCGACCGGCAGCCCCCGTCAAGGGCGCGGCCGGCTGGGAGCAGGCGCCGCACCCCACACCTGCGACGTCCGGGATGGCGGGCATATTCCCCGAAAAAGGGCGCGTCAGACGCCGCGGGTCTCGGCGCCCCAAAGGACCTTGTGGAGCTGAAGGCTCAGCCTCGCGTCGAGCCCCGAGGCGAGCAGCCAGCCGGCCAGCTCTCTGGGATCGACCCTGCCCCAGACCGCGCTGAAGAGGATCGCGCACCGCCCCTCGAGCCGGCGCGACCGGATCACCTCGGCCGACCAGCGGAAGTCCTCCTCCGAGGTGACGACGAACTTCACCTCGTCATGGGGCGCGAGCCGCTCCAGCCAGCCGAGCCCGGTGGCAGGGTTGCCCGAGCCGGGGGTCTTCACGTCGGCGATCCGGATCGCCTCTCGCGGCAGGGAGTCCAGTGGCGCCTGCCCGTGCGTCTCGACGGCCACCTCGTAGCCAGCGGCGAGCAGGTCGCGCGCCAGCTCCGGGAGCTCCCGCTGCAGCATCGGCTCGCCGCCGGTGAGCAGGACGAAGCGGCAGGGGTAGCGGGCGACCTCCGTGAGGATCTCGGCGCGAGAGCGCTCCTCTCCACCCTGGAAGGCGTACGCGCTGTCGCAGTAGACGCAGCGCAGATCGCAGCCGGTGAACCGGACGAAGACGCACGGCCGGCCGGCGCGCGTCCCCTCACCCTGGAGGCTGAAGAAGATCTCGGTGACCCGCATCGGCGCTGGTTCTATCCCGGCGCGCGCTGCGAAGCACTCCCCCCGACGGTGGCGCCCGCCGGGCGGTCAGCGAGCTGGAGAGGGAACGCTCGCGTCGGCCACGGCCGTGGCAGGCTCCAGGCCGAAAGAGCGGCGGAGCCTGCGGCGCTCCGCGAACACGCGATCGGGGTAAGTCCAGAACCGGTCCGGGATCCTCCCCTGCTGGAGGTGCCTGCCGATCCGATTCGGCCCGGCGTTGTACGCCATCAGGGCGCGATCCTCGCGCTCGAAGACCTCGAGCAGCCTGCGGAAGTAGCGGATGCCGAGCCGCACGTTGACCACCGGATCCTGCGGGTCGCCAGCCGCGATCCCGTGGCGCGCCGCCTCGTGGGCCATCGTCGCCGGGCGGAGCTGCATCAGCCCGCGCGCGCCGCGCGAGCTCTCGGCGCGGAAGTCGAAGCCGGACTCGACGTCTATGATCGCGGCCGACAGCAGCGGGTCGAGCCCCGCCACCCTGGACTCCTCGACCAGGGCGCGCGCGACGCGTCGGCGGACGAGCTCCGGCAGCTCCGGAGAGCGCTCCTCGATCAGCGCCTCCATGCGCGCGCTCCACCCCTCGGGGCCCGGATCCGGGCAGGGCTGGCCGAAGCGGCAGGTGGGGATCTCGGCCTCGGCCATCGCGATCTGCCGGCGCCCGTCGACGGCGCTGCGGGGGGCGGCGAGGAGCACGATGAACGCGACCGCGCTCAGCGCCAGGACGACGCGCCCCTGCCGTCGGCGTCGAACGAAGCCGTTCGGCCTTCCCGCTTCGGCAAGCTGTCTGGCACCGTCCAAACGCATGTTCTCGGCTCTCACCCCAAGGACCTCATGCTTCAAGTCCATCCGCCGCGCACGTCAGGCAACCCTGGGAGCCTTTCGGGGGTGCTCGCGCCGCGGCCCGGCCACCGCGCTGTCGGCGCGGCAACCTGCGACAAATACATTCGTCGTTATCGGTAATTGGCGGTTTACGCCGCCCCGTTGCGATGGTCCGCTCCGACCGCGTCGGCGATCCGCTGGAACCCATCGTGGGCCATGTGCTTCACGAGCCCCTCGTTGATCTTTCGCACGAAGGAGGGGCCCGCATAGATGAGCCCTGTATAGGCCTGAACCAGGGTAGCCCCCGCCCGGATCTTCGCCCAGGCATCGGCCGCGTTCATCACGCCGCCTGCGCCGATGATCGGCACGCGCCCCCGCGCCCTGGCGTAGGCACGCCTGACGCAGGCGGTCGCGAGCGGCTCGAGCGGCGCTCCCGACAGCCCCCCCTGCTCGCGGGCGATCGGGTTCGACTCGAGCCCCGGCCGGGAGAGGGTGGTGTTGGTGGCGATGATCCCGCCTGCCCCGGCCTCGATGGCCACGTCCACCGCCTCGTCGAAGGCCTCCGGCTCGAGGTCGGGCGCCAGCTTGAGCAGCAGCGGCTTGCCCGGCGCCACCTGGGCGATCCGGGCGGCGCAAGCGCGGATCAGCTTCTCGAGGGCTCCCCGCTCCTGGAGCGCCCGGAGCCCGGGGGTATTGGGAGAGGAGATGTTGACCACGAGGTAGTCGGCTTGCCCGTGGAGCGCGTCGATGCAGGCGAGGTAGTCGTCCACCGCGCTCTCGTTCGGCGTCGTCTTGTTCTTCCCGACGTTGACGCCCACCGGGCCGATGCGGGCGGCCGCCGGCGCCGCAGCGAGCCTGCGCGCGCAGACCGCGGCCCCCGCGTTGTTGAACCCCATCCGGTTGACGAGCGCCCTGGCCTCCGGAATCCGGAAGAGTCGCGGCCGGTCGTTCCCGGCCTGCGGCCGCGGCGTGATGGTCCCGATCTCGACGTGCGAGAAGCCGAGCGCGAAGAGGGCCGCGAGGTGCGCGTCCCCCTTGTCGAAGCCTGCCGCGAGCCCGATGGGCGAGTCGAACCGGAGCCCCAGGCACTCGACGGCGAGCGTGGGCGCGGGGGCGTGACGCTGGAGGCGCGCCATGCCAGGGGTGACGAGCCCGAAGGCGGCGTGTGCGAGACCGTGAGCGGTCTCGGCATCCAGCCGGAAGAGGGCCGAGCGCAGGAGGGACCAGGACATGGGAGCGGGTTCCTACACCAATCGCTGGCCGAGGACGAGCGACATGAGGACGGCGTCCTCACCGTCCTGGTAGTAGCGGCGCCGGATGGTGTCGTGGATGAAGCCCAGCGCCCGGTAGAGCGCGATGGCGGGGGCGTTGGAGGTTCGAACCTCCAGCATCGCACGGGTGGCGCCGCGGCGGACGCCGTCGGCCAGCGCCTCCTCCATGAGCGCCCGCGCCAGGCCGCGCCTGCGCGCCTCCGGCGCCGTCGCCACGTCCAGGACGTGCAGCTCGTCGTGGATGACCCAGTAGACGATGAAGCCGTCGATCCGCGCGGCGGTCCCGACGTCCTGCGCCGACTCCGCGCAGAGCAGCGAGGAGTACGCCCGCCCGAGCTCGCTGCGAAGCTGCGCCTCGGACCACGGGTGCGCGTGCGCGGCCTGCTCGATCTCCAGGAGGCGTGCCACGTCCGGCTCCGCGGCGAGCCGGAGCCGGATGCGAGGGTCGGCGCCGGTCACTCGGAGGGAACCTCGGCAGGCGGCACCAGGATCCGGACCGTGGCGCGCGCCCTCAGCTCGCCGACGATCTTCTTCACCTCCCCCGCCAGCCGCAGCTCCGACAGGTGCGCGCGGACCTCGTCCCTCGCGGGGCTGGCCCCGGTCCCGACCCCGCGAGCACGCAGGTACTCGTCTATCTCCGCCTCCCCTACCCTGACCGACTGCCCGACCCTTCCTTCCACGAACCGCTGCACGCGCAGGCTCCGCGAGAGCGTGACCAGCAGCTCGTCGTCGGCGAGGTCGTTCAGCGAGAGGAAGCGCGCGTACTCGGCCTGCGACGCGAAGCGCGATCGGAAGCGGAGGAGCTCCAGGACGGCCTCCTCGCGCCCGACCTCGGCGACCAGGAGCCGGTCGGCCTCCTCGGCCACCAGCGTCTGGTCGATCAGCCACTCGAGCGCGGCCGTGAGCGCCTGGCCGTCGAGCGGACCGAAGGCGGCCTCGGTTGCGCCCCGCGCGACCAGCGCCACGCGCGCCTCCTCGCGGAGCCGCGTGAGCGTGATCGGACGGACCGGACGGATCGAGGACGCCTGGACCGTCGCCACCATCGCCTCGACGATCCGCCCCGGGCCGCTCGCCGGTTCGGCGGCGAGCGCAGCGGCGGCGAGCAGGAGCAGGAGCATCGGGGCATTGTAAGGCATTGACGCGCGCGCAGGCGGCGTTACGGTGTCCCCGTGGCCCACCGCGATCTTTACGACATCCTCGGAGTGGCGCGGACCGCGTCGGCTGACGAGCTCAAGCGCGCCTACCGAAAGCTCGCGAAGCGCTACCACCCGGACGTGAACCCCGGCGACAAGGCATCGGAGGAGCGCTTCAAGGAGCTCTCCGCGGCCTTCGAGGTCCTGTCGGACCCCAAGCGGCGGAAGCTCTACGACGAGTTCGGCCCCGACTCGCTGCGGACGGGCTTCGACGAGAAGCGCGCCGAGGAGTACCGGCGCTACCGGAGCCAGGGGGTCCCGCCGGGAGGCGTACCGTTCGACTTCGGAGACTTCCGGACGGTGAACGTAGACGGGGGCGCCTTCGACTTCTCGTCGATCTTCGGCGAGATCTTCGGTCAGGGGAGCCGGCGGCGCGGCCAGCATTTCCCGGAGGACGGCGAGCGCGTCGAGGCCGAGCTGGAGGTCGCGCTCCGCGAGGCGGTCCTGGGCGGCGAGCGCGACCTCCGAGTCGGCAACCGGACCCTGCGCGTGAAGATCCCGGCGGGCGTGGGCGACGGCTCGCAGATCCGGCTCGCGGGCCAGGGAGGGCCCGGCCAGCACGGCGGGAGACCCGGCGACCTCTTCCTCAAGGTGCGGCTCGCGGAGCACCCCCTCCTGCGCCGCGACGGCCGGGATCTGTCGCTCGACCTGCCAGTCACCGTGCCCGAGGCGGTCGACGGCGCCGAGGTGACCCTGCCGACCTTCGAGGGGCCGGTCCGCTTCCGCGTCCCACCCGGCTCCCAGAGCGGGAAGCGGATCCGGCTCAAGGGGAAGGGGCTCCCGGACCTCCGCGGCGGGGCCCGTGGAGACCTGTATGCCGTCGTACGGATAGTCCTGCCCGAGCCGAGCGAGAAGCTGGCGAAGGCGGCGCGCGCGCTCGAGCCCCTCTACAAGGAGGATCCCCGGGCGGCCATCTCGTTGTAGAAGGAACCACCGATGGGACTCTTCGACCTCTTCGCATCGAAGGAGGAACGCGCCCAGGGCGCCCTCCAGAAGCTCTCGCAGAAGCTGCTGCAGAAGTTCGGGCCGCCCGAGAACCGGGCCAAGGCCATAGACCAGCTCCATGATCTGGGAACGCCGGAGGCGCTGCAGACGCTCTGCTTGCGCTTCACGATCCTCGTCGATCCGACCATCACGGACGCGGACGAGAAGGAGCGCGTCCACAAGCTGCTGGTCGGCGAGGGTGAGGCGGCCGTCGAGCCCATCCAGAGGTTCATCCACCAGCAGGAGGAGGGGATCGCGTGGGGGCTGCGCGCCCTCGCCGCCATCCTCCCGCCCGAGCGGCTCCACCCGATCGTGCTCGGGGAGCTGGCCCACCTCGGCCGCGTCTACTCCCGCGACCCCGAGAAGAAGCTGACGCTCCTCAAGTGGCTGCGCGAGCACTCCGCTGGCGCCGGCGGCGCCGCGGTCGAGGAGGCCGTCCTCCCGTTGCTGGAGGACTTCAGCGACGACGTCCGGATCGCCGCCACGCGGGCGCTCGCCGCGCTCGCCGGCTCGGAGCGGACGCGCGATGCGCTGATCGACCTGCTCCTGCGGGACAAGGAGAACCTGCGGGTCCGAGGAGAGGTCTTCGAGGCGCTCGCCGACCTCGGCGCCGACGTGAAGGGGCACCGTCCCGGCGTCGAGGCGCTCATCGCCGAGCCGTACTACCTGGACCGCGAAGGGCACGTGAAGAAGCGGGGGTGATGGCCCCGTGAGCGACCCCGACCGGGACCCTCCCCCCCTCACGCCGGGATCGGCCACGACGGCGGCGCGCTCCTTCTTCGACCGCTGGTTCGAGCACGTGCGCGTCCCGCGGGACGCGCCGTCGACGCTCGCCGGGCTCGCGCGCAGGGGGAGCGTCGTGCTCGTCATGCGGTCGCCGGGGCTGCTCGAGCTCCTCTTCGCCCGCTGGATCGCGCCGAGGCTCGGCCTCGCGCCTGTCCGGGCGACGGCCGGCTATGGCCGCTTCGTCGCGAAGCTCTTCGGCGTCCGGCGCTCACGGCCGGGCTTCGCAGCGACGGTGGCCGAGGGCGGGACGACCGTCGTCTTCCTGGGGCGCGAGCGGAGCCTCGCCCCCTTCGTCCAGCTCCTCGCCCTCGGGGCCGCCCGCGAGCGCCCGGTATTCCTCGTCCCTGCGCTCCTCACGTGGAGCCGGCGCGTGCCGCGGCTGGAGGGGTCGTTCTGGGACCTGCTCTACGGCCGCCCGGACGCGCCAACGCCGTTCGCCAACCTGGTGGGGTTCCTGCGAAACCACGAGCGGGCAACCTTCGACGTGGGCGAGGCCGTGGAGGTCGGCCAGTTCGCGGCCGCGCACCAGGCGACCTCGGCGCGGGGGCAGGCGGGCCGGCTGCGAGCCCGCCTCCACCTGCACCTCTCCCACGAGTTCCGCGCTGCGGTCGGCCCGCCGCTCAAGGCGCCGTCGCGGGTGCGGAACAAGGTGCTGCGCGACCGCTCCCTCCAGGCGACGGTGGACCGGGTCGCGACGGAGACGGGCACGCCCCGCTGGAAGGTGCTCGACGAGGCCGAGCACGACCTCGAGGAGGTGGCCAGCCGCTTCAGCCCGGGCTTCATCGAGGTCGCTCGCCCTCTCCTGAAGTGGGCCTTCGGCCGGCTCTACGACGGCGTCGAGGTCGACGAGGAGGGGTTGGCGCGAGTCCGGCGAGCGGCCGCGCACGCCCCCATCGTCCTCTGCCCCAGCCACAAGAGCCACGTCGACTACCTGGTCCTGTCCTGGCTCCTCGTGGAGCGCGGCATGACCCCTCCGCACATCGCGGCGGGGGTCAACCTCGCCTTCTGGCCGTTCGGCCCGATCGCCCGCGCCGGCGGGGGCTTCTTCATACGGCGCAAGGTGAAGGGGGACCGGATCTACACCGCCGTGCTCCGCGCCTACGTGAAGCACCTGCTGCGGGACGGCTTCCCGCAGGAGTTCTACGTCGAGGGGGGACGCAGCCGGACCGGGAAGCTGCTCGCGCCGAAGACCGGGCTGGTCTCGATGGAGGTCGACGCGTGGCTCGACGGCGCCGCCGCCGACGTCCTCTTCGTCCCGGTCTCGATCGACTACGAGCGGCTCATCGAGGCGGGGAGCTACGCGCGCGAGCTGGCGGGGGGCGAGAAGAGGAAGGAGAGCCTGCGCGGCCTGCTCGGCGTCCTCTCAGTGCTCTTCAGGCGCTACGAGCGGCTCTACGTGCAGTTCGAGCCGCCGATCTCGCTCGCGGCGGTCGCGCGCGAGCGGCTCGGCGACCGGGCGACCTCGCTCGCCGTGGACGACGCGTGGTCGGGCGAGGCAGGGGAGCCGACGGAGGTCGGCGCACGCGCCGTCGAAGGGCCGGAGGCCAAGCGCCGCCTGGTGCAGGCCGTGACGAACAGGATCGCGTGGGGGATCGCGCGCGCCACCACCGTGACGCCCGTGGGGCTCGTGGCCACCGCGCTGCTCGCCGACGCGGGGCGCGCGACGCCGGCAGGGGCGATCACCAGCCGCATCGAGCTGCTCCGCTACCTCGCCGCCGAGGACGGCGCGCGCTTCGCGCGTGGGCTCGAGGGGGCGTCGAGCGATCCGCGCGCGCCGGGTCCGATCGCGGACGCCCTCCGCCGGCTGGAGAAGGAGCGGCTCGTGCGGGCCGATCGCGCGGGGGAGGAGCCGGCGTGGCAGGTGGTGCCGGAGCGGCGGCCGTACGTCGACTTCCACCGGAACGCGGTCCTGCACCGCTACGTGGCGCTCGGGATCGTCGCCGCGGCCGTCCTCGCGCGCCGGACGACGCCCGAGGACGCGTGGGGGGTCTTCGAGCGCGCCGGCTGGATCTCTCGGCTCCTCAAGCTCGAGTTCATGTACCAGCCCGGCACCAGCGCCGAGGAGGCGTTCGAGTCGCTCGTGAACCTCCTCGAGCGGCTCGGGGGCATCGAGCGCGCCTCGGGCACGCTGCGGCCCGGGGCTTCGCCGGAGTTCCTCCACTTCCTCGCCGAGCTGCTCCGGCCCTTCATCGAGGGGTACCGGCTCGCGGTCGAGACGGCGCTCCTGCAGATCGACCCGGCGAAGCCGCGCCGTCCCTTCACCCGCCGGCGGCTCGTGGCTGCCAGCCTCGAGCGCGGCCGGCAGGAGCTGGCCGCCGGAAGGATCAGGCTGACCGAGGCGGTCTCGAAGGCGACGGTCGAGAACGCCGTCGAGTGGCTGATCCTCGCGCAGTTCCTGCGGGAAACCCCCGACGGCGAGCTCAGCGCGCCAGCTGGCCCGCAGCCATTGCGCCGCGTCGTAGACTTGATGAATCCGCTTCTTGCGCCCTGAATTCGCGAGCTTCCCGGACTTTGGTCCTTCCCTGTCGCGGGGCGCTTCGCTAATGTTGCGCGCCTATCCGGGTAGGTTCGGAGCCAGCGGGGCTCCACTCCGGCTTTCCACCGCGAGCAGGACGACTTCTAAAGCTTCAGGAGGCTGAACCAATGTCGGACCGCATCCTTCACAAGGGACTTCAGGCCAAGGTGATGTCGGCCGCTGACGCTGCCAGACTCATCCCCAACGGCTCTGTCATCGGCATGTCGGGCTTCACCGGCGCCGGCTATCCCAAGGCCGTTCCCGTCGAGCTTGCGAAGATGGCACTCGACGCGAAGCTCTCGGGCAAGTCGCTCCGGTTCGACGTCCTCACCGGCGCCTCAACCGGCCCGGAGCAGGACACGATGATGGCCATCACCGAGGCTTCCCGCTTCCGCTTCCCCTACCAGGGCGACGCGGCGTGCCGCGAGAAGATCAACGCCGGCCTCATCGAGTACCAGGACATGCACCTCAGCCACGCCGGGACGCTCGTCCGGTACGGCTACTACGGCAAGCTGGCCTTCGCGGTCGTCGAGGTCACGCGGATCAACGCGGACGGCACGCTCCTCTGCTCCTCGTCCTGCGGCGCGAACAACGTCTACCTGGACAAGGCCGAGAAGATCATCCTCGAGGTCAACGAGTGGCAGGATGAGCGGATGGAGGGGATGCACGACATCCTCTCCGTCGCCTCCGAGCACGGCAAGCGCGTCGCGATCCCAATCAACGCGACGGGTGACCGCCCCGGCTCCAAGTTCCAGTCGATCGACATCAGCAAGGTGGTCGCGGTCGTCAAGACCAACTGCCCTGACCGCAACTCGCCCTTCAAGGCCCCCGAGGACATCCACAAGCGGATCGCCGGCCACATCATCGACTTCCTCTCCGCCGAGGTGAAGGCGGGCCGCCTCCCGCACTCCCTCACGCCGCTGCAGTCGGGCGTCGGCAACATCGCGAACGCGGTGCTCGTCGGTCTGAACGAGGGGCCGTTCGAGCAGATGACCTCGTACACCGAGGTGGTCCAGGACGGCATGCTCGACATGCTCGACTCCGGCAAGCTCACGGTCGCCTCGGCGACCGCCTTCTCGGTCTCGCCGGCCGGGCAGGAGCGCTTCCTCAAGAACATCGACCGCTACCGGAAGCAGATCATCCTGCGCCCGCAGGAGATCTCGAACAACCCCGAGGTGATCCGCCGCCTGGGCTGCATCGCGATGAACGGGTTCGTCGAGGCCGACATCTACGGCCACGTCAACTCGACCCACATCGCCGGCAAGGGGATCGAGAACGGCATCGGTGGGTCGGGTGACTTCGCCCGCAACTCTGCCTACACGATCTTCATGTCCCCGGCGACCGCCAAGGACGGCAAGATCTCCGCCATCGTCCCGTTCGCGTCGCACATCGACCACACGGAGCACGACGTCTCGGCGATCGTGACCGAGTTCGGCCTCGCCGACCTCCGCGGGCGCAGCCCGAAGGAGAAGGCCAAGGAGGTCATCGAGAAGTGCGCCGCCCCCGAGTACCGTCCGGTCCTCTGGGATTACTACAAGAAGGCCATGGCGAACCCGTCCGCGGGCCGTCACTCGCCGCACCAGTTCGACAAGGCGTTCTCGTTCCACACGAACTACCTGGCGACCGGCAGCATGATGCCGAAGAAGTAGCCTTCCGGCTTCGCTTGAATGGAACGGCGGTCGCGCGAGCGGCCGCCGTTTCACTTTTGGGAGCGCGAAGCGCCTCCGGACCTTCTCCCTCTCCCCGGTCCCGGCCTGCTAATCTCCCCCCATGCCGACCGTCGACCTCGAGAAGGCAATGAACGTCGCGCGCGCCGCCGTCGAGGCGGCGAGCGCCGCCAGCCTCCGCCACTTCCGGAAGGGCGTGCGCGTCGAGGTGAAGCCGGACCGGACGCCGGTGACCGCCGCCGACCGCGAGTCGGAGGCGGCGATCCTGCGCGTGGTCCGCGACGCCTTCCCGGACCACGCCTTCCTCGGCGAGGAGACGGGCGAGCACCCCGGGATCGCGGGCGCGCGCTGGATCGTCGATCCGCTCGACGGGACCAAGGGCTTCACCCGCGGCCGGACCTTCTGGGGAGCGCTGGTGGGCTTCGAGCTCGAGGGCAGGGTCGCGGCCGGGGCGATGGCCCTCCCGGGCGAGGGGGAGGTCTACTGGGCCGCTCGCGGCCACGGCGCCTGGCTCTCGAGCGACGGTGGCGAGCCCGTGCGGCTGCGGGTCTCGGCGATCTCCGGCTGGGAAGACTCGACCCTCTCGATCGGCGAGCCACACGTTCTCTTCAAGCCGCCGATGCTGGAGCGCGTGGCCAGGCTGGCCATAGAGGCGCAGAACGCACGCTGCTACGGCGACCTCGCCGGCTGCGCGCTCGTGCTCAAGGGGCAGGCCGAGGCCTGGATCGAGGCCGGCGTGAAGATCTGGGACCTCTCGCCGCTGCAGATCCTGGCCGAGGAGGCGGGCGGCCGGTTCACCGACTTCGACGGCGTCCCAACCGTCGCGTCCGGCGCCTGCGTCGCGTCGAACGGGCTCGTCCACGAGCGCGTCCTGGCGGCGCTGGCCGGCGGCCGCTAGCGCTCCGCTCGGCTACCCGCCGGCCGCCCGCCTACCCGTCGGCGCCGCCGCCCTTCGGCTTGGGCTTCGGTCGCACCACGATCCTGTAGACCTGCCGCAGCCCGAGCGGCGAGCCGCGCGAGACCGAGCAGGTGGTCTCGCCCACCTTCAGCGCCTCGAGCTTCCCGCTGCCGTCGGCCGCGAAGGCGGCGACGGAGGGATCGTCGCAGAGCGGGCGGAACCCGCCGAGCTCCTTCGACTCGCCGATGACCAGCTCGACCCGGATCGAGTCGTCGGCCCACGCGGCGAGGGGAAGGAGCGCCGTAGACGCCAGGACCGCCGCGGCGATGAGGGAGCGCATGGCAGCGATGGTCGCGCCGCCCGCGGGAGCGGTCAAGCGCCCGTCAGGCGACCGGGGCGCGCCGGAACAGCTCGGCGACCGCGCCGGTCCGGCCGGCGACGCGAGCCCGGCCGCGCGCCCACTCGCGCAGCGCCTTGATCTGCTCCTCGTAGGTCTTGAAGAGCGGGACGAGATCCTGCGCGACGCGACGAAGGTCCCCGGTCTCCAGCTCGCGCCCCTGCGCGTAGGCGCGGTGGAGCGCGCCTACGACGACCTGCTCCAGCTCCGCGCCCGAGTAGTCGACGCAGACCCTGGCGATCCCCGCGACGTCGACCTGCTCCGGGTCCCGGCTGCGCCGCCGGAGGTGGAGCGCGAGGATCTCGCGCCGCGCCTCGGCGTCCGGCAGGTCGACGAAGAAGAGCTCGTCGAAGCGCCCGCGCCGCAGCAGCTCGGGTGGAAGGCGCGACACGTCGTTCGCGGTGGCGACCACGAAGACCGGACCCTGACGCTCCTGCAGCCACGTCGAGAAGGCGCCCAGCAGCCGGGCGGCCCGTGGATCCGCGCCGTCGCCCGGCGAGCTGCCGGCGAAGCCCTTCTCGATCTCGTCCACCCATAGGGCGACCGGGGAGAGCGCCTCTGCCGCCTCCAGGGCGCGATGGAGGCTCTCCTCGGCGCCGGTGCCCGACCCGAGCACCCGCGGCAGGTCGAGCCGCAGGATCGGGACGCCGAGCCGCGCCGCGGCCGCCTTCGCCGCGAGCGACTTGCCGCAGCCCTGCACGCCCACGAGCAGCACGCCGCGCGGCGGGGGCAGCCCCCAGCGACGGGCGTCCGGATCGAACGCGAGCGCGCGCTCCTCCATCCAGTCCTTGAACCCGGAGAGCCCGCCGATCGCCTCGGTCCCCTCCCCTCCCTTGACCAGCTCCAGCCCGAGGTCGCGGGCGAGCAGCCGCTCCTTCTCCTCGACGATCGCCGCGATGGCGGCGGGCGCGAGCGCGACGTCAGTCCGCAGCGCGCGAGAGAAGGCCCGGCGGGCCTGCGCCTCGGTGAGCCCGCGGGCCGCGACGAGGGCCCGGTGGCGGACATCAGCGCCGAGGGCCGGGGTGCGCGGCTCGGCGAGCCCGATCCGGACGTCGTCGAGGAGCGACGCCAGCTCGGCCTCGTCGGGGAGCGGGAGCCGGATTACGGCCGTGTCGGCGGCGATCCCGTCCGGGAGCACGAGCCGCGGCGCGACGATGGTGAGGCAGCGCCCCTCTGCCGCGAAGCGCGGGATGAGGTCGCGCAGCTTTCGAGCCACCGCGTGCTGCTCGAGCGGCTGGTGGAAGTCGAGCGCCACCGCGAGGACGGGCGCTGGCGCCGCGGCCAGCGCGTCGAGCATCGCGACGGGATCCTTCGCGTGCGGCGCCAGGGGCGCCAGCCCCCGGTGCGGGGACCAGACCCCGATCCGCGCGTCGAAGGCCTCGGCGGCGCTCTCGCAGAAGGCGATGGCGCGGTCCTCCTCGTGCGTGACGATGTAGACGACGGGGGTCCCTGCCGCCCACAGCTCGGCGATCTCGGTGGCGACGTTCCTAGAGCCCATCCCGTACCCTCCAGCCGCTGCGAGGCGCAGCCGTCACGGCGTCCCCTCCGCGTCGGCGGTGGCGCGCATCGCCTCCTCGAAGGAGGTGACGCCGGCGGCCACCTTCCGGACCGCGTGCTCGCGCATCGACTGGAGCCCGTCCTGGCGCGCCGTCCGGAGCAGCGCCTCCGGCGTCGCCCCCTCGGCGACGAGGTGGCGCAGCCGCGCATTGACCGGGAGGATCTCGAAGATCCCGGACCGGCCGTAGTACCCGGTCATCCTGCACTTGGGGCAGCCCGCGCCGCGACGAGCGAGCAGCTTGCCGGCGAAGTCCTCCGGGTGCGGCACGCCCAGCGCGTGGACCTCGTCGGCCGTCAGCGGCACGTCCGCGGCGCAGCTGGGACAGACCTGGCGGACGAGCCGCTGGGCCGCCACGCCCGTGAGCGTCGCGGCGATGAGGAAGCTCGGGACCCCGAGGTCGCGCAGGCGCGCGATCGCGCCGACCGCGTCGCTCGTGTGGAGCGTGGTCAGCACCATGTGACCGGTGAGCGCGGCCTGCACCGCCTGCGTGGCGGTGTCGGCGTCCCGGATCTCGCCGACCATGATGACGTCCGGATCCTGCCGCAGCACGTGGCGGAGCGCCTCGGCGAACCCCGTGCCGGTCTTCGGGTTTGCCGCGATCTGGTTGAAGTCCTCGTGGACCATCTCGATCGGATCCTCGATGGTCACCACGTTCACCTCCGGCGAGGTGAGCGCCTGCAGCGCCGAGTAGAGGGTCGTGGTCTTCCCGCTCCCGGTGGGCCCGGTGACGATCACGAGGCCGTGCGGACGCAGCAGCCACCGCTCGAAGACCTCCCGCTCGTCGGGCAGGAAGCCCAGCTCGGAGAGGTCGCGGACGAGGACGGTCGGGTCCAGGACGCGGATCACGATCTTGTCGCCGAAGGTCGTCGGGATGGTCGAGACGCGCAGCTCCATCTCGGTCTCGCCGTGCGCCGTCCGGATACGCCCGTCCTGCGGCTTGCGCAGGGAGATGTCGAGCCGGCTCATGATCTTGAACCGGTTCGCGATCGCCCCGTGGACCCCCTTGGGCAGCCGGTGGATGGGGTGGAGGACGCCGTCGATCCGCATGCGGACGATCGACTCCTCGCGGCGTGGCTCGATGTGGATGTCGCTCGCGCGCTGCTCGAAGGCGTAGTGGAGCAGGTACTCGACCGCCGCGATCACGGGCTCGCTGGAGGCCTCCAGCACGTCGAGCCCGCTGAGGTTGACGAACTGCTCCAGGTTGCCGACGTCGGTGCCGCCCTCGAGCTGCACCTGGGCGTCGGTGATCTGCTGGCGAAAGCCGTAGACCTCGGCGATGGCGCGGTGGATGTCCGCCGGCGAGGCGAGGACCGGCTCGACCTCGCTCCCCACGAGCCCACGCAGGCTCTCGAAGAGCTCGCCGTCGAACGGGTTCGCGACCGCCACCACCAGCTTCTGCCCCTTCCGCTCCAGCGGGAGGACGGCGTGCTTGCGCGCGAACGGGCGCGAGAGGGTGCGCGTGATGAGCTGCGCGTCGAGCTTGATCGTGTCGACCTTGCGCCACGGGAGCCCCATCCCCTGGGCGAAGGCCTGGGTGATGCCGTCCTCGTCGAGCGGCTCGCCCTCGCGTCGCGCGTTCTGGAACTTGAAGGAGGCGAGCAGCTCGACCGGAGAGAGCTCCGCCCGGCGAAGCGAGCGGCTGCCCGCGCGGCTGCTCTGCTCCCGGAGGAGGCGGGCGCGCTGCACGTTCTCACGCGCGTAGGCGGTCCGCTTCTGGTCCTCGGTGATCAGCCCCTGCTTGGCGACTATGTCGGCGACCAGCTCGAGGTTGAAGTCGGCCGCCCGGTAGGTACGAGGCACGGCGGGAGTCTACCCCGCCTCGGGATCCCGTGTAATTCGCCTGATGCCGCCCGACCGGGCGGCCTTCAGATGCTTCAACCGACGGGGCCGCAGCCGCCGCCGTGCGAGTGGCCTCCGCCCGACCCGCCGCCGTACGCCGCCGGCGCCGACATCTGGCGGCCGACCTGCCTCGACTTGCACGCCGGGCAGACCACGTCGGCCTCGTCCGACCTCCGGACGATGAGCTCCTCGAAGGTCCTCCCGCAGTCCTGGCAGGCGTACTCGTAGATGGGCATGGCCCACGATATGAGCCACGCACGACCGGATGGATTCAAGCCCATGCCCCCTGACGCCGCCTGGAGCGCCGGCGCCGCGAGGGGTTCGCCGCGGGTGGGTCCGCATGCTCCCTCGTCGGACATGTACCCTCGCCGTGTCACCGGCTCGCGGTACGTCCGGAGGCCAGCGTGGTACAGTCCGCGACCGCAAATGGCCGAGAGCGTCCCTACACTGCGCGTGAAACACCCCAGCGTGGACCGTGCTCAGTTCCTCGAGCGCTACGCGGCGCGGGTCGCGTCCACCGGCATCCAGGTACCGACTGCGAACCAGCGCCCGATCGGTTCGCGCATCCGCCTCATCCTGGAGCTGAAGAGCGGGGAATCCGTGGTCGGCGACGCCGTCGTCGAGTCCCACGTGCGGATCCGCGACACTGCCGGCATCCTGTTGCGATACGTGCGGCTGCACGAGGGCGGGATCGTCTTCCCCCTCCCCGGGGGTGCCGCGCCGACGCCGCGTCCTTCAGGCGCGCGCCCAGCGCCGGCAGCTCCATCCGC
The DNA here is from genome assembly GCA_963845515.1 of uncultured delta proteobacterium. Taxonomy (GTDB): domain Bacteria; phylum Myxococcota; class Myxococcia; order Myxococcales; family Anaeromyxobacteraceae; genus DATIVK01. The sequence goes on from CAWJSR010000029.1 coordinate 106,714, forward strand.
GACGCGCGCGGCGCCGACGCCGGTGGCGACGGCGGCGCCTCGCCCACCGCCCCCGGCCATCCCGGTGCCGGCCGAGCCGGCGGCGTCGCTGCGCGACCTGCTCGACTCTCCCGACCCGTTCCCGGGGCTCGACGCGGCGCCCGAAGCGGCGATCCACGTGCCGATCGACGTGCCGGACGTGCCGCCCGAGGCGCCGGCCGCGCCCGAGCCGCCCCCTCCTTCCACCACGTCCGCGCCCGTTGCCCGATCCATGCTGACGCTGGACGACCTCCAGCTCGAGCCCCAGCCCGCGCAGGACTGGCCCGCTCCCGATGAGCCCTCGCCCGAAGAGGACCTGTGGGCCGCGCCGGCGCGCGCGCCCGCCGTGGCCTCGCTCGCCCCGCCCGAGTTCGTCGTACCCGAGCCGGCAGAGGCCGAGCAGGACGCCGTCGCGGCGGCGCACGGGGAGCCCCGGCGGTCGCACCGAAGGAAGGTGGCGCTGGCGCTGCTATCCGTGATCGCCGTGCTCGTCGTCATCGGCTCTGGCTACCTCCTCCTGCGCAGACGGGCGTCCGGAGCGACGCCTGCTGCCACGCCTGCCGCTGCGACGTGCGAGCGTGCGAGCGGAACCGTGGAGGTCCAGCGCAGGACCGACGGCTCCTGGCACCCGCTCGCCGCCGGGGGCGGGCTGGGCAGCGGCGACGTCGTCCGGACCGGGCCGGCGTCGTCGGCACGGGTCGTGTTCGCCGCCGGGGGCGCCCTCGAGCTGGAGGCCGACGCGACGGTCGAGATCGGGGTGAGCGCGCAGGCGACCACTGGAGGCTCCGCCGCGCCGACCGAGAGCACCGTGGCCGTGCAGGCGGGCGTCGTCCGCGGCGTGCTCCCATCCGCGAGTGATTCCCAGCTCGGCCTGGTCATCCGCGGCGAGGACGGGTCTACGACCCGCCTGGCGACGGCGAAGGGGAGCGCTCCGGCCGAAGTCCGGCTCACGCGGGCGCCCGCTGGCACCGAGGTGGCGGTCACGGAGGGAGAGGTCGAGGTCGGCTCGGGCAAGTCCGGGCGCAGGCTGGGCGTGGGCCGCGCGATCGATCTTCCTCCGTCGGCCGGCAGGCCCGTCGTCGATCTCCTCGACTTCCCCGCGAGCGTCGCGCCGGGGGTCGATGCGCGCTTCCAGTGGAGGAAGGGGCTGGAGGTACGCCTCTCCTGGAAGAAGGTCGCGCGCGCCGCCGGCTATCGGGTCCAGACCTCGAGGACCCTGTCGTTCGAGACTGTCTCGGGGACGTTCGAGACGAAGGGGACCGAGATCTCGTTCGCGCCCGAGGCGGATGGCCTGTACGCCTGGCGCGTCGCCTCGCGCGACGACGCCGGGCGGTATGGCGAGTACGGGTTCGCCCGGCGCCTGTACTGCGATCGATCGCGCTCCCGGGACCTCCTCGTCGGGCCCGCCGACCGCGAGGCGGTGACGTACACTGGCCCCGGCACCACGGTCACCTTCACCTGGCAGTCGGCCGCGGACGCCAGGGCCTACAGGCTGGTGGTCGCGGCCTCACCGAGGCTCCGGTCGCGATCCGTCGTGAGCCGGGTCACGAAGGAGCAGCGGCTCGACGTGAAGGGGCTCGCTCCCGGCGCCTACTACTGGGGTGTGTTCGTGGGCGACGGCCCGGCCGCGAAGCCCATCTTCCAGAAGCCCCGCTCGCTGCTGATCCAGCGGGCAGCGAAGGCGCCAGGGCGCCCGGAAGTAGCCCCGCGCGCCGCCTCGGAGGGAGCCCTTCCGCGTCGGGACGCTCCGCGATCGCCGCAGTGAGCTTGAAGCCGTTCCTGTCGAGGTTCAGTCCCCAGGCCTATGCCTTGATGCGCGTCGTCGCCGGGTTCCTCTTCCTCTGGCACGGTGCTCAGAAGCTGGTCGGCTTCCCGGTGGGGATGCGAATCTGGAGCGTCGACGCGGCCCCTACAAACGTCGGACTTGAATGCTCATCAGGCCTGCAGCTCGCTCCAGACGCGGCGGAACTCTCCCTCGAGCGTGCTGAAGGCGGTCACGACGTCCGGATCGAAGTGCTTCCCGCCGCCCTCGCGGATCATCCGGCACGTCTCCTCGTCGCCGAACGCGGGTCGGTAGCAGCGCTTCGACGTCATCGCATCGTAGTAGTCGGCGAGCGCGACGATCCGTGCCGCGAGGGGGATGGCCGCGCCACTCAGGCCGTCGGGGTAACCGCCGCCGTCCCATCGCTCGTGGTGCGATCTCGCCACCTCGACGCCCATTTGCAGCAGGGGGTTGGCCGGATGGCGTTCGAGCACCTTGGCGAGCGTGTTGGCGCCGAGCGCGCAGTGCCCCTTCATCACGCCGAACTCCTCCGCGGTCAGCTTGCCGGGCTTCAACAGGATGGCGTCGGGGATGCCTACCTTCCCGATGTCGTGGAGCGGCGCCGTCTGGAAGAGGTGGTCGATGAAGGAGCCCGTCAGGTCCTCCGCGTGCAATCTCAGCCCGCGCATCCGCTCGGCCAGCATCTTGCCGAAGGTCTGCACCCGCTCGATGTGCTTCCCTGTGTCGTCATCGCGGGCCTCGGCGAGCTTCGCGAGCGCGAAGATGGTCGCCCGATGGGACGCCGTGGCCGCCTCGACCTGCTCGGCAACCCGCTGTTCGAGGAGAACGGCATGCGAAGCCAGCTCCACCTGCAGCCGCTCCAGGCGCAGGTGCGTCTTGACGCGCGCGATCACCTCCTCCTCCTGGAACGGCCTGGTGACGTAGTCGACGCCGCCGGCGCGAAGCGCCTCGACCTTCTCGTCGGTTCCCTGACGCGCGCTGACGAAGATGACCGGGATGCTCCGAAGCCGCTCGTCCTGCTTGAGCCATCGGCAGACGTCCAGCCCGGACATGACAGGCATGGTGACGTCGAGGAGGACCAGATCCGGAGGATCGGCGATGGCCGCCTCGATGGCGAGCTTGCCGCTCGTGACCGGCCTCGGTACGAGACCGCCGCGCTTGAGCACCGCGATCAGGAGTCGCAGGTTCTCGGGGACATCGTCCACGACGAGCACGCTGCTGCCTTGCAGATCGTCTTCCACCGGCGCCCCCTATCGGCCCAGAAGCTCTCGGATGCCGTCGTAGTCGAAGCGGTCCACCATCCGGCGGAGCCCGATCGCCAAAGCCGGCTCAGTGAGCCCGATGGCCTCGACGAGCGCGAGCAGCTCGTCGTACCTGGCGGCCGTCACGGCCTTGCCGAGCCTGCCCAGGAGCTCCCTGGGTAGCGCCCGGAGCGCAGCCCTGTCGAGCGAGCGCTCCTCCGACCCGTCGTCGGCGTCGCCTGCCCGCTCGCGCCCATCGCCATCCAGCACCTCCCGGACCTTCCGCGCCAGGTCGCCACCCGTGAACGGCTTGGGCAGGAAGTGCGTGCCCGCGTGAAGCACCCCGTGGTGGACGATCGCGTCGTCGGTGTAGCCCGACATGTAGAGCACCTTGAGCGTGGGGCGCCGCTTCGTGAGCTCCTGGGCGAGCGCCCGGCCGCTCATGCGAGGCATGACCACATCGGTCAGGAGGAGGTGAATGTCGCCGACATGCTCCGCGAAGATCAGGAGGGCCTCGTCCCCACTCGCGGCCGTCAGGACTCTGTAGCCGGCCGCGTCGAGGGTCCTGCGGGCGACCTCGCAGAGGGCCGGCTCGTCCTCGACCACGAGGACGGTCTCGGTGCCCGTGACCCGGCTCGGGGCCGCTGTAGGCCTGGTATCCGTCGCCGCGGCAGCCGAGAGATCGCGCGGCAGGTAGATCTTGAACGTGGTCCCATGTCCCGGCTCGCTGTAGACCCAGACGTTCCCGCCGCTCTGCTTGACGATGCCGTACACCGTGGAAAGTCCGAGTCCAGACCCCTTCCCCTCCCCCTTGGTGGTGAAGAAGGGCTCGAAGATCTTGGCTATGGTCTCGCGGTCCATTCCACTTCCCGTGTCCGTGACCGCCAGCTGGACGTAGGGACCCGGCCTCACGGCCACGTGGCGCGCTGCGTACTCCTCGTCGATCTCGATGTTGGAGGTCTCTATGGTGAGCTGGCCTCCTTCGGGCATGGCGTCGCGAGCGTTGACCACCAGGTTCATCAGCACCTGCTCCATCTGGCCGGGATCGGCGCGCACCACGCCGAGGTCCGACGCGAGCGCCTGGACGAAGTCGATGTCCTCGCCGAGGATCCGCCGGAGCATCTTCTCGATCCCCACGGCGATCTGGTTCAGGCTCAGCGGCACGGCCTGGAGCACCTGCTTCCGGCTGAAGGCCAGGAGCTGGCGGGTCAGCGCCGCGGCGCGCTCGCCCGCCTTCTTCACCTCCAGGAGATCGTCCCGGAGCGGGTCGCCCTCCCGCACCTGACCGAGAGCGAACCCCGTGTAGCTCAGGATCACGGTGAGCAGGTTGTTGAAGTCGTGCGCCACCCCGCCTGCGAGGCCGCCGATCGCCTCGAGCTTCTGCGATGCCTGCAGCTGCTCCTCGAGCCTCTCGCGCTCCTTCTCGGCCAGCTTTCGCGCGCTGACGTCACGCACGTTGCACTGGATCACCTTCTGGTCCTCGACGATGTACACGTTGCTGACGAACTCGACGTCTATCCTGCGTCCGTCGCGGGTCTCCAGCGGCAGATCCTCGTAGCGGACGTATTCCCTGTCCTGCAGCTCGAGGAACAGCGCGGCGGAGGCCGCGATGTCCTTGAACGGCCCGATCTCCCACAGGTGCCTGCCGAGGAACTCCTCGCGCGAGAAGCCCGTCAACGACACCAGGAACGGATTGACGTCGACGATCGCCCCGCTGACCGCGTCGAGGATCAGTATTCCGTCCTTGGCGGCTTCGAACAGGCGGCGGTACCGCATCTCCGAGGCCGCCAGCGCGTGCTCCGCCGGCTCTCGCTCGGCGGGGTCCTGGTCCCGAAACACGACGACGGCGCCGATCACGCCTCCGGCTGCGTCCAGGATGGGAGCCCCACCGTGGGCGATCGGCCGTCGGGTGCCGTCGCGGGCGATCAGGACCGTGTGATCGATGGGTCCCCACCCAGCGCCGTCGCGCAGCGCCGAGGCAACCGGGCTCTCGACCTCCGCACCCGTCTCCTCGTCGGCGATTCTGAAGACGTCTGCCGCCGGCCGGACGCTCGCCTGCGGCTCGCTCCAGCCGGTGTACTCCTCGGCCGCGCGGTTCAGGCGCGCGATGACGCCGTCCGCGTCGATCACGATGACCGCTTCGGCGATACGGCGTAGCGCGGCCTCGAAACCCCTGGCCTGGACATCGAGCGCGGCGACGCGGCTGTAGAGAGCCGCGTTCTCCGCGCGGAGCTGCTTCGTCTCTCTCCCTCCCCCGCTCATCTTCACCGTCAGTTCCTATCACGATGATGCGGGCACGTTCCTCCCTGAGCCCATACGGGCACCTCCGTGCGGGGGCCGGAGCGCCGGAGCGCGCGGACAAAAGCGGTACCGCTTTCGGTGCGTTGACTGCGCGGCGGACGCCGGCTAAACGTCCGCCCGCCCGTGAGAATCCAACGCACCCCACCCGCGCCGCCCGGCCGTGGACGACGCGACTTCCTCTTCGCCGGCGCGCTGTCGGTCCTCGCGCTCGCCCTGGGGCCCGCTCGCGCGCGGGCCGCCGCTGCCGAGCCCCGCAGGGTCCGGATGCTCGGCACGCACACCGGCGAGCGGATCGACGCCACCTACTTCGAGGGCGGAGCGCTCGTGCCGGACGCGCTCGCCGAGCTCGATCGCTTCCTGCGGGACCACCGGACCGGGGACGTCCGCGCGATCGACCCCGGGGTGCTCGACATCGCGTGGAGCCTCTCGCGCGCAGCGCACCGGCCGCTCGGGACCATCGAGATCATCAGCGGCTACCGCTCGCCCCGGACGAACGCGGCGCTCCGCGAGCATGGCCGCGGCGTCGCGCAGCACAGCCTGCACCTCGAGGGGAGGGCCCTCGACCTCCGGCTCGAGGGCGTACCGACCGACCGGCTGCGCGACCTGGCGCTCGGGCTCCGCCGCGGCGGCGTCGGCTTCTACGCCGCCGCCGACTTCGTGCACGTCGACACGGGGCCGGTCCGGCGCTGGTAGGTCACCGGCCCCTCAGCCGGACCTTCTCGCGCTCGTAGAGGGCCACGGCGTCGCGCAGCACCCTCAGCGCCGCTTCGCGCCCCTGCGGCTCGTCCACCACCACCGCCTTGTTCTCCAGCACCTTGTAGTCGATGAAGAAGCGCTGCAGCTCACGCAGCCGGTGGGGCGGAAGCTCCGAGATGTCGGAGAAGCCCGCGTACTCCGGGTCGTCGACGTGGACCGCGATCAGCTTGTCGTCCTCCCCCTTGTCGTCGCGCATCTGCATCACGCCGATGAGGCGCGCCTGCATGATCGCCAGCGGGACGATCGGCTCCTGGCAGAGGACCAGGATGTCCAGCGGATCACCGTCGCCGCAGAAGGTCCGCGGGACGAAGCCGTAGTTGGCCGGGTAGTGGACCGCCGAGAAGAGGATCCGGTCGACGAGGAGCAGCCCGGACCGCTTGTCGAGCTCGTACTTCACCTTGGAGCCGGTCGGGATCTCGATGACCGCGGGGACGGTCGCCGCGAGATCGGCCGGGAGCTCCAGGTCGTGCCAGGGGTGGAAGGCCATGCTGGTGAGCCGGGGCGACTACCTGGCTTCCGCCTGCGTAATCTGGCTCCCCGGTGGCACGGCGTGCGTGAGCCAGACGTTGCCGCCGATCGACGAGCCCTTCCCGATGACGATCCGCCCGAGGACGGTCGCGCCCGAGTAGATGACGACGTCGTCCTCGACCACCGGGTGGCGATCGATCCCCTTGATCGGCTTGCCGTTCTCGTCGAGCGGGAAGCTCTTCGCGCCGAGCGTGACGCCCTGGTAGATGCGGACCCGGTTCCCGATGACGCCGGTCTCGCCGATCACGACCCCCGTCCCGTGATCGATGAAGAACTTCTCTCCGATCCGCGCCCCGGGGTGGATGTCGATGCCCGTGAGCGCGTGGGCGTGCTCGGTCATGATCCGCGGAATCAGCGGCACGCCGAGGACGTGAAGCTCGTGGGCGATCCGCTGGTTGGTGATGGCCATCATCCCCGGGTACGCGATGATCGCCTCGTCCCTGTTCTTGAGCGCGGGATCCCCCTCGTACGCGGCCTCGACGTCGCTCGCGAGGAGCCGCCGGATCGTCGGCACCTTCGCGAGGAAGCCGGACGCCACGCGCTGCGAGGTCTCCGCGCAGTGATCGCAGGTGAAGTAGTCGTGCCGCTCGACGAACGACACGGCGCGCCGGACCTGCTCCTCCAGCGCGCGCATGGTCCGCTCCAGCGTCGCGCCGAGGAAGAAGTGGAGGCTCTCGGCCCTGACGTCGGTGGTCCCGAAGTAGCCCGGGAAGAACACCGAGCGGAGATCCTCGACGATCTGGATGACCGCGTCGCGCGACGGCAGGATGGCCCGTCCGCCAGGCAGCCCTGCGGGGCCGACAGCGTCCCGCCGGAGCTCGTCGACGATGGCCTGGATGTCCACCTTCTCCTGCTTCGCGTCGGACATGGAATCCCTCCTACCAACGGTGGTAATACGCTCTTAGCATAATTCGGACCGGTGAGGTCGGCATCAGCTTTCCTGCCCCTCCCCTTCGCCTTCCTGGGTGGGCGGGTCGGCGACCGAGCGGAGCAGGTCGAACACCGCCTGCGCCTTCTTCGGACCGAAGCCCTCCACCTCTGCCAGCGCCTCCACGGAGGCCTCGCGGATCGCCTTGAGGCTGCCGAAGTGGCGGAGCAGCGCCTTCTTGCGCGACGCGCCGATTCCAGGGACGTTCTCGAGGACGCTCTGGAAGTTCCGCTCGCGCCGCAGCTTCCGGTGGAAGGTGATGGCGAAGCGGTGCGCCTCGTCGCGGATCCGCGCCATCAGGAAGAGGTCGGCCGTGTGCGGCCGGAGGACGATGGCGTCCTTCCGGTTCGGCAGGAAGACGCGCTCGGGGCTGCGCGCGGTCTCGGGGTTGAACCCCAGCTCGGCGGTCTCCGCGGCGTCTGCCAGCGCCGCCGCGCGCCCCCGTCCGCGCCGGCCGATGACGCGCGTGGTGCCGAGCGTCTGCGCGTCGAGGACCCGGCTCTTGGCGAGGCCGACCATCTCGACGAAAGGAACCCCCGAGATGCCGGGAGAAGGCTTCGTCGGCACCCCGAGATCGCTCGCGGCCGCGAGCGCCGCGTTGAGCTGCCCCTTCCCGCCGTCGATGACCATGAGGTCCGGCAGCGCGCCGTCGGCCAGGCCGCGCTTCAGCCGGCGCGTGATCACCTCGTGCAGCATCGCGAAGTCATCCTGCCCGGTGACGCCCTTCACCCGGTACCTGCGGTAGTTGACCTTGTCGGGCTCGCCGTCCTTGAAGGACACGCCGGAGCCGACCGCGAGCGCCCCCTGGAAGGTCGAGATGTCGTAGCACTCCATCCACCGCGGCAGCCGGACCAGGTGGAGCGTCCGCATGAGTGACGCGAGCGCCTCCTCGCGCCGCTCGCCCCGCTCGCGCCAGCCACGGAACGACTCGCGCGCGTTCCGCTCTGCGACCTCCAGGAGGTCTGCCTTGGCCCCGCGCTGCGGCGTCAGGAGCGCGACACGCCCTCCGCGCCGGTCGGAGAGCACCTCGGCGATCGCGCCTGCGCCGTCCGGCTCCAGGGGGAGCAGGATCTCCGGAGGCGGCGGCGCCTGTTCGTAGAAGAGCGAGAGGAAGGTCGCCAGCACCTCCGCGTCGGGGAACTCCTGGCGCCGGAAGAAGAGCCCCTGGCTGTCGATCAGCCTCCCCTCACGCATGGCGAGCACCTGGATGGCGAGGTCCGACCCCTCGCGGTGGATCCCGATCACGTCCCGGTCGGCGAGATCGGCCATGTGGACCCGCTGCTTCTCCAGGCTCCGCTCGACGGCGCCGAGCTGATCTCGGAGGAGCGCGGCCTCCTCGAAGCGCATGGCTCCGGCCGCCTCGGCCATGCGGCCGCGCAGCCGCTCGAGGAGGTCGGTCTCGCGCCCCGCGAGGAAGGCGACCGCGTCGTCGACCGACCTCCGGTAGTCCGCCTCCGGGACCGCGTACACGCAGGGGGCAGGGCAGCGGTGGATCTGGAAGAGGATGCAGGGGCGCCGGCGCGACTCGAAGACCTTGTCGGTGCAGGTCCGGAGCTGGAAGTGACGGTTGACGATCCGGAGCGTCTCCCGGATCGAGCTCGCCGAGGAGTAGGGGCCGAAGTAGGTGGCGCCGTCCGCGGCCCGGTCGCGGGCACGCCGCACGTCGATGCGCGGATACGGATGGGACCGGTCGAGCCTGAGGAGGATGAAGTCCTTGTCGTCGCGGAGGACCACGTTGAAGCGCGGGAGGTGCTTCTTGATGAGCGTGCACTCGAGGAGGACCGCCTCCTTCTCGGTCCGCGTGACGATGACCTCGATGTCCCCCAGCAGCTCGTCGAGGAGCGGCACGAAGGCCCGATCGTCGGTCCCCGACGCCGCGAAGTAGCTCCGGACGCGGCTCCGCAGCGAGGAGGCCTTGCCGACGTAGACCACCTCGCCGGCGCGGTCCCGCATCAGGTAGCAGCCGGGCTCGGCCGGGAGGCCGTCAATCTTTCGGTGTAGGGCTGGATCCATGACGCGTGGCGCCACGCACCAACGGTGGGCGTGGGGGGCCAAAATGAAGCTTAGCTGACATATGCTCGGCGTGCCCCGGGGGGCTGCTGGACAGGACGACGAATGGCACTGACGAGCACGCCCGAGACGCTCCACGAGATCGCGACGCTCTACACCAGGATCGCTCAGCTGGAGCGGGAGAGCGGGATCCGCCCGCCCGGCCCCGTGGACGACGCGGTGGCGGCGCCGCCCCGGTTTGCGCCGGGGCTCCACGAGATCATCGCCGGGCTGGTGGACGATTCGCTCCTCTTCTGCAACATCGCGGCAGGGATCCTCATAGCCAACGCCGCCACGGAGCGCGTGTTCGGCTGGCGCCCCAGCGAGATGGTCGGGACCAACGCGTGGACCTACGTCCACCCCGAGGACCTCAAGGCCGTCGCCACCGCCCGCTCGGCGCCGCTCGACGACGGGATCCCGTTCGAGACCCGCACGCGCGCACCCGACGGCACCTGGCGCTGGATGGAGGTCACCGCGCGGCGCTGGCCCCAGGACGAACCGACCCACATCATCCTTCAGGTCCGGCGCGCGTGGCACAAGGAGCCCGCCAGCGCTGCCCTCCCCGCCTCCGACGACGCCCCCGGCAAGCTTCGCGCCCAGCTGCGCCATGCGGCTGCGCTCGCGCGGCTCAGCCAGCTCGCGCTGGGGCTCCCGCTCGTCAGCGACGTCCTCGACGCGGGTACCAGCCTCGGCTCCAGCGGCCTCGGGCTCGAGGTCGGGGCCTGGCTGGCGCCGGCGGGCGACACCTTCCGCGTCGGGCCCGAGACCGGCCTCGGCCCGAGCGCGCGCGACCTCGCCGTCCCGCTCGGTCGCTCGCTCGCCGGCCTGGCCTGGAGTCGCAAGGCGATCGTCGACGCGTCCCAGATCCCGGCCGACGTCCGCGCCGCCGACCCGCTCCTCGCGGCGGCCGGCGCCGGGTGCGCCCTGGCCGTCCCCGTCCGCGGCGCCGATCGGATCCACGGCGTGCTCGTCCTGGCCGGCAGGGCACCTCACGCCTTCGAGGCCGAGGAGCCGCACTTCGCCGAGACGGTGGCCAACGTCCTCGCGACGGCCCTCGACTCGCGCGCGGCGCAGGAGGCCCTCACCAGGCGCGAACGGCTGACCCGGGCCGTCTTCGACCACGCGCGCGACGGGCTCGCGATCGTCGACGACGACGGGCGCTGCATCGACGCCAACCAGGCGGCCCACGCCAGGCTCGAGGTGCCGCTGGGCGCCCTCCGTGGCAGGAAGCCTGCCGAGGTCGCGGCGACGGACCTCGACCTCTCGCTGAAGGCGAGGCACGCGAGGACCACCGGCGAGGCCGTCGTCCGCACGGAGGCCGGCAAGCGGTCCCTGGAGTACGAGGTCGTTCCGGGGATCCTGCCCGGGCTCGCCCTCGCCATCTTCCGGGACGTGACCCTCGTCCGCTCGTCGAGCGAAGGGGACTCCAGCGGCCGACGTCGGCGACTGACTCCCCCTGGCGACTACCGGCGCTTCCTCCGCTGCTCGGGACGCCTGGGGCCCGGACGCCGCCCCGGCGCGCCGACGGCGCCGCTCCCGAGGAGCCCCTTCATCCCCACCGCCTTGGCCGGCAGCCCCAGCTCCAGCTCCTTGAGCGCCAGGAGCCGGTCGCGCAGCTCGGCCGCCCGCTCGTACTCCATCGCCGCCGAGGCCGCCCTCATCTGGAGCTCGAGCTCGGCCACGATCTTCGGCAGCTCCTCGGGCCGGTACTCGACGCCGCCGTCGGCGGCGATGGGGACCGTGACGTAGTCGGCCTCGTTCACGGCCATCCCGAGATCGGTGATGTTCCGCTTCACGGACTGCGGCGTGATCCCGTGCTCCTCGTTGTACAGCCGCTGGATCTCGCGCCGCCGGTCGGTCTCGGCGATGGCGCGCTTCATCGAGTCGGTCACCCTCTCGGCGTACATGATGACGGTGCCGTTCACGTGGCGTGCGGCGCGCCCGACGGTCTGGATGAGCGACACGGCCGACCGCAGGAACCCCTCCTTGTCGGCGTCGAGGATGGCGACCAGCGACACCTCCGGCAGGTCCAGCCCCTCGCGCAGGAGGTTGATCCCGACGAGGACGTCGAACTCCCCCTTGCGCAGGTCGCGGAGGAGCGCGCTCCGCTCCAGCGTGTCGATGTCCGAGTGCAGGTAGCGGCAGCGGACGCCGACGTCGGTGTAGTACTCGGTCAGGTCCTCGGCCATCCGCTTGGTGAGCGTCGTGACGAGCACGCGCTCCCCGCGCTCCGTCCGCGCCCGGATCTCGCCCAGCAGATCGTCCACCTGCGACGAGACGGGCCGGACGTCGATCGCCGGGTCGGTGAGCCCCGTGGGGCGGATGATCTGCTCCACCACCACGCCCCCCGCCTTCTGCAGCTCGTACTCGGAGGGCGTCGCGGAGACGAAGATCCCCTGCGGCACGAGCGCCTCGAACTCGTCGAACCGGAGCGGCCGGTTGTCGAGCGCCGACGGCAGCCGGAAGCCGAACTCCACCAGCGTCTCCTTCCGCGACCGGTCTCCCTTGTACATGGAGCCGATCTGCGGAACGGTCTGGTGCGACTCGTCGATGACCAGGAGCCAGCCCTTGGGGAAGTAGTCGAGCAGGCAGGGCGGCGGGTCGCCGGGGCTCCGGCCGGAGAGCCAGCGCGAGTAGTTCTCGACCCCCGAGCAGAAGCCCATCTGCTCCAGCATCTCCAGGTCGAACTGGGTCCGCTGCTCGAGCCGCTGGGCCTCGACCAGCTTGCTCTGCGACGTGAGCTGCCCGAGCCGCTCGCGCAGCTCCTCGCGGATCCCCTCGATCGCCCGCTTGCGGGTCTCCGGCGCCGAGACGTAGTGGCTGTTGGGGAAGATGGCGACCTTGTCCAGCTCGGCGAGCACCTGGCCGCGGAGCGGGTCGAACTCGGTCAGCCGCTCGACCACGTCCCCGAAGAACTCGATCCGGATCGCGCGCTCCTCCTCGTACGGCGGGAAGACCTCGATGGTGTCGCCGCGGACGCGGAAGGTGCCGCGGTGGAAGTCCACGTCGTTCCGCTCGTACTGGATGTCGACCAGCGAGCGGATGAACCGCTCCCGGACGAACTCCTGCCCCTTCTCAAGCCGCTGCAGCAGGCCGTAGTAGGCCTCCGCGGTGCCGAGGCCGTAGATGCAGGAGACCGAGGCGACGATGAGCACGTCGTTCCGCGTCAGCAGCGCGTGGGTCGCCGCGTGGCGCATGCGGTCGATCTCGTCGTTGATCGAGCTGTCCTTCTCGATGAAGGTGTCGGTCGAGGGGACGTAGGCCTCGGGCTGGTAGTAGTCGTAGTAGCTGACGAAGTAGTGGACGGCCGCTGTCGGGAAGAGCTCCTTGAACTCCCCGTAGAGCTGCGCCGCGAGCGTCTTGTTGTGCGCGATGACGAGCGTCGGCCGCTTGACCTGCGCGACGACGTTGGCGACCGTGAAGGTCTTCCCCGAGCCGGTGACCCCGAGCAGGACCTGGTGCTTGTCGCCGCGCAGGAGGCCGGTCACCAGCTCGCCGATGGCGCGCGGCTGATCGCCGGTGGGCTGGTACTCGGTCTTCAGGTCGAAGGGCACCCCGGGAATCTAGCAGGGGGCGGGCCTGGCTTCAGCGGCCGCGGAACAGACCGTTCCCGGTGGGGGCCGGGCGCTCGCGCACGATCCGGGTTAGAACCGGCCCGTGCCCCGCATCTCCGAGCGCGCGCTCCTCTTCCTGGTCGGGGCCGTCCAGTTCGTCAACGTCCTCGACTTCATGATGGTGATGCCGCTCGGCCCCGACTTCGCGGCCGGGCTCGGCATCCCCGCCTCGCAGCTCGGGCTCGTCGGCGGCGCCTACACGGCCGCGGCCGCGGTCGCCGGGCTCCTCGCGGCCTCCTTCCTCGACCGCTTCGACCGGCGCGCCGCGCTCGCCGTCGCGATGCTCGGGCTGGTCGTGGGGACGGCCTCGGGCGGCTTCGCCTCCGGCCTCGGCACGATGATCGCGGCCCGCTGCCTCGCGGGCGCCTTCGGCGGTCCGGCCACCGCGCTCTCGATCGCCATCGTCACCGACGCGGTCCCGGCGGAGCGGCGCGGCAAGGCGCTCGGCAAGGTGATGGGGGCCTTCTCCATCGCGTCGGTGCTCGGGGTCCCGGCGGGGCTCGAGCTGGCGCGGCTCGGCGGGTGGCGGACCCCCTTCTTCGCCGTCGCCGCGCTGGGCCTCGTCATCGCCGGCGCGGCCCTCTGGCTGATGCCGCCCCTGCGCGCCCACCTGGTGGGCTCCGCCGCCGGACGCCGCGCCGCGGGTCTCCCTCGCGCGCCGCCCGGTCGCGATCCTCTCGCTCGCCGCCACGGCGACCTCGATGGCGTCCGGCTTCGCCATCATCCCGAACATGGCCACCTGGGTGCAGTTCAACCTCGGCTATCCGCGGGCACGGCTCGGGCTCCTCTACATGGCGGGCGGCGCCGTCGCCTTCTTCTCCCTGCGCCTCGCCGGCCGAATGGTCGATCGCGTCGGCGCTCCCCGGGTCGCCGCGCTGGGAACCGCCATCACCGTCGCGGTCATGGCGCTCCTGTTCGGCTGGCCGCCGGCCGGCGTCCCGGTCATCCCGCTCTTCGTGGGCTTCATGATCGGCAACTCCACGCGCAACGTGAGCGTCAGCGCCCTCTCGACGCGCGTCCCGTCCCCCGGGGAGCGCGCGCGCTTCCTCTCGGCACAGTCGGCGGTGCAGCACCTCGCCGCGGCCGCCGGGGCGGCCCTCTCGACGCAGCTGCTCACGGTGGAGCCCGACGGGCGGCTCGGGGGGATGCAGGGGTTGGTCGTGCTCTCGACCGCGGTGGCGCTCGCGCTCCCCTTCCTGCTCGCCGCCGTGGCGCGTCGCCTCCCCGTGAGCCGGCGCGTCGACAGCGCCCGGGGAAGTGTGCTCTCCTCCGCGGTGGGGACGGGGCCGACCGACGAGCCGACATGAGCTTCTCAGACTGGATCAGGCAGTTCCGGCTGCTGCACGCCGAGGCGAAGAAGGGGACCCTCACTCCGGACGACCTGCAGGACTACCGGTCGGCCTGCGACGAGTTCGCGCGCGCGCTCATCACCGCGCAGCGGCTCCCGCTCAAGCCCGGGGACGTGCCGCGCCACACGCTGCGCGTCGCCCGCGCGGTGCAGGTCGAGCTGGAGTCGCCCGTGACCCAGCTCCGCGTCACGACGATCGACCTCGGCGTCGGCGGCTTCTCCGCGATCCTGCCGAAGCCGCCCAGGGTCGGCGACGAGTACTCCTGCAAGGTCAAGCTGCCTGGCGGCGACCCGCTGGAGACGATCGCGACCACCGCCGAGGTGAGGCCCCAGCCAGGCTCCGCACGGATCTCGTTCACGTTCGGCAAGCTGTCGGACGAGACCAGGGGCAGGATCGAGACCGTGGTCATCGACACCGCGCTCTCGCAGATCGCGACCTGATCGATCCCGTCGGGGCGGCCCATCTCCGAAGCTCGATGGGTCGACCGTCGGTGCAACGGACGCGTGGCCCGCCGCCGGCGTCAGCCTCGCATCGCCCTGGAGAGCTCGCGGTCGAAGACCGCGGCGAACGCCCGCGCCTCCCTGGGCCCGAAGCCGCTCGGGCCGCCGGTCACGACGCCGCCCTCACGCAGCTCGTGGTGGAAGTTGCGCAGGGCGAGCGCCTCGCCGACGTTCTCCTCCGTGTAGACGGTGCCGCGCAGGTCGAGCACCACCACGCCGAGGGCCACCAGCGCGGCCGCCAGCGGGATGTCGGCCGTGATGGCGAGGTCACCGACCCCCGCCGACTTCGCGATGTAGCCGTCTGCGACGTCGAGCCCCATCCCCACACGGACGGTCGAGACGTGCCGGGAGGGCGGCAGCCGGATGTTCTTGTTGGCGACGAAGATCGCGCTCACCGCGAGCCGCTCCGCCGCCCGCACGACGATCTCCTTCACCGCCGCGGGGCAGGCGTCGGCGTCGACGAAGATCTTCACGGGCTGCCTCCGCCGGGACGATCGCCTACTGCACCTTCCACGTCGTCCCCTCGGGCCCGTCCATGATGGCGACGCCGATCCCGAGCAGCTCGTCCCGCAGGGCGTCGGAGCGGGCGAAGTCCTTCGCCTTGCGGGCCTCGGCGCGCGCTGCGATCCGCTCCTCCACGAGCTTCTCGTCGATCCCGCGACGCTTCGCCGCCTTGTCCCGCAGCGCGCGGAGCGCCTCGGCCGGCGGGCGCTGCAGGACGCCGAGCGTGGCGCAGACCGCCCGTGCGTCGCGCGCGAAGGCCGCGCAGCTCCGCCTTCTCCGGCGGCGCCTTCTTCCCCTTCTTGTCGGCCAGCACGTTGGCCGCCGTGAAGGCCTCGGCGAGGAGGCCGAGCACCTGGGGTGTGTTGAAGTCGTCGTCCAGCGCGGCGCGGCAGGGCTCGACGAAGGCGGAGGCCGCCCCCGGCGCCGCGTCGCCCGCCGTCTTCTCCGCCTTCACGAGGGTCTCGTAGAGGTAGCCGAGCCGCCGCTCCGCCTCGTCGAGGATCGCGTCCGAGAAGTTGAAGTCGTTACGGTAGTGGGTTCCGAGCAGGAAGAAGCGCAGCCCCTCCCCGTCGTAGCGGGCCAGGACGTCGCGCACCGTGAAGAAGTTGCCGAGCGACTTCGACATCTTCTCGTCGTCGATCTCGACGAAGCCGTTGTGGAGCCAGTAGCGCGCGAAGTCGTCCGCGCGAAGGGCATCGCTCGTCGCCGCCACCGACTGCGCGATCTCGTTGGTGTGGTGGGGGAAGACGAGGTCCTTGCCGCCCGTGTGGATGTCGAAGGTGTCGCCGAGGTGCTTGCGCGTCATCGCCGAGCACTCGATGTGCCAGCCCGGCCGCCCCTTCCCCCACGGGGAATCCCAGCGATGGCTCGCCGGGCTTCGCCCCCTTCCAGAGCGCGAAGTCGAGCGGATCGCGCTTCGCCTCGCCGGGATCGACGCGGGCGCCCGCGATCAGATCGTCGAGGTTCCGCCTGGAGAGCCGCCCGTACTCGGGGAACTTCCGGACCGCGTAGTAGACGTCGCCGTTCCCGGGCGCGTAGGCGAAGCCCCGCGCGACCAGCGTCCCTATGAGGGCGACGATCTCGGGGATCGTGTCGGTGACGCGCGGCTCGACGTCGGGGCGGACGCAGCCGAGGGCATCCATGTCGACGTGGAACGCGTCGGCGAAGCGGTCGGCGAGCGCGATCGGATCCTCGCCCCGCTCGTTCGCCCGCTTGATGATCTTGTCGTCCACGTCGGTGAAGTTGCGGACGTACTTGACCTCCAGCCCGCGCTGCCGGAGGTGGCGCACGACCACGTCCCACACGACGTAGCAGCGGGCGTGGCCGAGGTGCGAGTAGTCGTAGACGGTCGGGCCGCAGGCGTAGAGGCCGATCTTCCCGGGGACGAGGGGGACCAGCTCGCGCTTCTTCGCCGTGAGGGTGTCGTGAACCTGGATGGTCATCGCGGTCTGGTTCCGTCAGTCGACGAGGCGGCGCACGAGGGCGCGCAGGTTGATGCCTAGGATGAGGAGGAGGACGGCCGAGGCGCCGATCGGCAGGTAACGCTGCCGCGGTCGCTCGCCGTCGCGGAGGACCAGCCAGGCGTCGCCCAGCTGCGTGCCCTGCGACCGCAGCTCGGCGACCACCGGCGCGTACCGCCTCCGAGCAGGCTTCTCCGCGAGGAGCCGCCCCTCGTAGAGCGGTGGGCCGTCGCGCCCCGGCCGGTCGATCAGCAGGTTGGTGTTGGCGAGCCGCCCGACCATGCGGACCGCCTTGCCCTCCACGATCGGGATCGCCTCGCGGAGGTCGCCGCGAACCTGCACCAGGCGGTCGGCCCGGGCCAGGTCGAGGTGATAGGCGCCCGGCGCGCCGAGGTCGATCGGCTCGACGGGCGAGAAGAAGTAGCGGACGTCCGGCCAGAAGTCCCAGAGGAGCCACCCGGCCGCCAGGATCATCACCATCGCGAAGACGGGGGAGCGCCGCAGGAACGGCGACTCCCGCTTCTCGGCGGCGGCTCCGGCTCCGCGGCCGTCGGGTCGTTCAGATCGTCTGGACCGCTCATCCCGTCCTCCTCGCGAGCAGGACCACGGCGTGGGCGGCGATCCCCTCGCCGCGTCCCACGAAGCCCATCCCCTCGCCGGTGGTCGCCTTCACGTTCACCTGCGCCGGCGCGACGCCGAGCGCCTCCGCAATCCGCGCGCGCATCTCCTCCGCCCGCGGCGCGATCTTCGGGCGCTTCGCGGCGAGCGTCACGTCGGCGTTCCCGAGCCGCCAGCCGTGCTCCGCGGCACGGGCCGCGATCTCGCGGAGGAGCAGGAGCGAGCTGACCCCCTTCCAGCGGGGGTCGGTGTCCGGGAAGTGGCGCCCGAGGTCGCCGAGCCCGGCCGCGCCCAGGATCGCGTCGCCGATGGCGTGGGCGCAGACGTCCGCGTCCGAATGGCCGAGCAGCCCGTCACCCTCGTGCTCCACTCCGCCGAGGACGAGCCTCCGCCCGGGCGCGAACCGGTGCGTGTCGTAGCCGACGCCTGTCGCGAACGGGAGCTCGGTGACGGCGCGCGCGCGCTCCACGTCCTCGGGGCTCGTGATCTTGAAGTTCCCGGGGGCACCGGAGACAAGCGTGACCGGCGCGCCGAACCGCTCCACGAGCGCGCTCTCGTCGGTCGCCGCCGAGGCGTCGGCGCCGGCCGCAGCGTAGGCGCGCGCCAGCAGCTCGCGACGGAAGCCCTGCGGCGTCTGCGCCAGCCAGAGCTCGCGACGGTCGAGCGTCGCCGCGACCCGCGGCTGGCCTTCGGTGCGCTCGCCCGCGGCCCGCTTCACCGTGTCGGTCACCGGCTGGGCGGCCAGGGCGGCGCCGTCACGGGCGGCTGCCTCTGCGACGCGCCGGACGAGCTCGGGCGCCGCAAAAGGGCGGGCCGCGTCGTGGACCAGGATGACCGCGCAGCCTTCGAGCGCAGCGAGGCCGTTCAGGACCGAGTCGGCCCGGTGCGCGCCGCCCGCCACCACGCGCGGCAGGAGCACCAGTCCCGCCAGCTCGGCCACGGCGCGGGGCTCGTCGCCCGCGGGTACGACGACGACCAGCTCGTCGACCACGCCACTCTCGGCCAGGAGCCGGACGGAGCGGCGCAGCACCGACTCGCCCCCCAGGACGAGCCACTGCTTCGCCAGGCCGGCGCGCTGCCCAGCGCCGCCTGCCGCCACGATGGCTCCGACCCGTTCGCCGCCGATCATTCGACCCTCAGAGTTGGCATCGACCGTGCTGACGTGGTGTGGGCATGACCACCCTCCACCCGAAGTGCCCCGTTTTACCCCAGAAATGCGACCGCCGCGCGGACTCTGGTCCGTGCGGCGGCTGGTTCCTGCGGCCCCTGGCGCCGGAGCGCCGGGTGAGGACCTCAGCTGAAGTTGAAGATCTTCTTCAGGTCGCCCTCGACCTCCTGCTCGTCGCAGTCCTTCGCGATGGCCAGCTCCTTGATGAGGAGCGAGCGGGCCGTGTCGAGCATCTTCCGCTCGCCGAACGAGAGGTCCTTGTCCGACCGGAGCAGGTAGAGGTCGCGCAGGACCTCTGCGATCTCGTAGACGCTGCCGGTCTTGATCTTGTCCATGTACTCGCGATACCGGCGGTTCCAGGTCGTGGAGTCGACCGAGACCTCCTTCTCGCGAAGGATGCTGTAGACCTTGCGGACTTCCTTCTCGCCGATGATCTCGCGGAGGCCCACCGAGTTCACCTTGTTCATCGGGATCATGATCTTCATCCCGTTCTCGAGGATCTTGAGCACGTAGAAGGACTGCCGCTGGCCGGCGACCTCCTTGTGCTCGATCCCCATTACCTCACCGACCCCCTGTCCGGGATAAACTGCCTTGTCCCCGACCCGGAAGGTGGGGGAGACTGCTGCTGCAACCTCGAGAGTGGCGGGCATTCCGTCCTCCGCCCCGTTTTGCGATCTGACCCCCGACTCGTTTCGGAGGGATCGCTGCGGGCGTTTAGCCGACCCACACTACACAAGTCGACCCCTCAGGTCAACAACATAGCGAGATCAATTGGGGTTTTCCCGCCCACCCTCCTCCCCCTTGGGGTCACCCAGTGACCCGGGGAGGCGCGCTCCTCGCCCCAGCGCTGACGTTCGCGCTCGGCGCGGCTATCGGGAGCACGGGCCATGACTACCCAATAGGGTTAGCTGCGCTCCTTCCGACCGTCGCGGTGCCAGCCGCAGCCCCGCTCGCGTTTGGCTCGGCCGGCTGGCTGGCCGCGGACCTCGTTCGAGGCGAGCCACATACCGCCCCCGCCTCGCCCGTGGAGTTGGTGGGGGTGGTGACGTCGGTCCCGACCCTCCTCGGAGACCGGGTCCGATTCATCCTCTCCACGGCGCCCTGGGGACGCGTGGAGGCCGTCGGCGCCGAGCCGGAGTGGCCACTGGCTCTGGGCGATCGGGTCCGGTTCCGCGCCCGGCTCCGCCCCCCAGCGGGGCCGCGAAACCCGGGCGGACGAGACCCGTCGGCGCGGCTTCGCGCCCTGGGAGGCTCGCTGGAGGCGGTCGGCCAGTCGCCGATCGTGCGCGTGGCAGAGCCCTCCCCCCTCGCCTGGCTGGAGCGCGCCCGCCGGCGCTGGGCGGAGGCCACCGCCGTCCTTCCGGACCGCGAGGCGGGCGTCCTGCGCGCGATCGGGACCGGGGATCGGGCTGGGCTGGACCGTGAGACGTCCAGGGCCTTCGCGAGGAGCGGGCTCGCGCACGTCCTGGCGGTCTCCGGGCTCCACCTGGTCGTCGTGGCCTGGGGGCTCTTCCGGCTCGTGGCCGCCGTGGTCATCAGGATCGATCGGCTGGCGCTCCACCACGACGCTCGCCGGATCGCGGCCGGCGTCGCCCTCCCTGCCACGTTCGTCTACGCGCTCGCGACGGGGGCCGGTCCGCCGGTGCTCCGCGCAGCGGTAGGTGCAGGCGCGGCCTTCCTCGGGATCCTGGTGCGGCGCGAGCTGGACGCCGCCGGCGCCCTCGCAGCGGCCGCCCTCGCAGTCCTCGCGCTGGAGCCTGGCGCGATCCTCGACCCATCGCTCCAGCTCTCCTTCGCGGCGGTCGCCGGGCTGGCGCTCGGGTCGGCGCAGCTTCGGCGGGCGCTCCCATGGCCCCGCCCCCCCTGTGGCTCGTGGCGCGCACGGCTCCTGGAGCCGTTCGTCGAGGGGGGCTGCGCCACGGCGGCGGCCTCGATCGCCACCGCCCCGATCCTCGCACACCACTTCCGGCAGCTGCCGCTCCTGGGGCTCGCCGCCAACGTGGCCGCCGTACCCATCGGCGCGGCCCTGACGGCGCTCGGCGCTGCCGGCGCGCTGGCCGCGGCGGCGTGGCCTCCGCTCGCACTCCCCGTCCTCTACCTGGCGTGGCCCTTTGCGCGAGCGCTGGTGGCGCTTGCCGAGTGGTCGGCCGCGCCCTCGTGGGGCGCCATCCACCTTGCCCGCCCCGCGCTCGCGCTGTCTGCAGGCTTCGTCCTGCTGGTGCTCGTCGCGACCTTCGCGCGCGGCTGGCGACGTGCGACCGCCTTCGCGGCGGCCGCGTGCTGCCTCGCCGTCTCGGGACCGGTGCGCGCCGAGGCCGCACGGCGACGCGGCGGACTCGAGGTGATCTTCGTCTCGGTGGGCCAGGGCGACTGCGCGCTGCTGAGGCTGCCGGACGGGAGCGCGGTCCTCGTCGACGGTGGCGGAGCGCCCGAGGGTGGCGCCGACCCGGGCGAGCGCGACGTCGTGCCTCTCCTCCGCGACGTCGGGGTTACGCGGCTCGCGGCCGTCTTCGCGTCTCACCCCCACCCCGATCATGTGCTCGGCCTCGCCGCGGTCGCCGAGGCGCTCCCCGTGGACCTGTTCTTCACGAACGGCCGGGCGCCCTTCGGGGACTCGGCAGAGGCACTCTCGGGCCTACCCGACCCGATCGCCCTGGAGCCCGGGGACGGCTGGCAGCGCGCCGGCGTACGCTTCGACGCCGTGGGAGGCCGCCGCGCGGCGCTGGAGGAGAACGATGCGTCGCTCGTCCTGAGGGTCTCGTACGGAGCCACGGTCTTCCTCTTCCCCGGGGACGTCGAGGAGGCGGGCGAGGCGGCCGCCGTGGCAGCCGGCGGGCTCGCCGCGACGGTCGTGAAGATCCCACACCACGGGAGCCGTCGAAGCTCGACCGAGCCGTTCGTCCGCGCCGTGCGCCCGCGCCTCGCGGTCGTCAACCACGGCCGCGGCAACCGCTACGGGTTCCCGCACGCGGAGGCGGTGGCCCGGTGGAGAGGAGCCGGTGCGGAGGTGCTGGAGACGGTGGAGGGGGCCGTCCGCCTGCTGTCGGACGGCGTGACCGTCAGCCGGGTCGACGCCGACGCGGTGCTGGACCCGCTCGCCCTGCTCCGCGAGCGGATCGGCTCGCCGAGTGAGGGGGGGAGGCCGTGAGCCGTTCATCGAGCTGCGGCCCGACGGCGGCGCCCGCCGGGACCGGCCCAGCGCCGGGACCAGGCAACGCGACGCGGATCGCCGCGAGCGCGCTGCTGCGAGGAGAGGCCTCGCTCGAGCCGCGCCTGCTCGTGATCGAGGGACCCGACGCAGGACGCGCGCTGAGGATCGGCCCCTGCCAGACCGTCGGACGCGGCCGCGGCGCGGATCTGAGGCTCACGGACCCGGCGGCGTCGCGGGTCCACCTGCGGCTCTCGCGCATCGACGGCCGCATAGTCGCCGCCGACCTCGACTCCAAGAATGGCCTGCTCGTCAACGATCGCCCCTGCCGCGGTGTCCGCGCGCTGGCGCCGGGCGACGAGCTCGCGATCGGCGCGACGCGACTCAGGCTGGAGCCTGGTCTCCTCGACCAGGCCGAGCGGGCCGTACCGCCCGGAGCTCCCCTCTCCCGCCACGTGGAGGCGGGCGGGGTGAGGGGGCGCCACTCCGGCGCCTCGCTCCTCGCCGCGGCCGCCGCGCTCGCAGCGCTGGCGGCCGCCCTGTTGGCCGCGCCCTGAGATCGGCCTGCTCCCTCGGCCGATCAGCGCGTGGCGGGCGCTAGCTCGGTAGCCCAGCGGCGAGCGCGGGACCGCCGCTCCTCGTTCACGTCGCCCGCCAGGCTCGCGGCGTAGCGCCTGTAGGTGTCAGGCGCCGCCGGATCGCGGAGCATCCGCTGGCACTCGGCCAGCCCCCAGATCGGCTCAGCGCGCGCGGCGTCGAGGTCGAGCGCCGCCTTGTAGTCGGCGGCCGCCTCCCTGTACTTGCGAAGGCCGAACTTCGCGCTGCCGCGAGCCGTGTAGGCGACGGCCAGGTTCGGGTCGAGGGTGACGGCCGCGTCCAGCTCGGCGATCGCCCCGAGGTAGTCCCGCTGGATGTACAGCGAGAGGGCCGCGCGGTAGCGCTGGGCGGCCGCGTTGATCGATGCAGGGACCTGCGGCGGCTGGCCGTATGGAGCCTGCGCAGCTCCCTGCGATGGATAGCCAGGCTGGGGCTGCTGCCCAGCCGGCGCCTGCGCGTACCCGGGCTGCGCGTACTGTGGCGGCTGCCCGTACTGCTGCTGCGGGTACTGGGGCTGAGCGTACTGCGGCGGCTGATACTCCTGGGCGCCGCCATCCTGGGGCTGGTTGGCTGGCTGCTGACCGTACTGGCCATACTGCGAAGGCTGCGGTGACGGGGCCGTCGGCGCCGGCAGGGGCATCGGCATCGAGTAGCCTGGCGTGGTGCTCGGCTGCGGCCCCTGCAGGAGTGGCGGCGGCGGCATCGGCCTCGACTCCTCTTCCGGGGCGAGCTTGTAGATCCGCGGACCGCTGCTCGCCGGAGGACCGGACGGGGGGACGCTCCCCTGCCCGACAGCTTCGCCCGACGCCCCGCTGGCGCCCTGCGCGCCACCTCCCGCCTCTGCGGCCCCGGCGACGGCCGGACGAGGCGCCTTGCGCGCCTCGTCGATCATGCGAGCGATGGAAGGATCGGTCGGCGCCAGCTGGGCCGCCTGGAGCCACTGCTCGTCCGCCTGCCCGACGTACCGGAGGATCCAGTAGGCCCGACCGAGCTTCACGCGCGCGATCGCGTGACGCGGGTCCAGGTAGACGGCGTCCTGGTACGCGAAGAGCGCACCGCGGTAATCGCCTGAGGCCTGCAGTCGATCACCGAGTGCCAGCTTGTCGAGCAGCGCCGGGCTGGGTGGCGACGCAGGCTCGACGGCCGGGCGAGGCGGTGGCGCCGGCTCGACGATGGGCTGGATGACCACCCGCGGCGCGGGGGTCGTCGCGACCACGCCCGAAGGGGCGGCGAGGCTCGTCGGCTCGGTCGAAGGCAGCGGGATCGACGGTGGAGGCGGCGTCGCGGGGACGGCGACGGCGGGCGTGGGAGCCGGTGCCTCGGCGCGGAGCTGGGCGATCGCGCCCCTGGCCTTCTCCCCGAGCGCAGGCTCGGCCTTGCGCGCGTCGGCGGCTTCGGCGACGAGCTGGTACTCCTTGATGGCGGGCTCTCGCTCGTTCAGCGCACGCAGGACGTCGCCCAGGCGGAAGCGGGCGTCGGTGTCGTCCGGCTTGATCAGGAGGTACCGACGGTAGGCGTCGCGCGCCCTCGCCATGTCCCCGGCGCGGCGCGCGGCGAGCGCCAGGTTGAACCAGTTGTTGGCGAAGGAGCCGTCGATCTCCACCGCACGCTGAAACGCCTCGGCCGCCTCGCGGAAGCTCTTCGCGCCGAAGTGGAGCTTGCCGATCTCCTCCCAGGCCTCGACGTAGTCGGGCGAGACCTGAAGGGCCTCGCGGTACGCCGCGAGCGCACCGGCGCTGTCGCCGGCGTCGCGCCGGGCGTCCCCCTGCGCCTTCCGCGTCGAGGCTTCGGGCGCGGGGGCGGCGGCGAGGGCGGGCGTTGCCGCTACCAGGAGGGCGAGTGCGAGAGCGCGCATGGGACCCATGATACGACAGCGCCGCGGCCGCACGCTCCCGCGAAAACGGGACGCGGCGCCGCGGCGCTTCGAAGGGGTGAAGCGCTATCGCTTGAAGGGGTTCTCGCGGAGGATGGTCTCGCCGCGATCCGCCCCGACCGAGACGCCGGTGACCGGCACGCCCACCAGCTCCTCGATCCGCTTCAGGAAGGCGCGGGCGTTGGCCGGCAGATCGTCCCAGGTCCGCAGGTCGCCCACCTTCTCGGTCCAGCCCGGAAGCTCCTCGTAGACCGCCTCGCAGCGCTCGAGCTGCTCGAGGTCGGTCGGCATCTCGGTCAGCGTCTGCCCGTTCATCTTGTAGGCGACGCCGATCTTCACCGTCTCGAGCCCGGTCAGGACGTCGAGCTTGGTGATGGCGAGCGAGTCCAGGCCGTTGACGCGCGCCGCGTAGCGCAGCGCGAGCACGTCGATCCAGCCGGTGCGGCGCGGGCGACCGGTCGTGGCGCCGAACTCGCCCCCGACCTGCCTGATCTTCTCGCCGAGCGCGTCCTTCAGCTCGGTCGGGTACGGACCACCACCGACGCGGGTCGAGTAGGCCTTCGAGATGCCGAGGACGTAGCTCACCGCCTTCGGCCCCAGCCCGCACCCGATGACCGCGTTTCCGGCGACGGTGTTGGAGCTGGTTACGAACGGGTAGGTCCCGTGGTCGACGTCCAGCATCGTCCCCTGGGCCCCCTCGAAGAGCAGCTGCTTGCCGGCCTTGAGCGCGCCGTGGAGCCAGAGCGAGGCGTCCTTGGCGTAGACCGCGACGCGCTGCCCGAGCTCGGTGTAGCGCTTCACGATGGCGGCCTCGTCGAGGTCGCTCACGGCGCCGAGCCGCTTCAGCTCCTCGCAGGCCGAGGGGAGACGCTCCTTGACCTTGCGGGCGAGCCGGCTGGGATCGAGCAGGTCGCGGATGCGCATGCCGCGGCGGGCAACCTTGTCCTCGTACGTCGGGCCGATGCCTCGGCCGGTCGTGCCGATCTTTCCCGCGCCGGCGGCCGCCTCGCGCGCGATGTCGATCGCCTTGTGCCACGGCATGATCACGTGCGCGTCGAGCGAGACGACGAGCTGGGAGTCGTCCTTCATCCCTCCCTTACCCTTGAGCCGGTCGATCTCCATGACCAGGACCTCGGGGTCGATGACGACGCCGTTCCCGACGACGCAGGACTTGCCCGGGTGGAGGATCCCGGCAGGGATCAGGTGCAGCACCGTCTTCTCGCCGCCCACGACCAGCGTGTGGCCCGCGTTGTTGCCGCCCTGGAAGCGGACGACCACGTCCGCGTCCTGGGTCAACAGATCGACGATCTTTCCCTTGCCCTCGTCGCCCCACTGCGCGCCGACCACTACGACGTTCGCCATTCGTCTCTCTCCCGAAAACAGGCCCTGCCAACGACCGACGGAATCGTCGGCTGGCAGGGCGAAGGGCCGACGATAGCAATGAGAGCGTGGTTTCGCTAGCGGCGCGTCCGGACTTGCGCTGCGGCGCGCGGCCGCGCCCGGTCTTCCCGGCACGCTCGAGCGCCTGGGTGGCGAACTCGAGATCGACCGCGAAGCCGATGGCCGGACCCGGTCGGCCGAACCGGCCGAGGAGCTCGTCGTAACGGCCGCCTGCGGCGACGGCGCTCCCGGCACCCGCTGCGTGCCCCACGAAGGTGACGCCGGTGTAGTAACCGAGCCCGCGAACCTCACCGAGGTCGACGGCGACGTCTTCGACCCCCTGGCGGCGGGCCAGCTTCAAGGCCGCATCGACCTCCCGCAGCGCCGCTACGGCGGCCGGCACACCCTTCGCGAGGACCCGGGCGCGGTCCAGCGCCCCTTCGCCGTAGAGTGTGGCGAGCGCCGGCAGCGCCCTGCGGGCTGCGCCGTCGCCCTTCCCGCGCGCAGCCAGACGCTCGAGCGCGGCCTCGTCCTTGCGGGCGAGCGCGTCCAGCGCGTCGCCGCGGTCGGATGGGCGGACCCTGGCGGCCGTCGAGGATGGCTGGGGCGAAGCGGGCGTGGCCGATCTCGACGACCGCGTCCTTCAGCCCGACCTTCGCGAGCGACCGGGCGAAGAGGACCAGGATCTCCGCGTCGGCGGCGGCGCCACCGGCGCCCAGCAGCTCGACGCCCGACTGGTAGACCTCGCGGGGCCTGCCGGCGCGCTCCTCGCGCGCGCGCAGCACCGGTCCGTCGTAGCAGAGCCGCGCCGGCGAGGGCAGCGCGTCCGGGCGGGCCGCGTAGAGCCGGGCGATCTGCGGGGTGATGTCGGGGCGGATGGCGACGGCCTCGCCGGAGCCGGGCTCGACGAACTTCATCACGTCAGCCATGGCGGCGCGCGACAGGCCACGCTCGACGACACTCAACCGCTCCAGCGTCGGGAGGAAGACGCGCCGGTAGCCGAGTGCGGAGAAGACCTGCTGCAGCCGCGACGAGAGGTCGGCGAGGTGCGCCGAGTGGTCGGGCGTGAGATCGCGAAGGCCGGACGGTAATGAGATGTCGAGCATTGGACGGGCGCACTCTACACGGGCGCGAGCGGTACGGGAACGGGATGGATACCCCCGGTCACCACCACGACTGGTCTCCTCATGGGTCCTCCCGCGTCACTGATCGAAGGCCGCGGCGCCGGGCGCCCTGCCGCTCGAGGACCGCGAGCCCGGCCAGCAGCGCCAGGCCCGCGAACGTCACCCCGATCCCCCAACGGACCTCGGGTGGATCGTAGGCCATCTCCAGGACATGCCGGCCCGCGGGCCAGCGCACCGCGCGCACCAGGATGTCCGCGGGGAGGATCTCGACCTCACGCCCGTCGATCGCGGCGCGCCAGCCAGGAGAGTACGCGTCGTTGACGACGAGCAGAGACGGCTCCCGCGTCTCTCCGACGATCCGGATCCGCTCGACCTGCCGCTCGACGGAGCGGATCACCCCCGCCGCAGAAGGGACCGGCTCCAGTGATTCGACGAAGACGGTCGGGTCGTCGTCGTCGATGGCAGCCAGCAGCCGGGGGTGCACCTCCAGCGGAGATGAGAGCGCCACCGCGGCCTCGGCGAAGAGCGCCCAGGGCCGATGGGGGACGGCCCAGATCGTCGCCCCGACCATCCGGTCCGCGCCCGCCAGCTGGCCGTCTGCGGTCGCGGCCACGGCGATCTCCGCGTCGCGCGAGCCCTGCGGCGGCGGCACCACGACGTGCGTGACGAAGAAGCGACGGTACCCTCTCCACCGCCCCCCATCGGCGAGCGCACCGTTGAGGTTGGACCAGCGCTTCGGCACGAGGCCGGAGTACAGGCTGATGTTGTCGAGGCGCGCGCCGACGTTGAGCGAAGGAAGGCCGAGACGCGCCAGGGTCACCCGCGAGTCGAGGGGCAACGCTCTGGGAACCTCTGCGCGGCTGTCCCTGGCGAACGGCACGAGGATCCGCGGCGCGGGCGAGGGGCCCGCGACGCCAGGAGGGGAGCGCTCCTCGGCCTCGAGCCGCGCCTGCAGGCTCGTGGCCAGCGGGGTCTCGGCCGCCGACTGGGCGAAGACCAGCCCGGCCATCGCGGGAAGCATCCAGCCGGGGCGCCAGCGTCGCGACGCCGCGAGGAGGCCCGTCAGGAAGGCCAGCGGTACGACGGCGTGCAACATCCCGTAGGCGAGGTGCTCCCGGGTCCGCGCAGGGGCGTCCTGCGGCGCGGGAGTCGACAGCTGCGCGTCCGGCGCGTTTCCGACCCGCCCGAAGAAGCCCTCGACGCGGGCGGGCGCGAGCCACGTCAGGAGCCCAGCCACGGCGCAGCCGGTCAGCAGCAGGCTCGCGCAGCGAACCAGCCAGCGGGGGGCTCCGACCGTCGTGATCCGATCGGCGCCAAACGCGCAGAGCACCGCCACACAGAGCGTGATCGGCGCCATCAGCTTCTCTGAGTATCGAAAGGCGCTCCAGATCGGGACTGCGGACGACACCTGCGCCGCGCCGAGCCGATGCCCGAACGCCAGCCACAGGAAGACGCCGGCCGCGGCGACCAGGATGCGCGACGTTCGCGTCCGCCCGGCGCCCCCAGCCGCGAGGACGAGGACGGCCCCACCGATGAAGACGCTCTCGGCGAAGGGGGCGGCCCACTTGCTGGAGCCACCGAGGAGCAGATAGGGCTCTGCTCCCCCGTTCACGAAGAAGCCAGGCGCGATCCACTCGACGAGGCGCCACGGCTCGAGCGGCCACTGCACCTGATCCAGCTCGCTCACCCCGGCCGATCGGCTGCATTGCTGGAGGAAGACCCAGGACGGCAGGAGCTGGACGCCGGCGATGACGATCCCGAGCGCGGCACCCTTCGCGGCGCGGGCGAGCCCCCGCAGGCCCCCGGCGTCCGCTGCCAGGACGCCGCCGAGCGCGAGGCCCCACGCGAGCGTCTGGAACTCTCCGGAGAACGCGCAGACGGCGACGGCGGCCGCGGCACCGACGAGCTGCCACGGACCCGCCGACGGCGCCGCCAGCCGGCGCACCGCTGCCAGCAACCATGGAGCGGAGGCGGCGCCCGCGAGGAAGACCAGGTTTCCCGCCATCGACACGGTGTACCCGGCGAGGCCATAGGCAAACCCTGCGCAGGCCGAGGCGGCGCGGCTTGCGCCGAGCGTCTGCGCGAGCGCGTAGGCGCCCAACGCTGCGAGGACCAGGTGGAGCAGGATGGCGGCGTCGAGCCCTGCCCCCGGCAACAGGGCGGTGATCAGGGAGACGGGGTGCAGGACGCCGTGAATCGCCTGCGCGAAGAGCGGAACTCCGGCCCCCTCGTACGGATTCCAGCGCGGCAGCGTCCCCATCCGGACGGCGCGGACGACGAGCTCACGCATGGGCTCATAGAGCCGGAAGCTGTCCCGGGCCACGAGCGTCGCCGCTCCGGCAATCACCGGACCGAAGGGCACCAGCGCGCCGACGACGACGAGCGTCGGCCAGAGGAGCGCGGTGCGCGCAGCGTGCGAGGCCATCAGCTTCACTGCTCGCTGTAGTCGGCGCGCAGGAACACCTTGAACCGCGCGGACCGCCGCCGATCCGCCGCGCCCGGGTCCGTTGCCCCGGCCGTCGATTTCGGGCGCTTTCCCATGATCCGGCGTGCTTCGCCGACCTGCCCCCTCAGCCAGTCGAGCCTACTCCCCGCCGCGGACGCCGGCCACCCAAAAGTCGTGCGCCGCGCGCCGCGTGACGGCGCGCGGTTGCTTCACTCACCGTGACCTCTGCGCGAGATCGCGCGGGCCGCAGCGCCCGCACCCGCGCCGGTGCCTTTGCGTTGCCCACCCAGCGCGCCACCCGCTCAGGGGCGCCCTCCTGTCGCAGTCCTGCCCGGGGCGGCGCGTCGGGCATGGCCCCGACCCTAGGATGACGCAGGTCGTTCGAACCGGGGAGGGGTCCGTGGAACGAACCGTCTTCGGCGCGCCGGGGCGTCCGCGCCATCTGGCCGTCACGCTCCAGCGCGCTGCCGCCGCGCTCGCGCTCCTCACGCCGCCTGGCACCGCACTCGCGCTCGACCTCTCGCTGGGCGTGCCGGGGCTGGAAATCCGGTTCGACAACACGCTGCGGGGCAACGTCGGGCTGCGCACCGATCCCATCGATCCGTTGCTCGGCGAGAACCCGGCTTTCACCGCCGGCGAGCACAGCGTGGAGCAGGGGGGGCTCACCACGGGGCGGCTCGACCTCCTCTCCGAGCTCGACCTCGCGTTCGAGGGGCGATACGGCGCGCGCGTCAGCGCGGCGGGCTGGTACGATCTCGCCTATCGCAGCGGGACCGTCACGCGCAGCCCGACCCTCGTCGCCGCCGGGACCCCAGGGAGCTACGTCGGCGACGAGTACTCGGACTACACGCTCCACCGCTACCGCGGTCCCTGGGGCGAGCTGCTCGACGCGTTCGCCTTCGCGACGGTCGACGCCGCCGGGGTTCCCGTCACGCTGAAGGCGGGACGGCACGCCGTCTACTGGGGCGAGTCGCTCATGCTCGCCGGCGCTATCCATGGCGTCTCGTACTCGCAGATGCCCCTGGACCTGCAGAAGGGCTTCGCCGTCCCGGGCACCGACGCGAAGGAGCTGTTCCGGCCGCTGGCGAGCGTGTCGGCGCAGGCACAGCTCACGCCGGCGCTCTCCCTGGCGGCGCAGCTGTTCCTGGAGTGGCAGTCCTTCCTCTACCCGGAGGGAGGCACGTTCCTGGGCACAGGCGACTTCGCCTTCAACGGCCCCGACGGCGGCGGCGTCAGGAATCCGGCAGGGGGGCCGCCTCCGACCTACTACCTCGCGAACGGCGGCGTCAGCTGGCCACGGGACTTCGGCGACTGGGGTGTCGCGGTGCGCTGGCGCCCACGGTGGCTCGACGGGACGCTCGGGATCTATTACCGCCGCTACACCGACAAGTTCGCGGCGATGCTCGTCACCGCGAACCCGGGCGCCGTGGGGCCGCTCAGCCCGGCGATCCCCTCCCCGTTCAAGTACCAGCAGTACTACGCGGAGGACGTCGACCTCGTCGGCCTCAGCCTCGCGCGGCAGATCGCCGGGGCCAGCGTCGGGGCCGAGCTCAGCTGGCGGCACGACACGCCCCTCGCCGCGCAGTCGCTTGGCTGGGCGGAGCCACCGGCGCCCGCGCTGGAGCCGATCCTCTTCCCGCACGCCCCGCCGTCGCTCGTCGGCAACAGCTACCAGGCGCGCGGCGACACGCTCCACGCGGTGCTCAACGCGATCGGCGTCGTCACGGCGCCTGCCTTCTCCAGCGCGAGCTGGGCCGTCGAGGTCACCTACAGCGGGTGGCTGGACGTACGTGAGAACCGGGACATGTTCTACGGAGAGGGCTACGGCGTGTGCCGCGATGATCCGGCGCTCGCGGGGCTCGCGCGGACGGCGTCGGACGGCTGCGCCACGCGAGCTCACGTCGCCGTCGGCGCGAGCTTCACGCCGACCTGGTTCCGGGTCTTCCCGGGCGTCGACCTCTTGGCGCCGCTCTCGGGCTCCTGGACGATCCGGGGCAACTCCCCCGTGGCGATGGGGGGGAACGAGGGGAGCGGGACGTACGGAGTCGGCGTCGGCGCCGACGTCCGCAACTTCCTGCGGGTGGACCTCAAGCTCGTGGACTTCTTCGGCCGCACCCGGGACGACGGAAGGGTCGTCACCTCGGCGAACGGACAGCTCGCGCTCCTTGGAAGCCGCGGAAGCGTCACGCTCACGGCGAAGGCCACGTTCTAACACCGGAGGCGGACATGTACCGGCGCAACTCGTTGGTGGCGGCTTCGCTCCTCGCGCTGATCGGACCGCCCGCCAACGCGGGCATCTCGCCAGAGGAGGCCAGGCAGCTCGGCGAAGCGCTCACCCCGGTCGGGGCCGAGCGGGCTGGGAACGCCGACGGGACCATCCCGGCGTACGAGGGGGGCCTCACGCGCCCGCCGCCGACGTTCCGGCCCGGCAGCGGGACGCGGCCGGACCCCTTCGCGGACGAGAAGCCCCTCCTCTCCATCGACGCCGGGAACCTGGAGCTCCACGCGGGCCGGCTCAGCGAGGGGACGAAGGCGCTGCTGCGGCGCCACGCGGACTTCCGCCTGGACGTGTACCCCACCCACCGCACGGTCGCCTTCCCTGCGTTCGTGACGGAGAACACGGTGAGGCAGGCGACCTCGGCGCGCACGGCCAACGGCGGCCTTTCGCTGGCGGGAGTCCGCGCGGCCTACCCCTTCCCGATCCCGAAGTCGGGCTACGAGGCGATGTGGAACCACCTCGTTCGCTTCCAGGGCGTCTGCACCGCGAAGCGGATCGTCGCCTATCACGTCGAATCCTCGGGACGCGCGACGCTCTCGAGCGCCGCCCAGGTGATCGAGAGCTATCCTTACTGGGACGCGGCGAGCCCGGAGTCCGACACCTACTTCCGCTTCCGGATCCGTTACGACGCCCCGGCGCGGCGCGCGGGCGAGGGCTTCATGCTGATCGACCCCATCGACTACGTCGCGCGCGGCCGTCGATCCTGGCAGTACCTGCCCGGCCAGCGGCGGGTGAGGATGGCTCCGAACCTCGCCTACGACACCCCCAACTCGGCGACCGCGGGCGCCCAGACCTTCGACGACGCCCTCCTGTTCAACGGGAAGATGGATCGCTTCGAGTTCACGCTCGTCGGGAAGCGGGAGCTCTACGTCCCGTACAACGCCTACCGTGCGGTCTACCAGTCGACGCCCGCGGAGCTGCTCGGGCCGCGTTTCCTCTCGCCCAGCGCCGTCCGGTGGGAGCTGCACCGCGTCTGGGTCGTGGACGCGCGCCTCCGCCCCGGAATGCGCCACGTCTACTCACGGCGGGTCTTCTACCTCGACGAGGACAGCTGGGCCGCGCTCCTGAGCGACCAGTACGACGCCAGGGGGGAGCTCTACCGGGTCGGCGTCACGCTCATGGCGCCTAGCTACGACCTCCCCTCGCCCTTCGCCGACCCCTTCCTGCACTACGACCTGGCCACGGGCGTGTACGCCCTCAACGGCTGGCCCAGCGCCGGCGGCTGGCTGCGCCACGGCGAGTGCAGGGGAGAGAACGAGTGGTCCCCTGACGCCCTGGCGGGCGCGGGGATCCGCTGATGCCGGCGACGCTCGCGGCGGTGATCCTCGCCGCGGCGGCGCAGGCGCCGGCGTTCGTCGACCCGCTGGACGTCCCCGCCGCGCCGAGCGGCCTTGCGGTCCGGAGTCCCCTCTCCGCCGTGGCGGTGGCCGGCGCCAGGCTCGTCGCGGTGGGCCAGCGCGGCCACGTGCTCTGGTCCAAGGACGCCGGCGCGACCTGGACCCAGGCCCGCGTCCCGGTGAGCACCGATCTCACCGCCGTCTGCTTCGCCTCTCCCGTGCTCGGCTGGGCGGCCGGCCATGCCGGCGTCGTCCTCCGCACGCTCGACGGGGGGCGCAGCTGGGAGCGGCAGCGCGACGACCGCGACGCCGGCTCCGACGGCTCCCTCCTCGACATCTGGTTCGCCGACGAGCGACGCGGCTTCGCGGTCGGTGCGTTCGGCCTGATCCTGGGGACGGAAGACGGGGGCGCCACGTGGACGTCCTGGCGGGACCGGACGGAGAACCCGAGGCGGCTGCACCTGTATTCGATCGCGAGCGGTGACGGCGCGGTCTGGATCGGGGGCGAGCAGGGGCTCCTCCTGAGGCTCGACGAGAGGCGCGGGCGCTTCCGGGCCGTGCGCGTGCCGTACGGAGGCACCTTCTTCGGCGTCGGGGCGTGCCGGGAGGCCGTCCTCGCCTGGGGGCTGCGGGGGAACGTCGTCAGGACCGTGGACGGCGGCGTGAGCTGGCAGCAGGTGAAGGCCGGCCTGGACGCCACCCTCACCGGGGCGACCGTCGCCACCGATGGACGGCTCGTGCTCGTCTCGCTGGCGGGACAGCTCGCCGTCAGCGACGACTGCGGCACGACGTTCCGGACCGTGGCGGCTGGCGGACGCGCGGGCGCCTCTGCGATCGCCCCCGCCGGGCCGGACGCGATCGTCGTCGTGGGCGCCGAGGGCGCGCGCGTCGAGCCGCTTCGCTAGGGGGGCGGATGGCCTCGCTCGAACGATTCGTCTTCGCGCATCGGCGGCCCATCCTCGCCGCGGCGGCCGTCGTGACCGTCGCGCTCGGCGCCGTGGGCTCGACCCGGTGCGTCGTGAACGCCGACTTCGAGAAGATGATCCCGACGGGCCACCCCTACGTGCGGAACTACCTCGCGCACCGGGGCGCGCTCCGCGGGCTGGGAAACTCGCTCCACGTCGCGTTCGAGAGCACGGCAGGGAGCGTCTACGAGCGCGACTACCTGGAGGCGCTCAGGAGGATCACCGACGAGCTCTTCCTGATGCCCGGCGTCGATCGCGCCTGGGTGAAGTCGCTCTGGATGCCCGCGGTGCGCTGGACCGAGGTGACCGAGGAGGGCTTCCGCGGTGGGCCGGTGATGCCCGACGACTACGACGGCTCCCCCGCGTCGATCGAGGCGCTGCGCCGGAACGTCGCCCTGGCGGGGCTCGCTGGCGGCCTCGTCGCGCGCGACGAGCGCTCGAGCCTCGTCTTCGTCCCGCTGCTCGATCGCGACCCGGTGACCGGGGCGCGGATCGACTACGGCGCCCTATCGACCCGGCTGGAGCGGGTCCGCGAGTCCTTCGAGGGGAGCGGCGCGCGGATCCGCGTCCACGTGGTGGGCTTCGCGATGGTGGCGGGAGCCCTGCTCGACGGGATCGCCGCGATGGCCTCCTGGTTCGCCGCCGCGGCCGCCATCGCGACCGCGGCCCTCCTCCTCTACTCGCGCTGCGTCCGAGGCACGGCGCTCGTCGTGGGCTGCTCCGCCGTCGCGCTCGTCTGGCAGGTGGGGATCGTGACGGCGCTCGGGATCCCGCTCGACCCGTTCTCCGTACTCGTCCCGTTCCTGGTCTTCGCGTTGGGGGTCTCGCACGGCGCCCAGCGGCTCAACGGCATGCTGCGGGAGGTGGGACGGGGCGCCGAGCGCGGCGCCGCCGCGCGCGCCTCCTTCCGGACGCTGTTCGGGGCCGGCCTCACCGCGCTGCTGACGGACGCCGTGGGCTTCGGCGCGCTCCTGCTGGTCGCGGTCCCCGCGATACGGCAGATGGCCCTGACCGCCGCGGTCGGCGTGGGCGTACTCATCGTCACGAACCTCGTCCTCCTGCCCCTCCTGCTCGGCTGGGCCGGCGTCAGCCGGAAGGCCGCGGAGCGGACGGTCCGGCGCGAGGAGGGCCTGGGAGGCCGGCAGGCCTGGCGGCTCCTCGGACGGCTCACCGAGCGCCGCCCCGCGGCGGTGGCGCTGCTGCTCGCTGCGGCGGCGACGGGAGGAGGGCTCCTGGCCGCGCGTGGCCTCGTGATCGGCGACCTCGAGCCGGGCGCCCCGGAGCTGCGCCCGACGTCTCGCTACAACCGGGACGACGCGTTCCTCGCGGCGCACTACGACCTGACCGGCGACCGGTTCGCCGTGATCGTCAGGACGCCACCCGAGGGCTGCAGCTCGCACCGGACGCTCGTCGAGGCGGACCGGCTCGGCTGGGAGCTGCGCCAACTCCCCGGCGTCAGGACGACGGCCTCGCTCGCAGACGCGGTCCGGCAGATCACCGCAGGCTCCTTCGAAGGGAGTCCGAAGTGGCTGACGCTCTCGCGCGACCAGGCGGTGCTCGACTACGCGGCGCAGCAGGCCGTGACGCGCAACCCGGAGCTCTTCGACGTCGACTGCGCGGTCATGCCGGTCGTCGCCCACCTCTCCGACCACCGCGAGGAGACCCTGGCCCGCGTCGTGCGGGCCGCGCAGGGCTTCGCCGCGAGCCACTCGAGCCCGGAGCGATCCTTCCTGCTCGCGGCCGGCGACGCGGGGTTCGAGGCCGCCACGAACTCCGTGGTGAAGGGGGCCCTGGGGTGGATGACCGCCGCCGTCTTCGCGTCGGTGATGATGCTCTGCTTCCTCTCGCTGCGCAGCTGGCGCGCGGTCCTCGTGACGGTGATCCCGCTCGCCGTCACCACCGTGCTCTGCGAGGCGCTCATGGCCTGGCTGGGGATCGGCGTGAAGATCGCCACCCTCCCGGTCATCGCGCTCGGCGTCGGGATCCCCGACTTCGCCCTCTACCTCGTCTCGATCCAGCTCGCGCACCAGCGTGCCGGCGTCCCACTCGACGAGGCCTGGGGCCGGGCCCTCCGCTTCACCGGCCGAGTGGTCGCGCTGGTCGGAGTCACGCTCGCGGCGGGCGTCGTCACCTGGGCGTGGTCGCCCATCCGGCTCCAGGCCGACATGGGGGTGCTGCTGACCTTCATGTTCCTCGGGAACATGGTCGCTGCGCTGGTGCTCGTGCCGGCGCTGTCGCGCCTCTTCCTGTCCTCCGTCCGCTGAACCCGCTCAGCGGACGCCGCCGGGCTGGCGCAGCAGGTTCACGACCCACAGGAGGACGGTCCCCACGCCCCTCCCCTCCCGGAACAGCTGGAGGATCGGGTTGCCCTCGCGCCGCTCCTCGCGGGCCACGTACCGGACGTCCCCTCCCGCCGGTGCGCCGGGGTCGATCCGTACGATCCACCGCGCGAGCCGCTCCGGGTCCCTCCCCCGCAGCGCCAGGAACTGGAGGGACTCCGGCAGCCAGACCGCCATCGGCACGAGCAGCGCGAGCGGGACCAGCCCTCCGACCCAGAAGACCGAGCGCCAGCCGTGCGCGGGGATGAGCCACGCCGACAGGAGGCCACCCAGCACCGCGCCCACCATGAAGCCGTTCGTGACGATCATCATCGTCGCGACCCGGCTCCGGCTCGGGCTGTACTCGCCGACGAGCGCGGTCGCGTTGGGCATCATCGCGCCCAGGCCGAGGCCAGCGAGGAAGCGGATCCCATGGAGCTGCGGCAGAGTGGCCGCGAACGCCGTCAGCAAGGTGAAGGCGGCGAAGACGAGGGTGGCCACGAGCAGCACGGGGCGCCGGCCGATCCGGTCCGCGACGACACCGGAGGCGATCGACCCGAGGAAGAGCCCGAGGAGGCCGGCCCCGAAGACGGTCCCCATCCGCGCGCTCGGGAGCCCCCATTCGCGGACGAGCGCCGGGGCGACGTAGCCCATCGCCTGGAGGTCGAAGCCGTCCATGACGAGGCACGCGCCGAGCAACACGAACACGCCGACGCGGAAGCGCCCCAGCCGCGCCGTGTCCACGACCCCAGCCACGTCCACCTCGCGGACTCCAGCCATCGCGCCCCCCGTCCCGCGCCTACCTCAACGCCCCCACCGGCTCGCCCGGCGAGAGGTCGATCGCGACGCGGAAGCCTGCCTCGCGCGGGTCGAACAGCCCGTCGCAGTCGTTGAACCGCACCTGAGCCGAGAGCCGGAAGCAGCGGCACGGCGAGTCCCAGACGAAGGAGGCCGCGTGCTGCTGGACGTGCAGCGCGCTCAGGCGCCGGGTGTCGCCGGCGCCCGTGGCGTCGCAGCTCCCGACCGTCACGTCGCGCCCCGGGAAGAGGACGTCGTACCCGAAGGTCGCTGGGCCTAGCGGGAGCTTGAAGCCCACGCTGGCCTGCGAGGAGGCGTCGAGCGGTGTCGGGCGCAGGTCGAAGAGTGCGTCGACGCCTCCTTGCTCGGACGCCGGACCGCCCGCGCCCACCGAGCGGAGGCGCGCGTGCAGGTCGTGGCCGCGCCCGGTCAGGAAGCGCAGCGTCCCGCTCACCTCGGTCCAGTCGTCGAGGGCGAGCGGCGTCGCGGTCGGGACCGGCGGGCGCGTCGCGAAGCCTGCGTAGCGCGCCACTCCCTCGGCGGTCAGGGGCCCGATCGACGCCCGCAGCGTCGCGAAGCTCTCGGCCAGGTCGGACGCGCGCAGGTCGAAGTCCTGGCCCAGCTCGAAGCTGAGGAGCTCCTCCCCCGACCGACCCGCGAGCCGCGTCTCGATCGACGCGCGCCCCTGCTGAAACGCGCCCGGGGGTGCGGCGGAGAGCAGCCGCGGGGCGTCGAAGGATGGGGCGGCGCCCGGTGGCACCTCGCCGCCGCGATCCCACCCGTCGTATCCGAACGCCGGGAGCGCACCGCCGGCGACGCCGGTCCCGATGCGCCACGCAAGCCGCGGGACGATGGAGTGCCGGAGCGCCCCGAAGCGGCGGGAGAGCTCCGTCTCTGCCGTCGCGCCGGCAGCGCCCCATGCGTTGGCGATGGCGTCGACCGCGGCGTCGAACGCGTGAGCGCTCACGGCACCGCGCAGGAAGGGCGCCAGCCTCAGCCAGCGTCCTACCGCCAGCGGGTACGAGAGCTCGGCCCTGACCGCCGCGCGGGTCGCGGCCAGCCGCTCGCCCGGCTCGAAGCGGCCGTCGAGCTGGCCCGGGTCCGGAGCCGACGGAACCCAGCCGCGATCGCCGGCGCCCTTGCCGTCGGCGCCGGCGTCGTTCGTCGTCCCCGAGAGCGGGCCGAACCGCGCCACCTCCGCCCGGCCGGACGCGAGCAGCCCCCCTGCGAGTCGCGTTGGCAGGAGGAGCGCCGCGAGCGCCGGCCCGCGGTGGAAGGTCGGCAGGCCAGCGCCGAAGAGGCCATAGGAGAGTCCGTCGACGCCCGCGAGCGATCGGTCGCGGGCGAGCGGCAGGAGCCACGAACCGCTCGCCTCCTCCACCACGTCGTCTCCGCGACGGGAGACCAGGAGCGCCGAGCGCTGGTAGGTGGCGTCTCCCCGAAGGACGTCCGACGAGAAGTCGCTGACGTAGAGGGGGTCGCCGACCAACTCCAGCTCCAGCCGAAGGTGCGTCCGCTCGCCCAGCCGCTGATCGTGCAGCCCGCTCACCGCCACGCGGGCGCCGTCGGTTCCGCCTTCCTCCGCACGAAGATCGTGGAGGTAGTCGACGCGGACCCGGCCAGCCGCTGCCTCCGCGGGCGCCCAGCGGAGTTCCAGCGCGCCCGTGAAGCCTCGGAGGGCGGTGCCGCCGAAGGCCCACCCCGCCCACGCGGTCGCGTCGGCGCTCCGCCCCAGCGTCACGAAGAGCGGCTCCACCAGCGTGACGCCGCCCTTCCCGTTTCTCTGGAGCTCGGGCAGCAGCAGCCCGGTCTGCCGCTCACCCAGCGGCACCCAGAGCCACGGGAGCGCCAGGACCGGCACCGGCTTCTCGACCAAGAGGAAGCGCGGGGTGATCCACAGGACCGGCCAGCTGAGCACGGCCCGTTCCCCGGGCCTCACGTCGGCGCTCCGCGCGCGAAGCTCCCACGACGGGGCGCAGCCTTCAGGACAGCTGCACATCGTCGCCCGCGCATCGGAGAGCATGATGCTGCCGTCCGCCGATCCGGTGGCTCGGCCGGCATGGAGCGTCAACCGGCGGCGAGCGATCCGTCCGACCTCCTCGGGCGAGCGCGCCGCCGCCAGCGAAGCGGGGTCGTCGACGAAGAAGATCGAGGGCTCCTCCGCCTCGTAGACGCCGCCCACCTCTCCTCGCAGCGCGCGCGCGACTACCGCACGGGCTCCGTCTACGAGGAGGGCCCCCCCGGTCGCCTCCACGTGACCGGTCGCCGGGACGAAGCGGGCCTCCGGCGCGCGCAGGACGAGGGAGCCACGGCGCAGCAGCAGCCCGCCGCGGAGCAGCAGCTCTCCCGATGGGACGTCCCACGAAGCCTCCGGGGCCTCGACGTGGATGGGCGGCTGGCCGCCCTCCGTTCTGGCTGGCGGCTCCGCGGCGGCCTGCGCAAGGAGCGCGGCCGCGGCGAGCGAGACGAGTTGCACCCCGTACTTCTACTTCAAAGGCTCGTCGGCCGGGGGCTCGTCGGCCGCTGGCTGGTCGCCGGCAGGTGCCGTCGCCGGCTCGGCGGTGGGGGCCTCCGCGGGGCGCTCGAAGTCGATCGCGAGCAGGTCCCCCTCCACCTTCTGCTGGTAGGGGACCCGCTGCTTCAGCTTGATCTCGACGACGTAGGAGCTCCCCTGCTTCGACGGCGTGATGAGCGCCACCGCCGACGGGAAGAACGAGGTGTCCATGAAGCGCGTGTCGTTCCGACGCGCCACCCGCGTGTTCTCGAACTCGACGCGGACGACGTTCTCGCCGATGTCCTGGACGGTGAAGCGCGGCGTCACGTCGGTGCGCACGAAGACCCGCGAGGTGCCGGGCAGCTGCCTGAAGCCGATCTCCTTCAGGCGGGCCACGGGCGACTCCGAGACGAGCCGGTCGGTCGCGCCGGCGCGCGCAGCCGCGCGCTCCAGCCTCGCCGCCTCGCGCTCCGCCTTCGCCGCCTCGGCGCGGGCGAGCCGCTCCTCCTTGGCGCGGGCCTTGGCCTCGGCGGCCTCCTGCCGCTTGCGCTCCGCCTCGGCGCGCCTGTCGGCCGCCGCCTGCTGCGCCGCGGTCCGCTTCTCGGCCGCCGCCTGCTCTGCCGCCGCCTTGCGCTCGAAGGCCGCCTGCTGCGCCGCGGTCCGCTTCTCGGCCGCGGCCTGCTCCGCCGCCGCCCGCCGATCCGCGGCCTCCTGCTTCTTGCGCTCCGCCTCCGCGAGACGCTCCGCCGCCGCCGCCTGGGCCGCGGCCTTCCTCTCCGACGCGGCCTGCTCCGCCGCCGCGCGCTTCTCCGCGGCCGCCTGCTCGCGGGCGACCCGTGCCTCCTCGCGCGCCTGACGCTGCTGCTCGAGCCTCGCCTGCCGCTCCTCCTGAGCGCGCGCCTTTGCGTCCGCAGCTTCCTGCGCCTTCTGCTCGGCCGCCGCCCTCTTCTCGGCTGCCGCCTGCTCGCGCGCCTGCCGCTCCTCGTCGGCGCTGGACGCCGCGGGGGTCCGCTCCTGGAGTCGGTCCTCCTCGACGACCGGCGTCCCCCCGGCTGGCTCCGCCTCGGCGCGCTCCTTGACCTCGCGCGCGCGCGCCTCGGCCGCCGCCTGGGCCGCGGCCTCCTCCTGCGCCTTCGCCTCCGCCTGCTCGCGCTCGCGCCGCTCCTGCTCGGCCTTGGCGCGAGCGTCGGCAGACGCCTGAGCCTCCTGCGCCCTGAGCGCCTCCTCGGCGCGAGCCTTCTCCTGCGCCTCGACGCGCGCCTGGGCGTCCGCCTCCGCGCGAGCCTTCGCCTCGGCCTCGGCGCGGACCTTCGCGTCGGCCTCCTCCTTGGACTTGCGCTCCGTCTCCTCCTGCATCGCCACCGCGGCCGCGCCTGCGGGCTTCTGGAAGCGGACGACGAGGGTGTTCCCCTCGGACTCCGGCGTCTCCGGCGGATCGACCTCGACCGCGAACGCGATCATGATGCGCGCGATCGACGTCACGTCCGAGCCGTAGGACAGGTTCTTGATGACGTTTACGAAGCCATCCCCGACCTCGATGTCGGGAGGGACGCCCTGGAAGCGGCTCTCCGAGAGGTCGATCACGAACCGCGGTGGATCGGCCATCGAGAAGGTCGTGAAGTTCGGCGGACGCGTGCCCTGGATGACGATCGAGACGGCAGTCCCCTCGTCCTTCACCTTCACCGAGGTGATCTCGTTGATCTTCACCTGCGCCTGGGCGGCGCCGGTGAAGAGCAGGAGTGCAAGCGTAGATAGGTGGCGAGCGCGCATGGATCGGCTCCGTCTCAGATTCTGCGCGAGGATAGCACCCGGCGAGCGAACCGAAAGAAACGGGGTCCCTGCGATATCGCGCCGGCGCTACTCACCCAGCAAGGGGCGCGCCGCGCCGACCAGGTAGAGCGACCCGGCGACGCAGACGAGCGCCCCGTCGGCGGCGGCGCGCAGGGCGCACGCGATCGCCTCCTCGACCGACGCGTGGACGTCGGCCGGCACGCGGGGCTCCACCAGTGGGAGGAGCTCTCCCGGCGGACGTGCGCGCGGGGAAGGCGGGGCCACCAGGTGGAAGCGCCTGACCGCAGGCGCCAGCGCCTCGATCATCGCCTGGTGGTCCTTGTCGGCGAGGACGCCGAACACCAGCTCCACTGGCCGGCCCGGGTGGAGTGCCGGGAGCGCTGCAGCCAGCGCGGCCGCGCCGTCCGGGTTGTGGGCCCCGTCCAGGAGGACGCCCCCGACCTGCTCCAGCCGTCCCGGCCAGCGCGCCGTGGCGATCCCGTGGGCGATCGCCTCCTGCGAGACCCGGACGCCGGCGGCGTCGAGCAGGCCGAGCGCAGCCGAGGCGAGGGCCGCGTTCCCGCGCTGGTGCGCACCGGCGAGCCCGATCGGCCCCGCCCACCCGGCCGGCGCGACGTGAAACGGCGCCCCGCGCCGCGCTGCCTCGGCGCGCAGCGCCGCCAGCGCTCCATCAGGCTGGGAGGCGTGGACCACCGCGGGGACCCCCGGCTTGAAGATCCCGGCCTTCTCGCGCGCGATCGCCTCGACGGTGTCGCCCAGGAGCTGCACGTGATCCAGCCCGATCCGCGCGACCGCGGAGACGCGCGGCGTCGCGGCGCTGGTCGCGTCGAGGCGGCCGCCGAGCCCGACCTCCACGACCGCGACGTCCACCTTCGCCCGCGCGAAGTGGACGAAGGCCAGGATCGTGGCGAACTCGAAGTAGGTGAGCCGGTCCTCCGGCCCGCCCCGCTCGTGCCACGGGCAGGCCGCGCGGACCTCCTCGGTCTCAGCCTGCAGCGCGGCGTCCTCGATCTCGCGGCCGTCCACCTGGATCCGCTCGTTGAAGCGGACCAGGTGCGGCGAGACGTAGAGGCCGGTCCGGTGGCCGGCGGCCCTCAGGGCGGCCGCCGCCATCGCGCAGGTCGAGCCCTTCCCGTTGGTGCCACCGACCTGGAGGATCGGTGCGGCGCGCTCGGGGTGGCCGAGCGCGTCGAGCGCTCGCTCGACGCGCTCCAGCCCGAACCGCATTCCGAGCGGTTCGAGCGTGGAGAGGTAGTCGCGGATCACGCCTGGGGCTTCAGCCTAGGAGGCCGAGGAGCTGCGCCAGCTTGTCCCGCATCTCGAGCCGCGGGACGATCGCGTCGATCATGCCGTGCTCCAGGAGGAACTCGCTCCGCTGGAAGCCGGGCGGCAGCTTCTCGCGGATGGTCTGCTCGATGACGCGCGGTCCGGCGAAGCCGATCAGCGCCTTGGGCTCCGCGATGATCACGTCGCCCAGCCACGCGAAGCTGGCGGCCACGCCCCCGGTCGTCGGGTGGAGCATCACCGAGACGTAGGGCTTCCGGACGGCGCGGAACCGGTTGAGCGCCGCCGAGGTCTTGGCCATCTGCATGAGGGAGAAGATCCCCTCCTGCATGCGGGCGCCGCCGGTCGAGCTGAAGATGATGCACGGGATGCGGCGCTCGAAGGCGCGGTCGATGACGCGCGCCACCTTCTCGCCGACCACCGAGCCCATCGAGCCGCCCATGAACTCGAACGCGAAGCAGCCGATCGAGGCCTGCTTGCCGTCGATGGCGCCGACGCCCGAGACGAAGGCGTCGCGAATGCCGAGGGCCTTGTAGGTGCTCTTGAGCCGGTCCCGGTACTTCTTCTGGTCGACGAAGCCGAGCGGATCCTGCGGCGTCAGCTCGGTGTCCAGCTCCTGGAAGGTGCCCGGATCGAGCAGCAGCTCCATGCGGCGCATGACCGGCAGCGGCTCGTGGTGGCCGCACTTGGGGCAGACGTTCCAGTTCGCCTCCCAGTCCGCCTTGTAGATGACCTCACCGCACCCGTCGCACTTGTTCCAGATCCCCTCGCCCTTCTTGGCCTCGGGGGGCTGCGGGGGAGCCGGCTCCGCCTTCTTGGTCATCTTCTTCTGCTTCGAGTACCAGGCCATCGATGTCCCTTCTAGAACACGAACTCCTCGCCCCGCTCGAGGATCCGTACGTTGTCGAGCCGGAGCGCCTTCAGCTCACGGCGTAGCTCGGCCATGAAGGCCGGCTTGAGGTGATACAGGAGAACGGGCTGCCCGTCCCGCTC
This sequence comes from uncultured delta proteobacterium, assembly GCA_963845515.1. Classification (GTDB taxonomy): domain Bacteria; phylum Myxococcota; class Myxococcia; order Myxococcales; family Anaeromyxobacteraceae; genus DATIVK01. Next base: position 150,357 of record CAWJSR010000029.1, read on the forward strand.
GATCTTGGTCAGCTCGCTGGCGAGCGTCGACGGCGTGAAGTGGCCGGAGACGTCGGCGAGCCCCTGCAGGCGGCTGGGGAAGGAGAGCTCGACGAAGAGCGCCTTGAGCCTCGGCTCGGCGTTCACGCGCTTCCAGAGCCGCGCCGTCGGGCCGGTGTCGCCCGAGAACGCCACCGAGGAGCGTCCGTCCGAGAGGACGTAGCCGACCGACTCCACGGGGTGGCAGACCGGCACCGGCGTGACGCGGTAGCGCCCGACGCGGAACGGCTTCACCGGATCGAACGGGACGATCTCGATCACCGGCGACTTCGCGTCGGGGATCCTGGTGAAGTCGGGCCAGAGCTCGTCGTTGAAGACGTTGTCGTGGAGGGTCCGGGCGCACTCGCGGGACGCGTGGACGCGGATCGGCTTCTTTCGCCGCCCCACCGCGAGGTCCGCCAGGAGCGGGACGTCCTTCACGTGGTCGAAGTGGGAGTGGGTGAGGATGATGTCGTCCACCGCGAGCAGCGCGTCGAGCGGGAGCGACCCGGTGAGCGCGCCCGCGTCGACCGCCAGCCTGCCGTCCACCAGGAAGCAGGTGGTCCGGTGGCCGGGGAGCTCCCCGCCCGAGCAGCCGAGGACCTTCAGCTTCATGCAACGTCCCCGAACTGCGCCTTCATCTGCAGGAACTCCAGGAAGTGGCGCAGCTTGGCGACGTCGGGGACCAGGAAGCCGTCCGGCTGTACCGAGATGATCTTGGCCTTGAGGAGCTTCATCAGCGCCTCGTCCGCCGCCTCGGGCTTCACGCCGCAGCGCCCCGGCAGCTCCTTCGGCGACATCTCGATCTTGCTCCCTGCCGGGGTCTTCGTCCCCTTCTCCGCGGCGAGCGCGAGGAAGTGGACGACCCGGGCGGAGGCGTCGCTGAGCAGGAGGTTCTCGATCTGGTTGTTCGCCTCCTGCAGCCGCTCCGCGAGCTTCTTGATCATCCGGAGCGCGATCTCCCCGCTCGATCTGACCATCGCCTCGAAGGTCTTGGCGTCGACCTGGAGGAGCTTGCAGTCGTCGGCGCAGGTGGCCGTCGCTGACCGCGGCTTGTTGTTCAGGATCGCCATCTCGCCAAGGAACTCACCCGGCCCGAGCGACGACAGGATCTTCTCCACGTCGCCGACGCGCTTCGAGATGGTCACGTGCCCATGCTGGACCACGTACATCTCGCGTCCCGTCTCCCCATCGCGGAAGAGCACGGTGCCCGCCTTGAACTCCTTGCCAAAGCGCTGGAACAGTTGGTCGTCGGCCATTTGAGTGCGGGCCCCCGGCCCGGATCCTTCGTCCCTTAGCCCGCCTCGGGAAGGGCTGTCAACGAAACCGCCGGCGCGCAGGTGCGTCGCGCGCGACGCACTACTTGGTCTTCATCTCGAAGACGCCGTCCCACTCGGGGCCGGGCGGCGCTCGGCGCATGGCCTCGCAGCGACCGATGTACATCCGCGAGCAGGGGTCGCCGCCGCGGAGCCGGTCCGCCTCGCCGAACCGGGCGACAGCCTCCTCCCACCGCTGCGACTTGTAGGCCCCGATCCCCCAGTTGAACTGCTCGACGAAGGCGGAGGCCTCGGGGGTGGCCGGCGCGAGCGAGATCAGCTCGTGGATCTTCACGGGCGCCCGCTTCCCCTTCACGCGCACCTGGTCCAGCTCGCGCGTCACCACCCTGCCCTCCACCTGCTCGAAGGTCGTCGGCCCGATGATGACGTGCGTGCCGTACTCCTTGTTGGCCCCCTCGAGCCGCGACGCCAGGTTCACCGCGTCGCCCAGCACCGTGTAGTTGTAGAAGCGGTCCTGGCTGCCCACGAAGCCGACGGACATCGGGCCAGTGTTGATGCCCACCCCGATGTCGATCTCGGGGAGCCCGCGGTCGTGCCAGCGCGCCTTGAGCTCCTGCAGTCGCGCCATCATCTGGAGCCCCGCCTGGCAGGCGAGGAGCGCGTGGTCCGGCTGCTCCTGCGGCGCCCCCCAGAAGGCCATGATGGCGTCGCCGATGTACTTGTCGAGCGTGCCGCGCTGGTCCGACACGATGATGTCGGTCATGGGCGTCAGGTACTCGTTGAGGAACTCGAGGAGGACGTGCGGATCGAGCTTCTCCGAGAGCGTGGTGAACCCCCGGATGTCGGAGAAGAGCACGGTCAGCTCGCGCTTGTCGCCGCCGAGCTTTATCCCGCCACCCTTCGCGAGGACCTGCTCCACCATCGCGGGGGAGAGGAAGCGGCTGAAGGTCTCACGCGCGCGCCGCTTCTCCCTCTCCTCGGAGAAGAACCGGTAGGTGGTGCCGGCGAGGAACATCGCCATCATCTGGACGAGCGGCATCCCGATCGCGATGACGACGTCGAAGCGGCGGAGCCCCATCACCGCCGCGCCCGTCCAGCCCGCCATCGCGGCGAGCAGCACGGGGGCCGCCGACAGGCTCCCGACGCGGGCGAAGAGCCACGCGAGCAGGACCGTCAGGAGGAGCATGGCCGCGAGCTCGGCGACGACCACCGCCTGGGAGCGCTCGAGCAGCTCGCCCTGCAGCACGTTCTCCATGAAGGTGGCGTGGGTGATCACGCCTGGGGCGATGTCGTCGAACGGCGTGACCCGCTGATCCCAGGTGCCAGGCGCGGTGGTCCCGACGATGACGATCTTCCCCTGCATCCGATCGCGAGGGATCCGGCCGTTGAGGACGTCGGTCGCCGACCAGCTGGGGAAGTCGCGATAGGGCCCGTAGTAGCTGATGGGGACCCGGCCGGAGTCGTCGGTGTCGATGGTCGTCTCGCCGACGTGGACCTGCAGGACGGTCTCGCCGCCGCCGTCTGCCGAGACCGGCACGACCGGCGCGGACACCCCCTCGCGCCCGAGGGCGCGCGCGAGCGTCGCGATCCCGAGCGCCGGGAAGGTGACCTGCCCGACCCGTCCGACCACCGGATAGCGCCGGATGGTCCCGTCGGGATCCGGCCGGACGGTGAAGAAGCCGCCGCTGTCCGCCACTGCGAGGATCTCGTCGAGGGGAGGGATCACCCCCATGTAGCCGCGCCCCACGCCCCGCTCCTCGGGGAGCGGCGTCAGCTTCCCGTCGCGCACGACGTGGACCGCGTCCGTGCGGAAGAACTGGAGCGACGCCAGCCGCGCCGGGTCGCCCGCCGCGCCCATGTCCTTCTCGGACAGGAGCATGAAGCCGACGGTCACGTTGTGCGCCCGCTCGATCGCGTCGGCGAGCTGCTCGGTGGGGTCCACGTCGACCTTCGGGTCCCCCGCCGGGCCCTGGGCCGCGGCCCAGATCGAGTCGAGCGTCGCGGAACCCTGTGGGTCCTTCGCCCCCTCGCGCGCCGCGCGCACCCGCGCAGCCACCTCGGCCAGACGCCGCCCCTGGACGTCCACGTCCGCCCAGATGACGTCGAAGCCGACGGCCGCGACCCCGCCGGCCGCCAGCCCGTCGATCAGCCGCGCCATCTTCGCCCGGCTCCACGGCCAGATCCCCTCGGCCTCGACCGACTTCTCGTCCACCGCGACGATCACGACCTTGCCCGACGGCGTCCTCGGACCGCGCAGCCGCGTCAGCGCCCAGTCCTGCGCCGCGTGCTCGATCCGGGAGATGACCGGCAGCTCCCACTCGGGGCGCTCGAAGACGACGCTGAGGAAGTGGAGGAGCGTGACGAGGAGCCCCGCGTAGAGGGCGAGGCGGAAGGCGTCGACCCTGAGGACGCGCTGGCGGAGGCGGTTCATCGGCCCGGGATGGTAGCAGGAGGGGACCCGCCGGTCCCGAGCCTATTGCCCCCACCGGCGGGGCGCGGTAAGCGAGGGGCCGCCATGGCCCTGACCTACCGCGACGCGGGCGTCGACATCGACGAGGGAGATCGCCTCGTCGACCTGATCAAGCCTCTAGCCCGCCCCACCCTCCGCCCCGAGGTCCTCGCCGGCATCGGCGGCTTCGGCGGCCTCTTCGCCCTCGACCTGAAGAAGTGGAAGGAGCCGGTGCTCGTCTCCGGCACCGACGGGGTCGGGACCAAGCTCAAGGTGGCCTTCGAGGCCGGCCGGCACGACACCGTCGGCATCGACCTCGTCGCGATGTGCGTCAACGACATCGCGGTGGTCGGCGCCGAGCCGCTCTGGTTCCTCGACTACTTCGCCACCGGCAAGCTCTCCGCCGAGCAGGGAGCGGCCGTCGTGAAGGGGATCGCCGAGGGGTGCCTCCAGGCTGGCTGCGCGCTGATCGGCGGCGAGACGGCCGAGCTGCCGGGCTTCTACGCGAAGGGGGAGTACGACCTCGCCGGCTTCTCCGTCGGGTGCGTGGAGCGCTCGAAGATCGTCGACGGCAAGGACGTCGTGCCGGGGGACCTGGTGATCGGGGTCGCTTCCACCGGGCTCCACTCCAACGGCTACTCCCTCGCCCGCAAGGCGCTCATGGAGCGCTACCCGCTCGAGCACCGGTTCGCGTCGATCCCCGGCGCGACGCTCGGCGAGCTGCTCCTCCAGCCGACGAAGATCTACGCGAAGCAGCTCCTCGCCGTGCTGGAGAAGGTGCGGCTCAAGTCGATCGCCCATATCACGGGCGGCGGCCTGCCCGGCAACGTGCCGCGCAGCCTCCCCGACGGCACGCGCGCAGTGCTCGAGGAGCGGCGCTGGGAGCGGCCCGTCGTCTTCGACCTCATCGAGCGCGAGGGACAGGTCCCGCGCGACGAGATGTACCGGACCTTCAACATGGGGCTCGGGCTCACGCTGGTCGTCGCACAGGGCGACGAGCAGGCCGCCCTCGCCGCGCTGCGCGCGCAGGGGCTCGGCAGCCTGGACCGTCGGCGCCATCGAGAGAGGCTCCGGCGAGGCCACCTGCGAGGTGGTCGGGTGATCCGGATCGGGGTCCTCGCCTCGGGCGGTGGGACGAACCTGGGGGCGATCCTCGAGGCCTGCTCGTCCGGCCGGATCGACGCGCAGGTCGCCGTCGTCGTCTCGAACGTCCCCGGTGCCGGCGCCCTCGCCCGCGCCGAGAAGGCGGGCGTCGCCACCGAGCTGCTGCCCTCCAAGGGCGTCTCGGACCGGACGGCGTGGGATCGGCAGCTCGCCGAGCGGGTCGCCGCCCACGGCGTCGACCTCGTCTGCCTGGCCGGCTACATGCGGATCGTCACGCCGACCTTCCTCCGCGCCTTCGCCGCGACCGCGGCGACGCGCGGCTGCCCGCGGGTGATGAACATCCACCCCGGCCTCCTCCCGAGCTTCCCCGGGCTGCACGCCCAGCAGCAGGCGCTCGACTACGGCGCCCGCTTCGCTGGCTGCACCGTCCACTTCGTCGACGAGGGGACCGACACCGGGCCGATCATCGCGCAGGCGATCGTGCCGATCCTCCCGGACGACACCGAGCCGGTGCTCTCGGCCAGGATCCTCGAGCAGGAACACCGCCTCTACCCGCAGGCCATCCAGTGGTTCGCGCAGGGGCGGCTCTCGCTCGCCGGACGCCACGTCCGCGTCGACGGCGGGCGCGCGCCGGCGCCGTTCGTGCACACGAGCCCCGCCCTGGAAGGGGCCTGACGATGGTCCAGTCCTACCGTCCACCCGCGACCCAGCGCACCTACGACGCGTGCGTCGTCGGCTCCCAGCTGGGAGGCGCGGTCGCGGCCGCGCTGCTCGCCCGTCGCGGCTTCCGCGTGCTGGAGGTGGACCACGACGGCCGCGGCGCCGGGTACGTCGACGACGGATGGGTCCTCCCGTGGCGCCCCGCCCTCTTCATCTCGCCCCGCGCTCATGCCCGCCGGCGAGTCGGCCCTCGGGGAGCTGTCGGCGGCCACCCAGGTCGCGCGGGCCCTCCGGCCGCTCGCCCCGGGGCTGCAGCTCTTCCTCCCGCGCCACCGGCTCGAGGTGCCGGTCGCCCCCGAGCCACTCGCCGCCGAGCTGCACCGGGAGTGGCCTGGGGAGGACGGAGCCCTCCTCGCCGCGCTGCGGGAGCTCGAGGCGCTCTTCGAGGACGGCGGACGGCTCCTCTCCGCAGCGCCGGCGCTCCCGCCGCGCGGGGTCTTCGCGCGCATCGCCCTTCGTCGCGCCGTGGCGCGCGCCGTCGCCCCGGGCCGGAGGCCGATCGAGGAGGCACGTCCGTTCGAGTCGCTCGACGGTCACCCCTTCCCGGCGGCGCTGCTCGCCCTCCTACCGTTCCTCTCACACCTCGACGGGCCGCCGGCCCCGCTGACGCTCGCCCGCGTCCTCGGTGGCGCCCTCCGCGGGCTGCACGTCGCCGACGGCGGCGAGCAGGCGCTGCGGGAGCTCTTCCGCCGCCGCAGCTCACCGAACGTCGCCAACCACGACCAGACCTCTGCGCTGCGCGGCGTCGTCGAGTCGGTCGAGCTCTCCGGTGGCCGGATCAAGGGGCTGCGGCTCGCCGGCTCCGCGGACCTCCATGCGGCGAGCGTGTTCGTCCTGGCGAGCGGCGGCGAGGGCTTCGCGCGGCTCCTGCCGCAGGGGGCGCCCGGCCGGGCGGTCGCTGCGCTCACCAGGCTCCGCGCGACCCGCCGGATCCTGACGGTCAACTTCGTGGTCCGCGCCGCCGCGCTGCCGCCCCCGCTCGGGACCGCGGCGCTCTCCCTCCTCGACGGAGAGCCGCTCCTCCTCCAGGTCGAGCCCGCGCGCCGGCAGGACCTGGCCGAGGCGGAGGCACACGCCGGCGATCGCGTGATCTGCGCCGCCGCGCCCGTCCCGGCGGAGCCCTGGACCCGCGAGTCCGTGAAGGCGGGCGCGGATCGGATCAGGTCGGCGCTGCTGCAGGCCATCCCCTTCTTCGACCGGCACGTGCTCTTCGAGTCGATCCCGACGCTCGTCGGCATCGGCGACGGCGACCCCTTCGCGGACGCGGCGGACCCCATCTACGCGCCGCCGGACGTAGCGGTCCTCGGGGTCACCGGCATACCCGTACAGGGGACGTTCAAGAACCTCTTCCTCGCGAGCCGCGAGGTCCTGCCCGGCCTGGGCCTGGAGGGGGAGATCTACGCCGGCATCGAGGCGGCGGCCCACGCGGCGACCGCTCTCGGTCACAAGTAGCACCCCTGCCGGTGATCGGGTCGGTAGCCACTTGCATTCCACGCGCAGATCCGTAATATCCCGCGCTCTTTCGGGTTTCGAGGTACACCATGGCTCGTCGTTGCGAACTCTGCGGTAAGGGTCCTCTCGTGGGGAACAAGGTCTCCCACGCGAACAACAAGACCAAGACCCGCTCCCTCCCCAACCTCCGTTCGGTCCGCGCAAACGTCGACGGCAAGGTCGGTCACATCCGCGTCTGCTCCCGCTGCCTCAAGGCCGGCAAGGTCGTGAAGGCCGGGCGCGGCAACCGCGCTGCCGCCGCTTAGGCGCTTCTCACCCAGCTGAAGTGGCGGCTCCGTCGCCCGCGTCCGCACGTTGCGGTGACGCGGGCGTCGGCGTTTGATGGGGGCGATCATGGGCTTGAAGGAACGCCGGGAGAAGGCCCTCGCGCCGGGGGAGCTGGAGCGCCACCGCGCCGAGCTGGCGGCCGCGACCGGCCGCAGGCGGCTCGACGTGATCCTCGACGCGCGAAACCCGCAGGCCCTGGTCCGAGCCCTCCCCGCCGACGAGCTCTACCTGACGATCCGCGACGTCGGGCTCGCCGACGCGGCGCCGCTCGTGGGGCTGGCGTCTGCCGAGCAGTTCAAGATCCTGCTGGACCTCGAGGCCTGGCGTGACGGCGAGTTCGAGCCGTCGCGCGCGCTCCCCTGGCTTCGCGCGGCGCGATCGGGGTCCCTGGACGACCCCAGGGCGGCGGCGCGGTGGGCGCGCAAGCTCACGACGCTCGACCGCGAGGTGCTCTTCCTGACGCTCCGCAGCGCGCTGCGCGTCCACGAGCTCGAGGAGAACGAGCCGGATCCGGAGATCGAGAGCGATCGCTTCATGCGGACCCCCGAGAACAAGTTCATCGTGGAGTTCCTGGTCGACGGCGCCGAGTACATGGCCGTGAAGGGGATCCTCGACGACCTGTACGCCGAGAACGCGTTCATGGCGACGCGCCTCCTCTCCGCGATGAGGTCGGAGCTCGACAGCGAGCTGTCCGAGACCGCGCTCCGGTGGCGCTCCGCGCGGCTCGCCGACCTCGGCTTCCCGACGCTGGAGGAGGCGCTCTCCTGGTTCGCCCGCCCTCCCAGGACCGAGCATCCCGGCCACGCCGGCCTGCCCGCGCGCCCACCCGGCTTCTGGATCGCCGCCCACCCCGGCGTCGGCCTCTTCGACCGGGCCGCTGCCCGCCTCTCCGACGACGAGCGTGCCTCGCTGGAGCCGGAGCTCGTCGCAGCCGGCCAACGCGGTGGTCGTCGCCGACTCGATCGATCCGGGCGACGTCGACGCGGTCGCCCGCGCGCTGACCGCCGCGCGCGCCCTGATCGAGCTGGGGCTGGAGCTGCGCGCCGGGGCCGACGAGGAGAAGGGGGCGGCGGAGCTCTCCGCGGTCCCGGTGAAGCGGCTCTTCCAGGAGGGGTTCGGCCGGCTCCTGGCGCTCAAGTGGCGGGTCGACCGCCTCCTCCGCGAGGGAGGCGCCGGCACGCGGGCGAGCCCGCTGCTCGACCCGCCGCTCGGCGAGGCGCTGGCCGCCCTCTCGCTCAAGCGGCCGCGCTTCCACCCCGGCCTGGAGGCCGATCGGAGCCGCTGGGGCGCGCCGGCGCTGGCCGCCTTCATGCCGCGCCCGTTCCTCTCGTCACTCGACGTGACGCGCGCGACGGCGGCCGTCGACGCCGCCGAGGGGCTCATCGCGCTGGGCGCGCGGCTCGGGCTCCTCGTGGAGCCGGGCAAGCCGGCCGGGCAACACACTCTCTCGGCGAGGTACCTGACGGCGCTCGCCAACGAGCGGCTCGGCCGCGCCTTCTCGCCCGCGCCCATCCCGACGGCCGATCTTCGCGCGGCCGCGGAGGCGCTCCGGAGCGGCGGCGTGGACCACCCTTCCCTGGCCGACGCCGGGGACGCGGGGGCGCTCTTGCGTTCGCTCGCGTCTCAGCGTGCCGAGGAGCTGCAGGCCTCCATGGACGCCGGCGCGAGCGAACCCGAGACCATCGCGGCGCTGCTGGTCCAGCGCTGAGCGGGCCAGTGGCCAGGGTGCGCAGAGGACTCCTCGCGTTCGCCGTCGCGCTGACCTCCCTGGCCGCCTGCCAGCGCGTCGAACCGAGGCGCGTCCGGATCGTCGTGTCGCTGTACGGCACCGCCTCGCGCCCCGTCCACGGCCTCGACGTGACCGTCGCGCTCCCCACCGGCGCGAGCGTGGCGCACGAGGGCGCGACGCGGCGGCTCTCGGCGCGAGCGCTGACCCTGCTCGGCGGAGCGCGCGACGCGACGATCGACGGGCACTTCGCCGCCCACGCCACGACCCCCTCGATCAGGATCCTCCTCGCGTCGCAGGAGCCGATGCGCGAAGGCGAGGTGGCCGCGATCGAGCTGACCGTGACCTCCGCGGCCGACCCGCCCAGGTCCCGCTACGAGGTCGCGAGCTCCGCCGTGACCGGCCCGGATGGCGCGTCCGTCGCGGGCGCCACCTGCTGGGTCAGCGCGGTCGAGATCAGGTAGCTACCGGGTCTCCGCCTCGTCGGGCGCCGCCTCGCCCGCCGCACCGAGCCCGAGGCCGCACTCCGGGCACTCGGCCTTCCCGGGATCGAGGACGAACACGTGGCCACAGGCCGGGCAGGTGATCTCCCCGCCCTTGTCGAGGTCCACGCCGGCGATCCCCCGCTGCGCGGCGGCGGCGGCCGCCGGATCGTCGAGCAGCATCGCCCAGTGCTGGCGGAGGATGGTGACCGCCTTCTCGGCGTCGGCGGCGTCGGCGTAGAGGTTCCAGAGCGGATGAGCCTTCTCCTCGGGACGCCCCGCAGGCACCTGCTCCATCTCGGGAGTGAGGCCGGCCGCCTCCAGCGCGTTGTTCATCTCACGGACCGAGGCGTAGCCCGACCGGACGAGGAGCTTGAGCCCCTCAGCTGCGGCTTCACAGGTGACGCAGTTCCCCTCGTCGTCGAGGGGGGTGTTGCACTTCTCGCAGGTGCGGGCCATGGCCACTCTCCTCACCCCGCGGAGTGCGGGACGATCGCGATCATAGCCCCAGATCGGGCGCGGCGCGCCACCTCCGCGCCCCTTCGGTCACCTGTTCGCCGTCCCGGCCCGCGCTATACTCCACGTCCCATGATCATCGACGGAAAGCAGATCGCGGCCCAGGTGCGCGCCGAGGTGGCCCAGAAGGTCGCCCAGCTCAAGCAGGAGAAGGGGATCCACACCGGCCTCACGGTGGTGCGCGTCGGCGAGGACCCCGCCTCGGCCATCTACGTCCGCGGCAAGCGGAAGGCCTGCGACGAGGTCGGGATCAACTCGGTCGAGCACCACCTCGCGGCCGACACCACGCAGGCGGAGCTGCTCGACCTCATCGCGCGGCTCAACGCCGACCCGACCTGCCACGGCATCCTCGTCCAGCTCCCGCTCCCGAAGCAGATCGACGAGCAGGCTGATCCTCGAGGCGATCGCCCCGGCCAAGGACGCCGACGGCTTCCACCCGTACAACGTCGGCTGCCTCTGGACCGGCAAGCCCGCCCCGCGCGCCTGCACGCCGTTCGGCGTGATGCGGCTGCTCGACGAGGCGAAGGTGGACTTGAAGGGCAAGCACGCCCTCGTCGTCGGCCGCTCCAACATCGTCGGAAAGCCGCAGGCCGCGATGCTGCTCGAGCGCCACGCCACCGTGACCCTCGCCCACTCCCGCACCACCGACCTCGCGGCCGAGGTGGCCCGCGCCGACGTGGTGATCGCCGCCGTCGGGAAGGCCGAGATCGTCAAGGGGGCATGGGTGAAGCCCGGCGCGGTCGTGATCGACGTCGGGATGAACCGGCTCGCCGACGGCAAGCTGGTCGGCGACGTCGAGTTCGGCGCCGCGAAGGAGCGCGCCAGCGCCATCACCCCGGTCCCCGGTGGCGTCGGCCCGATGACCATCGCGATGCTCCTCGCCAACACCGTCGAGCTGGCCCGCCGCTCGGCGAAGTGACCGCGTGACGAGGCTCGCGGCAGCCGCGCTGGCCTTGGCGCTCCTCGTCCGGGGCCGACGGCTGCTGCGCGTGCTCCGCGAGCAAGAGCTACGAGCGACGCGGCGGCGCCGCGGCCGCGCCGGGGCCGGCGGTGACCCTCACGCCGCCGGTCGTGCGGGCGCTCCACTTCGGCGACTTCGGCGAGGCCAACTGCCAGCAGGCCGCCGTGGCGGACGGGATCGCGGACGCCCAGCGCCGAAGGCCCTTCGACCTCGCCTTCCACGTCGGCGACAACCTCTACGACTGCGGCCCCGACTGGCGCTCCACCGCCGCGGGACGCTGCGCGTTCGAGCCGGACGGGATCACCGTCGCGCCCGGCTACACCCCGCCGCACGATCCCTCGTTCGCCGAGAAGTTCGAGGACGCCCTCGGCAGCCTCTCGCAGCGCGGGGGTCCCGGTCTACCTCGCGCTCGGCAACCACGACGTCGCGACCTGGGCCAGGTGCGTCCCGATCGGCGATCCCGTCGCGGTCGCCCGCGCCAAGGCCTGCCTCGAGGTGGCCCACGCGAGCCCCGCATGGAAGCTCCCTGCCCGCCACTACGTCGTCGACCAGGGGCCGGCCCGCTTCATCGTCCTGGACAGCAACGTGATCAAGGGCGACTACGGCGGCTTCACGCTGGCGGACGAGGTGGCCTTCGTGACCTCCGCGTCCGCCGGGTGCGACGCCCGCCCCTGCTTCGTGATGGCGCACCACCCGGCCGCCACCGCTGGCGGCCACACCTCGGACTTCGACTCGGCCGACTACACCGCCCGCGTGGCGCAGGTGATCGCGGCGGGGGGCGGGAACCTCCGGGGCTGGCTCGCGGGTCACGACCACGACCTGCAGCACCTGCGCACCGCGTCAGGGCTCGACGTCTTCGTCTCGGGCAACGGGTGCCGCGACAGGACCGACGAGCGGTTCGAGCGCGCCGCGCCAGCCGGTTCGACGCTCCTCTACGGCTCCGTCCGCTGGGGCCACGCCATCCTCGAGGTCTCCGACTCGGGCTTCACCTGGCGCGCCGAGGACTCGCGCGGCTCGGCCCGCTACTGCTGCGCGGCGACCAGGAGCGGCGGCGTCTGGACCCCCTGCGAGCCGGTCCGCTGCGACTGACGAAAGAATCGGCCGCCGTCAAGAGGGACGTTTCCGCTAGGATTCGCCAACCCGCCGACCGAGGTGACCATGGCGCTCCGCACCCCGCTGTACGAAAGGCATGTCGAGGCCGGCGCTCGCATCGTCGACTTCGCCGGCTGGGAGATGCCGGTCCAGTACTCCGGCATCCTCGAGGAGCATGAGGCGGTCCGAACCCGCGCCGGCCTCTTCGACGTCTCGCACATGGGCGAGGTGGTCTTCCGCGGCCCGCGCGCGGCGGAGGCGCTCGGGCGGCTCTTCACCAACGACCTGCGCAAGCTCGTCGACGGCCAGGCCCAGTACGGCTGCCTCTGCCGCCCGAACGGCGGGATCGTGGACGACGTGATCGTCTACCGGCGCGGCACCGAGGACTGGCTCGTCTGCGTCAACGCCGGCAACCGCCAGAAGGACTTCGAGTGGCTCAGGGCCGGCGAGGGGCCGGGCGTGGCGGTGAAGAACGAGTCGGACGACTGGGCCCAGCTCGCCATCCAGGGACCGAAGGCCGCGGGGATCGTCCAGCGCCTGTCCAAGGACGACCTCCTCGGCGTCAAGACCTTCCACTTCAGGCCGGCCGAGGTGGCAGGCGTCTCCTGCCTGGCGGCCCGGACCGGCTACACCGGCGAGGACGGCTTCGAGCTCTTCTGCCTGCCCGACAAGGCCGCCAGGCTCTGGGACGCGCTGCTCGAGGGCGGCAAGGGGGACGGCGCCATCCCTGCGGGGCTCGGCGCGCGCGACTCGCTCCGGCTCGAGTCGGCCTACCGGCTCTACGGCTCGGACATGGACGACGACACGACCCCGCTCGAGGCGGGGCTCGGCTGGGTGGTGAAGCTCGACAAGGGGGACTTCACCGGGCGCGACGCGCTCCTCGCCCAGAAGGCGGCGGGGCCCACGAGGCGGCTCGTCGGCTTCACGCTCACGGAGCGTGGCATCCCGCGGCACGGCTACCCGGTCCTCAGCGAAGGGAAGCCGGCTGGCGTCGTCACGAGCGGCACGCAGTCCCCCACCCTGAAGATCCCCGTCGGCCTCGCCTACGTTCCGACGGTCCTCTCCGCCGAAGGCTCCACCTTCGCCGTCGAGATCCGCGGACGCGCCGTCGCGGCGAAGGTCGTCAAGACTCCCTTCTACAGCCGGCAGTGACCGCCAACCCCGTCGAGGCCACCATGAACTTCCCCGAGGATCTCCGTTACACCAAGGACCACGAGTGGGCCCGCAGCAAGGACGGGCGCGTCGTCGTCGGCATCACCGCGTTCGCCACCGACCAGCTTGGCGACGTCGTCTACGTCGAGCTCCCCGCCGTCGGCGCGCTGGTGAAGAAGGGCGAGACGTTCGGGGTGGTCGAGTCGACGAAGGCGGTCTCCGACCTCTACGCCCCGGTCTCAGGCAAGGTGGTCGAGATCAACTCCCCGCTCGTCGACGCCCCGGAGGGGATCAACGAGGACCCGTACGGCAAGGGCTGGATGATCTCGGTGGAGCCGTCGAACCCGAAGGATCTCGACGAGCTGTTCGACGTGAAGGCCTACACCGCGCTGGTCGAGGAGCAGCACTAGCCAGGAGCCGCCCCACCCCATACCGCGGCGCTGGCCGTGGCGGAGCATGCCGTGCGCTACCATCCCCACACGCCCGACGACGTCCGGGCGATGCTCGAGGCCATCGGCGCGAAGAGCGTCGCCGACCTCTTCCGCTCGATCCCCGAGCCGCTCCGGCTGAGGCGCCCGCTCGCCATCGAGCCGGCGCTCGACGAGATCGCCCTCTTCGCCGAGGCGCGCAGGCTGGCGTCGCGAAACGCGGTCGACCACCCGCCCTTCGCAGGCGCCGGCTGCTACCCCCACCACGTCCCTCCGGCCGTGGACCAGCTCCTCCTCCGCGGCGAGTTCTTCACCGCCTACACGCCCTACCAGCCCGAGATCTCGCAGGGGACGCTCCAGGCGCTCTTCGAGTGGCAGACCTACTGCTGCCTCCTCACCGGCATGGACGTCGCCAACGCCTCCATGTACGACGGCGCCACCGCCACCGCCGAGGCGGCGCTCATGGCGACGCGGATCACGGGGCGCAAGCGGCTCGTCGTCTCGGCCGCCGTCCATCCCGAGTACCAGAAGGTCCTCAGGAGCTACCTCCGCTCCACGCACGACGACCTGGCGATCGTCCCCTTCGGCCCCGACGGCCGGACCGACCTCGCCGCCCTGCAGCAGGCCGTGAACGGCGACACGGCCGCCGTCGTCATCGGCTACCCCAACTTCCTCGGCGTGGTCGACGCGCTGCCCGAGGCAGCGGCCATCGCGCAGAAGGCGGGCGCCCTCACCATCTCCTCCACGGCCGAGGGGGTCGCCTTCGGGCTGCTCCAGGCCCCCGGCGCGCTCGGCGCCGACGTCGCCACCGGCTCGCTCCAGAGCTTCGGCAACGCCATGTCCTTCGGCGGCCCCGCCCCCGGCTTCTTCGCCACGCGGGACGCCCACGTCCGGGGAATGCCCGGGAGGCTCTGCGGCGCGACGGTCGACAAGCAGGGGCGGCGCGGCTTCGTCCTCACCCTCGCCACCCGCGAGCAGCACATCAGGCGCGAGAAGGCGACGTCCAACATCTGCACCAACTCCGGCCTCGCGGCCCTGGCCGCGACGATCCACCTGACGCTGCTCGGGAAGCAGGGGCTCGCCAGGCTGGCGAGGCTCAACCACGCCCGGCTCCGCGCGCTGCGCGAGGCCTTCGCCAGGGTGGGCGTGAAGCCGGCCTTCACCGGGCCGGTCTTCAACGAGCAGGCCTTCGACGTGGGCGACGCCGAGGCGGTCATCGCGCGGCTCGCCAGGAAGGGGATCGTGGCCGGCGCACCGCTCGCGCGCTGGTACCCGGATCACCCGAAGGTCGGGGGGGCGCTCCTCTGCGTCGCCACCGAGCTCCACACGCCCGAGCTCATCGAGCTCTTCGCCCGATCTGTGAGGGGGTAGCGCCATGGCCAGCTTCGAGATCGGCGCCGGCGGCGCCACCCGCGGGATCGTCCACGAGGAGCCGCTCGTCTTCGAGAACGGGTCGACCGGCCGGAGCGGCGTCTCGCTCCCCGCCGTCCCGGACAACGGCATCGACGACATCCCGGCCGCCCTGCGGCGCGACGCGATCGACGGCATGCCCGAGCTCTCGGAGCTGGAGGCGGTCCGCCACTTCACCCACCTCTCCAGCTGGAACCACGGGATCGACACCGGCTTCTACCCGCTCGGCTCCTGCACCATGAAGTACAACCCCAGGTCGGCGGAGGCGATCGCGCGGCTGCCCGGCTTCGCCAACGTCCACCCGCTCGCCCCGGCCGAGCTGTCGCAGGGGGCGCTCGAGCTGATGTACAGGCTGGAGCGCGAGCTCTCCGAGATCGCCGGGATGGACGCGACCTGCCTCTCCCCGGCCGCCGGTGCCCACGGCGAGCTCTGCGGCATGATGGTGATCCGCGCGTACCACGAGGCGCACGGCAACCCGCGCAAGAAGGTCCTCATCCCGGACACCGCGCACGGGACGAACCCCGCGTCGGCGGCCCTCAACGGCTACACGACGGTGCAGCTCGCCTCGGGGCCCGACGGCCGGCTCCACCCCGACACCGTCCGCAAGGCGATGGACGAGGACGTCGCGGCGATCATGATCACCAACCCCAACACCCTCGGGATCTTCGAGAGCGACGTCGGGGCGATCGCCGAGATCGTCCACGCGAGGGGCGGCCTCGTCTACGGCGACGGCGCGAACATGAACGCGCTGCTCGGCGTGGCGCGCCCGGGCGACATGGGGTTCGACGTCATCCAGTACAACCTGCACAAGACCTTCGCGACGCCGCACGGCGGCGGCGGCCCCGGCTCGGGGCCGGTCGCGGTGAAGCGGGCCCTCGAGCCGTTCCTGCCGCTGCCGGTCGTGGTGAAGGAGCGCGAGTCCTTCCGGCTCGTCACGGAGCCGAAGGAGCGGCCGAAGACGGTCGGGAAGCTGCGAGAGTTCTGGGGCAACTTCGGGATGATGGTCCGCGCCTGGTCGGTGATCCGCGAGTACGGCCCGGAGGGGCTGAGGGCGACCGCGGAGCTCGCGGTCCTCAACGCCAACTACGTCCGCGCTCGCCTGAAGGGGGACTACAACCTCCCCTACGAGACCGACTCGCTCCACGAGGTGGTCTTCGACGACAAGCTCCAGGGCGCGAACGGCGTCGCCACGATGGACGTCGCGAAGCGGCTCATCGACCACGGCTTCCACCCGCCGACCGTCTACTTCCCGCTGGTCGTCCACGGCGCGATCATGATCGAGCCGACCGAGACCGAGTCGAAGGAGACGATCGACACCTTCATCGCGCGCGATGAAGGCGATCGCCGCCGAGGCGAAGGCCGACCCCGACACCCTCCACGCCGCGCCGCTGACGGCCTTCCGGTCACGCCTCGACGAGGTCAGGGCGGCGCGGAAGCCGGTGCTGCGGTGGAGGCCGGGGATGAAGGTGGAGTAGAGAGGGCGTCGCTGGCGCTGCTCCGCCGCGGGATCAGCCGCCGCCACATCAGCAGCACGCCGAGACCGACCAGGATCCCGGAGACCAGCGCCCACGGGTTGGATGGCGTCGTCCGCGGCCTCAGCAGGATCGCGGGGCGGACGCCGATGCCCGGGACCTGCACCTGGCCCATCTCCGCGAGGAGCGCGAGGTGGCCGCCGAAGCCTCGCGAGAGCGGCTGGTTGTAGTCGACGACCTCCTGCCGGACCCCGCCGTCCGGCGCGCGGACCGCCAGCGTCGCGCGGGCCGACTTCGGCATGCCGTTGGGCATCGAGTCGACCTCGAGCGTCAGGAGCCTGGCCTCGCCGAAGCCGGGGACCTCGCTCCAGCGCTCGCTCACGATCACCGGCTCGAAGTCCTCCGACGTGAAGCCGCCGAGGGCGTGACCGGCCATCGCGACCAGGAAGCCGACGTGGATGATCGACGCCGCGTACGCGCCCGGGGTGCGCACCCCCGCCCGCCACTTGCGGAGCACCGTGTCCCAGGTGGCGAGCACCGTGTTGAGCCCATACAGGCCCGCGACGGCGACGAGCAGGTAGAACCACCAGTGGACCCACGACGGCGGCGCGAAGAAGCCGCGCAGGTCGTCGAAGCCGACCGCCGCCGAGGCCCCCTCGCGCGTCGCCGCGAGGATCACCGAGCCGACGGCGAGCAGCAGGACCGTCCCGAACCCGCAGACGAGCCCCAGCCCCTGCGAGCGGAGCCAGTCGAAGCGACCGCTGCCGGAGGGGTCAGCTGAAGGCATGGCTCGACCGCCCGAAGAAGAAGGACGTCCCGACGTAGGCGACGAAGACGAAGAGGAACCCGACGATGGCGAGCGCCGGGCGCGCCCACGGCCGCTGCTGCATCGACGGCGTGAGCCGGACGTGGACGAAGGTCGCGTAGTGGAACCAGAGGATGACCGACCAGATCACCTTCGGGTCCCACATGAAGTAGGCGCCCCACGCGACGACCCCCCAGATGCCGCCGAAGATCATCGAGAGCGACCAGAGGGCGAAGCCCCATAGCGCGAGCCGGTCGACGAGGGCGAGCCACGCGCCGTCCCGGTCCTTGAACCAGGACAGCGACGCCGCGGCTGCGGCAGTCCAGCAGGCGTAGGCGACGAAGGAGATCGGGACGTGGAGCGGGTACCAGACCGTCCGCATGAGCGGCGGCGGCCAGCCGAGGTGCCCCGGGAAGGAGAGCGAGACGACCATCGCCGCACCGGTCACCGCGATGAGCGGGAGCGCGTAGCTGCGCACGGGGCGCCAGGCGACGGCCAGCACCAGCGCGGTCGCGAGGGCGCAGGTGGAGAAGGACTCCATCTTGTTGGTGAGGGGGAAGAAGCCTATGGCGAGCCCACGCCCCGTCATCGCGGCGACGTGGATCGCGACGCCGCCTGCCAGGATCCAGCGCGCCGCGCGGTCGCGGAAGATCGCCGCCAGGAACGCGAGCCCGTACGCGGTGGCCGCGGCGAGCAGCAGCCAGCGCAGGACCGGGTGGTTCTCGGAGAGCAGCTCGGGTGGGACGTTGCGCATCATGGAGGCGCGGAAGATAGCCGAGCGGCGGCCGTGGGGCTACCCGCGCCGGGCGCCACGCACGAGGCAGAGCCCCCACGTGTCCCGGTAGGCGCCGCGCTCGTCCAGCAGCCCGGGCGGCACGTTCACGAACGGGGCAGTGCGCCGGATCACCTCGAGGATCAGCGCGTCGAGGTCGGTCATCCCGGACGACTTGCGGACCTGCGCCTCGACGACCTTTCCGCCTGCGTCCAGGGCCACCCACGTGTACGAGCACGCGGCGGTCTGACCTGGTTCGTTGACCCACCGCGCGTAGAGCGACGGCGGGAGCGGCGCGCCGAGCTCGTAGCGATAGACCGAGTTCATGCTCTCGACGGCGCGGTTGAAGAAGTTGGCGAAGCGCCACGCCTCTGGGTTCTGCACCGTGAAGCTGGAGAACGCCGTCCCCTCTCCGAGAGGCGCCGTGCCGTCGCCGACCGGATCGAACTTCATCGCGAGCGGCCGGTTGAGGAGCGGCCTGGGCTGCAGGTCTGGGCCGGCGCTCGCGCCGTCACCAGCCCCCGGAGCGTTCGGCTCGCCGCCGCCACGTTCGTCGGCCGGGAGCGGGCGCGCGGAGCCGGCAGGCGGAGCGGCCGCGCTCGCGCCTGCCTCCGCGCGCGGCGGCGGAGGCTTGACCTCCGCGGGCGCCGGGGGCGGCCTACGCGCCTCCGTGCGCTGCCGCGCGAGCGGCGGGGGCAGCTCCACCACGGCCCGGTTCCGCGCCCACTCGCCCGCGTCGATGGTGGCGAGCGCGACCTCCCTGGGCTTCGCCTCCTCCGCCTTGCGCGCAGCCGAGATGGCGACGAGCGCCCACACCACCAGCAGCGCCAGCGCCCCGGCGTGGACGCCCAGCGAGACCGCTACCGCTGCGGCAGCCCGGAGGACGGGGCGCTCGGGGTGAATGGGACGGAGCTGTTTCATCGACCTTCCGGGATGTTAACAGCGCCACCGCGTGTTTCCCTCCCGGGATTCTGCCTGCGCATGCTACGAAAACCACCCCCGATGCCCTCCCCGGTTGCCCGAACGCTGGCGCTCTGGCGCCGCTCACCCATCTGGACGCGACGAGCGGCCGTGGCCGCTCTCTGCGTGCTCCTGCTCTGGTGCGCCGCGCTCGTGCTGGTCAACCGGCAGGGGCCCCGCGCGCGGCTGCGCGCAGCGATCCGCGACGCGCTCTCTCGCCGGCTCCCCACCGCGGAGGTGGGCGACGCGGTGTCGGTCGACGCGCTCTTCCGGGTCACCTTCGGCCCGCTCACTCTTCCTTCCGAGCGCAGCGGGGGCCCCCCCATCCTGCGCGCGGAGCACGTGAAGGTGCGGGCCAGCTGGGCGGCGCTCCTCGCCGGCCGGATCGAGCCCGCCTCGGTCAGGCTCTACGGGACGCGCATCTCTCCCGGGGAGCGGCTGGTAGAGCTCAGGGCCCTCGGGGATCGGATGCGGAGCAGGTCGGCCGCGAAGGCGCCTCCTGCGGGCGAGCCGGCGCAGGCCGCGCCTCGCGACTGGCCGGCGATCCACCTGCGCGGGGCGACGCTCGTCCTCCGGTCCGACGGAACGGACTACGACGTGGGCCCCCTGGACGCCTCCGTCACCCGGCACAGGTCGCGCGGGTCCGACGACCTGGAGCTCATCATCTCGCACCGGCTTGGCGGCACCGCCAGGGCCGACTTCCACCGCGGCGACGACGGCTACCGGCTGAGCGCGAGCGCGCTCGGCCTCTCCGCCGAGACGCTCCCTGCGCAGCTCGCGGCAGGCGCCATTCGATGGAGCGGCGGCTCGCTCTCCGGCGACGTGACGGTCTCGGGCCAGGCCTCGGCGCCGGTGAAGGGACGCCTGCGCGTCCGTCTCGACCGCGGCTGGTTCACGGGAGAGCGGCTGTCGGCGGAGCCGGTCGGTCCCGTGACCGTCGATCTGGACGGCGCGATCGAGGTCGATCCAGCCAGCCGCCGGCTCGCGCTGCGCGACGGCAACCTCCGGATCCTGGACGTCGTCGACTCCACGCTCTCGGGCGAAGTACGCGTCGGTCCCGGCCTGCCCTTCTCCTTCGTGCTCGACGCGCCGGGCGTCGACTACGATGCGCTCGCCGACGCGCTCCCGGTGGCGCTGCGCCCTCCGAGCGGCGCGCCCCACCCAGCCGGGCCCCTCTCCTTCAGGCTCGGCCTCTCCGGTCCGCTGCGCGACCCCGCAGCGTGGGCCGTGGAGGCCGCGCTCGACCTCGCGCGGCTCCGCGAGGCGGCCCGGCGGGGGCCGGCCTTCTCGCTCCGCTCGACCTTCACCTGGCGCCCGGAGGTGGCGACTGGCGAGCCGCCCTCGATCCGGATCGGCCCGGAGAACCCCGACTTCGTCCCGCTCGCCTCCCTCCCGGAACACGTCGTGCGGGCAGTGACGGCCAGCGAGGACGCAGGCTTCTTCGGTCACTCGGGGTTCGACTTCGAGGAGCTGCGCAACGCCTTCGCCCAGGGGCGGGAAGCGGGGCGCGTCGTGCGGGGCGCGTCCACCATCACCCAGCAGCTCGCCAAGAACCTCTACCTGTCCCGCGAGAAGACGCTGGTGCGGAAGGCGCGCGAGGCGATGGTCGCCGTAGGCCTGGAGGCCGCGGTACCGAAGGCACGGCTGCTGGAGATCTACCTGAACATCGCCGAGTGGGGGCCGAGGCTCTGGGGGATCGGTCCGGCCGCCCGGCACTACTTCGGCAAGCCTGCGACGGACCTCTCGATCCGGGAGGCCGCGTTCCTCGCGTCCATCATCCCGAACCCGGTCCGCTACCACGGCTACTACACGCGGGGGGAGCTGGACGAGGCCTGGACCGAGCGGCTGCGCGTCCTCCTCCTGCACATGGCGGAGGCTGGGTCCATCACCGAGGACCAGCTGGTCGAGGCGCTCGACGCTCCGCTGCGGTTCACGAGCAGGACGGCGGCCCTCGACGTCGCCTCAGACGGCCTTCCGCTTCCGCTCCCGGAGCCAGCGCTGGAACCGCTCCCACCCGACGGAGAGCCCCCAGGCGACGATGACCATCAGGACGATGCCGGTGACGGTCCCGCGGAATGAGAGCCGCTTCTTGAGGGCGCTCGCGTACGCCCCATACGTCAGCTCCACCGTGACGATGTAGGCGAAGAGCGACTGGCGCCCCAGCGTGGAGAGCCAGCGCAGCGCCGGCACGACCAGCTCCGGGAGCGCCATCAGCGCGCCGGTCAGCCCGACGTGGATCGCGAGCCTGCATCAGGAACCAGGACGGCGCGTTGAGCCACCAGAAGATCGGGTCGGCGGACGGCAGCACGATGAGTGGGTCGATGACCTTCGCGACGCCGAAGATCCCAGCGCCGAGGCCGAGGAACAGGAGCGGACGGCTCTTCCCGGTCGCGAGCGGCGCCACCGCCGCGCCGGCGAGCAGGAAGGCCACCCAGTTGAGCAGCTTGAACTGGCTGCGCGGCCAGAGGCCGTAGAGGTAGGCCCACGGCACGTCGGCCAGCTTGGCCAGCGGATCGGCCGCGAGCTTCTCGAGGAACCCGGGCTGGTCGCGGTAGCCGAGCTTCACGGCGATCCACGGCGTGGCGAAGGCGATGAGGAGCGCGAGGCCGCCGGTCAGCGCGGCTCCCACGACACGCGGCCGGCCGACGGCGAGGAAGGCCGAGAGGATCATCCCGACGGCGAGGATGTTGAGGACGTCGACCTTGAAGACCTCGTGCCAGCTCCCCCAGCGCCAGGCGCCGCGCCAGAAGAACGAGAGGAGGATGAGCGCGAGCCCGAGGGCCACCGGCCTCCGCCAGTCCTTGGGCTCCCACGAGTCTGTGGAGATCGCGAGGAGGATCCCGAAGCCGGCCACGGAGAGCACGTCGACGCCGAGGACGTAGGGCAGCCCGCGCCCCGGCTCCAGGCGCCCCGCCGCGAGGACGGAGAAGATCCGGACCAGGTAGGCGACGCCGAGCAGCCAGAGGCCGCGCTTCATCGCGGCCCGCCGCCGGGCGGCCGGGTCGGCCCCCTTGCGCGCGTGGGCCTCGTCGGCGAGCGCCTGCGAGAGCCCCGCCATGTAGAGGAAGCCCGGCGCGGCGAGGCCGCCCAGGAACATCAGGAGGTCGTAGTAGCGCTCGTGGCCGGTCCGCGCCCCCGCGGCGATCCAGGCGTCGAGGATGTGGACCTCGACCATGAACAGCACGGCGAGGCCGCGCTGCCAGTCGAGCCAGTGCTTGCGGGGTGAGGGAGGGGCCACGGAGTCCCGGACGCCCGCCGGATCACTTGTCGCGGTACGTGATGCGCCCGCGGGTCAGGTCGTAGGGGGACAGCTCGAGCTTGACGCGATCGCCCGGGATGATGCGGATGTGGAACTTCTTCATCTTCCCGGATGCGTAGGCGAGCACGATCGGACCCTGATCGACCTTGACGCGATACATACCGCCGGCGAGTGCCTCCTCGACGGTTCCCTGAACTTCGATGCCGGCTTCCTTCTCGCTCATTCGGCCCTTCTCGTAGCCGTTGTTGGTAAAGCAATCAAGTACCGCGCCAAAACCATGAGCGGCCCCGGTCGTACCGAGGCCGCCCAGCGGCGCCGACGATGCTGTCTCTGCCTAGCCCTTGCGGACGTTGGCCGCCTGCAGCCCCTTGGGCCCCTGCGTGACGTCGAACTCGACGCGCTCCCCCTCCTTGAGGGTCCGGAACCCGTCCATGTTGATCGCGGTGTGGTGGACGAAGACGTCCTCGCCACCCTCCTGCGAGATGAAGCCGTAGCCCTTCGCGTCGTTGAACCACTTCACGGTGCCGATTGCCATCGCGATTCTTCCTTCTGGAGTGACTCGCCGGGTCGACCGCCGACCCTCGGGTGACGAGGGGCAAGGACCCTCGGATCACGGGCGCGAACTATCCACGAAGCGCGCCGTGTCGGTCAAGGTGGGAAGCAGCGTAATTGCTGGGGAATGTGGACTTCTGCGGTCCTCGGGACGCCGCGCGGGTCACTCCTCGTCGGCCTCGCCCAGCGCAGCGAGGAGCGCAGCCGCGCGCTCGCCGACGGCTCCGTCGACGCCACGCAGCCCGCGCAGCTCCTCGACCGCGGCGCCCCTCCCCTCGCTCCCGCCTAGCAGCACCTCCGCGTGAGCGAGCCGTACGCCGGGGTCGTCCGGCGCGAGCTGGCGACCCACCTCGGCTGCGAACCGCGCCGCGAGCTCCTTCCCGGTCCGGAGGTGGGCGCGCGCGAGGAGCGCCCAGGCCGCCGGGTCCCGCGGGTGGACCGCCACCAGCCCCTCGAGCACCTTCTCCGCCTCGGCCGGACGGCCCGACTCGAGGGCCGCCGCGGCGACGCTGGCGACCAGCTCCTTCACCTCGGGAGGCACCTCCAGCAGCTCCGAGAATGTCGCCCCCGACCCGATCGTATTCGCGTTCTCCATCTGGTCCCCCCTCATCGGACGTTCCCGATGACTGCCATCTTGGTGTCGTGCATCGAGCGCAGGATGTTGGAGACGAGCGAGAACATCTCCTTCTGCTTCTCCTGCAGGATCTGGATCTCCGTCATGAGCGCCTTCTCGCTCGTCTCCGACGTCGACGACGAGCCCGCGCTCGACGAGGTCGACGACGACGCCCTGGTCGAAGCGCCCTTGGCCGCGGTGCCCTTGCTCGCCGCGGCACCCGTCAACCCGGTGAGCGCTCCGCCCGCGATGCCGCCGAGGAGCGGTCCAGCCTTGAGGATGAGCGGCGCGAGCGCGGGAAGGCCCAGCGCGGTCGCGGCGCCGGCCAGGACCGGTCCAGCGACCTGGCTCGCCAGCTTCGACAGTAAGGAACCGCTCGCCGCCTTCCCGAGCCCAGCCTTCGAGAGCAGCGTCGTGAGCCCTTCGCCGAGCGCGGCGAGGGTCGACGAGCCGGCGCTCGCGCTCTTCTTGGTCGAGGAGGTGGAGCCGGTCTTGCCGGCGTCGAGATCGGCGAACTGCTGCAGCTTCTGCTCCAGCTGCTTCTCGTACTTGTCGGAGAGCTGGACCATGAGCCGCGCCAGCTTCTCCTCCACCGAGAGCCGAGAGTCCTTCAGGAAGGCGAGAGAGCTGCTCGCGCTCGAGGCCGCGGTGCCGGTCGTCGCCCCTGCCGTCCCAGTGATGGCGGTGCGCGTGAGGCGCGTGAGGAGGGCCCCGAGCTGCTCGGCCTGGCGCTGGGCGCTCGTCTGAGCGAGCCCGCTCCCTGCCGTCGTGGCTGCGCCGGCGACCTTGGGCTTCGCCCCGCCGCGGCCGATCGCTGCGGCAGCGACGCGTCCTGCGGCCGCCAGGCCGATGCCCGCGAGGCCCGTAGAAGCGGCGGGGAGGGCAGCCGCCCCTGCGACGAGGACTTGTCCGATGTTCATGTGCGCTCCTTTGCGCGCGAGGGTTGAACGTCGAGCCCCCGTACTGCGGGGCGCGTGCCAGCCGCAGCCTGCGCGATTCGAGGGGTTTCGCGCCGGGCGCGGTCCGCGGACGGGCCGATCAGTCCGCCACCCGACCGTTTGACCCCGGCGCCGGGGGCAACCTAGATTGCCGCCCCATGCGCTACCTGGGGATCGACGTCGGCCGGGCACGGATCGGCGTCGCGATCGCCGACAGCCTGCTGCGGACCGCCCGTCCGCTCCAGGTGGTCGAGCGGCGCGGCGACGCTCCGGATCTGGCCGTCATCGCCGAGGTGGCGGCCGAGTACGAGGTGACGCAGGCGGTGGTGGGCCTCCCGCTCAACATGGACGGCACCGAGGGACCCTCGGCCGGACTTCGCGCGCCGCTTCGCCTCGAAGCTCGGCGGCTGCGCTGCAGGTCCCGGTCGCGTTCCAGGACGAGCGGCTCTCCACCTTCGAGGCCGAGTCACGCATGCGCGAGCGCGGCCTCTCGGCCAGGGAGCGCCGGCCGCTGGTCGACGCCGAGGCCGCGGCGGTCATACTGCAGGACTGGCTCGACGGGAGCAGCGAATGAAGCGGATGCTCCGCACCATCCTCCTCGCAGGCGTGCTCGCGGCCGTCGTCGTGGGCTTCGGCGCCTGGAAGGTCTTCGGGCGCTTCCGCGACGCACCCTGGGGGTCCCCAGAGGAGAAGATCGTGGTCGTCCCGTCCGGCGCCTCGCCGCGGACGGTCGTCCGGCTCCTCGCCCGGGCAGGCGTGGTCTCCGACGACCGGACGGCGTGGCTGCTACGTCCGCTGGTTCCGGCGCGACCCGCGCCCCTTCAAGGCGGGCCAGTACGCCTTCGCCGGCGCGCTGCGCCCCGACGAGGCGCTGGACCGGATCCACAAGGGCGAGGTGAAGCTCTACCGCTTCACCGTGCCGGAGGGGCTCCGCATCGAGGAGATCGCCGAGATCGTCGGGCGGAGCGGCCTCGCGACGAGGCCGAGGACGTGGCGCGGCTCGCCCGCGACCCGGCCTTCGCCATCGGCGCTCGACGTCCCCTTCGCCTCGCTGGAGGGCTACCTCTTCCCCGACACCTACGCCTTCGCGTGGGGCGTCACGCCGCAGCGGATCCTGGAGGCGATGGTCCGCCGGTTCCGCGACGTCCTCGCGGCGTCCGAGGCGAAGCGGCAGCCCACGGGTCGCTCCTCTCCGAGCGCGAGCTGGTCACGCTGGCCTCCATCGTGGAGAAGGAGACCGGGCAGCCCGCCGAGCGACCGCGCATCGCCTGCGTCTTCCACAACCGGCTGAAGAAGGGGATGCGGCTCCAGACCGATCCCACCGTGATGTACGCGACCTTCCTGCGGACGGGGCGCTGGTCGAAGAACATCTCCAAGGCCGACCTGCTCACGCCGCACCCGTACAACACCTACGCGGTCGCCGGCCTCCCGCCCGGCCCCATCGCGAACCCGGGCGCGGCGGCGGTCGAGGCGGCGCTCTCGCCAAGCGACTGCACGGACCTCTACTTCGTCTCGAAGAACGACGGCACGCACATCTTCTGCCCGGACCTGAAGTGCCACAACGCCGCCGTCCAGCAGTGGCAGGTGGAGTTCCACCGCCGCAGGCGGTGAGTGTGCTCTCCCACACGCGCCGGCCGATTCCTGCGGACATCGCTCGCGGCGTGCTAGTTTCGCCGCCCCGATGACGTCGCCCTTCGACCGGCCGCCCTCCCGCAAACGCCTCGCCGTCGCCGCAGCGCTCGCCCTCGTCGCGCTCCTGGTGGTGGCGATCGCAGGGGCGCTCGGCAAGGTCCGCGTCCCGCCTCCCCCCGCCGCCGTCGCCGAGCTCCGGCCGGCGCCCGCCGCCTCGCCGCCGCCCGAGCGGTTCGAGGAGGAGATCCTCCGGCTCGGCCGCAACGAGACCATCTCGGTCGCGCTGGTTCGCGCGAAGGTCGTCCCGGCAGATCTCATGGCGGCGATCCAGGCGCTGGAGGGGATCTTCCCCTTCCGCAAGGCTCGCCCCGGCGACCAGCTCCGCGTGGAGCGGCGCGCCGGAGAGGCCGCGCTGCACCGGCTCTCGATCCGCCAGGGCCCGATCGACGAGTGGCTGGTCGAGCGCACCCCCGCGGGCACGCTCTCCGCGTCGAAGCGCGACGTGAAGGTCCGGACCGACGTCGACAGGATCGCCGTCACCGTCCGGAGCAGCCTCTACGAGTCGATCCAGTCCACCCACGAGGATCCAGGCGCTCGCCGTCCTCGCCGCCGACGTCCTCGCCTGGGACGTGGACTTCTACCAGGACGTCCGAAACGGCGACCGGATGCGGGTCGTGGTCGAGAAGGTCTACGCCGACGATCGGTTCGTCCGATACGGAGAGGTGCTGGCCACCGAGTACGACGGCGAGACGACCGGCCGTAAGCGGCTCTTCCGCTACACCGACCCCGAGGGGAAGACGAGCTACTTCGACGAGGACGGCCAGAGCGCGCAGCGCGGCTTCCTCCGCTCGCCGCTGAAGTACGCGCACATCACGTCCGGCTTCGGCAGCCGCCGCCACCCGCTCAAGGGATTCGTCCAGCGCCACCCCGCCATCGACTACGGCGCCCCCACCGGCACGCCGGTCTGGGCGGTGGGAGACGGCTCGGTGAAGAGCGCCGGCTGGCTGGGCGACTGCGGCAACGCGGTCCAGCTCCGCCATCGGAACGGGCTCGAGACGCTCTACTGCCACCTCTCGCGCGTCGGCGTCCGCGCCGGGACCCACGTCAGCCAGAAGCAGGTGATCGGCTGGGTCGGCTCCACCGGCGCCTCGACCGGCCCCCACCTGCACTACGGCGTGAAGCGCAACGGGGGCTACCTGAACCCGCTCGCGCTCAAGCTCCCGCGCGAGGCGCCGATCAAGGCGGAGTGGATGGCCGGCTTCCGCGAGCAGATCGGTCCCCTGCGCAACAGGCTCGACTCCGAGCCGGTGGCGATGCGGTAGCGGCGGGAGCACGCCATGCCGACCCAAGACGAACCGCTCCAGACCGTAGCCGACGACGAGATCGAGGAGATCTCGCCCGAGTTCATCCTGGCGGAGGCTGAGCCAGCTCAGGTCGCAGCGCCGAAGGCGGCGCTGCCCCCCGGGCCCCGGCCGGAGGCACGGCCCGAACCACGGCCGCAACCGGCCCCGGCTCCGGCCCCGAAGGAACCCCCGCCTCCCGCCGCTCAGGCGGCCCCTCCCGCTGCCCAGCAGGTCGTCTCGCGACGATCCGCCTTCCCGCTCGTCGTGGCCCTCGTCTTCCTGGTGGCCGGCTTCGGCGGCGGCTTCTTCGCGGGGCGGCTCTGGGAACGTCAGGGCGCAGGCACCGTGGCGGTCGCTCCTCCCTTGAAGACTCCTGCGCCTGAGGGGGCGCCCACGGACGAGCCTGCGGCCGAGCCGAAGCGCGCTCCGAAGCCCACCAGGCGCACCGGTGCCGCGCGAACGGCTCGCGCGGCCGGCTCGGCGATTGAAGGGAAGGGCCGGCTGCAGCTGACCGCCCCCCCCGAGGCGGAGGTGTTCCTGGACGGCCGCAGGGTCGGCCGGGGCTCCATGCGCCTCGACGTCGCCCCCGGCGCGCACCGCATCGAGGTGAAGGTCGGCAAGTCGCGGGTCAGCGAGCGCTTCGAGGTCTCTCCCAACGAGACCTGGACCTACGAGGTCACGCCTTCGAAGTAGCTGCACCGCTCCTGCACGATCTCTCCGCAGGGTCTCCCCTCCCCGCTCGCGCAGTCGCTGCCATGGTGTGGACGCCCGCTTCCGGCCAATCCGGACGCCCGGCAAACGCGCATGGCACTCAAGGCTCGACTCCTCGCGATCGGCACGTTCGTCCTCCTCCCCCTGGCCCTCTGGCTCGCCGGCCTGCGCAGCAGCACGGCCTCGGTGGCCCACGGGCTGCTCCTCGTCCCGTCGATGCTCCTCGCGGTCGCCCTCCTCTACCGGGCGGTCCGCGCGCGCCGGCGGCTGGCGATGGCCGCCTCACTGACCGTGCTCTTCCCTGCGCTGGCCCTGTCGGCGGTCCGTGCGCTGCGCGAGGCGAGGCCCGCGGTCCCGCCCCCGTCCTCGAGGGCGCTCTCGCTCGTCAGCTACAACCTGCTCTTCAACTCCCGGCCCGAGCGGTCGCTCGCGCTGCTCGGCCGCACCCCTGCCGACGTGTTCTGCCTGCAGGAGGTGACGCCCTCCTGGGCGAAGCGGCTCGACGCCACGCTCGGTTCGAGCCACCCCCACCGCGCCATGGAAGCGCGATACGGCGCCTACGGGCTCGCCATCTTCTCGCGCGTCCCGCTCACGCGCCCCACGGTCGTGAAGGAGGGCAGGCGCGTCGCCGGGCAGTGCGTGGCGCTCGCGCTGGAGGCCGGAGAGACGGCGCTCTGCAACGTGCACCTCTCGTCGCCGGCCGGAGTCGTGGAGCGCGGGACCCGCTGGTTCAGCGGCTTCGACGCCAACGCGCGCGTCCGCGCCCGGCAGTGGGCGCTGCTCCGCGAGCACGTCGCGCGCAGCTATCCCCAGGCGCGGCACATGATCGTGGCGGGGGACTTCAACACGCTCGACACCGAGCCGCTCTACCGGACGATCCGCGGCTCGCTGGTCGACGCCTTCGCGGCCGCGGGCGACGGCTACGGCGGGACCTTCCCCACCGAGCCCACGTCACCCGTCCCGCTCGTCCGGATCGACTATGTCTTCGCGAGCCCCGCGCTCGCGCCGCGCGCTGCAGAGGTGCTGCCGCAGGCGGGGTCGGACCACAGGGGGCTGAGGGTGACGCTGGCGGTGCCGAGGATCGATCCACCTTCACCTTGATCCTCTCCCCCGCGGGTGCGCGGGGGAGAGGAGGTGCGCGCTCGCCGCCTGGACCCTACCGCCTGCGTCGGCGCGCCTTCTCCGCCGTCAGCGCCTTCCCGTTCCAGTCCTTGCCGTTGAGGGCCGCGACCGCTCCGTCGATCGCCTCGGGGGCGACCTCCAGGAAGGTGTGGCCACGGCGCAGCTCGACCGCGCGGAGTTCGAGCCCCGGCGCCAGCGCCGCGACCGCCTCGCGGACCTTCGCCTCGTCCGCCCCGTCCTGCTCGCCCAGCGAGAGGAAGATGCGGGCGCGCTGCGGGCGGCCGTCCTCGGCCTGCTCGCCGGCTTCGGTAGGCTCGGCCCGCACGCGGGCCGGTGCGACCGCGTCCACCTCGAGGGTCTTCGGGCCGCGCTCGGCGCGCTCCGCGCGCTCCGGACGGCGCTCGCCCCGGTCCCGATCGCGCCCCCGATCACGGTCGCGCTCACGGCGCGGCTCGCGCTCACCGTGGCCGGCGCGGTCCCTCGCTGCCGCCTCCTTCGCGAAGGCGGCCTCGTGGCGCTCCTTCCGCTCGTGCTCCACCCGCTTGTGCTCGGCCTTCTGCAGGTCCGTCATCATCTCGATGCGGTGGTGCGTGAAGAAGTACTTGAGGGCGAACGCCGTCAGGTACTCACCGTCCGGCCGGCTGCGGAGGTCCTGTGCGAGGGGGATGAAGGCCTCGAAGATCGTGGCGCTCATCGCCTCCTTGAGCTCGGCGACGTGGCGCTCGGTCCAGCGCTTGCGCGCCTCCTCGGGAGGCGGCAGCTGCTTCCGCTCGAAGATGAGGCCGAACTTCTTCTCCAGCACCGTGAGGGTGTGGATCTCGGCGCCGGAGACGATGGAGAGGCTCGTCCCCTTCTTGCCGATGCGGCCGGTGCGGCCGACCCGGTGCAGGAAGACCGCTGGATCCTCCGGCAGCGAGTAGTTCACGACGTGGGAGAGGTCGGAGATGTCGATCCCGCGAGCCGCGATGTCGGTCGCGACCATGAACCGGACCTCGCCCCGCTTCACCTTCGCCATCACCCGCTCGCGCTCCGTCTGCGGCAGGTCGCCGTTGAGCAGCTCCGCGTCGTAGCCGTTCCGGTTGAGGACGGCGGTCACGAGCGAGGTGTCGTTGCGGGTGTTGCAGAAGACGATCGCCGTCTCCGGCTCCTCGCTCTCCAGCATGTAGAGGAGGTTGCGGGGCTTCGGGTAGTCGTCGACGGCGGCGTAGATGACGTTGTTGATGTTGTCGACCGAGTACTCGTCGCCGGAGAGCAGGATCGTCTCGGGGTCGGTCAGGTACTCGCGGATGATCTGCTCGATGTCGGCCGGGACCGTCGCGGAGAAGAGCAGCTGCTGGCAGTCCTCCGGGAGGTGGTCGAGGATCCTCGTCACCTCCTCGAAGAACCCCATGTTGAGCATCTCGTCGGCCTCGTCGAGCGTCGAGACCATGCACTCGTCGAGCTTCAGCGTCTTCCGCTTGATGTGATCGAAGATGCGGCCGGGGGTGCCCACCACGATCTCCGCGCCCGCCTTGAGCTTGTCGAGCTGCGCCCCCATCGAGGCGCCGCCGTAGATGGCGACGACCGAGAGGTCCCGGTGCTTGGCGAGCTCCTCGAACTCCTGCGCGACCTGGATCGCCAGCTCGCGCGTCGGGCACATCGTCAGCGACGAGACCTTGCGGCGGCCGTCGGGGATCCGATCGAGGATCGGCATCGCGAAGGCGGCGGTCTTGCCGGTGCCGGTCTTGGACCGGACGATGACGTCCTTGCCGGCGCGGATCGGGGCGTAGGACGAGACCTGGACGGGCGTCGGGCGCTGGTAGCCCTTCTCCGCGACCGCGCGGCGCACGGCCTCCGAGAGGCCGAGCGAGTCGAAGGATGCTTCAGCGACGTAATCGGAAGGGCGCGCCTCGGGCGCGCCGGCCTGCGTATTCTCCATGTCACCACTCTCAGTCGAGTGGCGCATGGCGGGGCTCGCCGATTCCGCGGGACGCCCCGTCGTCGGACGGGGGGCCGCGCCGCTTCGCGAGGTCCGCCATGCGCCGGTTTCTTGAATGCCTGTCGCGGCTTGCGCGAAAGGCGCATCCTCTATACACGATTGACTCGCGCGGCCGCCACCCCAGGCCGCCCGTTGACCATGCCGGACTCCGACGGACAGCACCAGAAGCGGCGGCGCCCCCTCCCTGCGCTGGCCAGGAGCGAGGGGAGGGACGCGGGGCTCGTCCGCTACGACCCGCTCCGCGCCTACCTCGCCGAGATCTCGCGCCACCCCCTCCTGTCGCGGGAGGAGGAGCACGAGCTCGCGGTCCGGTACCGCGAGACCGGTGACCTCGAGGCGGCCTACAAGCTGGTCGCGTCGAACCTGCGGCTGGTGGTCAAGATCGCGAACGAGTACCGGCGCGCCGCCTTCCAGACGCTCGACCTCGTCCAGGAGGGGAACCTCGGGCTGATGCAGGCGGTGAAGAAGTACGACCCCTTCAAGGGGGTGAAGCTCTCCTCCTACGCCGCCTGGTGGATCCGCGCGTACATCATCCGCTTCCTCATGGAGAACTGGCGGATGGTGAAGCTCGGCACGACCCAGGCCCAGCGGAAGCTGTTCTTCAACCTCTCCAGGGAGCGCGAGAAGCTCCTGGCCCGCGGGATCGATCCGACGCCGCGGCTGCTGGCCAAGAACCTCGACGTGCAGGAGCACGACGTCGAGGAGATGAGCGCCCGGATGTCCGGCGAGGACCTCTCCCTCGACGCGCCGGTGCACATGGGCGACGACGACGGCCAGTCCCGGATGGACCGGCTGCCGGACGGCGCCGGCGCGCCCGCCGACGATCAGATCGGCGACGAGCAGCTGCGCCGGATCTTCCGGGAGAAGCTGGTCGCCTTCGCGCGGACCATCACCGACGAGAAGGAGCGGTACATCTACGAGCACCGGCTCCTGCCGCCGGAGGGGACCGAGCCGCTCACGCTCCAGGAGATCGGCGACCGCTACGCGCTGACCCGCGAGCGCGCGCGCCAGATAGAGGCCCGCCTCACAGGCAGGCTGCGTGGCTACCTGAAGGAGGAGATCCCCGACTTCGAGCTGCTCGCGCCGCCCGGGGACTAGCGGCTCCGGGCGCTACCGGTCCACCTCCACGCCCAGCTGGGCGCGGTCGTCCGCCGGGTAGCCCTGCGGCTGCCCGCGACCTCCGGCGCGCCTGGGGGGCCACGCTCTGCCGGCGTGGAAGGCCGCGCCGGCCACCGCCAGGACGGTCCAGGCGGCGAGCAGCGCCATCGGGTGGCCGGCGAGCTCGGCCGCGATCGGGCGCCTGGCGAGGAGCCCCAGGGCTCCACCCAGGATGGTCGCTGCGCCGAGCCCTCCCGCGGCGAGGGCGGCGACCCACTCGCGCAGCGTCGCGCCGATGGCCCCTCCGATGGCGGCGCCCGCGACCGCACCGAGCCAGGGGCGCAAGGCGATCGGGTATCGCCAGCCGACCACGACGCCCGGGATGGCCAGGGCGAGCACGGGGAAGGCCGGCGGCCAGCCGGCGCAGACGAGCGCGCCCACTCCGCCAGCGATCCAGAGCAGCTCGGGCTGCACGGGCGAACCCGGGCCATCGAGCGCGGTCGCCAACAGCCGCGCGGTCACGAGCCCCAGCGCCGCCCCGCCTGGCAGGGCTGAGCACGAGCCGATGCCGCGCGCCGTGCAGGAGGAAGAGGACACCCACGCCGGCGAGGAGCGCGGCCCACGGCGGCGGCGCCTTCATCGCCAGCCTCGCCACGGCCGAGATGACGCTCGCCGCCTCGGAGTGGAGCAGCGCCAGCACGCCGGTCGCGGGCACTGTGGCTACCTCAGTGGACGACGAGCCAGATCGTGATCGCGGATGCCGCGATCGCTCCCGCGATCCCTGCGATCACGACGGCCCGGTCGGGGGCGGTGCGGGCGACGAGCTCGCCAGCCGCCTCGCGCTCGGCGTCGCTCGCCCCGCCGTCTGCCAGCAGCTCCGCCGCCAGGCGGCGTGCCGCGCCGTGGTCCCCGGCGTCGAACAGCGCGAGCATCCTGTCAGCGCGCTCGCTGCCCTTTCGTCCCTTGCTCATGCAGCGCGACCATAGCAGCGCCCGGCGGGGCCGCCACGGCGGCGCCACCTCCTCGATGGACGACAACTTGACCTCTCCGCGTTCAGGGATGAATAGCCTCCCTGCACTTCGCGCCGGGGGGAGACAGAGGGCCATGCCGTTCCGAGCCGACATGCGGAGGTTGGGTGCCGCGTTGCTCACGCTTGCCGCGGCGTGCAAGGGAGGCAGCGACGCCCGTCCGCTGACCTACGACGGCGCGACCACCATCAGCCGCCACATCCTGAACGACGCGATCCCCGCCTTCGAGAAGAAGGCGGCGGTGTCGTTCGGGAAGGTCGATCACAGCGGCGGGGGGAAGGGGCTCGCCCGGCTCTTCGGCGGCGAGGTGGAGATCGCCGGCGTCGCCCGCAGGCTCACCGCGGCGGAGCTGGAGCGGCGCCCCTACTTCCAGATCATCGGATACGACGCGTTGGGCGTCTTCCTCAACGGGCAGAGCCAGATCAAGGGGCTCTCGAAGGCCCAGCTCAAGGCGGTCTTCACCGGCGCCATCGTCAACTGGAAGGACGTGGGCGGCCCCAACCTCCCCGTCGTCGCCTGCACCGAGCCGCTCGACAGCGGACGGAACACGCTCGCCGTCTTCCAGGGGACCGTGCTCGACGAGGCGCCGTTCGGGCCGGTCCGCGAAGCCCCTGACCCGGCCGACTGCCTGGCCTTCGTCGCCAGCGACGCCCGGCGGGGTGACCTTCGCGACGGTCGCCTACGCCATCCCCGGCGTTCGCGCCGTCGCCGTCGACGGGGTCGAGCCCACGCCGGCCCGCGTCCTCGACTCGACCTACCCCCTCTCGCGGCCGCTGCTGCTCGTCACCCGCACGCCACCGACCGGGCCAGGTCGCCGCCTTCTTCGACTTCATGCTCTCGCCCGAAGGGCAGAAGATCGTGGGCCGGAAGTTCATCCCGGTAAGGTGATGGCCCGCGCCCGGGAACCGATCCCGCTCGGCCCCGCGCAGTCTGAACCGTAGTACCCTTCGTGGCGCCATGGCCCGTCGTGCCCGCACGCTCTCCGCTCCATCGCTCGATCGCCGGCGCTTCCTGCGGCTGCTGGGGCTCGCCGCGACCGCGAGCCTCCTGCCGCCGAGCGCGCGCGCCTTCGGCGACACCTCCAGGCTGACGATCGGACAGGTCCAGCACGGAGGGCGCTGGAACCCGCGCCCGGGCGCGCTCCGCCGCCTCGGATGGGAGCTGGCGCGCCGCACGAGCATCGACCCTGCCCCCGACGCGGTGCCGATCCGGCTCGACAGGCCCGGCCTCCATCGACACCCGATGCTCTACCTCGCTGGCGACGGCCCGATGCCGTCGCTGGGCGACGGCGAGCGGTCGGCCTTGCGGCGGCACCTCCAGTTCGGCGGCCTGCTCCTGGTCGACGCGGCCGACGGCTCGGACGGCGCCGGCTTCGACGCCTCGATCCGTCAGGAGCTCGCGAGGCTGCTGCCAGCGTCGCCGCTCCAGCCGGTGCCCCGCGATCACGTGCTCTACAAGAGCTTCTACCTCATCGACCGGCAGGGCGGCCGCATCCTGGCCCGTCCCTGGCTGGAGGCGCAGGCGATCGACGGGCGGCTCGCGGTGATCTACTCGCAGAACGATCTGGCCGGCGCGTGGGCGCGCTCGGAGCTCGGTGACTGGGAGTTCCCCTGCAGCCCCGGCGGTGAGCCCCAGCGGGAGGTGGCCTTCCGGATCGGCGTCAACGTGGCCATGTACGCGCTCTGCACCGACTACAAGGACGACGCGGTCCACCTGCCCTTCATCATGAAGCGAAGGACGTAGTCTCCTGATGGACGCGACGGTCTACGACGACTGGCGGCTCGCCGCCCTCTCGCCGCTCCCCGGCTGGGCCCTGGTGCTCGTCGGCGTCGCCGCCGCCGCGTCGGTCTACCTGGCGTGGCGCGGGCTGCGGGGCGAGCCGAGCCGGCGCCGCCGCGCCCTCCTGGTCGCGCTCCGCACGGTCTCCGCGGCGCTGGCGCTCTTCCTCCTGATCGAGCCGGCGGTGCAGCTGCTCCAGACCGCGCGCGTCCGGCGCCGCTTCGCCGTGCTGGTCGACGGCTCCCGCTCGATGGGCTTCCCGGTCGAGGAGGGCGGCAGCTCCCGGGCCGACGCGGCCACCACGCTCCTCGCCGCCCACCGCGAGGAGCTCGATCGGCTGGCCGATCGAGTCGACCTCGAGTGGTGGACCTTCGCCGGCGACGCGGCCCCCACCGACGCGGGCGGCGCCGCGCCGCCGCGCGGTGGCAGGACGGACGTCATGGCAGCGCTCAGGGCCGCGGCGGCCGGGAGCCGGAAGCTCGCCGGTGCGCTCGTCCTCTCCGACGGCGCCGACAACGGCGCGCTCGTCGACGGGCTCGACGGCCCGGCGCGGGCGGAGCTGGAGGCGCTCGGCTTCCCCGTCAACGCGGTGGCGATCGGGACCGACGCCCCTCGAGACGTCGCGATCGAGCGAGTCGCCGTGGACGACTTCGCCTTCGTCCGCAACACGCTGACCGTGGAGGCGACCCTGCGGGTGCGCGGCTACGGGCGGGAAGAGGTGGAGGTGGTCCTGCGGCGCGAGGGGAGCGTCGCGGCGTCGGCGAAGGTGAAGCTGGAGCCCGGGCGCGATCGCTACACGGTCCCGCTCTCCTTCGCGCCCGACGCGACGGGCACCTTCGTCTTCACGCTCGAGGCGCGGCCGCTGCCCGGCGAGGCCATCGCCGGCAACAACGCGCGCTCGTTCGCGCTGCGGGTCATCCGCGACCGGGTCCGCGTCCTGCTGGTCGCCGGGAGGCCGAGCTGGGACGAGCGCTTCCTGCGCGGCCTCCTCAAGCAGGACCCCAACGTCGACCTGGTCTCGTTCTTCATCCTCCGCCAGAACGCCGACAACCCCGGGCCGCAGGAGGACCTCTCGCTCATCCCCTTCCCCGTGGCCGAGATCTTCGGCCCGCAGCTCAAGACCTTCGACGCAGTCCTGTTCGTCAACTTCGCGTGGTCGCCGTACCGGAGCCTCCAGATCGAGGGATTCCTCCCCGGGATCCGCGACTACGTCCTCGCGGGCGGCGCCTTCGCGATGGTCGGTGGCGAGCAGAGCTTCGGCGAGGGGCGCTACGGCGAGACCCCGATCTCGGAGATCCTGCCGGTCACGCCACTCGACGGCACCCGCGCGCTGGAGGAGGAGTTCCACCCCAGGCTCACCGCGGAGGGGCGCCGCCACCCGGTGATGCGACTCGCCGCCGGCGACGGCCCCAACGCAGGGGCCTGGGAGGCGCTCCCTGCGCTGCCGGGCGTCAACCTGGTGCGCGCGCTGCTCCCCGGCCAGGGAGCGGCGGTCCTCCTGGAGGCGCCGGGGCTCCTCGTCGACGGCCGGCCGGCGCCGGTCGTGGCCGTGCGCGAGGTGGGACGGGGCCGGACGCTGGCGGTTGCGACCGACTCGACCTGGTTCTGGGGCTTCGCCGCGGCGGAGTCAGGGCGAGGCGGGCGCGCGCACCAGCGCTTCTGGCTCAACGCTCTCCGCTGGCTCGTGCGGGATCCGGGCACCGACGCGCTCCAGGTCGAGCCGGACGAGCGAGCGGTCGAGCCGGGTGCGCCGGTCGGCCTCACCCTCTCGCTGCGCGGTGCCGACGCGGGCCCCGCCTCCGGGAGGAAGGTCCAGGTCGAGCTGGTCGGGGAGGACGGCCGTCCCGCCACGCGCGGGGAGGCCGTGACCGGCGCAGACGGCGAGGCGCGGCTGGAGCTGGTCCCGCCGGGGCCGGGCGCCTACCGGATCGTGGCCCGCTCCGGTGACGCAGCGGCAGGTGAGACGGGGAGCGCGGCGGTGGCCGTCCGCGGGACGGGGCCGGAGGATGCAGACGCCTCACCTCGCCCGGAGCTGCTCCGCGCGATCGCCGAGACGACTGGTGGCGGCTACGCCGAGCTGCCCGGCGGCGGCCTTCCGGATCTCGCGCTCGAGGACCCGGAGCGGGTCGAGATCGGCCGGCGCAAGGACGTGCCGATCTGGGACCGCGCCTGGTACCTCGCAGCGCTCGCGGCGACCCTCGCCGCGGAGTGGGTGCTGCGGCGCCGCTTCGGCTACTGGTAGCCGCCCGGGACACTGCCGGGCGCTCTTGCACCGGCGCTTGAAAACGGCGATACCCCCCAGCCATGAAAATCGCCAATGGCACCGTCGTCAGCATCGACTACCGCCTGCACCTGGGAGACGGCAAGGTCATCGACGCCTCCGAGCCGGGAGATCCCCTCACCTACCTGCAGGGCGAGGGGCAGATCGTCCCCGGACTGGAGCGCGAGCTGAACGGGCTCGGCGTCGGCGACGAGCGCAAGGTCGTCGTCGCCCCCGAGGACGGCTACGGCGACCGGAACCCGAACGGACTCCAGCAGGTCGACCGGAAGGCCTTCCCGGACGACGTGGAGCTGAAGGTCGGGCTGGAGCTCTCGGCCGTCGGCCCCAACGGCGAGACGGTCCCCTTCGTCGTCCACGAGGTGAGCGGCGACAAGGTCGTCGTCGACCTGAACCACCCGCTGGCCGGCAAGACGCTCCACTTCGAGGTGACCGTTCGCGAGGTGCGCGCGCCCACGGCCGAGGAGCTGGAGCACGGTCACGCCCACGGCCCAGGCGGGCACGGGCACGACGAGTAGGGCTCAGCGCCCCAGGTAGAGGCCGACCGCGAAGCCGGCCACCAGCGCGACGCACGCCACCGCACCAACCACTCCCCAGGCGACCGCCGGCGGGGGCGCGGGGCGAGGGAAGGCGATCTCGGGCGTCTTCTCTCCAGGCCGGCGCGAGAGGGACGGGCCCGTCGCCTCGCCGATTATGAGATCGTCCG
This sequence comes from uncultured delta proteobacterium, assembly GCA_963845515.1. Classification (GTDB taxonomy): domain Bacteria; phylum Myxococcota; class Myxococcia; order Myxococcales; family Anaeromyxobacteraceae; genus DATIVK01. The sequence goes on from CAWJSR010000029.1 coordinate 188,517, forward strand.
AGACCGTCGTCGACTCGTCGCGCCGGGGGACGGGCATCGGACCGGTCGCCTCGCCGACGATCAGGTCGTCCGCATCATGCGTCCCCGGCTCCCCGCGCCGGACGGCGACGGCGGTGCCGGGGAGCGGGGTCAGCGACGCGACGATGGAGTCCTCGCTCACCTCCTCCGTCGACGGCGCCGGCCTGCTCGCGGCGGCGGAGGCGGTAGCGGGGGTCGCCTCAGCCTCTGCAGCCGCGGAGAGCGCCGACTCCAGCGAGCGGCGGCGGCGGCCCCGGGTCCCCACGTCGGACGGAAGCACTCCGTCCGCCCACGCCTTGACGCGCTCTGGCCCGGCGAGCGGGACAGCGGCCTCGAGCGCCTCGCGGAACCTGCCGGCGTCCTCGTAAGCCTCTCCCGTCTCCGCGGCGCGAGACGCCACCTCGGCGAGCCGGTCCGGGACGCCGGGGAGGCCGGCCGCCGAAGGGCTCTCCCCTGCGAGGCACTGCAGGAGCAGCGCCGCGAGCGCACGGACGTCTTCGGCGGGACCGGGCACCGGGCCGTCCCCCTCCGCCGCGCGGCCGAAGCCGGAGACCAGCACCCCGCCGTCGATCCCGACGAGGACCCGCTCGGCCCTCAGCGCACCATGGGCGAACGGCCGCCCCTCGACGATTGCGCGGCCATGGGAGTGGTGGACCGCCTCCGCAGCGTCGGCGACGATCCGGCCGGCGATCTCGGGCGGTATGCGAGCTCCGGTGTCGAGCAGCTCGCGAAGGCTCTCGCCGTCGCGCCATTCCTGCACCACGACTGGCGCGTCGCTGAAGGTCTCCATCCCGAACACCCGGAGGATGTTCGGATGGAAGAGGCGCGCCGCACGCTCCACGTCCTCCGCCAGCCGGGCGAGGCGCTCCGGCGCATCGGCCACGCGGGCGGGGACGAAGGAGAGGACGACCGGCCGCGCGGGGGACTCGCGTCGGTCGACGGCCAGGCAGTTTCGCCACCCCTCGAAGGCGGAGAACTCGGTCACGATCTGGAACCGCGGGACGGTCGGCACGGCCCGGCATGGTACACGTTCCGCGTGGCGTTGGGCGTGGCGGCCGTCACCCCTTTCCCGCTACGATGCCGCCGTGGCAAAGATCCGGGCGGTAGTCACAGACCTCGACAACACCCTCTACCCCTGGGTCGACTACATCGTCCCCAGCGTGGAGGCGATGGTCGACTCGCTGGTGGCGACCACGGGGCTCCCCCGCGTCCGGATCGTCCAGTCGCTGAAGGCGGTCTACTCGAAGTACGAGTCGAACGAGTACCCCTTCGCCATTCAGGAATCCGAGCTGTTCAAGCCATACGAGGCGGACTTCGACTCCTTCAACGCCCTGGTCCTGGCGCCGGCCCGCTTCGCCTTCAAGACCGCGCGGGAGCGCTTTCTCCGCCCGTACCCGGGAGTCAAGGAGACGCTCGAGCGGCTCCGCGAGCGGGGGCTCCTCCTGATCGGCCTCACCGACGCACCGCGCAATGCTGCGGAGCTGCGGCTCAAGTGGCTCAAGCTCGACCACCACTTCGACGCCCTCTACACCCTCCCCGGCTATCCGCTCCCCGAGAACGTGGACGCCGAGATCCGGAAGCGCGACGCGGCCGGCCACTACAAGTCGCGCGTGCAGACGGTCACCGAGCTCCCCCTGGCTGCCGAGAAGCCCAGCCCCGACGGCCTCCGCCGGATCCTGGATGACTTCAAGCTGGAGCCGGGTCAGGTGCTCTACGTCGGCGACAACGTGAAGAAGGACATGCCGGTGGCCGAGGCCTGCGACGTGCTGGGCGTCTGGGCCGAGTACGGGACCTACGTCTCGTCCGAGTACCGCGACCGGCTCTCGGTCATCTCTGCCAAGGCGGTCACGCGCCGTCACGTCGCCGAGGAGACTCCGGCCCGCTGGCCGCTGTCGATCTCGTCCTTCACCCAGGTCCTCGAGGTCCTCGACGGAGCCCGGTGGATCAGGCAGCCGCGACATCACGTCCAGCCCCCGCGGAGGCGGAGGCCGGGGTAGACTCCGCCCCACACCTACCCACCCCTCGCAGTGCCGGGATGCCTCGGAGAACGGACACCCATGCGCCGCCAGCTGACCGCCTCGATCGCACTAGCCATCCTCGTAGCATGCGGTGGCTCGGGCGATGACAAGCCCACACCTCCCGCCTGCACCGCTGGCCTGGCCGACTGCGCCGGCGCCTGCGTCGACCTGAACACCGACGAGGCCAACTGCGGCTCGTGCGGTGACCCGTGCACAGGCGACCAGCTCTGCGCCGGTGGCGTCTGCGAGGTCACCTGCGCTGGCGGCCTCGTCGTCTGCGGCGACACGTGCTTCGACCTCCAGACCGACCTGGGCCACTGCGGCGCCTGCGGCAACCCGTGCAGCGACGGGACGCTCTGCCTGTCCGGGGTCTGCCAACCGGCCTGTGGGCCGCTCACGAAGCGCTGCGGCTCCGGCGCCACGGCCGTCTGCGCCGACCTCGCGGCCGACGAGGCCCACTGCGGCGCGTGCGGCACCCCCTGCGACGCCGGGCTGGTGTGTGAAGCTGGAGCGTGCGTGACGGTGACGCCGTGCGCCGAGGGAGAGGCGCGCTGCGGCGGCACCTGCGTCGCGCTGAGCGTCAGGGCGGCGGGGCTGGGCCTGCCCGGCGTCCGCGCGTCCCCGACGTCGGCTGCGCCGGTCGCGCTCGCCACGATCCGCGCCGATGGCGTCGGCGATGCCGTCGACGATCTGGTCGTGACCGAGCTCACGTCCGCCACGACCGGGCAGATCGAGGTGTTGCGCGGCGCAGGGGACGGCACCTTCACGCCTTACTCCACCCCGTCCATCGTCCCGCTCGCCTACATCCCGTCCTCGGTCGCCGTCGGTGACGTCGACGGCGACGGCCTCGCCGATCTCGTGGTCGGCACCGCCGACGCCTCCGTGACGTCCGTCGCGCTGTTCACCGGCGACGGGGCTGGCGGCTTCGCGGCGGCGCTCCTTCCAGAGCTGGCCGCCGGCCCAGGTCCGCGGGCGGTGGCGCTCGCGTACGTCGACTGGGACGGATATCTCGACCTCGTCGTCGGCAACGGCGCGGGCGTCACGTCGAACAACCTGCAGATCTTTCTCAACGATGGCCTCGGCACCTTCGGCGCGGCCCCGGCGGTGGCTGGAGCTCCACGGCCCGCCAACAGAAGCTACAGCGTGCTGGCAGACGTCCGCCAGGTCGCCGTGGGACAGCTCGACTCCGTCGCGCTCGGGGACGACCTCCTCGCCGTCTCTGCCGGCACCACCACGGCGGGCGGAAGCGTCCTGATGAACGACGGCTGGAGCTTCACGGAGGTCAGCACCTTCACGCTCGCCGGCGAACCCACCGCGACGGTCGCGGCCGACCTCAGCGGCGACCTGATCCTCGACTGGGCGGTGGCCCAGGCGGCGAGCAACCAGGTCGCGATCTTCGTCAACGACGGGACGGGCCTCAGCACTCCCCAGGAGCTGTTCGACGTCGCGGAGCCGCTGGGGCTGGCTGCGGCGGATCTCGACGGAGACGGAAGGCTGGACCTGCTCACGGCCAACGGTGCCACTGCGGCCACCTACTACCACCAGAACCTCGGGCCACTGGCCGGCGGCGTGGTCTTCGCTCAGCCCGTCCGTCTCCCGGCCGGCGACAGTCCGTCCGCCGTCGCGGTGACCGCCCTGGCGTCGGGCGAGACCTGGGTCCTCACCGCGAACGAGCAGGGGCTCAACGTCTCGGCCGCGCTCACCACCGCCACCGGGTTCGTGGTGCCGGACGTCTACCCGACCGACGTCAGCGCCGACGCGGTCGCGCTGGGCTACTTCGACGAGGACGGGTGGCTCGACTTCGCCGCGGTGAGCGCCTGGACCAACGAGCTCCGGGTCTTCGTCCAGGCAAGACCGGCGGCGCCGGCCTCCGACTTCTCGACCTTCACGAGCATCGCCCTCCCGCTCAACGCCGCGCCGTCCGCCGTCGCCGCGGGGGACCTCGACGCCGACGGCGCGGAGGACATCGCCGTCGCCATGAAGGGGCTGGCGCAGGTCGGCCTGTTCCACGCAGACGGCACGGGAGGCTTCGATCCGATCGTCACCCTGGACGTGGGGGCCGAGCCCTCCGCGCTGCTGCTGGCCCAGCTCGACGGCTACGCCGGGCTCGACCTCGCGACCGCCGACGCAGGCTCGAACCGGGTGACCGTGATCGCCTCCACCGGGGTCGGCACCTTCGCCGCGCCCCTCGCCCTGACGGCCGGTCAGTCTCCGGTCGCCCTGGCGGCCGTCGGACCTCGAGGATTGCGGCTGCGTCGACCTCGTGTCGGCCAACGCCGGGGACGGCACGGTCTCGGTCTTCCGCTGCGACCCGGACCTCGCCCGGGACGTTCGGCGCGGCGCTCACCGTGTCGGCCTGCGCCGGCGCGCGGTCGATCGCAGCGGCACGCGTCGATGCCGACGTCCTCCCCGACCTCGTCGTCGGCTGCGCCGATGGCGTCGTGATCCTCCAGGGCCTCGGCTCCGGAGCGTTCGCTGCGGGCACGCCGCTCTTCCTCGGCCTGGATCCGGCGGCGCTGAGCGTCGCCGACCTCGACGGTGATGGCCTGACCGACCTCGTGGCAGCGAGCCCGCGCGACGGCGGCATCGCCCTGCTCCGCGGCAGCGCAGGCGGCACGTACTCCGCGCCCGAGATCTTCACGGCCGGCGGGAGCCCGGTGGGGCTGGCCGTCGGCGCCGTCGACGGCGACGTGCAGCTCGACGTGGTCGCGGCGGTCACCCGTCCCTCGACCGCGCTGGTCGGCGCCGGCGCCGCGTTCCTCCGCGGGACCTGGACCTGCACGCCCTGACTTTGAACACTCCCCCTCTCCCCGACCGGTGGTCCTCTTTGAACACTCCCCCTCTCCCTCACTGAGGGAGAGGGACAGGGTGAGGGAGACTTCCCGGCGGCCCGCCTCAGTTCATCAGCGGGTTGCGGCTGCGGACGGTCTCCAGGACCTCGCGGACCTGCGGCGCGTCCGGAGAGTCGGCGGCGACGTCGAGGTAGGCCGTCAGGTCCTTCGCAGCCGCCGCCGCTGCGCCCAGCCGCGCGGCGATGAGGCCGCGGTCGCGCAGCTCCTCCCGCTGCCCCGGCTCGAGCATGAGCAGCCGGTCGACCACCCACCAGAGCCGGACGTCGTCGGAGCGCTCGAGGTAGATCCGCTTCAGGTTGTGGAGGAGGCGGGCGAGGATCTGCCTCGGTCCAACCCCTGCGAGGTGGCGCGGCTCCACCGGCCGCCCGTGAGAGGCAGCCTTGAAGCGCGCGACGCACTCGTCCAGGGAGAGGACCTCTCCACCGTTGTACGCGTCGATGAAGACCTCCGGCCCGCCCGGCGGCGCGTACTTCAGGAGGAAGTGGCCAGGGAACGCGACCCCTTGCAGCGGCAGCCCTGCCCGGCGCGCCACCTCCATGTAGAGGAGCGAGAGCGTGATCGGGATCCCGAGCCGGCGGTCGAGGACCTCGTTCAGGAAGGAGTTGCGCGGGTCGTAGTAGTCCTCGTCGTTCCCGCGGAACCGCTCCTCTTCGTAGAGGACGGTCCGGACGGCCATCAGGACGGCGGCGGCGCGCGACGGCGCGGGGGCGTGCATCCGGACGCGCGTGGCGAGGTCGTCGAGCCGGGCGATGTACTTGACCGGGTCGAGCGACTGGTACTCCTCCGCGGCGACGGCGAGCGCCGCGTCGGCGAGCGGCACGTCTTCCGTCGAGAGGAGCGCCTGGAATCGGGCGCGGGCGTCGCTGTCTGGCTTCACGGGTCCGGGGGTCTAGAGCCCGTGCGAGCCACCCCCTGAATCGGGTGCGGCGTGGCGTCGGGACTCAGGGAGTATACCGGGCCATCAACCTGCTTGGCGGACAGGCTTACCCCTTGACGCCCGCCGAGCCCTCCCTTAGATTCCGCGGCCTGTCATTCCCCAGTAGCTCAGTTGGCAGAGCAGGTGACTGTTAATCACCGGGTCGTATGTTCGAGTCATACCTGGGGAGCCACACCGACGGGCGGTTCTGCGAAAGCGGAGCCGCCCGTCACTTTTTGGGGATCCGGTGGCGCGGCGCGGCCATGGTGGGCGGCTGAGAAGAACCAGCCGACGCCCGGGTAGCTACTGGCGCTCGCGGTCGTGCCCGCGCCCCTTTTCATGGCAGCGACCGTCGCTCCACTCGTGGCCGGGCGGGCACCGCCTCTCCCCGGCGCGCTTCTGCGTTTCCACGTGGCCCGGGACGCGGACGAGGCAGCCCGTGACAGCGAGGGTCAGAGCGACGGCAGCGAGCAGGGTTCTCATGTGCGTGGCCTCCAGGGACGGCGCGATTCATGACGGTCGCACGCGGTGTGCCGGCGCACAAGCGCGGCAGCCCGGCGCGCTTTCATCCTGACCGCGTCCGAGCAGGGGCGAGGGAGATTCACTTCTTCTTCGAGGGCAGCCGGATCCGCTCGCCAGCCACGATGAAGACCCCCTTCCCCTCATGGTGGATCGTCCGCGGAGGCGCCTTCGACGGGGCGATCCAGGCCTTCACGACCTCGAGGACGAAGAAGTTGTAGTCGTCGACCCAGCGCGTGTCGGCGACCTTGCACTCGAGGTTGGCGTAGCACTCGTCGACGAGCGGGGCCGCGACCTTCGACGCCGCCACGGGTGTCAGGCCGAACTTCTCGAACTTGTCCACGCGCTTCCCGGTGCTGTTGCCGCACGCGACCACCTGCCTGGCCAGCTCGACCGTCGGGACGTTGAGCACGCACTCCCGGGTCGACGTCAGGGCGCCGAAGGTGTGATTGCGCCCGCTGAGCACGCAGCCGACGAGCGGCGGCTCGAACTCCATCATCGTGTGCCAGGACATCGGCATGACGTTCGGCCGGCCTCGATCGGAGGTGCTGACCAGCACGACAGGCCCGGGCTCGAGGAGGCGGTAGACCTGAGACAACGGCAGCGACCTCTTCTTCATGGGGCACCTCGAACGCAGCGAGGGAGATCATGACGCACTCGATGTGGATTCGGCAAACCTCGCCCGAGCTGGATGGTGAAGACCTCGTCCGGTTGATCAGTACCCCCGGTTGAGCCAGCCGCCTGGTCGCACATTGGGTGGATGCCTCTCGAGACCGGATGCTATCGTCACGGTGGCATCGCCGTGCGCGACCTTGACGTCATGGGCTTCGGCCCGTTCTTCGAGCGGCAGCTCCGGCCGGACGCCGGCGGTGCGGTCGTCCCGGCGCGCGTCGTGGCCGAGCACCGGAGCGCCTACGACGTCTGGGGCGAGGCCGGCGAGGGCTCGGCGCAGCTCGCGGGGCGACTGCGCCAGGAGCTCGAGGAGACGGGGTTTCCGGGCGTCGGCGACTGGGTCCTCCTCGACGGCCCGCCTGGCCCGGGGCGCACCGCCGTCGTCGAGCGCATCCTGGAGCGGCGCACGGTCTTCACTCGCGGCGCCGCCGGCCGGGAGGCCCGCCTCCAGGTGATCGCCGCCAACGTCGACCTGGTCTTCGCCGTGAGCGGGCTGGACGAGGACTTCAACGTCCACAGGATCGAGCGCTACGTCGCCCGCGTCTGGTCGAGCGGCGCGCAGCCGGCGGTGATCCTCAACAAGGCCGACGTCTGCGGCGACGTCGCCGCCAGGGTCGCTGAGGTCGAGGGACGGTGCGCCGGCGTGCCGGTCCTCGTCACGAGCGCGCTGCGCGCGGAGGGCGTCGAGGGGGTCCGTGCCCTCCTTGGCCCCGGGACGACCGTCGCCCTCGTCGGGTCGTCGGGAGCCGGCAAGTCGACGCTCGTCAACGCGCTGCTCGGCGAGGAGCGGATGGCCACCGGCGCGCTCCGGACGCGCGACGGTCGCGGCCGCCACGTCACGACCCACCGCCAGCTCGTCCTGATCCCGGGCGGCGGCCTGCTGCTCGACACGCCGGGGATGCGGGAGCTCCAGCTCGCCGACGACGAGGGGCTCGACGCGGTCTTCGAGGACGTCGCCGCGCTGGCCGCGGGCTGCCGCTTCGGCGACTGCCGCCACGACGGCGAGCCGGGCTGCGCGGTCCGGGAGGCGGTGACGTCCGGCGCGCTCTCCGCGGATCGGCTGGAGCACTACCGGAAGCTGGAGAGCGAGGCCCGGGCCTTCGAGCAACGCCACGACGCGCGGGTGCGGCGGCAGGAGGGGCGCCTTTGGGGGCAGCTCCACGACGAGGTGGCTCGGCTGCGCCGCTGGAAGGGCGGCAAGCCCTGATAAGGTGTTGCTCTCCGTCCCAGCGCATCGAGGTGTCCGATGAGTGGGCCAGAACCCGCAGCAACGCACTCCCGGGTCTCCCGGCTAGCGGATGGCTGCGCCCTGCTCGCCGCCGCCATCGGGCTGCTGGTCATCGCGGGCTGGCTGCTCGACATCGACGCGCTCAAGCGCGTGCAGCCGGGGCTAGTGGCGATGAAGTTCAACACCGCCCTTGGCTTCGTGGCCGCCGGAGCGGGGCTCTGGTGGCGCAAGCGGCCCGCGGCGCGGATCCCGCTCGGGGCGCTGGTGGCGCTGCTCGGCGCGCTCTCGCTCGGCGAGTACCTCGCCGGGAGGAGCTTCGGAATCGATCAGCTCTTCCTCCGCGAGCTCGCGGGGGTGCCAGACGGTCCGGGACGGATGGCGCCCTCCTCGGCGCTCTGCTTCCTGCTGCTCGGCGGCGCATTGATCGGGAGCGGCGGAGTGCGTCGGACCGGACTCGGTTCCGCCGGCTCCGACCGCGGCTCGCGGTGGCCCACCTACGCAGCCGAGCTGCTCGCGCTCATCGCCACCGTGATCGGTGGCTTCTCGCTCATCGCCTATGCCACTGGGGCCGTCTACCTGAGGCAGCTCCCTGGCTCCATCGGCATGGCCCTGCACACGGCTGCCGCGTTCGTGGTGCTCGGGCCGGGCATCCTTCTGGCCGCGGATGGCATCCTGATGCAGACCCTGCGCCTTCGAGGGACGGGTCGGGTCCTGGCGGTCGGCTTCGGCGTGCTCACCCTCCTGCTGGTCGCGGTCGGCACAGTGTTCGCCGTCAACCTCCAGCGACTCGCGGAGGATCTCGACGCCCAGGCGAACGTCGCCCGGCCTCGAAGGGAGGCCACCCTGGAGCTGGAGAACAGGATTCTCGGCCATGGCCTCGCCGTTCGCCTGGCGATCACGGGCGACCCCCAGGCCCGGCGCGCGGCGTCGGAAGAGGCCGTCGCCGTCGACCGCCACCTCGCCGACTACAGGGCGCTCGCGACGTCGGATTGGCAGCGTGAGCTCGCAGCACGCTTCGCCGGTCAGTGGCAGGAGCTTCGTGCCCTGGGCGCGGCGTTGCTGGACTCCGGTGCTTCGCCGAGCCGGGAGGAGGTGACGCGCCTTGCAGCGCTCAGCGTCCGGCTCGTGGACCTGCTGGAGGACGAGATGCGGCCCGAGGCCGTCGAGTCCTTCGAGGCCCGCAAGACCACCACGCTCCGGGACCTTCGAAGGACCGGCTACTCACCGCTGCTGCTCCTCGTCGCCAGCGTGATCCTGTCTGTGCTGACGAGCGGCGCCGTCGCTCGGGCAGTCTCCCAGCACGAGCAGACGGTGCGCGAGCAGCGCGAGTGGTTGCGGGTGACGCTCTCCAGCATCGGGGACGGCGTGATCGCCTGCGACACGGAGAGCCGGGTCACCTTCCTGAACCCCGTCGCCGAGTCGCTCACCGGGTGGCGGGCCGCGGAGGCGCAAGGCCGGCAGCTCGCGACAGTCCTCAGGCTCATCAACGAGCAGACCCGCGAGCCAGCGGCGGACATCGCGGAGCAGGTGCTGCGCGAGGGGCGGGTCGTCGAGCTGGCGAACCACACCGCCCTCGTCACCCGCGACGGTCGCGAGGTACCCATCGAGGACAGCGCGGCACCGATCACCGACGACGTCGGCAAGCTGACTGGCGCGGTGATCGTCTTTCACGACGTCACGCAGCGGCGACGCGCCATCGACCAGGTGAGGGATAGCGCGGCGCGCCTCGCCCTGTCGCAGGAGATGGCTCACCTGGGCAGCTGGGAGCTCGACCCGGTGCGCGACCACCTGACGTGGTCGGACGAGGTGTATCGGATCTTCGGGCTGGAGCCGCAGCAGTTCCAGGCGACCTACGAGGCCTTCCTCGAGGCGGTGCATCCCGATGATCGGACCGCGGTCGACGCCGCGTACGCCGGCTCCGTGCGCGATGGGCGGGAGGCCTACGAGATCGAGCACAGGGTCGTGCGCAGGTCGGACGGCGACGTCCGGATCGTCCACGAGAAGTGCCTGCACTTCCGCGATGCGGAAGGGCGCGTCCTCCGCTCCGTGGGGATGGTGCACGACATCACCGCGCGAAAGCACGCCGAGGAGGCCCTGCGCGAGAGCGAGGAGCGGTACCGCCTCCTCACCGAGAACGCCGTCAGCGCGGTCGCCGAGCACGAGGTCGTGCTGGACGCCGCAGGCAAGCCGGTGGACTACGTCTTCTTGAGCGCCAACCCGTCCTTCGAGACCTGCACCGGCTTGCGGGTGGCGGACGTCCTCGGCCGCCGCGTCACCGAGGTCCTGCCGGGCGTCGCGAAGACCGACCTGATCGAGCTCTATGGCAGGGTGGCGCTCACCGGCGAACCGGTCACCTTCGAGCGCTACTTCCAGCCGCTGGAGCGCAACTTCCTCATCAGCGCCTATCGGGTGGGCGCGGGGCACTTCGCCACGGCGTTCACCGACATCACCGAGCGGAAGCGGGCAGAGGAGGCGCTGGCGGCGGCCCATCTCCTGCTTGCAGACACCGACCGGCGCAGGACCGAGTTCCTGGCCGTCCTTTCGCATGAGCTGCGCAATCCCCTGACCTCCGTCTGCAACAGCCTCCGCGTGCTCGAGCGAGCGGTCCCGGGCAGCGAGCAGGCACAGCGCGCCCAGGAGGTCATGGACCGTCAGACCAGGCAGCTCGTGCGCCTGGTCGACGACCTGCTGGATGTCACGCGCGTCACGCGCAACAAGATCCAGCTCAAGCGCGCGCCCCTGGACCTGAACGAGCTCGTCCGTCGGTCGGTCGAGGACTACCGCTCGTCGTTCGAGGACAAGGGAGTAGCCCTCGAGGTGGAGCTTGCACCGGAGCCGTTGACGGTCGACGGCGACGCGGCGCGCCTCGCGCAGGTGGTCGGCAATCTCCTCCAGAACGCGGCCAAGTTCACGCCGGCCGGCGGTCGCGTCGCGGTCAGCACCTCCGCCGCGACGCCGAGGGGTCCTGCCACGCTCAGGATCGCCGACAGCGGCGCTGGAATCGACGCTGCGATGCTCGGCCATCTGTTCCAGCCATTCATGCAGGCCGACGCGACCCTGGACCGCAGCAATGGTGGCCTCGGCCTCGGGCTGGCGCTCGTGAAGGGGCTGGTGGAGATGCACGGCGGCAAGGTCCATGCGCACAGCGATGGGAGCGGCAAGGGAGCAGCGTTCGTGGTCGAGCTGCCGCTCGACGCGACCGCTGCCGCCGAGGTGACGCCTGCGGCGCCCGGAGCGGCGGTGCGGCACCGACGTGTACTGATCATCGAGGACAACGTCGACGCGGCGGACAGCCTCGGCGAGGTGCTGCGCCTGGGAGAGCACGAGGTCGAGGTGGCGTACGGCGGCCCCGCAGGGCTCGCGCTGGCACGGGTGTTCCGGCCCGAGGTCGTGCTCTGCGACATCGGCCTCCCCGGGATGGACGGCTACGCGGTCGCACGGGCGTTCCGGGCAGACGACGCGCTGAGAGGCGTCTTCCTGGTGGCGCTGAGCGGCTACGCGTTGCCTGAGGACCTGCAACGGGCAGCGGAGGCCGGGTTCGACAGGCACCTCTCGAAGCCGCCGGCCCTGGAGAAGGTCGAGCGACTCCTCGCGGGGTCGCTAGAGCGTCCAGCCGCCGCGCGGGTGGATGCCTCGCCCTCGAGCGCGTGAGAAGGAGTCTAGGGGGCTCTCCCCCTCACCGCTCCTCCGCCGGCACCACCGCCCGCGCCACCGGCGGCCAGAGGAGCGAGGCGAGGATCGAGAGCCCCAGGATGGCCGCGATGATCGAGCAGGGATGGGGCGATCGGGACCTTGTAGACGTCAGCGAGGAGCATCTTCGCCCCCACGAAGATCAGGACGAAGGAGAGTCCGACCTTCAGGTAGGCGAACTTCGTGATGACCCCGGCGAGCAGGAAGTAGAGCGACCTGAGCCCGAGGATCGCGAAGATGTTCGACGTGAAGACGATGAAGGGGTCGGAGGTCACCGCGAAGATCGCCGGGATCGAGTCGACCGCGAAGACGACGTCGGTCACCTCCACCGCGACCAGGGCAACGAGCAGGGTGGTCGCGTGGAGCCGGCCATCGCGCAGGACGATGAACTTCCCGCCAGACGGGCCGTGGGTCACCGGGAAGACCCTCTGGAATGCCTTCACCAGCGGGTTGCGCTCGGGGTGGATCTCCTGGTTGCGCTGCAGGAGGAGCTTCAGCCCCGTGAACGCCAGGACCGCGCCGAAGACGTAGATGGCCCAGTGGAACTGCTGCAGGAAGGCGCCGCCGGCCAGGATGAAGGCGGCCCGCATCGCCAGCGCTCCCAGCACGCCCCAGAACAGGATCCGGTGCTGGTAGATGGCCGGGACCGCGAAGGCCCCGAAGATCACGACGAAGACGAAGATGTTGTCGACCGCGAGGGCCTTCTCGATGAGGTAGCCGGCGGTGAACTCGAGCGCCCGCTCGGCCCCGAACCAGGAGTACACGGCGACGTTGAAGGCGGCCGCGAGGCCCACCCAGACCGCGCTCCAGCCAGCCGCCTCCTTCATGCTCACCTCGTGCGCCTTCCTGTGGAAGACGCCGAGATCGACGGCCAGCATGACCAGCACGAAGACGATGAAGCCCGCCCACAGCATCGGTGTCCCAACGGTCTCGAACGGCATTCCCGGATCCTCTCCTCGTCCTAGCTTCGACCCCTCTCGTCTAACCGCGGGCCCTGCTGTCGACAATCACGATATCTGGACGTGACGTGTCGTTTTTCTCGACATATCTTCCGGCCATGGAGTGGCTCAACTATCACCACCTGCTCTACTTCTGGACCGTCGCGAAGGAGGGCGGGCTCGTCCCCGCCGGGAAGGTCCTGCGGCTCTCCCACCCGACGCTCAGCGCCCAGATCCACGCGCTCGAGGACCGCCTTGGGGAGAAGCTCTTCACCAGGTCCGGCCGCAAGCTGGCGCTCACCGAGATGGGGCGGGTGGTGTTCCGCTACGCCGACGAGATCTTCACCCTCGGGCGCGAGATGGTGGACGCGGTCAAGGACCGCGCGACCGGACAGCCGCTCCGCCTGGACGTGGGCGTCCTGGACGTCGTTCCAAAGCTCGTGGTCCGCCGCATCCTCGCAGCCAGCGCTGGCCCTGCCCGAGCAGGTTCGGCTCGTCTGCCGCGAGGGCTCCTACGAGCGGCTGCTCGCCGAGCTCTCGGACCACTCCCTCGACATCGTCATCTCGGACGCGCCGGTCCCCACCGGGAGCAGCGTCCGGGCCTTCAGCCACCTGCTGGGCGAGACGGGGATCAGCTTCTTCGGCACGAAGCGGTTGGCCGAGGCGCACGGCGAGGACTTCCCGCGCTCACTTCACGGCGCCGCCATGCTCCTGCCGCTCGAGCACCTGACCTTGCGGCGCTCCCTGAATCAGTGGTTCGCGCGGAACGGCATCCGGCCGCGCGTGGTCGCGGAGTTCGAGGACAGCGCGCTCCTCAAGGAGTTCGGCGCGGATGGGGCCGGCATCTTCGCGGCCCCCACGGTCGTCGAGCGGGAGGTGGCCGCGCAGTACGGCGTCCGGTTGCTGGGGCGGGTCGACGAGGTCCGGGAGCGCTTCTACGCCATCTCCGTCGAGCGGCGGCTGAAGCACCCGGCCGTCGTCGCCATCTCGGACGCCGCGCGCCAGGCGCTCTTCGCGCCTCACTGAGGGAGGGTCACGCCTCTACTCCACGCCGCAAGCACCGGCGCAACCGCAGTCCTCGCCCCGCCAGGCCCCCCGCCCCTCGCTCACCAGGAACCAGGTCATGCCGAGCGCGGCCACCGGGTCCGCCCACCACCAGCCGAACAGCGCGTTGAGGCCGATCCCCACGAGCGTGATGAGCGAGAGCCACCAGCAGGCCGTGGTCTGGAAGGAGTCGGCTTCGAGCGCCCGGCTCCCGAGTGCGGCCGCGGTCCGGCGCTTCGCCCTCGCGAGCCACCACATCGCCACCAGGGAGAGCGAGGTGATGGCGATGCCGGCTCCGGTCGCCTCCGGACGCTCGCCCGTGACGAGCGCCCTGGCCGCGTCGAACGCGACCCATGCCGCGAGCACGAAGAGCGAGAGCGCCACCAGCTTGTGGGCTCGCTGGTCGAGCCGCTCGATCTCCTCTGGGTCGCGCGCCAGCCGCTCGGCACGCAGCCGCCAGATCAGGATGAGCCCGGAGGTCGTCTCCACGAAGCTGTCGATGCCGAAGCCGAGCAGGGCGACGCTGCCAGCTGCCAGCGCCGCGGCCACCGAGACGACCCCCTCGACGACGTTCCATCCGACGGTGAGGTACTCGAGCCGAAGGCCTCGCTGGAGGTGGTCGGACCTGGCCGGCGGAGGTGTCACCGGCTCCGCCCGCGCGACCTTCGCACCCCCGCAAGGCGCGCCACCAGCGCCCCCGCAGGAACACGGCTCCGTGATGGGCTTCACCGCCAGGATCGGACGTGTCGAGGTCATTGGTCACACGCACATACCCCGCAACGCCGCCCCCCTCCAGCCCTCGTTTGCGGTAATTCATCTGCGTGCCCGCACCGTCAGCACCCAGGCCTTCCCAGGCATCTCCGCGAGCGCGGCTCCCCGCGACCGTAGTCGGCCTCGGCTTCGTCAGCCTCTTCACCGATCTCTCGAGCGAGGCCATCTTCCCGCTGCTGCCGGCCTTCCTCGCGACGCTGGGCGCCTCCAACACCTTCATCGGGCTGGTCGAGGGGGCCGCCGACCTGGTCGCCAACGTTCTCAAGTACCTGACGGGGATCGTCGCCGACCGGCGCGCCCGGCTGAAGCCGCTCGTCCTCGCCGGGTACACCGTCTCGACCGTCGCCCGCCCCCTCGTCGCGTTCGCCCTCGCGCCCTGGCACGTCCTCGCGGTGCGCGTGGCCGACCGGGTGGGCAAGGGGGTTCGCACGAGCCCCCGCGACGCCCTCATCGCCCATGCCACGGATCCCGCCATCCGCGGCAGGGCCTACGGCTTCCACCGCGCGATGGATCACGCCGGCGCGGCGTTGGGGACCGTCTTCGCGATCGTCGTGCTCTGGCTGCTGGGCGCGAACGGCGCCCGGGCCGCCACCGCCGACCAGCTGCGCACGGTGTTCCTGTGGGCGGCGGTTCCCGGCGCGTTCGCGATGATCGCCCTCGCGTTCACCAGGGAGCCGGCGCTGCCAGCGCCCTCCCCCGCCCCGCCGCCAGGCTCGAACGGACTGCCGCCTGCGCTGCGGAGGGCGCTGTTCCCGATCACGCTCTTTGCGCTCTCGAACGCCACCGACGCCTTCATCCTCGTCAAGGCGGCGCGCCTCGGCGCGCCAGCAGTGGCCGCCCCCCTCCTCTGGCTGGCCCTGCACGTGATCAAGGCTGGGACCGCCACCGCCGGCGGCCGCCTGGCCGATCGGTACGGGAAGCGCGACGCCCTGGCGCTCGGCTGGTCGGTCTATGCCGTGACGTGGGCCGCGATCGGCTTCGCCGGGACCGTTCCGCTCCTCTTCGTCCTCTCCGCGCTCTACGGGATCACCCACGGGCTCGTCGAGGGGCCGGAGAAGGCGCTGATCGCCGACCTCGCCCGCGGCGACGGCAGGGGGAAGGCCTTCGGCGCCTACAACATGGCGATCGGCCTCGCGGCGCTCGCTGCAAGCACCGCCTTCGGCTTCGCCTGGGACCGCTTCGGCAGCGCCGCTGCCTTCGCCGGCTCAGGCGCCGTCGCGCTCGTCGCCGCCGGCGTGCTGCTCGCGGTCGTGCCCAGGAGCTGAGCGCGAAGGTGCCCGTCGCCGGGCTCGGGCGCGGAGCATGACTCGGTCACTCGTACGCGCCGACGATCTCCTCGGGCATCCGGCCCCGGTCGCGGCCGTACGGATCGCCCTCGATCGACTCGGAGTGTTGCGCGCAGGCCCATCGCCCGTCCCGCCGGACCCAGGTCGAGGTCTCTGCTGCTTCGATGGAGATCGGCTGCCCCTCGACCGTCAGCTCCTCGTGGACCTCGTAAGCGAGGACTGCGACGTCGTCCCCCAGCTTCCTCATCTTGGCCCCGTCCTTGAATGCGAACTTCTGCAGCTTCCAGGTGGCGGCCTTGAACATCGCTGCAATCGCCTCCTTGTCGATGCTCCCGACGCCCTGCGGGCCGGAGACTATGCAGGTGTCGTCGGTCAGGCGAATCGCCGCCTCCGCGTCGCCATCCTTCATGGCCTGCCAGTACTGCCGCTCCAGCTCCAAAAGCTCCTTCTCGGTGATCGCGGTCGCCATGGGTTCCTCCGTCCTGCGCCGAGGCCCCGGCAGATCCGGGCGCCCGCGGAATCGTGTGGCGCGGACAGGGCTGGACTACCGCCGGGCGCACGCCTTCGCCACCCGAGGTCGTGCGCTCGAAGGGGGCGCAACCATCCCTTTCCCCCCGCCCGGTCACCTGGCTCGATGCGAGGAATCCATTCAACGGTAGCGGGCCGCGTCCAGCGCCTCACTCCGCGCGCGTGACGCGGCGCGCGAGCGCCGGCGCGTTCCGACCTTCACCAGCTCGTCCACTGCGAGGAGGCAGAGCGGCCCCAGGAGGAGGAGCGGCCACGCGAGCGGGGCCAGCGGCGCGGTGTCGAAGAGCCGCTGTAGCGGCGGGATGAACACCACGGCGGCGAGGAGCACCACCTCCACCGCCAGCCCATGGAAGAGCAGCCGATTCCGCGGCGGCATCGAGAAGGCCGAGAGCCGCTCGGATCGGCACGCGAAGAGGTTTCCCATCTGGCAGACGACGATGGCGGCGAGCGCCGCGGTGGTCGCTTCGCGCTGGATCGCGGCGACGGCTGGCGCCGCGGCGTGCGCGAGGACCAGCGGGGCCACGGCGCGAAGCTCGGCGAGCCCGGTCCCGTGCCACCACCAGACCGCGAGGTAGGCGGCCATGCACGCGGCCGCCTGGGCCAGCCCCAGCCTGAGGTAGGCCCGTTGGAGGAGGCGGCGATCCAGGAGCGTCGAGTCGCGAGGGCGCGGGGCCCGCCTCATGAGCCCCGCCTCGGGCGGCTCGCCGCCTAGTGCCAGCGCGGGGACCATGTCGGTGCCGAGATCCACGGCCAGGATCTGCAGGATCGTCAGCGCGGGCGGGATCCGGAGCACCGCCATCGCCAGGAAGGGGATCAGCTCGGGCACGTTGGAGGTCAGGATGTAGGTGAGGAACTTCCTGACGTTCCGGAAGAGCGCGCGCCCCTCCTCGATCGCCGAGACGATGGAGCCGAAGTCGTCGTCCAGCAGCACGACGTCGGAGGCCTCGCGCGCGACGTCGGTGCCCGACGCCCCCATCGCGATCCCGACGTTGGCCGCCCGGAGTGCGGGAGCGTCGTTCACTCCGTCGCCCGTCACGGCCACGACCTCGCCAAGCGACTGGTATGCACGCACCAGCCTCAGCTTCTGCGACGGGACCACGCGGGCGAAGACCTGCGCCCGCTCGCTCCGGAGCAGCTGGCGGAGCCCCTCCTCCGAGAGGGCCTCGAGCTCGCCGCCCGTGAAGGCGCGCCCTTCCTCTCCCACGAGCCCCGTCTCGCGCGCGATGGCGAGCGCGGTCACCGGCCCATCCCCCGTCACCATCGTCACGCGAACGCCGGCCTCGCGGCAGGCGCGGATCGCCGCTGCGACCCCGGCCCGCGGCGGGTCGCGGATCGCGACGAGGCCGAGCAGGGTCAGCTCGCGCTCCAACGCCGCGTCATCCGTCCCGGGGGGCGCAGCGCGGAATGCGACCGCGACCACCCGCTCGCCCCCAGCCGCGAGCAGATCGGCCTGCGCCAGGACCCTCTCGCGATCGGGCGCGACGAGCGGAGCGATCCCTCCCTCGGAGAGGAGGAGAGCGCACCTCGCGAGCACCTCGCTCGGAGCACCCTTCACCAGCGCTACCCGCGAGTCGTCACCGGCGGCCCCGACGAGCGCGATGGGCTCACCCCAGCGAACCACCACCGTCATGAACCTGCGCACCGCGTCGAAGGGGAGCTCGTGCAGACGCGGCGAGCGGCGGACCGACTCCGCGGGATCCAGTCCTGCCCGGCCGACCGCGGCCAGGAGCGCCGCCTCCATCGGGTCGCGCGCTACCGCTCGCTCCTCGCCCGCGCCCGCCTGCAGCGCGGCCTCGGTGCAGAGGGCGCCGGCGACCAGGAGCCGCTGGACGCTCGGTGAGGCCTCGCCCTGCGCCCCCAGCGGCGCCTCGCGCCATGGCACCCACGCCGCCCGGACGGTCATGCGGTTCTCGGTGAGCGTCCCCGTCTTGTCGGTGCAGACGACGGAGACCGCCGAGAGCGTCTCTATCGCCGGGAGCCTCCTGACCAGCACCCGCCTCCGGGCCATGCGCTGGACGCCGAGCGCGAGCGCGAGCGTCACCGTCGGGAGGAGCCCCTCCGGCACGTTGGCCACGATGATGCCGATCCCGAAGAGGAAGGACTCGGCGAAGGGGAGGCCGAGCAGCTTCCTCGCGAGGACGAAGACGGCCAGCCCCATCCCGACCGCCAACGCCGTGACTACTCGAACCAGCCTGGCGACCTCCACCGAGAGCGTCGAGGGCTCCCGGACCACGCCGGCGACGAGGCGAGCCACCTCGCCCAGCGCCGTCCCAGCGCCCGTGGCGAAGACGACCGCGCGGCCGCGTCCGCCGACCACGTTCGCGCCTGCGAGCGCCACGGAGGCAGCCTCGTGCGCCAGGGAGCAGAGCGGCTCCGCCGCGGCGGGACCGCGCTCGACCGGAAGCGACTCGCCTGTGACGAGGGACTGGTCGAGCTCCAGGCGATCCGCAGAGAGGAGCCGGACGTCCGCCGGGACCCGGTCCCCGGTCGCAAGCTCCACCACGTCGCCCGGGACGAGGCTCGCCGCGGGGACGACGGTGAGCCGGCCAGCACGCCAGACCCGGACGTCGTGCGGCAGCCGACGCCGGAGCGACACGAGCGCCCGCTCCGCGCGGACCTCCTGCGAGAAGGAGAAGAGCCCGTTGATGACGACCACGCCCCAGATCGCCCAGCCGAGCTGCGGCATGCCAGCGGCGAACGCCAGCCCGCCCGCTGCCCAGAGCAGGATCGCCATGAAGTGAACGAACTGCGCGGCGAGCTGCCTGGCGATCCCTGCGACCTTCGCCTCGGGGAGCAGGTTCGGGCCCACCGCGCGGCGCCTGGCGGCCGCCTCGGCCGTCGACAGCCCCTCCGGACGGGAGCCCAGCTCAGCGAAGAGCGACTCGATCGGGACGCCCCATGGACGCTTCGTCGTGCTCATCACCATCACCGCCTGGGGTGCTTCGATCTGAACCGCTTCAGCCGGACCGCG
This sequence comes from uncultured delta proteobacterium, assembly GCA_963845515.1. Taxonomy (GTDB): domain Bacteria; phylum Myxococcota; class Myxococcia; order Myxococcales; family Anaeromyxobacteraceae; genus DATIVK01. The sequence goes on from CAWJSR010000029.1 coordinate 207,968, forward strand.
TCTTCGCGGTCGCGCTCCTCGAGCGCCCCCTCGATCCGGGCCGCCTCCCCGGCGAGCACGGGCAGGAGGAGCTGCTCCAGCGCGTTGATGCGGCGGGAGGTGGCCTGGATCTCCTCCCCGAGCCGTACGAGGTGCAGCTCGCGGGACGCGATCCGGAGCAGGACCTCCAGCCCCTCCTCGTGCAGCCGGGCCGCCTCGACCGCGGTGGCGCCCCAGCCGGTCGGCGAGGTCCCACGCCCGTCAGCCGGGCGCTGCAGCAGCGGCGCGGAGACCGTGGGCGTCGGGACGCCCCACACGCGTCGCACCTCGACGTGGAGCGGGATCTCGCGTCCCGCGGCGGTCGCGAGCGACTCCAGCGCGTCGTCACCGTCGAGCGCCCGGGCCAGCCCGAGCTCCTTGACCGCCTCCCGAAGCACCGCGTCGAGCCGCGCGCGTCCCTCGAGGACGTCGCGCACCATCCGGAAGAGCTCCCCTGCGAGCACCTCCCGCTTGGCGCGCAGCAGCCGCGCGCCCTTCGCGGCGACCTCATGGCGGGCCCGGACCTCCAGCAGCCCCATGCGCGTCGTGGGCGAGCGGGCCATGCGTCACCTCCTTTACGGGCCGGGCCTCCAGCAGCGCCGGCGGGATGCGGGTGAGCGCCTGGAACGGGAACGGCGCGAAGAGCCTCCAACCGACCTCCAGCGTCTCCTCGATCGAGCGGAAGGCGTTGCCCTGCCCCACCAGCTCGGCCTCGAAGCGGTCGGCGAAGTCGAGGAAGCGCCGCTCCTCCTCACCCAGGTTCGCGGCGCCGACGATGGCGGCCATGCGCCTGACGTCGCGACCTCGAGCGTAGAAGGCGTAGAGCTGGTCGGCCACGGGCCGGTGGTCCGCGCGCGTCTTCCCGGCCCCCACGCCGAGCCCCATCAGCCGCGAGAGCGATGGCAGGACGTCGATCGGCGGGTAGATGCACCTCCGGTCCAGCTCGCGCGAGAGGACGAGCTGCCCCTCGGTGATGTAGCCGGAGAGGTCCGGGATCGGGTGGGTGAGGTCGTCGTCCGGCATCGTCAGGATGGGGATCTGCGTGACCGAGCCGGCGCGCCCCACGATGCGCCCCGCCCGCTCGTAGAGGGTCGCGAGGTCCGTGTACATGTAGCCCGGGTAGCCACGCCGCCCCGGCACCTCGTCGCGTGCCAGCGCCACCTCGCGCAGCGCCTCGCAGTAGTTGGTCACGTCGGTGAGCACCACCAGCACGTGCATCCCGTGAGTGAAGGCGAGGTGCTCGGCCAGGGTGAGCGCGCAGCGGGGCGTCATCAGCCGCTCGATGGGCGGATCGTCAGCGCGGTTCAGGAAGACGGCCGTCCGGTCCAGCACCCCAGCGGACCGGAAGGTCGAGAGGAACGCGTCGTACTCGCGAAAGGGGGAGCCCATCGCGGCGAAGACGACGGCGAAGGGTTCGCCGGTCCGGACGCGAGACTGGCAGACGATCTGGGCGGCGAGCCGCGAGGCCGGCAGGCCGGCGCAGGAGAAGATCGGGAGCTTCTGCCCGCGGACGAGCGTGTTGAGCCCGTCGATGGCCGAGATCCCGGTCTCGATGAAGTCCTCCGGCTTGGCGCGGCGGACCGCGTTGATCGCGGCGCCGTGGATCGAGAGCCGGACCTCCGCGATCGGCGCAGGGAGGCCGTCGGCGGGGCGGCCGAGCCCGTCCAGCACGCGGCCGAGCATCTGGCGCGACACGCCCAGGGAGGCCACCTCGCCCGTCAGCTCCACCTCCGTCCTGGCCGGGGCCAGGCCGCGGGTCTCCTCGAGCACCTGCACCACCACCCGCGCCCCGGAGAGCTCGATCACCTGGCCTCGCCGCACCTCGGCGCCCGAGCGGATGACGACCACCTCCCCCAGCCGCGCATGCGCGACGCCGTCGAGGAAGAGCAGCGGCCCGGCGATGGCCCGGGCGCCGCGAATCCGCCTGGTCACGAGGTCCATGCCGCTCACTCGGCCTCCAGCCTGGCGAGCGTCGCGGCGGCGTCTGCACGGAGCGCCGCGCACGCCTCCATCACGGCGTCCGCCGGGACCCGGCCCAGCGCGAGGAGGCGCGCCCCGAACCCCGCGTCGAGCACCGACCTGAGCGGGACCCCGCGCCCCACGGCGGCCTTCGCGCGGGCGTGGAAGTCCAGGAAGGCGGCGAGCATCTCGCGCGCCTTGGCCGGGGAGCAGGTGGCGTCGACGGGATCGTAGGAGCTCTGGCGAAGGAACCCCTCCCGCAGCAGCCGCGCAGTCTCCATCACCAGCCGCTCGGCGTCCTGCAGCGACTCGGTCCCGACCAGCTCAGCCACCTCCACCAGCTCGCGCTCGCGCTGGAGGAGCGCCATCGCGACGCCGCGGATGGCGACGAACTCGGCGCCGACCTCCCGCTCGAACCAGCCAGCGAGCCGGTCCGCCTCCAGCGAGAAGGAGACGCTCCAGTCGATCGCCGGGTAGTGGCGACGGTGGGCGAGATCGGCCGAGAGGGCCCAGAGCGCGCCGGTCGCGCGGAGCGAGCACTGCGTCACCGGCTCGGACAGATCGCCGCCCGGCGGCGACACCGCGCCGACCATCGTCACCGCCCCCTCCTCACCCCCGAGCGTCTCGACCCGCCCGGCGCGCTCGTAGAAGCGGGCCAGGCGCGAGGCGAGGTAGGTCGGGTACCCCTCCTCGCCCGGCATCTCCTCCAGGCGCGCCGAGATCTCGCGCAGGGCCTCCGCCCAGCGCGAGGTGGAGTCGATCATCAGGGCGACCTGGAGCCCGAGATCCCTGAAGTATTCCGCGATGGTGCAGCCAGTGACGATGGAGGCCTCCCGCGCCGCCACCGGCATGTTGGACGTGTTCACCACCATGACGGTCCGCTCCATCAGCGGCCGGCCGGTGCGCGGATCCTCGAGCCGGGGGAACTCGTCGATCACCTCGGCCATCTCGTTGCCGCGCTCGCCGCAGCCCACGTAGACGACGACGTCGGCCGACGCGTGCCTGGCGAGCGACTGCTCGAGCACGGTCTTCCCCGTCCCGAAGCCTCCTGGGACGATCGCGGTGCCGCCGGAGGCGACGGGGAAGAAGCAGTCGAGCACGCGCTGGCCCGTGAGGAAGGGGACGTCGGCTGGCAGCCGGCGCCGGAACGGACGGGGCTTGCGGACGGGCCACCTGTGGAGCAGCCGGATCGCTCCACCGCCGTCGAGCGTCGCCACCGCGTCGTCTGGCCCCACGGGCCCGCCGGCGAAGCCGGCCACGAACCCGGCGACGCCGGGTGGCGCGAGGACTGGCTCCGGCGCGGCGCGCGCCTGGCCGTGGGCGAGCCCCAGGCGCTGCCCAGGCCCGACCTCGTCACCCACCTTCAGGAGCGGCTCGAAGGTCCAGCGCAGGGCGCGATCGACGGCGGGTCTGGTCTTCCCGCGCCCGAGGAAGTCCCCCTCCGCGGCGGCGAGGGCCGCGAGGGGGCGCTGGACGCCGTCGAAGATCTGGCCGAGCAGCCCCGGCCCCAGCTCCACCGCGAGCGGCTCGCCGGAGGACTCCGCTGGGTCACCGAGGGCGAGCCCCGCGGTCTCCTCGTAGACCTGCACGGTCGAGAGCCCCTCCTCGATCCGGATGATCTCCCCGAGCAGCCGCTCGGTGCCGACCCACACCACCTCGTTGAGCGCGGCGCACTCGAGGCCACGGACCATGACGGTCGGCCCCGCGATCCGGACCAGCTCACCGAGCGTGCACCCATCCGTCACGGCCCACCTCCGCCGCCAGGGCCGGCGAGCCGGATCGCGTAGCCGATGGCGCGCCGGATCAGGGCAGCGACGTAGTCGCGCCCCCGTCCCTCCTCCCCGAAGGTGCGCGGCAGCGCAAACGGGAGGATCACGGGGACGCCGCGCTCACGGGCCCGCCGCAGCAGCCGCGGCGCGACGTGCGAGAGGAGCTCCTCCTCCACGGCGAGGACTCCCAGCGCCGGGTCGGCGAGCAGCCCGCGGAGAGTCGAGACCTCCTCGCCGGGCGCGGCGACCGTCACCTGGGCGCCGGCCAGCTGGAAGCCGCGCGCGTCGTCGGGGCGGACGAGGACCGCCAGCCGCAGCGCGCCCGGGGCCCCCGTCACGGTGGTGCTCGCGCGCGCCATGGCCACTCAAGCCTCCACCATCCCGAGGATCGCTTCGCCGGGCAGCTCCAGCGACGCACCCCGGAGCATGACCGCCATACGCCGGACCTCGTCCCGCCTGGCCTCGATCCAGGCGAGCGGCACCGCCAGCGAGAGCGGCAGCCGCCGCGCGGCGAGCGCAAGCCGGCGCACCTCGGCCCGGTCGAGGAGGAGCTCGGCCACCGACGGATCCATCACCCGCTCCGGGGAGCAGGGGACGAGCGCTGCGACAGCGGCTCGCCGCGCCTCCGCGCCGCCCCTGGCCAGCCGCGCGAACGCGGCTGCGCCGATCCGCCTGCCCCAGGGGAGGAAGAGGTGATGGGAAGGGATCGCCGTCCCGAGCGCGAGGAGCGTCGTCGCGTTCCGTGCGTCCGCCTGCCCGGCGAGCCAGTCGAGCAGCGCCGCGGCGTCCTCACCGCCCCCGCGCGCCGCCTCGCCGACCCTGGAGAAGGCGACGCGGTCGACCCCCACCTCGGCGGCGAGCAGCCCGACGCGGTCGCGCTCCCGCAGCCCTGCGCGGATTGGCTCCGCGAACGGGCTCCCCTCCTCCGCGAGGCGGGCTGCGAGCGCCCCCGGCGACGCTGCCTCGGCCAGCCGACGGACCCTGGCCTCCGGCAGCCGCTCCGTGGGCGGTACCAGCGCCACGAGCCGGTCCGGCGCCACGCCGTGCGTCGTGCCACGCAGCAGGATCTTGAGCGCCCGGCCCTCCTGGAGGCCGAGCGCCGCCGAGAGCAGCCTCCGCTGCCTGTGCCCCTCCACCTCTGCGAGCAGGCGCGCCTCGTCTGCGCGGACGCCCGCCCGGAGCGACGCCTCGACCGCCGCCAGCAGCGGCGCGTCGTCCGGGCGGACGCCCTCGGCGCGGGCAGCCCCCTCCGCGCCCTTCGGTGGCTCGAGCCCAGGCACCGCAGGGAGCCTGCCGCGGCTCACGAGCAGCTCGATCCGCGCGGCGAGCGTCGGGCGGACGAGCAGCTCACGGAGCCCCGCCGCCCCGATCAGTCGCGAGCGCCGCGCGCCCACCCTCGCGTTGACGTTATCGAGCCTGGCCATCAGTCCCCCGCCGAGAACAGGAGCCGCGCGATCTCGGGCTCGACCCGTGGCCACGCGCGCTCGAGGCGGGAGGCCACGGTGTCGTCGAGCACCAGCGCCCCCGTGACGAGCTCCACGCCACCCCTGGCTGCACCGGCCTCGCGGATCTCCGGCCTGGGATCGCGACCGAGGGCGTCGATCGCGCGGCGGGCGGCCTGCGCCGCCCCCGGATCGACCACCAGGACCCCGGAGACCGGCCCGGCCTCCAGGAGCAGCTCGGCGACGAAGCGCTCCACGTCGGCAGGGGTCACCGCCTCAGGCAACCTGGCGAGCGCCTCCGCGCGCAGCGCGTCGAGCTGCCGCCGCCCCTCGACGAGGAGCGCGCGCTCCCGCTCCAGCCCCGCGGCGTCCCGGATCGACGTGGCCCGGGAGGCCTGCGCCCTCTCCTCCCTCGCCAGCGCCGCGGCGCGAAGCCTCGAGGTCTCGCTGCGCGCCTCGGCCACGATGCGCTCCGCCTCGCGCGCCGCCTCGTCCCGGAGGGTGCGCTCCTCGTGCGCCGCCTCCTCCCGAAGGACGCGCAGGAGTTCGTCCAGCCCCACGGCTCACCTCCCAGTGAGGATCAGGACGGCGACGACGAAGCCGAGGATGACGAGCGTCTCCGGGATCGCGAGCATGACGATGATCGAGCCGCGCAGCTCGGGCTTCTCGGCGAGGGCTCCCGCCCCTGCCGAGCCGATGCGCGACTGGACCCACGCCGTCGCGAGCGCAGACACGCCTATGGTCAGGGCAGCCGCCAGTGCGATGTAGACCTTCTCCATGGTGCTCTCCTCCCGGCGTCAGCCGGCCAGCGCGAAGGGGTGGAACGGCTCCCCGCCCTCCTCGTAGAACCGCTCGAAGAACTCGACGTAGTGGAGGCGCAGCGCCGCCACGAGAGGGCTCACCAGCCCGAAGCTGAAGTTGATGACGTGGAGGAGCAGGCCGACGGCGAAGCCGGCCGCGGGCGGCGAGAGGGTGCGCCAGATCGCGTTGGCGACGTCGGCCAGCATGGCCGACGCGAGTCCGAGCGCCATGAGGCGGGAGTAGGAGAGGACGTTCCCGAGTCCGAGGACGAGGTCGAGCGCCGCCAGCGGCCCCTCCGCGATCACCGCCACGAGGACGAAGAGCCCCAGCGCAGCGACCGCCCCCAGGAGCCACGGGCGAGCGAGCGCCCCGGCGACGGCCACCGCCGCGAGCCCGCCGGCGACGAGCAACCCGAGCTTCGCGATCCTCGCCACCACCGCCCGCCCGTGCCCGGACCGGGCCGAGGTGTAGACGCCGAGCGCGGCGCCTACGAGCACGTGCGCGCCCCCGACCGCCACCGCGAGCCCCAGGAACTCGAGCACCTCGCGCCGCCGATGGAACAGGAGCGGGCGGAGCCCAATCGAGGCGCCCAGGTCGCCGAGCGCCTCGCCGTAGAGCAGGCCGAACAGGAGCGCGGCGAGGGCGCACACCAGCGCCACGGCGGCGACGTCCTTCCCCATCCGGCCACCCCAGCCCAGCCTCATCGCGATCAGGGCGCCCGCCGCGGCGAGCAGGCCGAAGGCTACGTCGCCGAGGACGAAGCCGAAGAAGAGCGGGAAGGAGACCGCGAGCCACGGCGTCGGATCGACCGAGCCGTAGCGCGGCAGCGGCACGAGCGCGAGCAGGAGCTGGAACGGGCGAAGCCACGCAGGGTTGCTCAGGACCACTGGGACGTGGCTCCACTCGCCGGGCACCGGCGCGTGGGAGAGGAGCGCGACCGCGCCCCCCATCTCGGCGTCGACCGCCGCCCGCAGCGTCGCGACGTGGCTCGCCGGAGTCCAGCCGGCCACGACGAACGAGAAGCGGGTCGCGCCGCACTGCTCCGTCGCCTGGAGGCGAGCCAGCGCCGCGCGCGCGCTCCGCTGGGCGGCCGCCAGGGCCGGCCCGAACATCGAGGCGAGCCGGGAGAGCGCCACGTCGATCTCCGCGAGCTCCCTGGGGACCTGCTGCCGGCGCGCCGCGAGCAGGAGGAGCACCTCGATGAGCGGCTTCCCCGCGAACCCCGGCGGCAGCCGCACCTCCTCGACGCCGTGGGCGAAGAGGAGCGTCGCCAGCTCGCGGGACGCCGACCTGGGGACCGTCAGGAGGACGCCGACGTTGCCGTCCCCGAGCGGGCGCGCGTCCAGGTCGTAGTTGCCCCCCGTGATTCGACCGGTCTCCTGCGCGAGCAGCGCGAGCGCCTCCGGGTCCTCCTTGAGAAACAGACCGTGGATCTCCGGCCCCAGCCCCGGGTCGACCCGGTGCCGGATCGGAGAGAGCGCGACCATCAGGCGCTCGAACCGCGCCACAGCCTCCTGCTCTTCGACGAGCGCGGAGCGCCGGTCGACGAGGGCGCCCACCTCCTGCTCCAGGGCTCCGAGCCGGGCGAGCAGCGCCGGACCGCCCGGCTCAGGCAGCGCCTCCGATCGGTCCGTGGGGTGCGCGAACGGAAGGCGCGCTGCGAGCGCCGCCGCCCGCTCCGCGGCCTCCACCAGCGAACGGGCGAGCGCGTCGGCGTCGGGCATGGGCACCAGCGGGCGCACCAGCGCCACCCCGTCGGCGCCACGCTCATCGCCCGTCGCACGCAGTTGGATGACGCCGCGCTCTTGCAGGAAGGCGAGCGCCCGCGGCAGGAGGTCGCGCGGCCCGATCAACTGGACCTTGGCCATGCGCAGGATCACGCCGTCCCCCTCCCCAGCACGATCTCCAGGACCCTCGCCAGCGCCCGGGGGCGGTTCGCCTCGGCGCGCCGCGCCAGGGCCGCGACCTGCTCGACGCCCGCTGCGCGCGCCCGGGTCGCTTCGCGCGCGCCGGCCTCCGCGGCCTCCGCCCGCAGACGCGCCAGGTCTGCCTCCAGCGCAGCGCGCGCTCCGGCCACGATCAGCGCGGCCTCACCTCGGGCCGCCGCGATGGCTGCCGCGGCCGCGCGCCGAGCCTCGTCGAGCCTCAGCTCGAGCTCTGCCTCGTCACCGCACAGCCGCTCGAGCGGAGCGCGGTCGCCGCTGGGTGAGGGCTCCTGCATGTGGCACCCCTGATCACGAGCAGATGCCTTGCCTCCTCGGGTGTAAAGCTCCGGACGGGCTCCCGGGTGGGGGTGCGCGCGACCGCCCGCACGTCCGCGGATGCAGGCGCACGGAAAGGTGGGGGCCGACCACGATGGGGGGATCGATTCGCTGCGCGCGGCTCACGGCCCCGCGCACCGAGCTTCGCGCCGGGCTGGCTAGAGGTACTTGCCCAGGATCGGCGCGAGCTTCTTCTGTGTCGCCGCCGGGATCCTGGCCTTGTCTGACCAGATTGCGAGGGCGAGCGCCGACTGGCACACGCACGGCTTCTCGGCCAGCGCAGCGACCTGCGGGATCGCCCGCTTGATGAGCTCCAGGGCATTGGCCGTGGCGGCCTTCACGTTCCCCAGGATCTCCTCGATCAGCTTCGCCTGGTCGACGCTCGCCGGATGCGGCTTCCAGCAGTCGTAGTCGGTGGGGAGGGCGACGAGCCCGTAGCAGATCTCCGCCTCACGGGCGAGCCGCGCCTCCGGCATCACCGTCATCCCGATGAGCGAAGCGCCCCAGCCGCGGTGAAGCTCGCTCTCCGCGCGGGTCGAGAACTGCGGACCCTCCATGCAGACGTAGGTCCCGCCCTGGTGCGCCCGCGTCGGCAGCCCGACCGCAGCCTTCACGAGGACGCTCCTGACGTTGTTGCAGAAGGGCGCGGCAAACTCGACGTGCACGGCCAGCTCGTCGAAGAACGTGCTGGGGCGCCTGAAGGTCTTGTCGATCACCTGGTCCGGGATGACCAGCTGCCGTGGGGCCACCTCCTCACGGAGGCTCCCGACCGCGCCGGACGCCACGATGTGCGTCACCCCGAGGGTCTTCAGCGCGAAGATGTTGGCTCGATACGGGACCTGCGACGGGTTCAGCAGGTGACCTTCGCCGTGACGGGAGAGGAGCGCTACCCGCACGCCCCCCACCTCGGTGAGCGTGATTGGGCCCGATGGCTTGCCGAACGGGGTCTCGATCTCCCGGACCTCGCCCTGCCCCAGCGCCCCCAGGGCATCGCCCAGCCCGGTCCCACCGATCACCCCGACGACGACTGAGCTCATCTGTCCAACTCCCGGACGCGGTTCACGCCCCGCACGAATCGTCGAGCATACCTCGGCTCAGCGCGCGGCGACGGGAATCAGGGAACCACGACGACAGCCACGCACCCTTCGCGGGGCCCTGTGGCCACAAAAAGGTGAGGCCCGTCAACGTTTCCGTTGACGGGCCTCGAAAAAATGCGGCAGCGACCTACTCTCCCACACAGTCACCCATGCAGTACCATCGGCTCTGGTAGGCTTAACTTCCGTGTTCGGGATGGGAACGGGTGTGACCCTACCGATATAGCCACCGCAAAATTTATAAAGAGCAGAAGGCGAAGCCTTCTGACAACCATACGAAGGGTAATTTGAGCAGCGAACAACGAAGTCACGCGGCTTTGAACTTCAAACTGGATCTCGATCTCGACCTCGCACAGGTCACCTACGACCTGAGAAGAGGGAGACCAAGCCGCACGCCCGATTAGTACCGGTCAGCTGAGCGCCTCACAGCGCTTACACCTCCGGCCTATCAACCTCGTAGTCTTCGAGGGGGCTTCAGGGGCTTGCGCCCGGGAGAAGTAGTCTCGAGGTTGGCTTCCCGCTTAGATGCTTTCAGCGGTTATCCGTTCCACACATGGCTACCCAGCGATGCCCCTGGCGGGACAACTGGTACACCAGCGGTGTGTCCATCCCGGTCCTCTCGTACTAAGGACAGATCCTCACACTTCTCCTACGCCCACGGCAGATAGGGACCAAACTGTCTCACGACGTTTTGAACCCAGCTCGCGTACCGCTTTAATTGGCGAACAGCCAAACCCTTGGGACCTGCTCCAGCCCCAGGATGCGATGAGCCGACATCGAGGTGCCAAACCGCGTCGTCGATGTGAACTCTTGGACGCGATAAGCCTGTTATCCCCAGAGTACCTTTTATCCGTTGAGCGATGGCCCTTCCATACAGAACCACCGGATCACTATGGCCTGCTTTCGCACCTGCTCGATCCGTCGATCTCGCAGTCAAGCTCCCTTATGCCATTGCACTCGCCGCCTGGTTTCCAATCAGGCTGAGGGAACCTTAGCGCGCCTCCGTTACTCTTTGGGAGGCGACCGCCCCAGTCAAACTACCCACCAGCCATTGTCCCCGGCCCCGTTAAGGGGCCTAGGTTAGACACCAGAAATCGCCAGGGTGGTATTTCACCGTTGACTCCACCCGAGCTAGCGCCCAGGCTTCAAAGTCTCCCACCTATCCTACACAAGCAATTCCTAGTGTCAGTGGCAAGTTGTAGTAAAGGTTCATGGGGTCTTTCCGTCTTGCCGCGGGTAAACTGCATCGGCACAGCTATTTCAATTTCGCTGAGTCCCTGGTCGAGACAGCGCGGAAGTCGTTACGCCTTTCGTGCAGGTCGGAACTTACCCGACAAGGAATTTCGCTACCTTAGGACCGTTATAGTTACGGCCGCCGTTTACCGGGGCTTCGGTTCATCGCTTTGAGCTTGCGCTCTGACGAATCACCTTAACCTTCCGGCACCGGGCAGGCGTCAGACCCTATACGTCCACTTGACGTGTTTGCAGAGTCCTGTGTTTTTGTTAAACAGTCGCTACCGCCATTTATCTGCGACCCGAAGCAGCTCCGGGAGCAAGTCCCTTCACCATTTCGGGCCCTCCTTCTTCCGAAGTTACGGAGGTAAATTGCAGAGTTCCTTAACCAGAGTTCTCTCAAGCGCCTTAGGATTTTCTCCTCGCCCACCTGAGTCGGTTTGCGGTACGGGCACCTCGTTAGCTCCACGCGGGGATTTTCTTGGAAGCATGGGATTACGCGCTTCAGGCCTTGCGGCCACGTCATAACCTCTCGGTGTAGCGGCCTCACCTTTTAATCGTATGAGGCCCACCTACGGGCTTGAACCGGGACATCCGTCACCCGGCCGCGCTACCCTTCTCCGTCCCCCCTCGCTTCAACGCTAATGGGGTGGTACAGGAATATTAACCTGTCGTCCATCACCTACGCCTTTCGGCCTCGGCTTAGGGCCCGACTAACCCTGGGCGGATTAACCTTCCCCAGGAAACCTTGGGCTTACGGCGAACGAGTTTCTCACTCGTTTTGACGCTACTCATATCGGCATCAGCTCTAGAACAAGCTCCACCAGTTCTTGCGATCTGGCTTCACCGCCGGTTCTACGCTCCCCTACCGATCCTTGCGGATCCCGTGGCTTCGGTGTCATGCTTGAGACCCGATACATTTTCGGCGCAGCCTCGCTTGATCAGTGAGCTATTACGCTTTCTTTAAAAGATGGCTGCTTCTAAGCCAACTTCCTGATTGTCAAAGCGCTGCCACATCCTTTTTGTGATCACTTAGCATGAACTTTGGGACCTTAGCCGACGATCTGGGTTATTCCCCTCTTGCGAACGAATGTTATCACCCGCCCACTGCGTCCCGGGATAACAGTTTCAGGCATTCGGAGTTTGGTACGGTTTGGTAATCTGGTAGGACCCCTAGCCGTTCCAGTGCTCTACCTCCTGAACTGAATTTCCCGAGCCGATACCTAGATATCTTTCGGGGAGAACCAGCTATCACCAAGTTTGATTGGCCTTTCACCCCTACTCACAGCTCATCCCAGAAGTTTTCAACCTCCATGAGTTCGGTCCTCCACGCGGTTTTACCCGCGCTTCAACCTGGCCATGAGTAGATCACCTGGCTTCGGGTTATAATGATTGCGACTGGGCGCCCATTTCGGACTCGCTTTCGCTACGCCTCCGGCTATCGCCTTAAGCTCGC
>CAWJSR010000029.1:225000-400213 GCA_963845515.1 uncultured delta proteobacterium
CTCGGCGAACGCCCTCGCGTAAGCCTCGGCGAGGTGGGCGTCGACCCTGGGTGCGACCGAGCCGTGGTTCCCGGAGCGGCGCGCCGTGACCTCGACGCCGCCGCGGGCCAGCCGCTCCTTCACGACCCGGGCCACCTCGACCTCGAGCGCGCCGAGCTCGCGAGGCAGCCGCGCCTTGACCTCGCAGTACTTGTGATTCACCGAGCGGACCTCGACGGAGATCTCCTCCTCGCCCGAGGAGCCCTTCCCAGCGCCGAAGCCCGTCATGCTGCGGATCATCGCGTCTCCCGGAGATCGCGTCGTGGTCGAGGGCTCGGCGAAGCTGTCGCCCGCCCCGAAGAGTGGACGGTCAAGGTTGGCCCGTGGTCCCGCCGAGAGGCTTCGCCTCCTCGATGAGCATCACCGGGATGCCGTCGTCGATTCGGTAGGCCAGCCTGCAGCGGAGGCAGTGGATCTCGCCACGGTCCTCGTGAAACTCGAGATCGCCCTTGCACCTGGGGCAGGCGAGGATTTCCTTGAGATCGGGCGAGAGGGCCATTGGGTCTCCGGCGGGAAATCTACGCTCGCCAGCGGGCTGGCGGCAAGGCGAGAACGCGCTCCATGAAGCCGGCGATCGCCTCCCCGCGGGCCCGCTCGGTGAACAGGGCGCTCATCCGCTCGCGGGCCGCCGCCCCCATGGCGCGCGCGCGCTCAGGGGCACGGAGCAGCTCCAGGAGGGCGTCCGAGAGCCCGCCGACGTCACCCTGCTCCACGAGGAGCCCCGTGACGCCGTCCACGATGGCCTCTGCCGGCGCCCCGAATCCGGTATGCGACGCCGGGCCGGCCCGCCGCCATACCCTCGAGGAGCGCGCGGCACGTCCCGTCGTTCCCTTCGGCGAGCAGGACCTTCACGTCGAAGGTCCGGTAGGCCGCCGCCAGCTCGGGGCCGCTCCGGTAGCCCGCGAAGAGGACCTCGTCCCGGAGCCCCCTGTGGCTCACGCGCACGCGCAGCCCCTCGAGCCCCTCCCCGCGCCCCACGACGACGAGCCGCGCGTCCGGTTCGCGGTCGACCACGCCGCGAAAGGCGTCGATCAGCTCCTCCAGGCGGCGCCCGGCCTTGATGCGCGTGACGACGCCAGCGACCGGGGCTCCCGCCTCGATCCCCAGCTCGCCGCGGAGGTCGGGCCCGCCTGGGGCGAAGGCCGTCACGTCGACGGCGCCGCGGGTGGCCAGGATCCGCTCGGGTGCCACGCGGAAGCGCTCCTCGAGCAGGCGCGCGTGCGCGTCGCAGACGGCCACGAGCCCGTCGGAGGCGCGATGACCGAGCCCCTGCATCGCGCGCGGCTCGAGCGAGCGGGAGGAGTGGACCGTGCGGACCACGCGGCGCGCCCCACGCCGCCAGAGCGCCAGGAGCGCGAGCAGGTGGTCGTGGGAGAAGTTGGCGTGGACGACGTCGAAGCCACGCGCGACGATGGCGAGCCGGCGCAGGTCGCCCAGGAAGGCGGCCGGTCCCGCGTTGGGGCCGAGGGTCAGATCCTCACGCACGTCGAGCCCGAGCTCCCGCAGCCTCGGGAGCATCGTGCCACCCCTGGCCGTCTCGACGCCGATCTGGACCTCGTGGCCGAGCCGCGCGAGCTCGCGCGCGACCGAGGCCATGGGCTCCGCGGGCCCCGTCCACCGGTTGCTGGCGAGGAGCTCCAGGACGCGCATCGCTCACTTCCGCAGCGGTTCCAGCTTGCCGAGCAGCTCGGTGGTGGAGTGGTTCTTGGGATCGCCGGCGACCGCGACGCGTCCGCCGTACGCGCGGACCTCCGCCGCCTCCGGGATGGTCTCGGGGGTGTAGTCGGTCCCCTTCACCTGGACGTCGGGCTTGAGGAGCCGGATCACCGAGATGACGTCCTTCGTGTCGAAGAGGACCACGTGATCGACGCAGCGGAGGCCGGCCACGATCTCCGCCCGCTCCCCCTCCGGGATCACGGGCCGCGAGGGCCCCTTGTTGAGCCTCGTGGAGAAGTCGCTGTTGACCGCGACCACGAGGAGATCGGCCTCCGCCTTCGCCCCCTCCAGGTATCGCAGGTGGCCGACGTGGAAGAGGTCGAAGATGCCGTTGGCCATCGCGATCGTCTTCCCCGCGGCGGTGGCGGCGGCCCGAAGCCGGGGAAGATCCTCGAGCGAGACGATGCGGTCGTTCATTGGGCGGGGCGGGCCAGCTCGGCCGCCAGCTCCTCGTGCGAGACGGTGGCGGTGCCAGGCTTCAGGACCTGCAGCGCGCCAGCCACGTTGGCGAGCCGGGCGGCGAGCTCGAAGTCCCCGCCGGCGGCGAGCCCAGCCGTGAAGGCTGCGGCGACGGTGTCGCCCGCGCCGGTCACGTCCACCGCCTCCGCGCTGCCGTGCGCGGCGACGTGGAGCGGCGCTGCTCCCCGCCGGAACAGCGACATGCCGTTCCGCCCGCGGGTCACGAGCAGCACGTCGCAGTCGACCTGCCGCAGGAGCTTCCTGGCCGCCTTCTCGAGCCCGCCGGGCTGGGAGAGGCTCACGCCCGTGGCGGTCTCGAGCTCCACCTCGTTCGGCTTCACCATCGTGAGGTGGGTATAGGAGCGGAGCCCGTAGCGCGAGTCGACGCATACGGGGACGCCGCCGCGCTTGACCCGCCTGAGAACCTCGACCAGCTCTGGGCCGATGGACGCCGGAGCCGTAGTCGCTCGCCAGGATCGCCCGGGCGCGGCGGCTCCCGCGCGTCACTGAGGCCATGAGCTGCTTGATTACGCGGGGCGACAGCGGCTCCCGGGGGGCCCGATCCAGCCGGATCATCTGCTGCCTGCGCGTCGATCGCCCGCCGGCGAGGATCCGGGTCTTGGCCTCGGTCAGCCGCCCCTTCACGCGGACGATCCCCGCGACGTCGATCCCCTGACCCTCGAGCTCGTCGAGGAGCGCCGTGCCCAGCGCGTCGTCGCCGACCACGCCGACGGCGCGGACCTTCACGCCGAGCGCGGCGAGGTTGGCCGCGGCGTTCCCGGCGCCGCCCGCCTTCAGCTCGGACGACTCGTAGCGGACTATGAGGACCGGTGCCTCACGGCTGATCCGCTCCGTCTCGCCGAAGACGTACTCGTCGGCGACGAAGTCGCCGACCACGACCACCTCGGCCTCCGGGAAGGCGGGCACGAGCGCGGCAACCTGGGAGAGATCCGGCTCTCGGGAGGGGGGCACGCCGGTTTCCTACCGCGCCCCCCCGAGGGCGTCAAACATCACGGGGCGGGCGCGTCTCGCCGTCGGGGCGGGTCTTCCAGCGCCTGTGGAGCCAATACCAGCGGTCCGGATGGAGCCGCACCCAACGCTCCAGCCGGTCGTTCAGATCCTGCATGAACGCGAGCACGTCGCGCTCCCGGTCGCCGGTGTCGGGGACCGCGAGCGGCCCCTCCACCACGACCTTGTGGCGCCCGTCCTCGAGCGGGACAGACACGGCGAAGATGACCGCGGCGCCCGTCCGCAGCGCGAGCCACGCGGGCGTGGCCGCAGTCGCGGCGGGGACGCCGAAGAAGGTGGGGAAGATGGCGCGCCGCTTCTGCTGGTTCTGGTCGATGACGTAGCCGAGGACGCGCCCCTCCTTGAGCGCGCGCGTCGCCGCCTTGAGCGTCTCGCCCCTGCGGACGATCAGGTCCTCGACCCCCGAGCGGCGGCGCGTCTCGCGCCAGAGGTCGTTCGCGCCCGACTTCCCCATCTCCCGGGTGATCATGGTGACCGGGATGCCGCGAAGCGTCTGCGCCGCGGCGAGCAGGTCGAAGTTCCCGAAGTGGCCGGTGCAGGCGACGACCCCCTTCCCCTCCGCCTTCGCCCGCTCGTACACGTCCCAGCCCTCGTACACGAAGAGCCGCTCCAGCTCCTCCTTCGTGAGGCTGGGGACCCGCAGGAAGTCGGTGATCATCCTCCCGAGGTTCAGGAAGGTCCGGCGCGCGATCTCACGCCGCTCGGCCTCGCTCTTCTCCGGGAAGGCGAGCTGGAGGTTGGACATCACGACGCCGCGGCGGACGTGGAGCGCCCATACTACCCAGCCGAGGAAGGTGCCGAAGGCGTCGAGCCAGCTGCGCGGAATCCTGGCGAGCAGTCGAAGGAGCGTTCCCATCACCGCCCCCGTTCTCCCCCGGGAGAGAGCGCGGCGTCCAGCGCCGCGTCGAGCAGCTCTCCTCCGCGCACGATCTCGGCATGAATGCGGAGGACCGCGACGCGGGGATCGCGGGCTGCGGACTCCGGCAGCCGGACCGCGTCCTTCTCCGTGGTTATGACCAGCGCGCAGCCTCGACGGCCCGCGGCTCGCAGCGCCTCCTCCAGGTCGTGCTCGCTGAACCGGTGGTGGTCGGGGTGACGCTGCTCCCCGCCGATCTCCGCGCCGAGCCCCTCGACCGTCCGCCTGAAGGAGCCCGGGCGCGCCAGCCCGGAGAGAAGGAGCACGCGCTGCCCGCGCAGTGCTCCAAGCCCGAGCGGCCGGGAGAGCATCCCGTCGAGCAGCTCCTCGGGGGCGTGGCGGGACTCCACGAGCCCCGCGCCGGACGCCTCGCGCGCGAGGGACCTGAGCCGCTCGAGGGGCTCGGCGCCGTCGGCGCCAACCTGGTCGACGCGCGAGAGCCAGACTAGCCCGGCGCGACGGAGCGCCGAGGGCGGCTCGCGGTTGGGCCCCGCCGGGAGCAGACGGCCGTTTCCGAAGGGGTTGCTGGCGTCCAGCAGGACGACGTCGAGGTCGCGCCCGAGCTTGCGGTGCTGGAAGCCGTCGTCGAGCAGGAGCACGTCTGCCCCGAACTCCGTCACGGCGCGCCTGGCCACGTCGGCCCTGCGGGGGCCACACAGGACCGGCACGCCGAACAGCCTGCGCGCGAGCAGGACCGGCTCGTCCCCGCCCTCCGCGGCACCGAGCAGCACCCGCTCACCGTTGGAGACCACCCGCGGATCTGAGCGCGTGGCACCGTACCCGCGCGAGAGGATCGCCACGCGGCGGCCCCGCGCCTTCAGCCGCGCCGCGATCGCGGCGGTCGCGGGGGTCTTCCCGGCGCCGCCGACCGCCAGGTTGCCGATGGAGATCACCGGGACGCCTGCCCGCGTCACGATCGCCATGCCACGGTCGTACGCCGCGCCACGCAGCGCCACGGCCAGCCCGAAGAGCGCCCCGGCGGGCGCCAGTGCCAGCCCGACCCCGCGCGCCGCGATACCGCTGGGGGCGCCCCACCAGGTCTCCTCCAGGAGGCTCGTCACCGCAGCATCTCGCGAACGGCGGCCACCACCGTCTCGGGGGTGAGGTCGCCCATGCAGCGGTGGTGCCGCTCCGGACAGACGTCGCCGCCGTGGTTGGAGCACGGGGAGCAGCGCAGCCCGAGCGCGATCGCGCGCCCAGGCGGCGGCGGACCCCAGCGCGCGACGGACGTCGGGCCGAAGAGCGCCAGTACCTTCGTACCGACCGCGGTCGCGAGGTGGACCGGCCCCGAGTCGCAGGCGACGAGGAGCTGGACGCGGGCGAGCGCGGCGGCGAGCGCGTCGAGCGGGAGGAAGGAGGAGATCGGCCTCGACGCGGCAGCGGACCGCCGCGCGGAAGGCGGCGAACGCGTCCCTGTCGCCAGGGCCGCCGGCCAGGACGATCCGGATCCCGTCGGCGGCGAGGGCGTCGGCCACGGCGGCGAAGCGCTCGGCGGGCCAGCGCTTGGTGGCCCACCGCGCGCCAGGTGCCAGCGCGACCGCCGGCGCCTCCAGCCCGCGCAGCGCATCGGCGGCGAGCGCCTTCGCCTGGCCGGAGAGCGCGATCTTCACGCGCCCTGGCCCGCCGACCCCGAGGTGGGACGCGGCCTCGGCGTAGAGCCGCGTCTGGTGTGCGCGCACGAGCGGCGGAATCCTGCCCGAAGAGCGAGAGGAGGCCCTGCCCCAGCGTCCGCCGCCGGAAGGCCGCCCGCTGCGGCGCGGCGGCCGCGGCGATGAGCCCGCTCTTGACCTTGTTCTGGAGGTCCAGCGCGATGTCGAACTGCCCGCGCAGACGCGAGGCGAGGGCCCAGGGGGACTCCTCGCCGTCCCGCCCGAGGACGTGGACCTCCGCGATCTCGGGGAGCCCGCGGAGCAGCGGCGCATAGGGGGCGCTGGTCACCCACTCGATGCGCGCGTCCGGGAAGGCGCTGCGGAGGGGCTCCAGCAGTGAGGTCGCGAGGACCACGTCGCCGAGCGCGCTGTACCGGATCACGAGGATGCGCGTCGTCACGGGTGCTCCGGGTTCGTGGGCAGCAGGCCCAGCATGTGGTCGACGTTGCGCGCGCTCGCGCCGCGGATGGCGCTGACCGCCTGGCGCGCGAGCCGCCCCAGCTCGTCCAGCTGGTCCGGGCGGGACAGCAGCTCGTCCGCGACCCTGTAGAGCTGATCGGCGCTGGCCACCTGGATCCCGCCGCGTCCCTGGAGGACCTGCACGGAGTCCTTGAAGTTCTCCATGTGCGGGCCGAACAGGACCGGCTTCCCCTGCGCGGCCGGCTCCAGGAGGTTCTGACCGCCCCGCGTGACGAAGCTGCCCCCGATGAAGACCAGGGTGGCGAGCCGGTAGGCCGCAGCGAGCTCGCCGATCGAATCGAGGACCGTCACCGGCGCCGACCCTGCGACCGTCCCCACGCTGCGCAGCCGCACGCCCAGCCCCTCCGCGGCGGCCAGGGCGAGGATGCGCCCAGCCCGCTCCAGGTACCGCGGCGCGATGACGAGCTGCAGCCCTGGGTAGCGGACGAGCAGCCGCCGATAGACGTGGAGGATCGGCTCCTCCTCCCCCTCGTGCGTCGACCCGGCCATGAAGACGGGGCGGTCGGGGTCGAGCCCCATCTCCTTCCGGAGCTGCTCCGAGCGCGCCGCGCCAGTGTCCAGCAGGAGCGCGTCGAACTTGGTGTTTCCCGTGACCCAGACGCGGGCCGGCGCCGCCCCCAGCGCGAGCACCCGCTCCGCCTCCTCGTCCGAGCGCATCAGGAAGCAGTCGATGTTCCTGAGCGGGTTGCCGATCGCGCCGAAGAAGAACCGGTAGCGCGACACCTTCTCGGGGTTGAAGCGGCCGTTGGTGAGCGCGATCGGGACGCCGGCCACGTGCGCTGCGCGGATCAGGTTCGGCCAGATCTCGGTGTACTCCAGCACCAGGAGATCGGGGCGCAGCCGGCGCACGGCGCGGCGCGTGGCGCCGAAGAGATCGTACGGGGCGTAGACCACGACGTCGGCCTCGACGAGCTTCCGCCTGGCCATCTCGATGCCGCTGTTGGTGATCGTCGTGACGATGATGCAGGCATCCGGAATCCGCGCGCGCAGCTCGCGCATCATCGGCTGGAGCGAGAGCAGGTCGCCGGCGCTCGCGCCGTGCAGCCAGACGCGCCTCCCCCCCCTCTTCCCCGCGTCGAAGGCGCGGCCGTAGAGCCCCAGCCGCGCCGCGATCCCGTGCCGCAGCTTCGGGTGCACGAGGAGCGCCGGCAGGACGGCGGCGAAGAGCAGGTAGCTCGCGAGGACGTAGAGGAGGTGCACGGAGGCCGATGTCTACTCCAAGGCGACGGGGTTGGTGAAGAGCCATGGACGACCGTCGACCGTCCCCTCGACCCGGTAGCTCCCCGGCGCACATCCGGCCTCGCAGAAGCGCACGCCCGCGCCGGGCTGGGCAGGGGCGGACCGTGCCTCGACCTCGCGGCCGTCGCGCAGCAGCCTGAGCCGCACGTCACCACGCTGCGGGGAGTCGAGCGTCAGGTAGAGCCCCGCGCCCGGCACCCTCGCCAGCCGCAGCGAGGAGGCCGGCGCGACGCCGTCGTACACGCACGCCGCGCGGCCGTCGAGCAGCGCGTCCAGCACCGCGCGGGTGTCCGCCACCGCCTCGCCGGTGAGCGTGACCGGGACGTGCATCGAGAAGGCCCCGAAGGCGGCGGCGTAGCTCGGGTACCCGTGCGCATCGGCCGAGCAGAGCAGGACCGGCGGCGGTCGCCCGCCCGCGCGCGCCGCGGCGACCTCGGTGTCGAAGCGTGCCAGCTCCTCGGTCGGGAAGCGCGAGAGCCAGAGGACGGCCTGCGGCTCGTCGAAGGGGAGCGCGAGGGCCGCGAGCAGGATCCGTCCGACGGCGCGCTCCTGGAGCGCCTGGTACCAAAAGCTGTCGTTCGAGACGACCTCGAAGCCG
Organism: uncultured delta proteobacterium; assembly: GCA_963845515.1. Taxonomy (GTDB): domain Bacteria; phylum Myxococcota; class Myxococcia; order Myxococcales; family Anaeromyxobacteraceae; genus DATIVK01. The sequence continues at coordinate 233,126 of CAWJSR010000029.1, forward strand.
CGCCAGGCACCTCGCCCCCAGCCGGTGAATGGGCGCCGCGGGTGGAGCGGGTGCGCGAGCACCGCGGCGCCACCGGCGGCAGCGGTCCGGCCGAGCGGATCCGCCTTCTCGGCCGCACCGGGAGCGGCGGGGAGCCCCACCGCCACGACGTGGCCGAAGGCGCTGGAGATCTCGGTGACCTCCACCACCAGCACGCCATCGCGGTAGCCGGCGTCTGACGGGGTGAGCACGTTGTGGTCGGCGACCACGATGTACTGGAGCCCGGCCCGCCTGCGCCGCGCGCACGACCTCGTCGAGCGTGCCCAGCCCGTCCGAGCGGGTGGTGTGGACGTGCCACGCGCCGCGGATCTCGCCGGGTGGGAGCGTGCTCCCTGGAGCCCGCCGCCAGAGCGTCCAGCCGCCGAAGGCGAGCCAGCCGGCGAGGGCCAGGAGCAGCGCGGCGACGAGCCCTCTCTTCATGCGATCGGCCGGTCGCGGCGCTCGCTCACGCGACGTTGGAGCGAGCCTCACGGGACCGCTCCCCCTCGAAGATCCGGTAGAGCCGGGCGTACTCGCCACCCCTGGCGAGGAGCTCGTCGTGGCGGCCGACCTCCAGCACCTTGCCCCCGGAGAGGACGTAGATCCGATCCGCGTGGCGGATGGTCGAGAGCCTGTGGGCGATGACGAGCGACGTCCTGCGGTTCGCTGCGTCGATCCCCATCAGGCGGTCCAGCGCCCGCTGGACCTCGCGCTCACTCTCGACGTCGAGCGCGCTCGTGGCCTCGTCGAGCACCAGGATCGGGGCGTTCTTGAGGAACGCGCGGGCGATGGCGATGCGCTGGCGCTGGCCGCCCGAGAGGCGCACCCCCTTCTCTCCCACCTGCGTCTCGTAGCCCTGCTCCATGGCGCAGATGAAGTCGTGCGCCTGCGCCATCCGCGCGGCCTCCTCGACCTCCGCCTGGGAGATGTCCGGGCGCCCGTAGGCGATGTTGGCGCGCACCGTGTCGTTGAAGAGGATCGTGTCCTGCGTCACGAGGGCGAGCTGCGAGCGCAAGCTCGCGAGCGTGACGTCGCGGATGTCGGTCCCGTCCACGGTGATGCGGCCGCCGATGGGATCCCAGAACCGCGGGAGCAGGTTGGCGGCGGTGCTCTTGCCGCCGCCCGAGCTGCCCACGAGCGCGACCACCTCTCCCCTCCGGATCTCGAGGTCGACGCCGTCGAGGACCACCTGCTCGTCGTACGCGAAGCGGACGCCCTCGTAGCGGATGACCTCGGCGAATGGGCGGAGCGATGCGGTGCCGCTGTCGGAGACGCCGGGCACCGCGTCCAGGATCTCGAAGACGCGCTCGGCGCCGGCGATCCCCTGCATCATGATCTGCCCGACGCGGCCGATCTGCTTCACCGGCGTGTAGAGCAGGAGGATGGCGCCCACGAAGGAGAAGAACTTCCCCGGCTCCAGGGCGCCCGAGAGGATCCTGCCGCCCACCCACCAGATCGCGACGGAGAGCCCGACCGCCGCCATCACCTCCATCAGCGGCGACGAGAAGGCGCGGACGGCGTAGCTGCGCCGGATCACGGCGAGCCAGCGCTCGTTGGCGCGCGCGAACCGGCCCGACTCCCAGCGCTCCATGCCGAACGCCTGCACCACCCGGATGCCGCTGATGGCCTCGTGCGTCACCATGGAGATCGCGCCGAGCTCCGCCTGCGAACGGGTCGTGACCTTCTTGAGCCGCTTCGAGAGCCGGATGATCGGGAGGAGCGTGAGCGGCACCGCCCCGAAGGCCATCAGCGAGAGGCGCCAGTCGAGGACGAAGCAGTTGACCAGCATGACGGCGATCGTGAGCCCGTCGCGGATGTAGCTCGCGATGGCGTTCGACGCCGCCATCTCGATCGAGCCGACGTCGGACGAGAAGCGGGAGAGCAGCTCGCCCGAGTGACGCTTGGTGAAGAAGCTGGGCGAGAGCGTCAGGACGTGATCGAAGAGGGCGCGCCTGATGTCGGCCACCACGCGCTGGCTGACCATCCCCATCAGGTAGAACTGGCCGAAGTAGGCTACCCCCTTCACCAGCGCGACCACGATCACGACGACGGGGAGGAAGGACAGCACCCTCGAGCGATCGACCGTCCGAAGCCACTCGTCGAAGCCCGCGGCCGCCGGGAGGAACCTGCCGAGGGTCGCGATCGCCTGGCTCTTCCCCGTGAAGAGGAAGTCGAGCACGGGGCCGAGCAGGTTGACGTAGATGGCCGTCGTGACCGACAGCACGGCCATGCAGGCGATGGCCGCGGCCAGGCGCCAGCGATACGGGGCGATGAACCTCGAGGATGCGTCGAAGGGGGTGCAAGGCCGCGCCATCCTAGTGCAAAGCCCGCCCGCATGCATTCCCCTGCACGGCAGGGCCGCAGGCCCGCGCCTGGACCGCGCGGCGCGCTATTCCTCGACCCCCTTGACCTTGCCCTCCGAGCGCCGCCTCTCGATGATCTTCTGGGCGATCGGGGGCGGGACCGGCTCGTAGTGAGAGGACGCCATCGTGAAGTACCCGACGCCTTGCGTGAGGGAGCGGAGGTCCGCGTCGTAGCTCATCGCCTCGGCGTGCGGGCAGAGCGCCTTGATCACGACGCCGCGCACCGCCGGCTCCATCCCCTGCACCTTGGCGCGCCGGCTGTTGAGGTCACCCATCACGGCGCCGACGTACTCCTCCGGGACGCGCACCTCGAGGCTCATGATCGGCTCGAGGAGGATCGGGCGCGCCTCCATGACCGCCTTCTTGAAGGCCATCGAGCCGGCGACCTGGAACGCCATGTCCGAGCTGTCGACGTCGTGGTAGGTGCCGAAGACGAGCTTCGCCCTGAAGTCGACCACCTGGTAGCCGGCGAGCGGCCCGGCGCCGATGGCGCCGCGGATCCCCTTCTCCACGGAGGGGATGAACTGGCGCGGGATGGCGCCGCCGACGATCGCGTCCTCGAACTCGAAGCCGGCGCCGCGCGGGAGCGGCGAGAGCTCGACGTGCGCGTCGCCGTACTGGCCGTGACCGCCCGTCTGGCGCTTGAACTTGCCCTGCGCCTTGGCGGAGGCGGTGATGGTCTCCAGGTACGAGGGCGTCGGCGGCGCGAGCGCGATCTCCACGCCGTGCTTCCGCTTCACGCGCTCCACCGTGACCTCGATGTGCGCCTGCCCCATCCCCATGATGAGGAGCTCGGCCGTGTCCGGGTTCCGCACCAGCTCCAGCGAGGGGTCCTCCTCGATGAGCTTGTGCAGCGCCGCCGCGGCCTTGTCGTCGCCCGCCTTGGCATGCACCGCGAAGGCGACCGGGCGGGAGTGCTGCTTGAACTCGGGCAGCAGGATCGGCACGTCGCGATCGCAGAGCGAGTCGCCGGTGCGAGCGTCCTTCAGCTTGAGCAGCACGACGAACTCGCCGGGTCCGGCCTCGGTCACCTCGACCGTCTGGGCACCGTCGGTGCGGTACAGGTGGGCCACCCGCTCCTCGGCGCGGCTGCGCGGGTTCATGAGCACGCCGTCGGACTTGAGCGTGCCCGAGAAGACGCGCAGGTAGTCTATCCGCCCAGCGTAGTGGTCGATCGTGGTCTTGAAGACCTGCGCGCTGAAGGGGGCGTCTGGCGCAGCGCTCCGCTCCGTCTCTCGGCCGGCCAGATCCCTTCCCAGCACCTTGCGGGCTTCCGGGCCAGGGAGGATCCGGACCGTCAGCTCGAGCAGCTCGCGGACGCCGATCCCGGCCTTGGCCGCGACGCAGGCGATCGGGAGGAACTTCTGGGCGCGCGCACCCGCGGCGAGCCCGCGGTAGATCTCCTCCTCGGTGAGCGCCGCGCCGTCGAGGTACTTGCCGAGCAGCTCGTCGTCCGACTCGGCCGCCGCCTCCAGCAGCGCCGTCCTGAGCCGCTCCGCCTCGGGCTTCAGGGCGGCCGGCACCACGACCTCCGTCCACCTCGCGAAGCTCTTCGCGTCGGCCAGGTGCAACTTCATGGTCACCAGATCCACGATCCCCGTGCAGCCCGGCCCGGCGCCGAAAGGCAGGTGGAGCGCGACCGGGCGGACCTTGAGCGACGCCTCGACGTCGCCGAGGGCCTTGCCGAAGTCGGCGCCGTCCCCGTCGATGCGGGTGAGGACACCGATCGCGGGCACGCCCGCCTCTGCGAGCACGTCGAAGGTCCGCTCGGCGCGGTTGTGGACGCCATCGACCGCCGAGACGGCCAGGAGCGCCCCATCGGTCACCTGGAGCGCCCACTCGACCTCGGCGAGGAAGGCGCTGAAGCCCGGGCAGTCGAGGACGTTGAAGAGACGGCCGCTCTCCTCGAAGGTCTCGGGGTGGAGCGAGAGCGTGAAGTTCCGCTTCTTCTCCTCGGGCTCGGCGTCGAGCCGCGAGCTGGATCCCTCGGGGCTGGCGCGCTTGGGGTCGGCGGCTCGGAGCAGGGCCTCGACGAGGGCGGTCTTGCCGGCGCCGTCGGCGCCGAGCATCGAGAAGGTGCGGATCACGCGGTTGGCCATGGTTGGTGTTCTCCGATTCGCCTAGTCTGCAACGGAGGGCGGCCGCGCGCCACGGCTGATTTGCGGTGGAGCCGCGGTCAGCCGTGCAGGAACGTCCCGGGCAGGGCCTCGCCTACCCCGTCCATCATGAACTGAATGGCGACCGCGACCAGCAGGAGCCCCGCCGCCCGCTCCACGATGGCGAGGGCGCTCCGGCCCAGGACACGCTCCGTGCGCGCCGCGCCCGAGAGGATCAGCCAGGTCGCGAAGCAGGTCACGGCGATGGCGAGCAGGACCGGCAGGGCCTGCCAGCGGCCGTGATCGTGGGTGCGGGACATCAGGACTATGGCGGTCGCGATCGACCCGGGGCCGGCGAGGAGCGGCATGGCGAGCGGGACGATGGCGGGATCGTCCTTCTCCGCCCCCGCCGCAACCTCCACGTCGGTGATGCGCGCCTTGGACGGCTGGGTCCGGATCATGTCGAGCGCGATGAGGAGCAGGACGACGCCGCCGGCCACCTTGAACGCCGCGAGGGTGACCCCGAGCCAGGAGAGGATGGACGCGCCTGCGAGCGCGAAGAAGGCCAGGACGACGAAGGCGGTCACCGAGGCGCGGAGCGCCGCGTTGCGCCTGGTCGCCACCGTGTCGCCGCGGGTCACGGCCAGGAAGAACGGGACCGCGGCGATCGGGTCGACGACGAAGAAGAGCGCCGAGAGCGCGACCAGGAAGCTGCTGGTGACCTCGGCGAGCACTGCCCGTTCCCCCTTTACGCGCCGAACCCCGAGAACCGGATCGACCAGACCTTGCGCACGGCCTCCAGCAGGATTCGGCGCGACATCTTCGAATGGCCGACACGGCGGTCCTCGAACACGATCGGGAGCTCCAGGACGCGAAAACCCTTGCGCACGGCCCGGTAGGTCAGCTCGATCTGGAAGGCGTACCCGGTGCACTCCACCGTCGGCAGATCGATCGCCTCCAGCACCTCGCGCCTGAAGCACTTGAAGCCACCGGTCAGGTCGCGGATCCGGAGCCCCAGGACGGTCCTCGCGTAGAGGCTCCCGCCACGCGAGATGAGCTTCCTGCCGGCCCCCCAGTTCACGGTTCCGCCACCGTCCACGTAGCGCGAGCCGAGCACCAGGTCGGCCCGCTCCGCAGCGGCCAGCATCGCCGGGAGGTACCTCGGGTCGTGGGAGAAGTCGCAGTCCATCTCGAGCACCAGGCCGTAGTCGCGAGCGAGCGCCCACGAGAACGCCGCGAGGTAGGCCCTCCCCAGCCCCTCCTTGCCGGCCCGGTGGAGGACCTTCACCCGCGAGTCGGCGGCGGCCAGCTGGTCGGCGATCTTCCCGGTTCCATCGGGCGAGTTGTCGTCCACCACCAGGATGTCGACCATCGGCGCGGAGGCGAGGATCGCCGCGACCATCGGGCGGAGGTTCTCCGCCTCGTCGTAGGTGGGCAGGCAGACGAGCGGCTTGCGTGCGTTCATGACGAGAGCACCCCGGCTACCTCCTCCGCGACGCGGAGCGGCGCCCCTGGTTCGCCGAGCGATCCCCTGACCTCGCGCAGCCCGGCGAGCTGCGCATCGCGCGCGGGACCGTCGGCGAGGAGCACCTCCAGCTCGGCGGCCATCCGCTCGGCGCTCGCCTCCCTCTGGAGCAGCTCCGGGACCACCTTGCGCCCGGCCAGCAGGTTGACCAGCGAGAACCAGGCGATCTTCACGAGCAGGCGCCCCACGAAGTAGGTGAGCCAGGAGACCCGGTAGACCACGATCATCGGGCGAAGCATCAGCGCCGCCTCCAGCGTGGAGGTGCCGCTCTTGACGATGGCGCCGTCGCTGGCCCCCACGACCTCGGCCGTTTGGCCGTCGACCAGCGTCACGTCGAGCCCAGGATGCTCGGCCAGGTGGGCGGAGAGCTGCGAGCGTGAGAGGGTCGGCGCGACCGGGACCACGAACCTGGCGCCTGGGTGGCTTGCGAGGAGCCTCTCGGCGGCCCCCAGCATGTGCGGGAAGATGCGGGCGATCTCGCTGGGGCGGCTCCCGGGGACCAGCGCAAAGGTGGGGCCCCCTGCGGGTATCCCGAGCGCGGCGCGGTAGGACTCGGGCGCTGAGGGCGGGGGCTTCTCGGCGAACGGATGGCCCACGAAGCGCGCCGCGACCCCCGTCCCCTCGTAGGCCTTCGGCTCGAAGGGGAGGATGCAGAGCATGCGGTCGACCACCTTGGCGATCTTCCTCGCGCGGCCGCTGCGCCAGGCCCAGATGGTGGGCGACACGTAGTAAACGACCTTGATCCCCAACCTCTTGAGCTTGGCGGCGAGCCGCAGGTTGAAGTCGGGGAGGTCCACGAGGAGCGCGACCCGCGGCCGCCGCTCCTCGGCAGCCCGCCCGAGGCCGCGCAGGATGGCCAGGATCCTCGGGATGCGCGGGAGCACCTCGCCGAGCCCCATCACGCATATCTCCTCGGCCGGGTACAGCGCGTCCAGCCCCGCGCCGCGGAGCGCCGGACCGCCGACGCCGAAGGCGGTCACCCCTGGACGGAGCCTCCGCAGCTCTTCCAGCGCGCGCGCAGCGTGCAGGTCGGCGCTCGCCTCGCCGGCGACGATGAGGATCTCGTCGGACACGATGCGTGGGCTTATAGCACGCGGGCGGCGATCCCGACCGCGGACGAGCCCCATCCGCGCCGCCCCTGGCGCCTCCATCGGTGTTGACTGATGGGCACCTGAAAGGGGTTTGCGATGCGGCCCGGCTCCCAGAAGGGGAGCACCCGACCGGGCGCGGCAGCGCCCCGGGGGGCCGTTAAGCGACCATCGTTCGCCGAGAGCGCTAGGAGGCATCGATGGCGCGGAACAGGTCGCGAGGTCTCACTCGCAGGGAGTTCATCAAGGCTGCGGGCGTGGGAGCGCTCGCCGCGGGCGTCTCGGGCGCGATCCCGGTGCGCGCCAGGGCGCAGGAGAAGACGCTCCGGATCATACAGTGGAGCCACTTCGTCCCCGGCTACGACAAGTGGTTCGACGAGAAGTTCACGCGCGAGTGGGGAGAGAAGAACGGCACCCGGGTGGTCGTCGACCACATCTCGATAGGCGAGATCAACGCCCGCGCCGCGGCCGAGGCGTCGGCCGAGAGCGGCCACGACCTCTTCATGTTCCTCTCGCCGCCAGCCGCGTACGCCGACAAGGCCATCGACCACACCGAGATCTACCAGGAGGTCGAGAAGCGCCACGGCAAGGCGATCGACCTCGCCCACAAGTCCACGTACAGCCCCAGGACCAGGAAGTACTTCGCCTTCTCCGACTCCTACGTCCCGGACCCCGGCGACTATCGCCAGGACCTGTTCGCCCAGGTCGGCTTCCCCAACGGCCCGGACACTTGGGAGGACCTGCGCAAGGGGGCGAAGGCGATCCGTGAGAAGTTCGGGAACCCGTGCGGCATCGGCCTCTCGCAGGAGCTCGACACCAACATGGCGATGCGCGCGCTGCTCTGGTCGTTCGGCGGCGCGGAGCAGACGCCCGACGGCGCCCCCGCCATCGACTCGAAGGCGACGCGGGAGGCGCTCAAGTTCATGCGAGCGCTCCACAAGGAGTCCCAGACGTCCGAGGTCTTCACCTGGGACCCGTCCGCCAACAACCGGGCGATCCTGGCGGGCAAGGTCTCGTTCGTGCTCAACGCGATCTCGGTGACCCGCACGGCCGAGAAGGACAACCCCGAGATGTCGTCGAAGATCCAGATCGTGCCGGCGCTCAAGGGGCCGGTCCGCAGGCTCGCGGCCGAGCACGTGATGGACTGCTACGTCATCTGGAAGTTTGCCAAGAACGCGGAGGGGGCGAAGAGGTTCCTCGTCGACTACATCGACGCCTTCCGCGAGGCCTTCCTGGCGAGCGAGTTCTACAACTTCCCCTGCTTCCCCAGCACCGTCCCCGACCTCGGCAAGATCATCTCGAATGACCCGAAGGGGAGCCCGCCGGACAAGTACAAGGTCCTCGGCAACGTGCTTGAGTGGGCGACCAACGTCGGCTATCCGGGCTACGCAACCCCCGCCATCGACGAGATCTTCAACACGTTCGTGATCCCGACCATGTTCGCCAAGGTCGCGCGGGACGAGCTCTCGGTGGACGACGCGGTGCGCGCGGCCGACAAGGAGATACGGCGCATCATCGGCAAGTGGAAGTAGCGGCCGGTGATGCGATGGCCGTCCTCGAGACCCGTCACCTCACCAAGACCTTCTTGCGCGGAGGAGCCGCCGCCGTCAGCGACGTCTCGCTCCGGAGCCTGGACGGCGAGTTCCTCGTCTTCCTCGGCCCCTCCGGGTCGGGGAAGACCACCCTGCTCCGGCTGATCGCGGGGCTGGAGGAGCCCACGGAGGGGGAGATCCTCATCGGCGAGCGCGTCGTCACCGACCTCTCGCCGCGCGAGCGGCGGATCGCGATGGTCTTCCAGAGCTACGCGCTCTACCCGCACCTCACCGTGGAGAGGAACATCTCGTTCCCCCTCGAGGCGCAGAAGGTGCCTCGGGGCGAGCACCGGAAGAAGGTGGAGTGGGCAGCGGAGCTGCTCGGGATCGGGCACCTCCTCCGACGCAAGCCGCGCGAGCTCTCGGGGGGCGAGCGCCAGCGCGTGGCGCTCGCCCGCGCCATCGTCCGCGAGCCGGCGCTCTTCCTCCTGGACGAGCCGCTCTCCAACCTCGACGCGAAGCTCCGCGCCTCGGCGCGCGAGGAGCTCGCCCGCTTCCACCGCAAGGCGGGGGCCACCGCCATCTACGTCACCCACGACCAGGTCGAGGCGATGGCGATGGGCGACCGGATCGTCGTGCTCCACGAGGGGCAGGTCCGCCAGGTCGGCGTGCCGCGGGAGGTCTACGACGAGCCGGCCGACACCTTCGTGGCCACCTTCCTCGGCTCGCCCCCGATGAACCTGCTGGCCCTGGGCGACCTCGTGGCCGGCGTGCGTCCGGAGCACCTCCTGCCGGCCGCGCTCGTCCCTGGGAGCCCGCTCCGCCTCCGCTTCCGCATCACCAACGTGGAGTACCTGGGCTCGGAGCGGATCCTCTACGGCCGGCTGGAGGAGGGGCGCTTCGACGGCCCGGCGGTGTCGCGCATCTCCGCCTCGGTGGACGGGGCCTACGTCGTTGGGACCGCGCACGACTTCGCCGTGGACCAGCGCCTCGTGAAGTTCTTCGACCGCGCCAGCGGCAAGCGCGTGGCGTCGCTCCCGCCTGGGTGGTGAGGGATGACCCGGCGAGCAGGCACCGAGAGGCGGGCAGCGTGGCTCGGCGTCGCGATGTTCTCGCCGGCCATCGTCTACATCCTCGCGCTCGTGGGCGTCCCCTTCCTCATGGCCTTCGTCTACGCGTTGAGCGATGCGACCGTCGCGAGCGACGAGCTTCACTACGTGGGGCTGGAGAACTTCCGGAGCGTGCTCCAGAGCCCGACCTTCCACAGGTCCATCGTCAACAGCTTCGTCTTCACGGTCAGCACCCAGGCCCTGGTGCTGGTCGGGGCCACTATCCTCTCCGTCGCGCTGCGCAACCACTTCCGCGGCCGGGGAGCGGTCCGCTTCCTCATCCTCCTCCCGTGGGTCGCCCCCATCTCGCTCGGCGCGATCGGCTGGAAGTGGATCCTCGACTCGATCTACAGCGTGGTGAACTGGTTCCTGGTCCGGCTGGGGCTCTTCGGCCCCTACGACGCCCCGATGTGGCTGGGCGAGCCGGCGCTGGCGATGCTCTCGGTCATCATGGTCCACACCTGGCGGATGCTCCCGTTCGCCACGGTGATCATGCTCGCCGGGCTCACCTCCATCCCCCGGGACATCGAGGACGCGGCGGCCGTGGACGGCGCCCGCTTCTTCCGGACGCTCTTCCAGATCACCATCCCGATGATGCTCCCCATCATCAACGTGGCGGTCCTGTTCGGCGTGATCTTCACCTTCACCGACATGACGGTGGTCTACATCCTCACCCGCGGCGGGCCGTACGACACGACGCAGGTCCTCCCCTCCCTCGCGTTCTTCACCGGCATCCTGGGGAGCGACCTGGCCGAGGGCGCGGCCGTCTCCCTCTTCCTCGTCCCGATCCTCGTGGTGGTGGCGGCGCTGATGCTCCGCGCCGCGCACCGGGCGGAGGTCACGTGACCCGCCGGCGCGCGCGGGCGCTCCTCAGGGCCGCCGGCCACCGGGCCGTCGTCGCGGCGTTCACGCTTGGGCTCGCCTTCCCGTTCATCTGGATGGCGATCACGTCGTTCAAGCGCACGAGCGACCTCTACGACGTTCGGAACAATCCCTTCCTCTTCCACCAGCCGCCGACGCTCGAGCACCTCCGACTCCTCTTCGAGGACACGCTCTTCGCCCGCTGGTTCGTCAACTCCACCGTGGTCGGCATCGCGGTCGTCGCGGTGACGCTCCTCCTCTCGGTCCCCGCGGCCTACGCGCTGACGCGGCTCACCGGGCGCTGGGGGCAGCGGCTCGGCATCGGCGTCTTCCTCACCTACCTCGTCCCCCCCACGCTCCTCTTCATCCCGCTCTCGCGGCTCGTGGCCGAGCTGGGGCTGCAGGACTCCCTCTGGTCGATCATCCTCGTCTACCCGAGCTTCACGGTGCCGTTCTCCACCTGGCTCCTGATGGGCTTCTTCAAGTCCATCCCGCGCGACATCGAGGACGCTGCGCTCGTGGACGGCCTCACGCGCTTCGGCGCCTTCGTGCGGCTCGTGATCCCCATCTCCATCTCCGGGATCCTGACCGTGGTGATCTTCAGCTTCACGCTCACGACCCAGGAGTTCGTCTACGCGCTCACGTTCATCTCCAGGGCCGAGCACCAGACCGTCGGCGTGGGCGTCCCCATCTTCCTGGTGCGCGGCGACGTCTACTACTGGGGCTCCCTGATGGCGGCCTGCCTGATCACCAGCCTGCCCATCGCCGCGGTCTACAACCTGTTCCTGGACCGCTTCATCGCCGGCTTCACGGTCGGCGCCGTGAAGTGAGCCGCGCGGAGGCCACATGCCTGCTCCCGACGCGTTCGACGACGTCCTGGAGCCCGCGACGGGCAAGGTGCTGGCCCGCATCCCACGCGCCGGCCCGGAGGAGGTCGCCTCGGCCGTGGAGGCCGCCGCCGGCGCCTTCCCGGCGTGGCGGGACACCCCGGTTCCGGAGCGCGTCCAGATCCTCTTCCGCTACAAGGCGATCCTGGAGCGCGAGCGGGAGGAGCTGGCGCGGCTCGTCTCGCGCGAGAACGGCAAGCTGCTCGACGACGCCCGCGGCGAGGTCCGGCGCGGCATCGACGTCGTCGACTTCGCCTGCGGGATGCCCACGCTCCTAATGGGCGAGACGGTCGAGGCGATCGCGCGCGGCGTCGACAGCCACACCGTCAGGGTTCCGCTCGGCGTCGTGGCCGGGATCTGTCCCTTCAACTTCCCGGCGATGATCCCGCTCTGGATGTTCCCGGTGGCCATCGCGGCCGGCAACGCCTTCGTCCTCAAGCCGTCGGAGCGGACGCCCCTCACGGCCATCCGGCTGGCCGCGCTCCTCGACGAGGCCGGGGCGCCTCCCGGCGTGCTCCGGCTCGCGCACGGCGCCCGGGAGACCTCCGACGCGCTCATCGAGCACCCGCGCGTGCTGGCGGTCTCCTTCGTGGGCTCGGAGTCGGTGGCCCGCCACGTCTACGCGCACGCTGCCGCGGCAGGCAAGCGCGTGCAGGCCCTCGCGGGCGCAAAGAACCACCTGATCGTCATGCCCGACGCCGACCTCGAGGCTGCCACCCGTGCCATCGTCTCCTCCGCGTACGGCGCCGCCGGCCAGCGCTGCCTCGCGGGCAGCGTCGCGCTCCCGGTGGGGGACGCGGGGGACCAGCTCGTGGCGTCGCTCGCGAGCGAGGCGGCGGGGATGGCGCCGGGTGATCCGCTGGTGGTCGACTCCGCGATGGGGCCCGTCATCCGTGGCGAGGCGAGGGCGCGCATCGCCGACTGGATCGCCAGGGGGCTGGAGGACGGGGCGCGGCTCGTCGTGGACGGCCGGACCGCGGCAGGTGGTCCCGGTGGGTTCTTCCTCGGCCCGACGCTCTTCGACGGGGTGAGGCCGGAGATGGCCATCGCCCGGGAAGAGATCTTCGGGCCGGTCCTGTCGGTCGTGCGGACCCGCTCACTGGAGGAGGCCATCGGGATCGCCAACCGCTCCCGGTTCGGCAACGCCGCGTCGATCTTCACGCGGAGCGGCGCCGCGGCGCACACCTTCCGCACCCGGATCGAGGCCGGGATGGTCGGCGTCAACGTGGGCGTCGCCGCGCCGATGGCCTTCTTCCCCTTCGCCGGGTGGAAGGGCTCCTTCTACGGCGACCTGCACGCCACCGGCCGGGACGCGGTCCGCTTCTACACGGAGACCCGCGTCGTCATCGAGCGCTGGGCGTGACGATCGCCTTCGCCAGCTCGCTCGTGCGAAAGGGCTTCTGGACGAACGCGACCGCGCCCTGGGCGAGCAGCTCCTCCCCACGCCCCTTGCTGGAGAAGCCGGAGCTGATGACCACCCTCAGGCCAGGGTGGCGGGCGCGCAACTCCCGGAAGCAGGCCCGCCCGTCCATTCCCGGCATGGAGAGGTCCAGGACGACGGCCACCGGCGGCGACGGCTGCCCCGCGAGCCAGTCGAGCGCCTCCTGCCCACCGGGGAGTTGCACCGGCTCGTACCCCAGGGACGCGAGGACGCGCGCCGCGGTGCGACGGACCAACTCCTCGTCGTCGACAATCAGCACGACGCCGGACCCGCGCGGCGCAGGAGGCTCCACCGGCTCGGGGTCGGGGGCCGCCTCCAGGAGCGCCGGGAGGTAGACGACGAAGCGTGAGCCAACGCCGATCTCGCTGTAGACCTGGATCGTCCCACCGTGTCCCTTGACGATTCCGAACGCGGTCGCGAGCCCCAGGCCGCTCCCCTTCGCCTCCGACTTGGTGGTGAAGAACGGGTCGAAGATCCGCTCCCGGTGCTCCTGCCGGATCCCCACGCCCGAGTCGGACACCGAGAGCGTGACGTAGCGCCCGGGCGCGAGCCCCGCCGTCGCGCTCGCGGCGTCCACGTCGACGGTGTCCGTTCGGAGCGTGAGCCGCCCCCGTCCGGCATGGCGTCCCGCGCGTTGACGCAGAGGTTCAAGACCACCTGCTGCAGCTGGCCCGAGTCCCCGCGGACGTCGTGCGCCGGCGCCCCAAGCAGCGACTCCAGCCGGATGGACTTGTCGAGCGTCCGCCCGACCAGTCCGGCGACCTCCCCCACGACGGCGTGCAGGTCGACGTGCTCCTGGCGATGGCGCCCGAGCCGGGCGATGGCGAGGAGCTGTCGGGTCAGCTCCGCGGCGCGCTGCGCTGCCTGGGTGATGGTGCGGGCAGCCTCCTCCGTGACGCTTCCGGGCGCCGCCTCCGCAGCCAGGACGTCGGCGTACCCGAGGATCCCGACCAGCAGGTTGTTGAAGTCGTGCGCCACCCCGCCGGCGAGCAGCCCGATCGACTCGAGCTTCTGCGACTGCCGCTGCGCGTCCTCGGCGCGCCGCTGCTCGGCGTGCGCCAGCTCGAGCTCACGCGAGCGAGCGGCCACCTCGCGCCGCAGCACCACTGGGAGCGCCACGACGCGATAGGCGAGCAAGGCCGCGAGGAACGCTATGACGACCGCGCCGAAGGGGAGGAGCCCGGCGCCCGGAACGCTCCCCCAGCCTCCGCGCGGAGTCAGCCCCAGGGCCCACCTCTGGCCGGGCAGCCTGACGGTGACGGTCACAGGCTCGTCTAGCTCCAGGCCGCCGCCTCGCGACGACGCGACCCTCTCACCGAGCGTGCCGTCGCCATCCAGGCGAGCGATGGAGTAGTCATATCCCGCCTCGGTGAGCCTGGAGATCCGGCTCTCCTCCAGCAGGACCGGGACGCGGACGACGGCGCTGGAGAGCCCCCAGAACCGCTCCCTCCCGTCGACGGGGAGGAAAACCGGAATCCTGAGGGCCAGCCCCGCGCCGCCCTGGGCGAGATCGAACGGGCCGTAGAGGAGCGGCGCGCGCATGGCTATCACGCGCCTCGTGAAGGGGCCGTGCGTCGGGCTCCGGAGCAGGTCGAGCCCGCTTGCCGCCTCGTTCCCCTCGATCGGCCAGACGTGGCTGATCACGCAGTCGCGGGCGAGCTGGATGCTGAGGGTCCCCCCGCGCGAGCTCCAGCAGGCGCTCCGCCACGCCTTCGAGCTGCCGGTCGCCGGCGCCGTCGGAGACCATCGCCCCCACCGTGGAGGCCGCAGCCAGCGCGAAGGAGAAGCGCTGCTCGATGGCGAAGGCCGATCCCTGGGCCAGCTCGGTGGCGATCTGGCGTCGCTTCGCGAGGTCCTGCCGGTCATGCAGCCAGGCGACGAGCAGCCCGGCTCCGAGCGCGAGCACGAAGACCGCGACCGCAACCATGAGTGCACGACGCTCGACGCCTCGCATCGCGGCCATCTTCGTGGCTGGCGCGTGCTGGCGCAAGCACGGCCGGCGCTAGCCCTGCCCGGCCGCCACGAAGATCCAGCGGAGCGCGAGCCCCCCCACCAGGACCAGCGCGGGCGTGACGAAGCTCGCCTTGCGGTGGAGCTTGAACTCCAGCACCTCGAGCAACGCCGGTGTGGCGAGCCCCGCTGCGAACACCAGGACCCAGAATGGCGCGGTGAACGTCCCGCCCAGGAGCAGCCCGACGGCGGCACGGCTCGCGGCGCCGCCCGTGGCGAGGCCGACGATGAACAGCGCGAGGAGCAGCACCTCGACGCCGATGGCCGCCAGGTCCCACCGCGCGAGCAGGTGGCGCTCCTCGTCGGTGACGGGGAAGAGCATCATCGCCGCCGCGCCAGTGGAGAGGCCGGAGACGAGGAACAGTGGCCCCAGCAGCGCCGACCCCCAGAGGGCCCGCGCGCCGAGCGTCGAGAGCAGGACGCCGGTGTAGATGCCGAGCCCCACGCCCGCTGCGATCGCCGCGGTGGTGATGGCCCGCGCCCGCGGAAGCGCCCACTGCCGGACCGCGGCGACGCGCGCGCCCCACCCGCCGAGCTTCCCGCCGAGCCACGCGGCCTGGCCGTCGTCGATCGACGCGAGCCCCTGCAGGAGGGTCACGGGGTATACGACGAGCAGGATCCACGCACCCCAGGACATCGGGGAGGTCCAGCGGAACGCCAGGTAGAAGCGCCAGACGTAGAGCTTGTGCCCCAGGTCGAGGAAGAGCGCCACCATGCCCGCCGAGACGAGGGCCGGCGCCAGGAACGGCAGCCAGCGGGCGGCCGGGGAGCGCTCTCCGCCGCGGCGCTGCACCAGCGCGGTGAGGATCATGATCCCGGCCGCCATGCCGCCGAGGAAGAGGTAGACCGGGATCTCCCAGCCCCAGACGTGGAGCTTCGGGTCGATCAGGTGGCTGTGCCGCGCGATGTCGATCTCGTTCATGGTCGTCCCTCGTGCCTATCCACCACAGCCGCCACCACCGCCGCCCGCCTTCTTCCGCTTCGGCGCCGCGCCGCCCGCCGCCGGCTCGGCCGGAGCCGCCGGCTTCACGCCGGTCATCGCTGCGTACACCCCGGCGCGCAGCTTGAACGCCTCCTGCTCTGCGTACGGCGCGCCGCCCTCGATGGGCGTCGGCGCCGTGAGGGCCCACCCCTTCCAGGCGTCGAAGCCGCCGGTCAGGAGGAGGACCCGCCCCGGGGAGGCCATCGCGCCCGCCGGCGGCTCGGCGAGGTCGGCTGCCCCGACGAACACGAGGTCACGGCTCGCCGGCTCGGCGTCCAGCCCGAGCCCGGCTACCTCCGCCGGCTCCACGCACTCGGCGCCCGGGATCCGTGCGGCGCCGCACGCCGCGGCGCCCCGCACGTCGATGACCCGGACCGACCACGGCGCCTGGAAGACGCGGCGCGCCAGCTCCTCGACGCCGATCGCCCCTGCAGTCCGCCTCGCCGCCTTGACCCCGGTGGGGAGCGCCAGCGTCGCGACGGCGACGAGCGCCACCCCGGCGAACGCCCCGAAGACGAACCGCTTCGGCCGCGAAGGCGAGGCCGGGGCCGAGTCGCGCCCGAGCTTGCGCTCCACCCACTCGCCGAAGACGAAGCTGCCGATGGCCACCAGGGCGACTGCGAGCGCGAGCACGGCCGCCGGGATCCCGAAGACGTCGTAGAGGTAGAGGTGCCCCATCGCGCCGCTCTCGAAGAAGCGCTTGAACGCCGCAGCGTGCTCCAGCTCCGCCGCGACTACCTGGCCTACGACGACGCCGGCGTAGGTCACCACCGCGTCGAGCTTTCCGGAGGCCATCCCGACGAAGGAGGTGCCCGGGCAGTAGCCCGAGAAGACGATGCCGGCGCCTATCAGCAGCCCGCCGGCGATCATCGGCCACAGGAACGTCTGCGTCGTCACGAGATCGCCGAGCGCGCGCAGGTCGATGAGCCCGAGGCCATCGAGCGCCGCGGTCATGACGACCGCCGTGGCGACGGCGCTGAACATGACCTTCAGCATCACCATCTCGGTCCCGAAGAACTGACGCAGGAGCTTGCTCGCGTCGCCGAAGCCGGCCCGCTCCAGCATGAAGCCGAAGCCGAAGCCGGCGAGGACCGCCAGCGCCATGGCCACGTTGACGTTCTGGACGGCGGACTGCAGCGGGAAGACCGTCATCGCCACTCCCTCCTCGCGAACCAGACCGTCGCGTAGCCGCCGGCGAAGATGGCCAGCATGAAGGCCCAGCTGCCGGCCGAGAGGAGGCCGCCGCCGGTGAGCGCCTGGCCGGAGGCGCAGCCGCGCGCCAGCCGCGCGCCGACCCCGAGCAGCACGCCGCCGAAGAGGGCGGCCCAGAGCCGCCAACCTGAGCGACGCCGTCGGCCCCTTCGTCACCCCCGGCTGCACGCGGCCGGCCGCGTAGGCGGAGACGAAGCCGCCGAGCAGCGTCCCGACCGCGAGGAAGACGTAGTAGTTCAGGAACGGGTGCGGCTCGGCGACGATCCGCGTGAACGCGGGCGTCGCGGACGCGTGGCCGGGAGCCAGCGCCGAGACCCCGGCGGCCGCGGCGCGCAGCGCCGGGCCGGAGGCCCCGAGCCCCCTGCCGATGACGAGGTAGGTCGCGGTCAGGACGAGCCCCAGCCCCACCCCGGCGACATAGGGGTTCCAGTGCGGTTTCGGTTCGTTGGGCATGTCGGTGGCCTCTAGCGGAGGAAGAAGACCTGCGGGTTCGTGCCGGCCTCCGGCTTGACGACGTCGGCCCGGCGGGTCGCCACCAGCCGCGAGACCGCGCTCGCCGGCTCGGAGAGATCCCCGAAGGTGAGCGCCCGGGTCGGGCAGGTCGTGACGCACGCCGGCTCGTCGCCGCGCTTCACCCGGTGGAGGCAGAAGGTGCACTTGTCCACGAAGCCGTGCTCCGGATCCACGTAGCGGGCGCCGTACGGACAGGACGCGATGCAGGCCTTGCAGCCCGTGCACTTGGACCTGGTGACGAGCACCACGCCGCCCTCCCCCACGTGGCTCGCGCCGGTGGGGCAGGCGCCGACGCAGGGAGCGTCGCCACACTGGTTGCAGCGCTCCGACCGGATCTGCATGGAGAGGTCGGGGAAGGTCCCGTGCACCTCCTGGACGATCCAGTCGCGGAACCCGCCGAGCGGCAGCGCGTTCTCGGTCTTGCAGGAGATGACGCAGGCGTTGCAGCCCACGCAGCGGCGGGTGTCGACCGCCATCCCGTAGCGCTTCTTCATGCGACCTCCGGCCGCTCGAGCCTGACGAAGTTCACGTTCATGCCGGTCCCGCCCATGATCGGGTCGGTCTTGTAGCGGGTGGTGAGGGCGGCGTCGGAGCCACCGCGCCCGCGCGCGTACTTGAGCCCCTTCGCGGTCTGCCCCCAGCCGTGGACCATGAAGACGCAGTCGCCGCGGATCCGCTGCGTCAGCTTCACGCGGACGGGGCCGGTCCTGGCGCCGTCCTGGTTGACCAGCATCACCCTCTCGCCGTCCTCGAGCGGCCGATCCTCGAAGCCGGCGAGCGCGAGGGCCGCGGAGGCGTTGAGCCACACCTCGTTCTCCGGGTACGGGTCGGCGAGGAGCCGGTTGTTCACGGTGCGGCCGAAGGTGTGGAGCGGCGCGCGCCCGCTGAGGAGCCGGAACATGCCGGGGGGCCCCTCCTCCTGCGGGACGTAGTTCGGGAGCGGGTCGAAGCCGAGGTCCTTGAGCTGCTGGCTGAAGATCTCGACCTTCCCCGAGTCGGTGCCGAACTCGAGGCTCGCCCCCTCCTCGACGCAGGTCTGGATCGGGTCGCCCGAGGAGCACGCCCTTCGCGTTCAGCTCCTCCCAGCTCAGCCCGGCCTCCTCGACGCGCGCCTTCACGTACTCGACCCCGTCGGTCCACGGGAAGAACTGTCCGAGGCCGACCTTGCCTGCCAGCTCCTTGGCGATCCACCAGCTCGGCTTCGAGTCGGCGAGCGGCTCGACGGCTGCACGCCGGATGGCGATGAACGGCTTGCGCCAAGGCCCGTTCCAGAGGTCGTCCTCACGCTCCAGGTAGGTGCACTCCGGCAGGACGACGTCGGCCCAGCCGGCGATCTCGGCCGGGAGGACGTCCACCACGGTCAGGTGGTCCAGGTGCTGGATCGCCTCGATCACCTCCGAGCGCTTTGGGAGCGCCTGCATGAGGTTGCAGCCGTACACGAGCCAGGCCTTGAGGTCATAGAAGGAGGCGCCCGGCTTCGTCGCGTCGCAGAGCCCCGACGCGAGGACCTCGGTCGCGACCGGGTACTCCTTCCCCTTGACCACGTCGGCCTTGGGCCGCGCCCCCTCGCGATGCGGGATCGGCGTCGGGAGCTTGTAGGGACCGATGCCCATCTTCTCCTGGAGGACGTAGCCGCCCCGCCGCCCCCAGTTGCCGAGCAGCGCGACCAGGATGGCCATCGCGCGCTCGCGCTGCGTGTCGTCGCCGTACCAGACGGTGTGGCGCCCGGGGTGGATGAGCGACGCGGGACGGGCCGAGCCGATGAGCCGGGCCGAGTCCCGGATGAGGTCGGGACGGATCCCGGTGATGGGCCAGGCCCACTCCGGCGTCTTGTCCTTGACGTGGGCCTTCAGCTCCTCGAAGCCGACCGTCTGCTGGGCCACGAAGTCCGCGTCATAGAGCTTCTCCTCGATGAGGACGTTCGCCCAGGCGAGGAGCAGCGCGATGTCGGTGCCCGGCTTGATGGGGAGCCAGTAGCGCGCCTTGCCGGCTGCCACCGAGAAGCGCGGGTCGACCACCACCAGCTGCGCGCCACGCCCGAGGGCGTCGGCGAGCTCCTGCACCTGGGTGTTGTGCATGTTCTCGCCCAGGTGGCTGCCGATCAGGGTGATGACCCTGGCGTTCTCGAGGTCGATCGGCTCCGGCGATCCCAGCGGCATCCCGAACGTGAGCGTGAAGGCCGCCTCGCGCGGTCCACGGCACTGGGCATAGGACGGCGCGCCGATGTTCGGCGAGCCCCAGGCCTTCATGAAGTGCTTGAACCAGCCGCCACCGGAGCCGTGGGTGAACAGCGCGAGCGCCTCCGGCCCGTACTTCGCCTTCACCTGCTCGAGCCCCTCGGCCACCTTCCCGAGCGCGTCGTCCCAGCTCACCTCGACGAACTCGTCCTCGCCCCGCTTGTTCCTCCGGACGAGGGGCTTCCGGAGCCGGTCCGGGTCGTAGAGGAGCCCGGTGGCCCCCGCCCCTCGCGGGCAGAGCATCCCGCGCGACAGCGGGTGGTGAGGGTTGCCGACCACCTTGGTGACGCGACCTTCCTTCACGTGCGCGAGGACGCCGCAGTTCCAGAAGCAGAGCTCGCAGTAGCTCGGGACCACCTTGTCGCCGTCGGTCCGGGGGTCGAGGACGGGGTCTCCGTCGAGTCCCCACCAGCGGGTCCCGAGCCCGGAGACCACCGCGGCCCCCCCAGCGGAGGCCGCACCGATCCGGATGAACTGCCTGCGAGTCAACGCCATGTATCGCTCCTTGCGCGCCGGGCTACCGAGGCGGGGCTCAGCGTGAACACTTCTCCATGCAGCAGACGAGGTCGTGCAGCGCCGGCTCCGTTATCCGGTAGCGCGCGAAGCCGTTCTCGCGGGTCGCTGCCACCAGCCCCTGCGACCTCAGGATCCTCAGCTGCTGCGAGACGATGGGCTGCGGGGCGTCGAGCCGCCCCGCGAGGTCTCCCACGGTCTCCTCGCCTGCGCAGAGGACCGCGACGATCCGTATCCGGAGCGGATGCGCCACCGCCTTGAGCACCTCGGCGATGTGCTCGGCCCTGCGCGCGTCCTTTCGAAGTGGCTTCATCGGTCACCTAGCGACATTGCTATGTCGCTATGGCCCTATGGAAAATCCGGGCCAACCCGGGCGCCCTCAACCCCGCGTGAATGCTGGGCGTGCACCCGCGCGCACCGCAGGCGTTGCGTCACTACGCGCAGTCCGCGACGCGGCTGCGTCCCTTGCCCCGCTCCCCGGAAGGGGCGTGCGGCAAGGCGGCGCACGTTCCGGCCACTGGAGCGCTTGTTGGCCCCCCCGAAGAGGCCCCTGTCTTTGGGCGGCAGGGGTATCTACTAGAGGAAGAATGGAGAGGGACTCGCCAGCCATGCCTCGAGGCGATGAGCGACTGCTCGGCGGACCGCGCCGCGTGGCGCCGCTGTTCATCGCCGTCACCTTCGTCGTCAGCGGCCTCCTATGGGTCGCCCTGTCCAACCGCGCGATCGATCTCCACGTCGCGGACCCGCGCGTCCGGGCCACGCTGCGCACGCTCGGAGACCTGGGCTTCGTGGCGTTCTCCGGGGTCATCCTGTTCGTCCTCATCTCCCGGAGCGAGGAGCGGCTGCGCCGCTTCGGGGACGAGCTCCGGGCCACCCTCGACAGCCTCGGCGACGGCGTGCTGGTGGTCGGCGCGAGCGGGAAGATCGTCGAGATCAACCGCGCCGTGATGGATCTCACCGGCGTCCGCACCAAGGAGGAGCACCTCGTCCCGGTCGCCGAATGGGCGCTGCGCATGAACCTCCGGCAGCGCGACGGAAGTCCGGTGGTCCCCGAACAGCTCTCGACGCTCCGCGCCCTGCGCGGCGAGCACCCGGGCCCATACGACGCCGTGCTCAAGCGCACCGACGGCAGCGACCTTCCGGTGTCGATCACCGCGGCGCCGGTCTTCGATCGCTCCGGCCGTCCCCGGCTGGCCGTCGCGGTCCTCCGCGACACGAGCGAGGCGCTGCGCCTCTCGCAGACGCGCGAGGAGTTGCTCGCCACTGCGGCGCACGAGCTCAAGACGCCGCTCTCGGTGATCAAGGCCCACGCGCAGCTGCTGCTGCGCCGCGCCGAGCCGGAGCCCGGGCTGCAGGTCATCGTCCGCCAGGTGGACCGGCTCACGCGGCTCGTGCAGCAGATCCTCGACGCGTCGCGGCTGCGGCTCGACAACGTGGAGCTGCGCTGGGAGCGGCTCGACCTGGCCGAGGCCGCCGCGGTCGTGGTCACGGAGCTGGGGCCACGCCCCGGCGGCCATCCGATCACCTTCGAGGGGCTCGGCGGGGCGTGGGTCACGGCGGATCGCGACCGGATCACCCGCGTCGTCACGGCCCTCGTCGACAACGCGCTCCGGTTCTCTCCGGCCGACAGCCCGGTCGAGGTGCGGGTAGGCGTGCGAGGCGGGGAGACGATCTTCTCGGTGCTCGACCACGGCGTGGGGATCCCTCCCGAGCGGCAGGACCGGGTCTTCGAGCGCTTCTACCGCGCCCACGCGAGCACGCCCGACGACCGCGGCGGCCTCGGCGTCGGGCTCGACACGTGCCGCGAGATCGTCGCGCGCCACGGCGGCCGGATGTGGTTCCAGAGCGAGCCCGGCACCGGCTCCACGTTCCTCTTCGCCCTGCCGCTCTCCAGGGAAGGGGCCAGCGCGTGACCGGGCGCCAGTTCGGCGTCCTCGTGGTCGAGGACGACGTCGACCTCCTCTCGCTCATGGAGCTGGTCCTCTCCGACGCCGGCTACCGCGTCCGCACCGCGCCGGAGGGGGGGGCCGCGCTCCTCCGCGTCGGCGAGGAGATGCCCGGCCTGATCCTGCTCGACATGCGGATGCCCGGGATGAACGGGTGGGAGTTCGCACGCCAGTTTCGCGCGCGATACGGGCGCGCCGCCCCGATCGTCGTCGTGACGGCCGCGGAGAACGCGCGGGCGCGCGCTGCCGAGGTGGAGGCGGACGGATGGCTCTCCAAGCCATTCGAGATCGATGACGTGCTCCGGATCGTCGCGGGACACGCGGGCGCCGCCGCCGGGCACGAGGGAGCCCCCGCCGGGCCCTGA
The DNA here is from genome assembly GCA_963845515.1 of uncultured delta proteobacterium. GTDB lineage: Bacteria > Myxococcota > Myxococcia > Myxococcales > Anaeromyxobacteraceae > DATIVK01. The sequence goes on from CAWJSR010000029.1 coordinate 255,824, forward strand.
CGGGTGGTTCACCGCAGCGCGTCGGGAGCCACCAGGAAGAGCAACCCGAAGAGGATCAGGAGCGTCCCTGAGATGGCCTTGAGGGCGCGGGCACCGCGCTCGCCCAGGGTGAGCTTCCGCATCGTGACGACGGCGACGAGCACGATGGTGCCGAGCGGCACGACGTAGGCCACGTTGTAGAGCGCGAGCCACCCCGCGCGCCCGAGCGCCCCCGTCCCCCCACGCAGCGAGAGGATCCTCGTGTAGACGGCGGGGAGGCCCAGCGTGCAGCCGAGCTCCACCAGGTTGACGAGCAGGGCCAGCGCCGCGATCCCGGCGGCCGCCACCGGGAGGCTGGCCGCTTCGGCCACCGCGCGCATGCGCTTGAAGATCCCCGGCTTCGCCGACTCGGGGATCATGAGAGACGGTCCTCGCTTGAACCAGAGCACGTCCTTGAGGTTGACGAGCCCCATCGCGACCAGGAGGCAGCCCAGGACCACGGTGAGGCCGCGCCCCGCGCCCGCGGTGGCGAAGATCCCGAGCCAGGCGCTCATGAAGACGAAGTAGACGATCCCCGACGCCGCCACGAAGATGCCGCCGTACAGGGCGACGCGCCCGCGCGAGCGGGCGTGGAGCAGGATCCCGAGCAGCACGACCAGCACGTACATCGCGCAGGGGTTGATGCCGTCCACCAACCCGACCGCGATCGTGAAGAGCGGAAAGGAGATCCTGCCTGCGTCCAGCTCGCCGAGCCACGGCAGCTGGATCACGCGCCGGCCGCCATCTTCGCCGACTCCTGCGGCAAGCGCCGCCTCGAGCCGCGCCTCCGTGACGCCGCGCTGGAAGCCGACGATCGCCTCCCGCCCCCGGACCACGAAGGTCGGCACGCCGAGCGGCTGGGCGCCGAGCCTGGTCGCCTCCGCCTTGAACCGCTCCCGCGCCACCGGATCGCCCCTCACCTCCACCCATTCGACGACGAGCCCCGGGGACCTGGCCACGAGCGCCGCCACGGCTGGACGCGCCTCCTCGCAGTGCGGACACCCCTCGCCCCAGTAGACGACGAGATCGGCCGGGGCCTGTCCGGCGCCGAGCCACCCTGCGAGGAGTGCGGTGACCAGGATCACGCGGATAGCGTACGCCCACCGTGACTCCACGGCCCTGCGGGCGAACGGGTCGTGCCCGTCGGGACGAAAGCCCAGGGAGTCCGGCACCCTGCCACCGACGCACCGGAGCAACACGGGAAGTGGCTTGATTTCACGTGAATTGCGTCCTCGACCACCCGTCGACAGGACATGAACGCCACCCACCTCAACGTCCCCCGCGCCCTGCTGCTGCACTCCAATCCAGCCGCCATCCGCGCCTCCCTCGACGCGCGCGGCTTCGACGTCCTCACCGCCTCGGACGGCGCGATCGGTGTGGAGCTCCTGCTGGAGACGCTCCTGGGACTCGACGTGCTGCTGGTCGACGCCGACCTCCCGAAGAGGAACGCCGAGGGCTTCCTGTCCCTCGTGCGCGCCGCCGGGAACGAGCCCGAGCTCGGGATCGTCGTGATCGCAGACGGGCTCACGGCGGAGCGCAGGCGCGCCCTCCTCGCCAGCGGGGCCGACGTCGTCGTCGAGCGGCGCCACGGCCCGGCCGTCGTCGCAGAGGCCGCAGCGGCCGCTGCGGCGCTCTCACTGCAGCGGCGCCGGCGCGACGCGACAGGCTGTGACGGCTCCCCGCTGGAGCTGGTGCTGGACGCCGTCTGCGCGCTGGCCTCGCCCCTCGACCCCCTCCCCGCCTTCGTCATCCAGTGACCGAATCGGTCACACCCGGGGTGGCTCATACGTGGCGCGTCGAAGCCGATCCGGATAGATCGCCATCGAGCCACCCCGGAGCCACACGCCATGGATTCGAACTCGACCGCCCCAGCGGCGCCCACCGCCGCGCCCACTCCTCCCACGCGCGATCCAGTCTGCGGCATGGAGGTGGATCCCGCGAACCCGCCGGGCGGGACCGTTCACCGGGGACGGTACGCCTACCACTTCTGCTCCGATCACTGCCGCGCGCGCTTCGAGCAGGAGCCCGAGCGCTTCTTCGCGATCGATCCGGTCTGCGGGATGGAGGTGAACCCGAAGGCGCCCAAGGGCGGCAGCCTCGAGCACGCCGGCTCCACCTACTACTTCTGCAACCCCAAGTGCCTCGCGAAGTTCAGCGCCGAGCCGGAGAGGTTCCTCGCGGCGAAGGGCGGCGCCGCGACCGCCGCGCCGCCTCCGGCCGTCCCCGCCGGCGCGAAGGTCTGGTGGATCTGCCCGATGGACCCAGAGGTGAAGGAGGAGCAGCCGGTCCCCTGCCCGATCTGCGGCATGGCCCTGGAGCCCTTCGTCGAGGGAGGCGCGATCAGCGCCGAGGAGCCGCCGAACCCGGAGCTGGCGAACATGAGCCGCCGCTTCTGGCTCGGGCTCGCCCCGGCCGTCGCGCTCCTGGCGATCGCGATGGGGGACATGGCCACCGACATGTCCATCCGGCACGCGCTCGGCTTCCGCGTCTACTCGCTCCTCCAGCTCGCGCTCGCGACGCCGGTGGTCCTCTGGGGCGGCTGGCCTTTCTTCGAGCGAGCCTGGCTCTCGTTCCGGACCTGGAACCTCAACATGTTCACCCTCATCGGGATCGGCACCGCCGCCGCCTGGCTCTTCAGCGCCGCGGCGACCGCCCTGCCGGTGACCGCCTTCCCTGAGGCCTACCTCGACCACGGCATGCCGCCCCTCTACTACGAGTCGGCCGCAGTCATCGTCGAGCTGGTCCTGCTCGGCCAGATCCTGGAGCTGCGGGCACGTTCGCGCGTCTCCGGCGCCATCCGCGCCCTCCTCGGCCTCGCGCCAAAGACCGCGAGGCGCATCGGGTCCGACGGAAGCGAGCAGGACGTGGAGATCTCCGAGGTGCGCGCGGGCGACCGGCTCCGCGTCCGCCCCGGCGAGAAGGTCCCCGTCGACGGCGCCGTCGTGCAGGGCTCATCCTCGGTGGACGAGTCGATGGTGACGGGTGAGCCGGTGCCGGTCGAGAAGCGCGAGGGGGACAAGGTCACCGGCGCGACGATCAACGGCAACGGCGCGTTCGTGATGCGGGCCGACCGCGTCGGCAAGGACACCCTCCTCGCGCAGATCGTCCGGATGGTCATGGACGCGCAGCGCAGCCGCGCCCCGATCCAGCGGCTCGCCGACGTCGTCTCTGGCTGGTTCGTCCCGGGCGTGGTCCTCTCGGCAGTCCTCGCCTTCGCCGCCTGGTCGCTCTGGGGACCCGAGCCCCGCCTCGCCCACGGCCTCGTCGCCGCGGTCGCCGTCCTGATCATCGCCTGCCCCTGCGCCCTGGGGCTCGCGACGCCGATGGCCATCATGGTCGGCACCGGGCGCGGCGCAACGGCAGGCGTCCTCGTGAAGAACGCCGAGGCGCTGGAGCTGTTCGAGAAGGTGGACGTCCTGCTGGTCGACAAGACCGGCACCCTCACCGAGGGGAAGCCGCGGCTGGAGAAGGTCGTCCCCGAGCCGGGGTCCGGCCTGGACGATGCGACCCTGCTCCGGCTCGCCGCGAGCCTCGAGCGCGGCTCCGAACACCCGCTCGCCGCGGCCATCGTCGCCGGCGCCAGGGCGCGCGGCCTCACCCTCTCCGAGGTCCACGACTTCGGCGCCATCCCGGGGAAGGGGGTCGCTGGGACGGTGGACGGACGGAGAGTGGCGCTCGGCAATCCGGCCCTCTTCACCGAGCTGGGGATCGACGCGACCGGGCTGCAGGCCCGCGCAGAGGCGCTGCGGTCCGAGGGCGGCACGGTGATGCTGGTCGCCGTGGACGGGAGGCCGGCCGGCGTCGTGGAGGCGATCGACCCGGTGAAGGGGAGCGCCGCCGACGCGGTCCGCGCGCTCCACGCCGAGGGGATCAAGATCGTGATGGTGACGGGCGACGACTGGACCACCGCCCGGGCCGTGGCGAAGAAGCTCGGGATCGACGAGGTGGAGGCCCAGGTGCTGCCGTCGGGCAAGGCCGCGGCGGTCGCCCGGCACAAGGGGGCGGGGCGCGTGGTCGCGATGGCCGGGGACGGGATCAACGACGCACCTGCCCTGGCCGCCGCCGACGTGGGCGTCGCGATGGGGACCGGCACCGACGTGGCCATGCAGAGCGCCGGGCTGACCCTCGTGAAGGGGGACCTGCACGGCATCGTCCGCGCCCGCCGGCTCTCGCGCGCGACGATGCGCAACATCCGCCAGAACCTCTTCTGGGCGTTCGCGTACAACGCTGCCGGCGTCCCGCTCGCGGCCGGCGTCCTCTACCCGCTCACAGGCTGGCTCCTCTCGCCGATGATCGCGAGCGCCGCGATGAGCTTCAGCTCGGTCACCGTCATCACCAACGCGCTTCGGCTCCGGCGGGCGAAGCTGGGGTGAGGCAGGGGCGAGGCTTCGATGACCCGAATCGACTTCCGCGGCACGCCCGCGATGCTCCTCGAGACGAGGGGCGGCGCCAGGGCCGTGGTGGCGCTCCACGGCGCCCAGCTGCTCTCGTGGACGCCTGCGGGCGGCCGCGAGTGGATCTTCCTCAGCGAACGGGCCGAGCTCACGCCAGGCAAGGCGATCCGCGGCGGCGTCCCGATCTGCTTCCCCCAGTTCGCCGCGCTCGGCCCGCTGCAGAAGCACGGGCTCGTCCGCACGCGCTCCTGGCGAGCGGCCGGGAAGCAGATCGTCGACGGCGATCCGGTGGTCTCACTGGCGCTCGAGCCCGACGCTGAGCTGCGCGCGCTCTGGCCTCACCCCTTCCGCCTCAAGTACTCGGTGCGGCTGGGCGACGCCCGGATCCGGCTGGAGCTCTCCGTGGAGAACGCCGGCGGAACGCCGCTCTCCTTCACGGCCGCGCTGCACGGCTACTTCTCCGTCGCGGACGTCGAGGCGGTCGAGGTCTCGGGGCTGGCCGGCGTCGCGTACCGGGACGCCGCCGGCAGCGACGTGCTCCGCGTCGAGCGGGGCGACGTCGTCTCGATCCGCGGCGAGGTGGATCGCGTCTACCACTCGGTGCCGGGCGAGGTGCTGCTGCGCGAGCCTGACCGCGCGCTCGGCATCCGCGCCGAGGGCTTCCCCGACGTGGTGGTCTGGAACCCGGGCGCGGACAAGTGCGCCGCCCTCCCTGACATGGCGCCCGACGGCTGGCGAAGGATGGTCTGCCTCGAGGCGGGCGCGATCCGGACGCCGGTCGTGCTGCCGCCGGGCGGGACATGGGTGGGCCGCCAGACCCTCGCCGCAGCCGAGGTCAGGTCGGCCGGACGGTGAGTCCAGGGCGGGGCGGCGCCGTCACTCGCTGGTGTCGGGCGCCCCCGCCTCCATGCGGCGGCGGACCCGGACGGGCACGTAGTTGCAGAACGGCTCCTCCTCCATGTAGTCGCCGTACACCGCATCGGCGCGGGCGCGGCAGCCGCCGCAGACGTTGATGAACTCGCACTCGCCGCACTTGCCCTTGTACGCCTTGAAGTCGCGCAGATCCTGGAAGATCTGCGAGCTTCTCCCAGATCTCCCGGAACGGCGTCTGCTTCACGTTGCCGGCGGTGCGCGTGGAAGTAGGAGCAGGGCTTGACGTTGCCGAAGCAGTCGATGAGGCAGATGGTCTGGGCGGCGATGCACCCCTTGCCGCCGCCGGTGGAGAAGGTGAGCGAGCGGCGCTCGAACTTCACCCCCTCCTCCTTCGCCCTCTGCGGCACGATCCGGTAGTAGTGCGGGGCGCAGGTGGGGCGCATGAGGATCTCGTCCTCCCGCTTCTCCTGCTGGTAGTGCCACTCGAGGATCTCCTCGTAGTCCTCCTTGGAGATCAGCTCGTTCATGATCTCCTCGCCGCGGCCGGTGGGGACGATCATGAACATGTACCAGGCGGTGGCGCCGAGGGACTTGGCGAGCCTGAACGTGTCGGCGATGTCGCGCCTGGTTGCGCTTGGTGAAGGAGGAGTTGATCGAGGAACTTCTGGCCGTGCTTCCGGAAGAACGCGGCGGCGCGCACCACGCCGTCGAAGGCGCCCGGGCACTGCGCGGAAGTCGTCGTGGATCGCCGGCGGTCGAGCCGTCGAGCGAGAGGGACACCATCTTGATGTCGGCCTTCCTCATCTTCTCGCAGACCTCGTCGTCGACGCAGCGACGCCGTTGGTCGCCATGCACATGCGCAGCCCCAGCGAGGTGCCGTACTCCGCCAGCTCGAAGATGTCGGGCGCAGCAGCGGCTCGCCGCCGGAGAGCACGACGACCGGCTTGGAGAACTCGGCGATCTCGGTCGAGGAGGCGCTTCCCCTCGTCGGTGGTGAAGTCCCCCTCGGAGGAGGTCATCTCCGACGAGCAGCGGCAGTGTACGCACTTGAGGTTGCAGTTCTGGGTGGTTTCCCAGGCGATCCACTTCGGAATGAATTCCTGTGACACGAGCACTCTCGCTGGTTGGGTGACCCACGGATCCCACCCGAATGCCGCGGCGAGCACAAGCCGCTTCCTGCGCAGGTCGCTGCCTTGCCCGCGTCCTCCTCTGTTGACGCGGCAGGCGGACGCACGTAGGGGGGCCGGCGGCGCTCGCTCCCGATCAGTACGCGACGAGCGGCCCCGACCCCAGCGTGCTGTGGCGCCCCTCCAGGCCGAGGTAGACGTCGCGCCCGAGGTGGAATGGCAGCCCCCAGTCGAAGGCGCTCGCGGCAGGCAGCGGTCCGCCAACCTGCGGCGAGACGTTGACGCTGGCCGCGAGGGCTTCGATGCTGGCGATCTGGAAGGTCAAGGAGCTCGACGGCGTGCCATTCGGTCCGGAGTTGTCCGCCGCGAGCGTCACGGTCGAGGCGGGGCAGTACCAGCCGGAGTTCGGCGCGGAGCAGGCCACCAGCCCCGAGCCGCTGGGCGCCGGGAAGAACAGGCCGTTGGAGCCGGTGTCGGCGAAGGCGGCCAGGGTGACGCCTCCGAGCGTGGTGCGGAACTCCCCCGCCGAGTCGAGCGGATAGGTCAGCACGGACGCGGGCGGGGCGTTGTTGCTGCGCGTGCCGATCCCGAGGATCAGCGCGCCCTCCACCGCGACGGTCCCAGCCGCGGGAACGCCCGGCAGCCGCACCACTACCCCGTTGTTGTCGAGCGGAAGGGCGGCCACGGGGTTCCGCACCTGGGCCGACGTCGGGAGGGCGGTGCCGCTGCAGCCAGCGGCGCCGCATGCGAAGTAGATGCCGTTGTTCGTGCTGGTGCAGGCGGTCCCGCAGTCCTGCACGAAGGTGGCGACACCGAGGATGCCGTTGAACCCGGCCGCGGACGGGCTCGGATCGGCGCCAGCGCAGGTGGACGGTGGGCTGGAGTAGGAGGCGTCGATGAGCTGGATCGGTACCCGAACGGCCGGCTCCCCTCCCATGACGACGTCGGCCGTCACCACCGGGCCCCACTGGGACGAGCCATCCAGGTAGGTGACGCACTCCGCCACGTCGACTCCCCCCGCCGTCACCGACGGCAGGGACAGGCTCAGGACCTGGGAGAAGACGCGCAGGCCGGTGCTGCCGGTGTCGAGGAGCAGGTCGCGGATGGTCTGGCAGGTGGCCGTGCCTGGCTCACACACGGTCACGCTGACGCAGGGCTTGTTGAGGTACGAGCCGGCCGAGCAGCCGCCACCGTTGACGCTCACCGGCAGGACGTTGGGCTGCCCCGTGGTGTCGACCGGCGGCGGGAGCGGCGACGGGGAGGAGGAGCCACCGCCGCAGGCCGCCACCAGGAGCGTGAGCGCGGCCAGAGCCCTCGGGTCACTGGACGTCATCGAGGTTCGCTCCGGGTGGAGTCAGGGCCGGGAGATAGGCGCGGCCGTGAAGGGAGCGGCCGTGCCCCCACGTCTCCACCACGACCCGCCCCGTCTCCACGCGTCGGGGGTGCCGCCCCGTTGGCTCACGCGTCGCCGCCCGAGCGAACTCGTCGAAGTAGGACCCGAGCAGCGGCACCAGATCCGGCCGGGTCAGCCCGCTCCAGGCGACGGCGAAGACGGTGCCTGACGGGGTGACGTACTCACGAACGCTCACCGTGGGCGAGCGCAGCTCGTGCACACCCATCCCGCCCCTGGCAGTCACCGGCTCGGCCGCCATCCCCAGGGCCTCGCGATCCCTGTCCACCGAAGACGCGGGCTCACCGAGCGCCGCACCGGCCGGCCGGCAAAGGCAGAGGAGCGCCAGCACGGGTGCCATGCCGGAGAGCCGCGCGAGTCGTGCCACTGCGATCACGTGCGAGTGCTAACCGTCCGGCAGCCCCTTTGCACCCGCACGGCCCATCAGGAGACCTACGCCTGCGTGAGCTCGATCCGCCGCCACGCGCCGCTCTGGAACCTGAGCAGGAGCACGAGCGCCAGCACGAACAGGTAGAAGACGAACCACGCGACCGCCACGGTGTCCCCGGCGCCCATCAGCCGCACGGAGATCCAGCTCCCCGGCGCCCAGATCACCCAGGCCACGACGATGCGCACCCACATCGTGAAGACGGTGTCCCCTGCGGCCCGCAGCGCCTCGGTGAGGACGCTCGCCGCCGCGTCGAAGAGCTGCCACGCCGCCGACATCACGAGCATCCGGCGCCCCGCCGCCAGGAACTCCGCGGCGGACGACGGCTCCTGCGCGAAGACCGCGAGGAACAGCCCTGGTGCTGTGAGGTAGGCGAGCGCCACGAGCGACTCCCAGGTCGCCGCGACCGCGAAGGTGAGCCAGACGATCCCGGGCACCCCGTCCCGCCGCGACGCGCCGATCGACTGCCCCACCAGGATCGCCCCGGCGCTCGCCAGCGCGAAGGCCGGCATGAACGCGACCGAGTTGATCTGCATGACGGTCATCAGGGCCGCGAGCGCGGTGGTGCCGAGCCCAGCGACGACGACGTTCACGAAGAAGGCGAAGGCTGCGAACTCGATGAACCAGGTGAAGCCGGACGGCAGCCCGAAGCGCAGGACGCCCCGAAGCTCGCTCCAGCGCAGCCGACCGCTCGCAGGGGCCCCGCGCTCGCTGGCGAAGACGGCGAGCATCCAGGCGAACGCCGCGGTCGTCGCGAGGGTGCTCGCGAGCGCCGCGCCGCGCACTCCCATCGCCGGCATGCCGAGCCGCCCCCCGATGAAGAGCCAGTTCCCGAGGACGTTCAGGATCATCGCGACCACGCTCGCGCGCATCTGGATGCGCGTGTTGCCCAGCCCGCCGTAGTAGCTGCCGAGCGCCTCCATCCCGACGACCGCCCCCGCCGACAGGAGCCGCATGGCGAGGTACCCCTCCATCGCCGCCCGCAGGTCGGGCGCGAACTGGAGCTGGGCAAGCAGCGCGGGCACGAACGGAATCGTCAGCAGGGCGAAGAGCTGGGTGACCGCCGCGATCGCGAGCCCGTACCAGCCGTAGCGGCGCGCCCCGCCGAGGTCCCCCTTCCCGAAGAGCTGGGAGGAGAAGCTCGCGACGATGAAGACCGTCCCCATCGGCAGAATGAAGAGGGCGAACGCGTTGATCGCACCGGTCGTCGTGGCGGCCAGCGCCGCCGCGCCGAGTGGCGCCACCATCACCGCGTCGGCGACGCCGACGACCACCTGAGACGACCGCGAGACGACGATCGGCCAGGCGAGCGCGAGGAGCGTCCTGAGCCTCTCCGCCCGGCTCGTCATCGCCGCCCCTCCGGCACCCGGCTCCGGCACGTCGCGCATTCGTCAGCGATGAATAACCCGGCCCACGGCAGCGCGCGAGCCAGCGCGAGGGGCTACGCCCCGCGCTGATCCACCCACCTCTCGACCGCGGGCGGCTTCCAGGCCGCGAAGCGGTCGAGGAGCGCGTCCGGGTCGGTCTCGACGATCACCAGCTCGCGGTGGAGCGGGCTCACGAACCCCTCGCTGACGGCGTGATCGAGGAAGGAGACGAGCGGCCGGTAGTAGCCCTTCACGTCGAGCAGCCCGCAGGGGCGGGCGTGGATCCCGAGCTGCGCCCAGGTCACGATCTCGGCGAACTCCTCCAGCGTGCCGAGCCCGCCTGGGAGCGCGATGAAGCCCTGCGACAGCTCGGCCATCTTCGCCTTCCGCTCGTGCATCGAGCCGGTGACGTGGAGGCTCGTGAGGTTCACGTGCGCCAGCTCGCGGAGCTGCAGCGCCTTCGGGATGACGCCGATGACCTTCCCGCCGGCCGCGAGCGTCGCGTTGGCGACCGTCCCCATGAGCCCTATCGTCCCACCGCCATAGACGAGCTCGATGCCGCGCCGCGCGAGCGTCCCCCCGAGCCCCTTCGCCGCGTCGGCGTAGGCAGGGTCCTTCCCGCTGGACGAGCCACAGAACACACAGATGCGCTTCATCGGCCGGGACCTCGCTTCGAAGAGTCCTCAACCCAGGTAGGCCGTCAGCACCCGCTCGTTCCGGCTCAGCTGGGCAGGCGTCCCCTCTACCACGATCCGGCCGCGCTCCATGACGTAGGCGTAGTCCGCGACCTCGAGGGCGGTCCGGGCGAACTGCTCCACCAGGAGCATCGTCATCCCCTCCTCCTTCAGCCGCCTTATGGTGCGGAAGACCTCCTGGACGATGACCGGTGCCAGCCCCATCGACGGCTCGTCGAGCAGCATCACCTTGGGGTCGGCCATCAGCGCCCGGCCTATTGCCAGCATCTGCTGCTCGCCCCCAGAGAGGGTCCCTGCCAGCTGGTGACGGCGCTCGGCGAGCTTCGGGAAGAGCCCGTAGACCCGCTCGAGCCCGGGCGCAGCCTGGCGTCGGAACCCGAAGAAGTGAGGAAGCCGTCGGAAGGCCCCCAGGAGCAGGTTGTCCTCCGTCGTCAGGGGCGCGAAGACCTTCCTCCCCTCCGGCGAGTGCGCGAGCCCCAGCCGCGCGATCTTCGCGGCCCCCAGGCCATGCACGGCCACCCCGTCGAGCCACACCTCGCCCCGGCTCGGCGCAACGAGGCCGGAGATGGCCCGCATGGTCGTGGTCTTGCCGGCCCCGTTCGCGCCGATGAGCGCGACCACCGTCCCGCTCTTCACCTCGAGCGAGGTGCCGGCGAGGACCTCGGAGAGGCCGTAACCCGCGTAGATGTCCTTCACCGAGAGCATGCGCCTCCCTCCCTACCCGGCCACCGGCGAGGTCGCGACCGGCACGGGCCCATCCTCGGGCGGCGAGGGCTCGACGGCCCCGAGGTAGGCCGCGATCACGCCGGGGTGGCGCTTCACCTCGTCCGGCGCCCCCTCGGCGATCACCCGGCCCCCGTCCAGCACCGTCACCACGTCGCACAGCTCCGAGACGACGTCCATGTGGTGCTCGATCAGGACGATGGTGATCCCACGCGCGTGGATGCGACGGATGATCTCCTTCTGCCTCGCTACGTCGGGGCGGGCCAGCCCGGCCGCCGGCTCGTCGAGGACCAGCAGCTCGGGCTTGCGGGCGAGCGCGCGGGCCATCTCCAGGAAGCGCTGCGCGCCGTACTGGAGATCCCGGACCGGCTTGCGCGCCTCCTCCTGAAGCCCCACCAGCCCCAGCAGCGCGAGCGCCTCGGCCTGGGCGCGCCGCTCCTCGCCCCGCCCGAGCCCGGCGAGGATCAGCGGCAGCGGCAGCCGGTAGGCGCCGCGCAGCGCCACCATCACGTTCTCGATCGTCGTCATGCCGCTGAAGAGCTGGAGGTTCTGGAAGGTCCGCGCGATCCCGGCGCTGGACGCGCGCATCATGCTGCCCTGCGGCAGCGGCTCGCCGCGCAGCAGCATGCTCCCTGCGGTCGGCGTGTAGAGCCCCGAGATGACGTTGATGAGCGTGCTCTTGCCCGATCCGTTGGGCCCGATGAGGCCGTGGATGGAGCCCCCTCTCACCGCCAGGCTGACCCCGTCGACGGCCTTCACCCCGCCGAAGTGGCGGTGGAGGAGCCGCAGCTCGAGGAGCGCGGAGCCGTCGGTCGCCCGCCTCGGGAGGACGGCGTCGAGCTGCGCGGGCTCGGGGAGCCTGGGAGGCGCGACCTTGAAGAGCGCTGCCAGCGCCCCCGCGGCGAAGCCCATCAGCCCCTCGGGGAGCCCGACGACTACCGAGAAGAGCATCAGCGCGAAGATCGCCTTTCGCCAGTCCTCGGTGTTCGTCACGAAGATCGCGCCGGCCACCAGCGCTCCCATCGCCGCGATCGGCGCGAGGGCCTGGAACGGCGCCGTGGTCCTGCGCACGAGCCCCCGCGTCCCCGCTAGCAGCGCCATCGCGAGGCCGACCAGCGCGAAGGCCCGGAAGAGGGTCAGGTTGGAGAGCAGGTTGGGGAGCAGCGCGACCAGCGCCGCGCCCACGACCGCGCCCCAGAGGCTCTTGCGGCCGCCTAGCACGACGCCGAGCAGCAGGATGACGGTCAGCTCGTAGACGAAGCTGTGGGGCTGCAGGTACTGGAAGTTGAAGGCGTAGAGCGCCCCGGCGAGCCCGCCCAGCCCCGATCCGAAGGCGAAGCCCGCCACCCTGTGGCGGAAGGCGCCGACCCCCATCGCGTCGGTGGCGATGGGGCTGTCCCGCAGCGCCTCGAACGCCCGCCCCCAGTGGGACGAGAGCAGGTTCCGCATCGCGACCCAGGTCACGGCCAGCGCCAGGACGCAGAGCCAGAAGAAGTCGCGCGGCGAGAGGACGTGACCGAACAGCGGCGGCCGGCGGAGCGAGAAGCCCTGCGCGCCGTTCGTGAGCCACTCCAGCTCGTTGAGCACCGTGACGGAGAGCGCCGTGAAGCTGAGCGTCGCGAGCGCGAACTGTGGCCCCTCGAGGCGGAGCGCCGGGAGCGCCAGGAGCGCGCCGAGCAGCGTCGTGATCCCGCCAGCGACGAAGAGCGCCGACGGGATGCCGAGGCCGAAGCGCATGGCGCCAATCGCCGCGGCGTAGGCGCCGAGCCCCAGGAAGGCCGCCTGGGCGAGGTTCACCTGCCCGAGATAGCCGACCGTGACGTCGAGCCCGATGAGCAGGATGCCGTAGATCGCGAGGAGCGTCAGGAGCCCGAGCGCGTACGGGCTGCTGACCAGGAGGGGAATGGCCGCGAGCAGCGCGAACAGCAGGATCTCGGCACCGCGGACCAGGAGGAGGCGCTTGAGCACGGGTGGGCCCTAGACCTTCCGGATGATCGCCTTGCCGAAGACCCCGGTGGGGCGAACGGCGAGGGCGAGGATCAAGAGCATCAGGCCGGGCGCTTCCCGCCAGCCGCTGCCGACGTAGAGGCTGGCCAGGCTCTCCAGCGCCCCGAGGACGAGGCCGACGATCACCACGCCGAAGCCCGACTCGAGCCCGGCTACCACCGCGACCGAGAAGGCCTTGAGGATCATGGCCGAGGCCATGGTGGGCCCGACCGTGGTTATGGGCGAGACCAGGATGCCGGCCAGCGCCGCCACCGCGCCAGAGAGGCCGTACGAGAACATCACGGTCCCGGTGGCGGAGATCCCCATCAACTCCCCGGCGTCCCGGTCGGCCGAGACGGCGTCGAAGGCCTTCCCGAGGAGCGTGCGCCGCTTGAACACCTCCACGAGCCCCATCACCGCGAGGACGCCGACCAGCACCGAGATCTCCAGCGGCGTCACGTCGATCCCGAAGAGATGGATCGGCTCGGACGGGATGGGCGTCGGGAAGGGGCGGTCGTCCCGACCCCAGACGTTCTCGGCGAAGGAGAAGAGGAACAGGCCGACGATGATGCTGAGCAGGATCCAGCCCTCGCTCTTCTGCTCCAGCGCCAGGCGGACCGCGGTCCGCTCGACCGCCAGCCCGAGGAGGGCGCCGAAGAGGAGGCCGAGCGGGACCACCGCCCAGTACGGCAGGCCGAGCCCGATGAGGGTGAGGCTGACGAAGGCGGAGACCATCACCAGCTCGCCCTGGCCGAAGTTGATGCTCTTGCTGGTGGCGTAGGTGAGCTGGAAGCCGTAGGCGATCAGGGCGTACACGAGCCCCATCAACGCTCCACTGACCGTGATCTGCGCGACGATCGAGAAGGGCAAGGGGCGCCTCGGCTCGGGTTCACCGGGAGGAGGCCGGAGCCTCCCCCATCCGGAGTCTACTCGCCGGGGCTACTTCGCGCCGCGCCTGGCGAGCCGGGCGCGGTCCGCGTCGTCGGCGAAGACTACGCGCCCGTCCTTGATCATCCCCATGATCGTCTGCTCGCGCCGGAAAGCCTCGTGCGTCGTCACGTCGGCCGGATTCCACCTGGTGTAGGGCTTCACCCACCTGGCGATGACGCCGTCCACGGGCTCCTTCAGGTCTTCGAGGGCGTCGCGGATCGCGAGGCTCTTCGTCGACCCGGCCTGCTTCACCGCCGCGGCGAAGATCAGGACCGCGTCGTAGCCCTGCGCCGCGGAGACCGGGGACGCCATGCGGGTGACACCGTAGGCCTTGTGATAGGCGTCGATGAAGGCCTTTGCGCGAGGCGACACCGGCTCCTCGATGAAGGTCTGCGGCATCAGGGCGCCGTTTCCGTTCGCCCCGGCGTTGTCGATGAAGTTGGACATCGAGAGCGGCCAGCCGCCGATGAGCGGCACCCGGTAGCCGAGCTTCGCCTGACCGCTGGCGATGGCGGCCAGCTCGGGGCCGATGCCCCAGATCAGGATTGCCTCGGCCCCCAACGCCTTGGCCTTGAGGAGCTGGGCGCTCATGTCCTTGTCGCCGATGGCCCACTTCTCGACCGTGACGACCTCGAGCTTGTTCCCCTGCTTCTTGATCTGGTCGAGCATGTCGTCGCGGCCGGAGGCGCCGTAGTTGGTGGCGTCGGCGAAGACGGCGACCTTCTTGAACCCCCGCTTGATCGCCTCCTCGACGACCATGGCCGACTGGATGCCGTCGTGCGCGGCGAAGCGGAAGATGGAGAGCTGCTTCGGGCCGTCGGGCTTGGCCCACTGGGTCATGGAGAGGGAGCCGGCCGCAGGGCAGATGATCTTGGTGATCCCTGCCTCCTGGAAGTGCCTGTCGCCAGCCATCACGACGCCAGTGTTGACGCTGCCGATGACGCCGGAGAGGTCGGGGATCGCGGCCAGCTCCTGCGCGATGAGCGCGCCGCGCTCGTTCTTGGCCTCGTCGTCGCGCTCGATCACCTCGATCTTGAGCTTCTGCTTTCCGACCTGGATCCCACCGGCGGCGTTGATCTCGGCGATGGCGAGCTTCGAGCCATCGCGCGTGGAGGTCCCCATCGGCGCCGAGCCACCCGAGTAGGGACCGGTGAGCGCGAGCTTGATCGTGTCCGCGGCGAGCGCGGGGACGGCGGCAGCGGCGAGGAACAGGGCAAGGATTCGTTTCATTGGAGTCGCCTCGTGTTGGGGGACGAGCGTGAAGCCGGCTCCCAAGCTAATAGACGGTTTGAAGCGTGGGACGCATCCGCGGACGCGGGTTCCAGGCCATCCCTGTTGGGGCGGAGTGACCTGCTGCTACTTACGCGGCAGCTGCCGCGGAGCCGCTGGTAACCGCCACCCCGGCGGCGGGCTCTCAGTAGACCTTCGCCACGTCCGCCCCCGAGTAGTACGCCCTCAGGATCTGCCGGTAGTCCTGCCCCGCCTCGGCGCGCCCCACGGCGCCCCACTGGCACATGCCCGCGCCGTGGCCCCAGCCACCGCCGCGGGCGATCCAGTCCTCCCCGTCGCGGTCGAAGACGACCATCGCGGAGGGGAGGTTGCGCAGGAGACGCCTGATCTTCAGCTCTCCCGCGACGTCGACCGTCCCATCGCTCCCCGACAGGCGCAGGTGGCGCGCGCGCCCCGAGACGCCGCGCGCGCGGACCTCGAGCTCGCGGACGAGTCCGATCCCGAGCGACTCGCCGACCGCCTTCAGATCGGCTGCGGTCAGCCTCCGCTCCCATCGCCACCGATCGCGCCGGGTCGCGGCAGGGCGCCGGCACCAGGCGTCGACGTCAGCGGCCAGGAACCGGCGCAGCTTCGCCTCGTCGGACAGTCCACTCGCCAGCTGCTGCGCCGCGGCGGGATCGGCAACGTCCGGCCGGCCGCGCAGCGCCGGGTCCGGCGTGTTGCCCCAGACGTACTCGTTGTTCTCCCCGTGGCCGCCACACATCGCGTGGTAGAAGGCGTCCACCAGCCGCTGATCCTTGCGGCCGAAGAGCGCCTCGCCGGCGGTCGCGCGGATCGCCTCGTCGGTCCGCGGGTGGTGCGCCCCCTCCCCGCGGTAGGCCTGGCAGTGAACCTCCGCGCAGAGCATGTACGGATCCTCCAGGTGGCGGACGCCGATCTGCGCGAGCACGTTCGAGCGCGCAGTGACCGACTGCGCCTTGAGCGCCTCCACGTGCGAGAGGGCTGGCATCTCCGCAGGCACGAGCCCCCTCAGGAGCTCCTCCAGCGCCACGGCGTGGACCGCGGCCAGCCTCCCGTTGGCGTCGACGGTGACGACGAGCCGACCGCCGTACGAGCGGTCCTCGCGCTCGCGGCCGCTCTCACGAAGGTCGTGCTGCACCCGCTCCACCACGAAGCCAGCGCCTCCGTCGACGTCGAGCGCGAGGGCCGAGTCCGCCTCGCCCAGCCGCTCGCCCTTCGGGCCGGTGAGCACCAGCCTCCCGGCGGGACGATCCGCCAGGCGCTCGTCGACCGGGAGTCGGACGCCGAACTGGCGCCTGAGCTCCTCGGCGAGCTTCTCCGCGGCCGTCTCGCTCCCGTCACCGTCAGCGAAGAGGATCTCGCGCCGGTTGTCGACGATCCGTCCCCCGATCCCGAAGACGCCGCCGACGAACCGGGACCGGACGGTGATGCCCCGCTCCTCCCAGGCGCGCCGCGAGTCGGCCAGCCGCTTGCCCTCGCCTACCGCCGCGGCGTCGAGGAGCACCTGGTGGACGAAGGCTGCGGGGCGGGCTTCCTCGAGCCGGACGTGGAGCCCGGCGTTTGGCTCGACCAGGACAGGCTCGTGCCCCCTGAGCGTGACCTTCGCGGCTGCACGCGCGCGGAAGACGATCTCCTGCTGCCCCTCCATGAGCCGGATCGTGACCAGCGGAACACCTGCCTCGCCGAAGTCGAGCCGGTGGCTCCAGACGAGGTCCATCAGGTCGGCGTTGGCGACGACCGCAGGAAGGAGCGCCTCGACCGGAGGCGGCTCCGGCGTGGGGGCTGGGGGAAGCTCCGGGGGCGGAAGCGGCGGCGGGATCCCCTGCGCCCAGTCGGGCGTGGCGGGCGGCACGGTCGCTACCTCGGGAGCCGAAGCGGCGGGCTCTGGGGCTGCGGGCGCCTCGGGCCGTGACGGCGCCGCTGCGACCGCTTCGGAGCCGGCGGGGGCCAGCTCGGCGTCGGCGCCACCGCGCGGCGTCGCGCAGGAAGCGGTCAGCGCAGCGAGGAGGAGGAATGCTCTCGACTTCACGTCGCGAGGCGCTTGGTCTTCTCGTCGACCAGCTGCTGGAGAGCCTCGGTCGCCAGCTTGCGATCCTCGGCCGTCGCGCCAGGCTCCTGGAGCCGCCTCGCCGCGGTCAGGATCGCGTCGCGCTCCTGCTCCTCGCGGAGCCGGACCGCGTCCACCATGTGCGCGGCCTCGTCGGCGAGCTCGACCAGCATGTCCCGCTCGCGGAGCGGCCGCGGGCGCTCGTAGTTCCCTTCGCCAACCTGGCGGCAGGTCCGGGCGATGGCGAACGCAGGGCCAGCGATGCGGTGAGTCATGACCACCGCGAAGCCCAGCAGGCAGAAGAGCACTACGGCCAGCGCTGCGGCGAGCCAGACCATGCGGGCCCGGTCTTCGCTGGCAAAGGCCGCCGCGAGCGCCTCTGCCACGTCCGGATCAGCCAGCGCGACCACGCGCGAGGTCTCGGCGTACGAGCGCCAGAGGACCCAGCCGAGCACCATGCTGATCGCCGCGGCCACCGCCAGCAGCCAGCTCGCGAAGCGGAGCTGGAGCTTCGTGTCGATGAGGTAGTTCCTGACGCGTCGCTTGTAGACGGTAGGAGGAGGCGCGGCGGCCTCGATGTTGGCGCTCGGTTCCATACGCCTCTCCTACATACCGCTACCTGAGCCGATCCGCGAGATCCTCGGTCATGGTCCGGGCCGCGGCGTCCAGCGCCTTGGCGGCGTACTTGGCGACCATCGGCCCCTGGACCGTACCCACCGCCCTCAGGCGGGCGCCGCCTTCGAGCATCGCCGCCATCCGCCCCTTGCCGTCGACGGCGACCAATGACGCGCGGACGGAGATCACCGTCTTGCCGTCCTGCTTCTCGATGTCGACCTTAAGGACCGACGGCCGCAGGACGAACTGCTGTCCGCGGGCGACTACGCTGAACTTGTTGGCGCGGAGGTGGCGCTCCAGCGCGTCTCTGAGCGACGCCCGCAGCTCGTCGTCCCCGGCGCCCGACGGAAACTCGAGCGAGACCGTCAGCGCGCCGGGGCCAGCCGGGAGCAGCTCCGGCCAACCCTCGAGCGCCTTCTGCGCCGCGGCGCGGACGCGGTGATCGCGATCCTCCAGCGCCGCCTCGATGGCCCCGCGCCCGGCGGGATCGCCGATCTTGGCCAGGGCCGAGATGCACGCGAGCCGGACCGCATCCGAGGAGTCGTTGCGCGCCGCGTCCGCGAGGGCCCCGACCGCCTCCCCCGCGCCGCGCTGGCCGAGGATGATGGCGGCCTGCGCGCGCACCTTGAGCGAGGAGTCGCTGCGGAGCGCCCGGATCGCGGCGTCGATCTGGGCGTCACCTCGGGCTGAGAAGGCGAGCGCTGCGAGGAGGAACGTGGCGAGGAGGCGGGAGCGCATCGCGTTGGAGAGCTTACCCTCGAAAGCTCTCCCGTTGGACGCGGAAACGAGCGTTCGCTTCACGCGCACCTTGCAGTCACGCACCCACACGGTCATCTTCCGCCAGCGAGGCGTCGGAACGCGTCGTGCAGGCGTCTGGTCACCGGACCGACCCGCCCGTCGCCTACGGGGCGGCCGCCGAGCCTGGTGACCGGCAGGATCTCCCGTGCAGTCGAGGTGATGAAGAGCTCCGCGGCCCCCTCGAGCTCGGCGACGGTCAGCGCGGTCTCCTCGAGCGCGACCCCGACCTCACGCGCCAGCCGGATGACCACGCCGCGGGTGACCCCCTCGAGGATCCCCGCGCCGAGGTGCGGCGTATGCACCCGCCCCTTCCGGACCGCGAAGATGTTGGATGACGCCCCCTCGGTCACGTGGCCCAGTCCATCGGTGAGGAGCGCCTCGTATGCCCCGCGCCGCCGCGCCTCCCGGACAGCGAGGACATGCGGGAGATGCAGACCGGTCTTCGCGCTGGGATCGGCCGCCGTCGGCGCCGCCCGCGGCACGTCGACGACGCACACCTCCACGCCATCGCGGTAGGCGGCGACCGGCGGCCCGGCGAGTGGATGGACGATGATGACCGTCGTCGGCGCGACGGCGAGCGATGGGTCGAGCCCGAGATCGCCGGAGCCTCTGGTGACGACGATCCGTACCGTCCGCTCGCCGCGATTCCATGAGGCTGCGGTGGGGTCGTCGGCGTCGGAAACGGGCGCCGCGTCGAGCGTGCGGACGACCTCGGTCGCGAGCCGGCCGGTGTTCCAGGGGAGCGTCAGCCAGATGAGATCGGCAGAGCGCGTGAGCCGACCGAGGTGGGCCTGCAGCTCGAAAGGCCGCCCGGAGTACGTCCGCACCACCTCGTAGACGCTGTCGCCGTACAGGAAGCCTCGATCGAAGACCGAGACGCGCGCCTCCGCCGGCGGGAGGAGGCGGCCGTCGATGTTGACTAGCGCGGACATCGCTCCACTCTACCGCGCGCCGCGCCAGGTCCAGCAGCGGCGCGATCTCCCGGATCATCGCGGATCCATGACGTTTTCTTGACCGATCGATCCCGGGTGATATCTCCCGATACGCGTATGGAAACCGCTGTCGAGTGCACACACTGCGGCGTCGTCATGACGAGCTGGTCGGTCCCCAGCAGCCCGATCCGCTATTTCCAGTGTCCGTTCTGCCAGCGGACACACTCGTCCCACTACGGCGAGGTCTTCCGCAACCACGCGGGCGCGCGGGTGCGCGGCACGGCGCCGCGATCCTCGCTGCCGTCAGGGATCCCGATGGCGCGTCCAGAGGACGTCCGATGGGCGGGCATCAAGGCCGCGGCGAACCGCTGGTACGCACGGCTCGAGGCGGACGAGCACCGCAACGCGAGCGCACCCCGGCCGGCGGTCGCGCAGCGTCGCCCCATCCCGCTGACGGTGGCGCTCGAGGCGCCGCGGCGGCGCGATCCGCTCGTCGACCTCCAGATCGACGTCGAGCTGCCGCCCGCCACCGACGCGCCGCAGCCGGTCGCCGCCGGGGCCGCGAAGCACCGTTAGCACGCCCCCTCCTGGCAACTGCATCCCCCCATGGATGCAGCTATCGATGATGCCGGCCGGTCGGCTGACCGGGCGAGGAGAGGCGCATGGCCAAGGCGATCCGGATCGAGCGCACCGGCGGCCCCGAGGTGCTGCAGTTCGTCGACGTGAAGGTCGCCCCCCCTGGCGCCGGCGAGGCGCGCATCCGCCAGACGGCGGTCGGCGTCGACTTCGTCGACGTCTACCACCGCAGCGGCCTCTACCCGCTCACGCTCCCGACCGGCATCGGAGTCGAGGCGGCTGGCGTCGTCGAGGAGGTCGGCCAAGGGGTGCGCTCGGTGCAGCCCGGCGACCGGGTGGCCTACCTCTGGGGCCCAGGCGCCTACGCCACCGAGCGGGTGGTTCCGGCCGACCGGCTCGTGCGGCTCCCCGACTCTCTCGACGACAGGACGGCCGCCGGCGGCTTCCTGAAGGGGCTGACCGCCGCGGCCCTGATCCTGAGAACCTACCCGGTGACCCGGGGTGAGACGGTGCTCCTCCACGCCGCGGCCGGAGGGGTCGGGCTCATCATGTGCCAGTGGCTGAGCGCGCTCGGCGCGACGGTCATCGGCGTCGTCTCCACCGACTCCAAGGCGGCCGTCGCGAAGAGCCACGGCTGCCACCACGTCGTCGTGTCGAGCCGCGAGGACTTCGTCGCACGGGTGCGAGAGCTCACCGGCGGCGAGGGGGTCCCAGTGGTCTTCGACTCGGTCGGCAAGGCGACCTTCGAAGGCTCGCTCGACTGCCTGCGTCCGCTCGGGACCATGGTGAGCTTCGGAAACGCCTCAGGGCTCGTGCCGCCGGTCGACGTAGGACTGCTCGGGCGCAAGGGCTCGCTCTTCCTGACCCGGCCAAGCGTCTTCCACTACGTGGCGCGCCGGGAGGACCTGGAGCGGTATGCCGGCGCGCTCCTCGACGTGCTCGCCGGGGGGAAGGTGAAGATCGAGGTCACCCACACCTTCCCGCTCGCCGACGCCGCGGAGGCCCACCGTGCGCTGGAGGGGCGCGGGACGACGGGGTCGCTCGTGCTGCTGCCGTAGCCCGAACCGGCGCGGCGCGTCACGGCCCGTCGAACGGCCCCCGGCGGTGACAGCGCTGACAGCTCGAGAGCGGGAAGGCGACCGAGCGATGGCAGGCGCCACAGTAGCGCCCCGAGCGCACGTCCCGCATGTCGAACCGGACCGAGCCCCGCCTGGTGACCGGAAAGATCTCTGGGTGACAGACCTCGCAGCCGTTCCAGACCGCGTGCTTGCGGTGCGAGAAGGTGACGTCGCCGATCCAGGTCCCCTTCGCCTCGATGGGGATGTCCCGGTCGAGCCTCATCGCCGGGCGGACGATGGAGACGCCCTCGAGGATGTCGATCGGCTTCACCAGCCCCCGCTCCTCCGCCTTCTCCCAGTCGACATAGCCGCCGGCGGAGGTGGGCAACCGCGCCGCGAACGAAAGGTAGTCGGAGCGCGTCCGCGCTGGGTTGGCCCCGGCGTGACAGCGTCCGCACCCAGCCCCCGGCTCCTCCGGACCGGCAGGGGAGCACGCCGCGAAGACCGTCCTGCCGCTGAGCGTCCGCTTGCCGTCATGGCAGGCGCCGCAGTGAAGCCCGGCCGCGTTGCTGGCGCGACCGATCCCCGACGCGCCGGCCTGCATGGCGAAGCCGACGTCGATGTGGCAGAGGCGGCAGCTGAAGTTGGCGCGGTGTCGCCAGTGATCGAAGACCACCGGGGCGACGCCCGCCAGGCTCGACGCGCCCTCCAGGACGACGCGCCCGAACAGCTCCGGAGGCGCCGCGTCGGGGAAGATCGGCATCGCGGAACGGGCTGGCGAGGGGGAGGCGAGCGCGAAGAGGAGCACCGCGCCCAGGGCCGCGCGAGGCCGCTCCGTCATGACCCGCCCTTCTCTCGGAAGTCGAGGACGAACTGGTACAGGTCCCGACATCCCTTGAGGCGCCGCGCGTAGACCTTTCGCGTCGACTCGTCGAGCGCATCGATGACCGGCTTCAGCGCGTCGCAGCGAACCACCAGCGCCTGAAGCTCGGGGCTCGTGAGCGCCATCGCGTCCTGCGTCTTCGCGCAGACGGCGTCGAACTCCGCGCGCCAGGGCTCGGCGGCGCGCCCCGTGGCTCCCCATGGCCCACCCGCGAGCGAGAGTGCCACGGCCCACAGCGCAGCCCTCATTGCCTTCCCTGCCCCGGCGCCGGTCATTGGACGGGCTTCGAGTGGCAGCGCTGGCAGTCGAGCAGCGGAAACGCGACGGTCACGTGGCACGCGCCGCAGTACTTTCCCTCGAAGATCTCGACCATCGAGTACTTCGTCGCCCCCCGCCTCACGCCGACGAAGATCTCGGGGTGGCACAGCTCGCAGCCGTTCCAGACCGTGTGCTTGGCGTGCGAGAAGATGATGTCCGGCATGCCCTGGAGCCTCGGGCTGAGCGCGAAGTCCTTCTGCGCCGTGAGCGGCTTGCGCCGGATGGAGACGTCCTCCAGGAAGTCCTCGGGCTTGATGAGCTGGAGCCGCTCTGCCTCCTCCCAGTCGATGCCGTTGCCGAATCGGCCGCGGGGGAGCCCGCGCGTGAAGGTCGCGAAGTCATGGGTGTGCTTCGCGTCCCTCCCCAGCGAGTGGCACCGCACGCAGCCCGCGACCGATGCAGGCTCGCCAGAGGAGCGGCACGCCTCGAAGACCCTCTTGCCCTCGGACTTGACCCGATCGTTGTGACAGGCGCCGCAGTACTGGCCGCGCGCGTTGTCCGCCGCCCTGATGTCGGTGGCCCCCGCCTTCATCGCGAACCCTACGTCGACGTGGCAGAGCCGGCAGGTGAACCTGGCTCGGTGCAGCCAGTGCTCGAAGACGACGGGCGCGAGCCCCGCCTTCTCGGAGCGGTTGCGGATGACGACCCGTCCGAACTCCTGCGGAGGGGGACGGCGCTTCTTGACGGGACCATCCGCAGCGATGGCCACCTCCGCGGCGAGCGCCGCGCCCACGCAGAGGAGAACCCCAAGGTGCCTCATGCAGCCCCTCCCGCTCAGACCCGCCGTGCAGCTTATCAGCCCGTCTCACGCCGAGTGGAGCCCGATCGGGTCGCATGCCTCGCCGCGCCGGGTCAGACGCCCCGCAGGAGCCACCACCACCCAGCGAGCGTCAGGAACGAGAGCGGGATCCCGACGCCGACGAGCAGCGCG
The DNA here is from genome assembly GCA_963845515.1 of uncultured delta proteobacterium. GTDB lineage: Bacteria > Myxococcota > Myxococcia > Myxococcales > Anaeromyxobacteraceae > DATIVK01. The sequence continues at coordinate 279,184 of CAWJSR010000029.1, forward strand.
ACGAGCGGCGGATCCAGGTCGTGGTCGACGGCGATGATCCCTGCCGTGATCATCGGGGCCATCGCCGCCTCGAAGATGGTCACCTGCATGACCGGCCCGCCGCTGCCGAGGAGGACGACGTAGAGCAGGTAGACGAGCGCGGGGCCCAGCGCGAGCTTGAAGAGGAGCCCCAGCGCGAGCGGCCGGGCGACGCCGTGCGCGATGCGGAAGCGGAGCTGGAAGCCGACCGACGCGAGCGCGAGCGGCGTGAGCGTGTCGCCGAGCTTCTGCAGCACCGAGACCATGGCCTCCGGGTAGTCGACGGGCCGGAGGAGCACGGCGAGCACCAGCGCCTGGAACGGCGGGAAGAGGACCACGCGCCGGACCAGCTCGCGCGCGGACGTTGCGCCGGCGGAGTAGGCCGTCGCGGTCAGGATCCCGAGCGTCGAGAGCGCGAGGAAGGATCCGAGCTGATCGGCGACCACGCCCACGCCGATCCACTCCTTCCCGTACCAGGCCTCGATCATCGGCAGACCGACGAAGGAGGTGTTCCCCAGCCCGGTCACCAGGATGAGCGCCCCGATCGTCCTCGACGGCAGGCCGGTCGCGCGGCCGATCGCGCGGTGGAAGGCCCACGCCGCGCCGAAGAAGATCCAGGGCATCAGCGCCGTGAGCAGGAGCGAGCGGTCGAGCTGGAGCCGGTGGACGTGCAGCAGCGTGAGCGCCGGCAGCGAGACGTGGATCACGAAGCCGTTGAGTGCGATCGGAGTGCTGTCCGGGAAGCGTCCCGTCCGCCGGAGGAGGATCCCGGAGAGGAAGGCGACCGCGAGGAGCGCGAGGTTGTTCATGAGCGCCCCGAGCCTCTCCAGAGCCACGTCAGGATCGCGCCTGCCAGCGCCGCACCCATCGCGGCCTTCACCCACGGGCTCCACCCGGTGCCGGGCGAGACGGAGGCCTCGACGACTCCGACGAGGACGAGCAGCGGCGCGACGACCGCGAGCAGCCGCGACGCCTCGCGCCCGCGCGCAGCGAGGAGGAGCCACCTGGGCGCCTCCCCCGGCCTGACCAACGCCCCGGCCAGTGACAGCCCCGCCTGCGACGCCAGCAGGATCGCGAGCAGCTCCGCGGGACCGTGCGCGGACACGAAGGTGAAGAAGGAGTACCCCTGCCCTCCCCGCCAGGCGTAGGCAGCGACCGCCCCCAGCACCAGCCCGTTGGACAGGAGGAGGCCGGCGGTGAGGATCCCCCCGGAGAGCCCGCCGGCGAAGGCGAGTGACGCGACGGTCAGGTTGTTCCGGGCGATCGCCGAGCCGCCGATGCCGGGCGCGACTGAGAGGAGGTCGTCGGTCCAGACGCGGCCCGAGGCGACGGCGTCGCGGATCTCCGCCGGGACGAGCAGCGCCGCTGCCCCGGGGTCGATCGCGACCGCCAGCGCCCCGCCGGCGATGCCGGCGGCGAGGATGGACAGGGCGAGCATGAAGGCGCCGCGCGAGCGCGCGAACGCGCGCGGGATCTCGTGCCGGTATAGCTCGACCACCGCGGCGAGGCCGCGCTGCCGGCGGTAGAGGACGCCGAACGCCCCCGCGGTCACCTGCGCCAGGTGACCCTCGGCGTCCGAGCCGGCGAACGCGGAGCGCGCGAAGGCGAGGTCGCCGCTGGTCCTCCGGTAGAGCCGATCGAGCTCCTCGACCTCGGCGAGCGTGAGCGGCTCGCGCCCCACCCGCCCGGCGAGCGCCTCGAGCCGCTCCCAGGAGGCGCGCCGCGCCTGCACGAACGCCGCGACGTTGCGCTCGCGGCTCACCGGGCCTCCGCGTAGAAGGCGGCCAGCGCCTCCAGGAACGGCTCCGCCTCGGCGGAAGCAGGTAGCTCGAGCCCGGCCCGGCGGGCGAAGGCCGCGGCGAGCCGCCCGGCGATCCGTGCCCTCGCCTCGGGGTCGAGCTCGGGGCGCCTGCGCAGGAAGTCGACGAGCCGTTCGAAGTCGGCCGCGGCCAGGATCGCGCACGCCCGGCTCCGCAGCGGCGCGAAGCGTCCGCTCCCCCCGGCAGCCGGGGCGTAGCGGGAGAGGTCATAGCGCCGCTCGCGGACCACCAGCGTCCCCGCGACGAGGTCACCCAGCCGCTGGCGACGCGGGCCCAGCGCGACGGCGAGGATCGCCGGCGCGTAGCCGAACGGCAGCTCCACGACGCGCAGAAGGTTCCTGCCGAGCGACTCGGCGAGCCCCACCGGCGCCCCATCGGTCCGGACGACGCGGAGCCCCATCGCGCGCTTCCCCGGCGTCCGCCCGTCGGCCAGCAGCTCCCAGGCGACGTCCCAGCCCCAACCGGTCATCAGCACGGCGACGACGACGATGAGCTGGCCCAGGGCGGAGAGCGCCTGCCACCGGCGCAGGAGGTCACCCTGGAAGGAGTAGACGAAGAACCCCATCATCCAGCTGAGGAAGATCAGGAGGGCGTCGAGCAGCCAGGCGAAGGCACGGGCGCCGAGCCCGGCGAGCTCGAGCGCGACCGCTACGCGCTCGGGCGTCTCCAGCTCCAGGCGGGGCTCGACGGTCACGAGCCGGATGATACGCGAGCCCGGTGCGCGTTCGCCGCACGTTCGTCCCGCGAATCAAGGGGTGCGCCGCAGGTCGATGCCGAGCAGGTCGAGGATCCCGTTGATGAAGGTCAGGGGGTGCGGCGGGCAGCCGGGCACGTAGAGGCTCGGCGCGAACCGGTCGAGGAAGGACCGGTCCAGCTGCGTCGAGGCTCCGAACGGCTCCCCCGAGATGGCGCAGGCGCCGACGGCGATGACGAACTTCGGCGCGGGCATGCCGTCCCACGCGAGCTGCAGCGCCTCCGCCATGTTCCGCGTGATCGGGCCGCTGATCACCAGCGCGTCGGCGTGGCGAGGCGAGGCCACGAACTCGATCCCGTACCTCCCGAGGTCGAAGTTGACGTTGCCGAGCGCGTTCAGCTCCAGCTCGCAGCCGCTGCAGCCTCCGGCCGAGACCGACCTGAGCTTGAGCGAACGGCCGAAGAGCCGCTTCAGCTCCGCCGCGACCGCGATCGCTGGCGGCGCCGCTGGTCCCTCGCGCAGGATGAGCGCCTCTCGCCCGGCCGCCGCCATCCTGGGCTCCTCCGAGAAGGAGATCTTCCCCGGGCCACACGCCGCCACGCAGTCCGAGCAGAAGACGCAGCGCCCGAGGTCGAGCCGGACGGGCCCGAGCGAGATCGCCTGCGTGGCGCAGGCCTCTGCGCAGGCGCCACATGACGGCTCGCACGCCCCCGCGGCGATGACCGGGAGCCCGCGGAACCCGGCGGGCCTCGCCCCGCGGAGATCGGGGATGTACTGGCTCCCCTGCGAGATGCGGACCTTGAGTACGTTCAACATCTCTCGCCCTCGCCAGTCACAGATCGTTCCCGCAGTAGGAGAGGTCGAAGCTCTTGTTGCAGATGGGGAAGTCGGAGATCTCGTTCTCGCGGACCGCGAGCGCGAGCCCCATCCAGTTGCGGAGCGACGGATCCTGGACCCTGTAGTGGCACGGCCTCCCTGCCGCGTCGGTCTCGACGCAGTGGACCACCTCGCCGCGCCAACCCTCCCGAACGGAGACGGCCAGCGCCTCAGGCTGCAGCGGCCCGACCGTGACCGGCGCCACGTCGGCGGCGGGCCACGCGTCGAGGAGGGCGCGCAGCCACCTGATCGACTCGTCGATCTCCCGGATGCGCACCACGGCGCGCGCCCAGCAGTCGCCCGCGGGCTCCGTCACGCGCCCGACGGGGATCGCTGCGTACGGACCGTCGGCCAGCTCGAGCCGCGTGTCGACCTCGATCCCCGAGGCGCGCGCGGCCTGCCCGACGAGCCCCAGCTCGGTCGCCTGGTCCGACGTCACGACGCCAGTCCCGCGGAGCCGGTGCTGCACGCTCATCGAGCCGAGGAACCGCTCGTTCACGATCGCCACGTCGCGCGCGATGAGGTCGAGCGCCGCGCGGACGACGCCGGCCTTCTCGGCGTCCCAGCCCACCGGCGCGCCGCCCGCGCGGATCCAGCCGCGCCCGAAGCGGCTTCCGCAGAGTCGCATCGACGTGTTGATCGCGGTCGTACGGAGCCTGCCGTACGTGGCGGAGCCCTGCAGGAAGGCGAGGTCCGTGGCGAGCCCCGCGAGCCCGGCGAGGTGCATGCCGATCCGCTCGAGCTCCAGGCCGAGCGCGCGGGAGGCCTCACGCGCAGGGTCGGGCTCGAGGCCGGCCAGCGCCTCCACCGCCGCCGCCCATGCCCAGGCGTGCGCGACGCTGGAGTCCCCGGCGACGGTCTCCACGAGCGGCGCGAGCCGCCGCGGATCGCGGGCCAGGAGGAGCGCCTCCGCGCCGCGATGCTGGTAGCCGAGCTGGATCTCGAGGTGGTGCACCACCTCGCCGAGGCACATGAAGCGGAAGTGCCCGGGCTCGATGACGCCGGCGTGGATCGGGCCGACCGCGACCTCGTGAACGACCTTCCCGTCGATCGCGTAGAACGGGTAGCCCGCGATCTCCCCTGGCGCGGCGCCGGGGAAGCGGACCGGCTTGAGCCAGGGGTGGCCGAGAGGCTTCACGCCGGCCTGCTCGAAGATCTCCCGCTCGAAGACGTGGAGAGCCGGGACGTCGAGGGTGAGGGAGCGGAACCCCGGATCGCGCGCCAGCGTCGTGCGGAGCACGGCGAGCCCCGCCCCCGACGCGAGCACCGCGGTGAGGGTCGCCTCGGACGGATCGCTCGCCCGCTGCCCGTAGAACGTCACCGCGCGCTCACCCGCCGCGAGCCGGCCGCGCAGCGCGTCGAAGAATGCGTCCGGCGCGATCGCGAGCTCCCGGGTCGGGGTCACCAGCAGCGGCGTGGTCACGTCCCCCCCAGTCCGGCGGCGACCTGCCGGAAGAGCGCGTTGACGGGGGCAGGCAGGTAGAGCCCCATCGCCAGGAGCGCGAGCAGCAGCAGCAGCTTGGGGAGCACGCTCGTGAGCGTCTGGCCCGCGCGGTGTGCCCGGTCGCCAGGGGCCCCCCAGATCATGGGGAAGACGGTGCGGCCGGTGGCGATGAAGGTCACGGTCAGGATCGAGCAGAACGCGGCGAAGACCACGAAGCGCCCGGCGCCGATCAGCCCGGAGAGGATGATCAGCTCTCCGAGGAAGCTGCCGAACGGTGGGAAGCCGAGGAGCGCGAAGATCCCGACCATGAAGAAGAGGCCGCTGTAGGGCATGTCCTTGAGGAGCCCGGTGACCTCCCGCGCGTCCTCGCTCTTGTAGTGGGCCTCGATCTTGCCGGCCGTGAGGAAGAGGATCGCCTTGATGAAGGCGTTGGCCACGGCGTAGAGCACCACCCCGTAGGCAGCGATCCCGCCGATGCCCAGCCCGATCGCGATGACGCCGCCGTGGTTCAGCGAGGCGAAGGCGATCAGCTTCACGTAGTTGCGCGTCGCGATGATGCTGAAGGCCGAGACGGCCATGGTCGCGAGCCCGAGCACCACCAGCTCGGGGCCGATCACCGCGTGGTCCGTCGCGCGGTATATCTGGACGACCCGGAAGACCCCGGCGAGCGCGACGTTGAACTGGACGGCGCCCAGCAGGGCCGTCACCGCGGGCGGGGCCGCGTGGTAGGTCTCTGGGAGCCACGTGTACATCGGCGCGAGCCCGAGCTTCGTCCCGTAGCCGAGGATGATCAGCACGAGCCCGATCCGGCGCCAGATCTCGGGCGGCTGGCGCGCGGCCTCGTGCGAGCCCGTCCAGGAAGAACCCGGCCTCCGCCTGCCCGGAGGCCTCCATCCCGCGCGCCAGGCAGGCGAAGCCGAGCAGCACCAGCCCGAGGCCGACGGAGGAGAAGAGGAAGTAGCGCCAGGCGGCGCCGACGCGCGCCGCGTTGGGGCGAATGCGGATCAGCTGCACCGCCGCGAGCGTCGTCAGCTCCAGGAAGATCCAGCCGACGACGAGGTGGTTCGCGAGGATCGAGAGGTTGCCGGCGGCGATGAACGCCAGCGAGAAGCCGACCATCCGCTCGATCCCCACCTGCAGCTCCGGCGTGTCCTTCACGCGCGTCCACAGGTAGGTCGCGACGCCCGAGGAAGACCAGGCTCGCCACGAGCAGGAAGAGGCGGGAGGTCGCGTCGGCCACGAAGTAGCCGCCACCGAAGACCACGACCGCGGAGGCCGGCGTGCCGAGGGCGAAGTAGACCGCCAGCGCAGCGTCCACCGCCGCGATGGTTAGCATCATCGAGACGATCCGGGGGCGCACCCGCCTCACGCCAGCGACCGTCGCCCCTGCGGCCGGGAAGAACGCTGCGAGGAGGTTCATCATGGCTCGCGCTCCTCGCGGAGGATCCCCGGGGCCGCGCGCAGGAAGCCCCCGAAGACCAGCACCGTGAGGACCAGGATGGCCGTCACCCCGAGCTGGACCGGCAGCGGCAGCAGGTGTGGCGAGCCGAGCTCGAAGAGCGCGATCGCGTTCTCGATCCGCAGCACACCGGTGATCTGGCTGAAGGTGGTGTTCTCCGTCCCGAGCACCAGGAAGCCCAGGAGCAGCGCGGCCGTGGCGGCCGCGAGGTGGGTCGCCTCGACGCCCCCCTCCGGAGAGACCAGGTCGGCGAAGTGGAACGCGCCGATCACCAGCGCCCCTGCCAACGTCCAGGAGAGCATGTTGGCGGGGATGACGTCGTTGCGCCGCGGCGCGCTCTGGCTACGGAGGATCCGATGGAGGTAGCGGGGTACGAACCAGGAGCGGAGGATCAGGAGGTCGAGCAGCAGGATGGCGCCGGAGGCCGTCACCGGCCAGCCCCGCTGGAGGAAGATCGCGGTGAGGAGGACGCCCTGGAGGGCGAGCCCCATGAGGCTGGTGCGCCAGGTGGCGATGAAGAGCGGCCCGACGAGGACGATCAGGAAGGCGACGAGGAGGTAGGTCACCGGCCGCCCCCCTGCCACCAGGCGGTGAGGAAGAGCGCGACGAAGGCCGACGCACCTGCGACGAAGACGTACTGCGGGACCGCCCTCATCCTGAAGCGCGCGACGAGCGACTCGACGGTGCCGACCGCGACCGCGACGCCCGCGGTCAGCGCGACGTTCGCCGCCGCGGAGAGCCACGGTCCGGACGCGTGGAGGGGGTTCACGAGGGCCGCCACGAGCGACGCGCTGATGGTGAGCTTCATGGCGGCCGAGTACTGGAGCGCCGCCAGCTCCGGCCCTGCGTGATCCAGGATCATCACCTCGTGGATCATCGTCAGCTCCAGGTGAGTCGTCGGGTCGTCGACCGGCACGCGCGCAGACTCGACCTGCATCACGATGAAGAGCGCCACGAGGCAGCCGAGGACTATCAAGGTCCGGGTCGGGCCGTGCGGCCCGAGCGCGAGCAGCTCCGCGAAGGACGCGCGCCCGGTGGCGGCCGCGAGCGTGCCCAGCGCGAGGAAGAGCGCCGGCTCTGCGAGCGCCCCGAAGGTCGCCTCGCGGCTCGCCCCCATCCCCTCGAAGGAGCTGCCGGTGTCCAGCGCCGCGAGGGTCATGGCCATGCGGCCGAGCCCCCAGAGGTAGGCGAAGATCACGAAGTCGTACGGGAACGAGAACGGCGCGAAGCCACCGAGCAGCGGCACGACCATGCCGGAGACCAGGGTGCTCGCGAGGAGGACGAGCGGCCCAAGCCGGAAGACCTGGGTCGTGACGTTCGAGTAGACGGGCACCTTCCGGAGCAGCCTGAGCAGGTCCGAGCCCGTCTGAAGGAGCCGGGGGCCTTTCCGCCCGGCCCAGCGCGCCTTGGTCCGGTTGATGATCCCGGCGAGCGGGATCGGGAGGAGCAGCAGCACCGCTGCGTGCACGATGATCAGCGAAGCGCTCACCGGATCCCCACAGTGCTCGCGAGCAGGATCCCGATCATCGCGATGAGCACCACCAGCCCGGCGGCGAGCGAGAATCGCGGCTCCACCGGGATGCGCCTGGAGGCGCTCGCCACCGTGTCGTCACCCTCCCCGAGCACCTCGAACATGCGGCGCTCGACCGCGTCGACGCAGGTCGTCTCGAGCTTGCCTCGCCCATCGGGGAACGGACCGCGCGGGAGCCGCTCGCGCCTGAGGTGAGGAAGGACCGCGAACGTGATCTCCGCGAGCTGCGCCGAGAAGGAGGCACCTGTGTACTGCATCCGCGGCGTCGGCGCCCCGTAGCCGCAGCCCCAGGTCACGTGGCGCGGCGCGGCCTCGCCGCGGGACAGCCAGCGGCGCGCGAGGAACAGCGCCCCGAAGACGAGCAGGACGGCCAGCGCGATCCGCGCGACGGGCGCCACGAGGCTGATCGCCTCGGTGGCGGCGGCGCCAGGGACGCCGCCCGCCAGGAAGAGCCGCACCGGCTGGTCGACCACGGCGAGCCCCACCGCAGGCACGAAGCCGACGAGCACGACCCCCAGCGCGTGGAGCGCCATCGGGACCTGCAGGTGGCCGCCGACCTCGCCCTCGCAGTGGACGGTGGCGTCGCGCGGCATCCCGAGGAAGGCGAGCCCGAAGGCGCGCGTCATCGAGAGCGCGGAGACGCCGCCCACGAAGGCGAGCAGCGCGGCGACCGCGACCAGGAGGGCGCGCTCGATCCCGGCCGGCGCCGCCGGGCTCAGCAGCCCCGCGTAGATGACGAACTCGCTCACGAAGCCGTTGAACGGGGGCAGCGCCGAGATGGCGAGGCCGCCGAGCAGGAAGAAGGCGCCGGTCCAGGGCATGCGGCGCAGGAGCCCGCCGAGCCGCTCGAGATCGACCGTGTGCGTCGCCCGGTAGACGGCCCCCGCCGCGTAGAACAGCAGGCACTTGAAGAGCGCGTGGTTGAGGACGTGCAGGATCCCGCCGGTGAACCCGAGGGCGGCGAGCGCCGGCTGGTTCCACGCGAGCCCGAGGTAGCCGACGCCGAAGCCGATCCCGGCGATCCCGACGTTCTCGGTCGACGAGTAGCCGAGCAGCCGCTTCAGGTCCCGCTGCGCGCTCGTGTAGAGGACGCCGATGAACGCGGAGAGCGCCGAGAAGCCCAGCAGGTACCAGCCCATCCATGGCTCGGGCGTGCCGATGAGCAGCGTGACGCGGAGGAGGCCGAAGAGCCCCGCCTTGTGGATCACGCCGGACATCAGGGCGGAGACGTGCGCCGGCGCCGCGGCGTGCGCGCGAGGGAGCCAGGTGTGGAACGGGAAGAAGGCCGACTTGAGGCCGAAGGAGGTGACGAGCAGCACGAAGGTGACGTTCCGCAGCTGGCTGGGCTGGCGGAGGAAGACCTCGAAGGACTGGAAGTCCATCGACCCGACCTGGCTGTGCATCACCATGAAGGCGGCGAGGAGGAAGAAGAGGCCGACGTGGGTCGAGACCAGGTAGTTGAACCCCGCGAACCGGATCTTCTGGTTCCGGTACTCCCACACGACGAGGAGCCATGCGGCGACCGCTGCGATCTCCCACCCCAGCAGGAAGGCGAACGCGCTCTCCAGCGTGTAGACCATCACGAACGAGAGGGAGATCACGTTCAGGAGCGCGAACTGCACACCCGCGTTGCGCGCCTTGAACTGCGGGCGGAGGTAGCCGAACGCGTAGATCGTCCCGAGCAGGGTCATCGGGAGCGACCAGGCCAGGAAGAAGGCCGAGAGCGCGTCGAGGTGGAGCGCGATGCTCTCCACCGGGTAGGACCAGCGGACCGCGAGCCGGAGCTCGCCGCCGCCGGAGAGGTACGGGAGGACGCCGGCGAGGATGAAGGCGGACGCGACCGCCTGCGACACGATGCTCGCCCATCCACGCTGGACGTTGTTGCGAAGGGTGAGCGCCAGCACGGCACCCGCCATGAGCGCGATGGCGCCCGCTCCCATCAGGCGCACGAACGCCTCCAGCTGCGCGATCCCGCGTCGGCCATGCCTGGCTTCATCGATCCCTGCTCCATCGCGATCACGTGCCCCTCAGCCCCAGGACGACCTCGACCGACCGGCCGAGCGCCTCCGGGAGCAGCGGTCGCCGCAGCACGCCGACCCCGCTCCGCTCCCAGCCGGCCGGCTCCTCGGCCTGCCGGTTCCGGATGACGAGGACGGGCAGGTCAGGCCGCACCTTCTCCCTCGACGCGAGCAGCTCGCTCACGGCGGCAGCCGGCAGCTCCGGCGCGGCGATGAGGAGCGCGACCGTGCGTTCGCGCAGCGCCTGGACCGCCTCGTCGACCGTGCCCGCATAGAGCACCCGGAAGTCGGCGCGCGCCTCCAGCCCTGCGAAGAGCTCACCTCGATCCGCCGCTGCCGGGGCAACGACTAGCAGCGGACGGGCGCGTGGTGGTTGGGAGCGTGAGGGCACGGGTACCGTCGGCCGGCATAGCAGGAACCGGGCCAGCGCCCCTGACGGGGCCGAAGCGGCTGGATTTCGGCGCGCCGCGTCGCGGCCGCGCCAGTCGAGCGCGACTCATCCTGGTGCCGAATCGGCACACGGCCCTCACTCAGGCCGATTCGGCACGTCCGCCGTCCGGGAGGCCGTACTGCTTGAGCTTGGTGTAGAGCGTCCGGAGCCCTATTCCGAGCACCCGGGCCGCCTCGCGCTTGCTCCGGTGGCGGCGCAGCGTCGCGGTGATCAGCAGCCGCTCGGCCGCCTCCAGGGACGCGCCGACGGGGATGTTGACCACAGCCTCGTCGGCCGCCCGCCGCCCCTCCCACGCGGCGACGGGGAGCGATCGCTCGTACCGTCGCGCGAGGTCGGCGAAGCCGTCGGCCCCAACCGTCTGGCCAGTCGACAGGATCGCCGCGCTCTCCACGGCGTTCTTCAGCTCGCGGACGTTGCCGGGCCAGTCATGGGCCATCAGGAGCGTCAGCGCCTGCGGTGAGATCCCCTGGATCCTCCCGCCATGGCGCCGGTTGAAGTCGGCGATGAAGGTGTCGATGAGCGCTGGGATGTCCTCCTTCCGCTCGCGCAGCGGCGGGATCGTCAGCGTCACCACCTTGAGCCGGTAGTAGAGATCCTCGCGGAACTTGCCGGTCCTGATCGCCTCCTCGACGTCCCGGTTCGTCGCGGCCAGCACCGAGAGGTCGACCTGGACCTTCCCCGTCCCGCCCACGCGCCGGAACTCGTTCCGCTCGAGGACACGCAGCAGCTTGGCCTGCGTCGAAGGGTCCATCTCGCCGATCTCGTCGAGGAAGAGCGTGCCGCCGTCCGCGAGCTCGAAGAGCCCCTTCTTCCGCTCGTCGGCGCCGGTGAAGGCACCCCGCTCGTGGCCGAAGAGCTCGTTCTCCAGCAGCTCGCGCCCCAGCGTGGCGCAGTTGATGGGGACGAAGAGCTGCTGGCGGCGCGGACCGCGGGCGTGCAGCGCCCGCGCGATCAGCTCCTTGCCGCTCCCGCTCTCGCCCAGGATCAGGACGCTCGTCTTGTAGCGGGAGATCTTGTCGATCGTGGCGAGGACGCGCCGGATCGCGGGCGACGAGCCGACCAGCCCACCGAACGCCGCGGTCATCGCCGGGGGCGAGGCCGCCGCAGCAGCGGCCTCGCTCCGACCTCGCTGGAGGACCCGCCGGATGCGCGCGACGAGCGACTCGGCGTCGAACGGAGGGGCGAGGTAGTCGGCCGCCCCCTGTTGCATCGCGTCCACCGCCTCCTGCACCGTTCCGGCCGAGCCGAGCACGACCACCGGGACCTCCGGGTGCTGGTGACCGGCGCGCGCGACGACGCTGGAGGTGGCCACCGGCCCGAGCGCCTGGGCCACGAGCACCACCTCGAGCTGCTCGCCGTCGAGCGCCGCGAGCGCCTCCACCTCGGTGGCGCAGACGTGGACGTGGAAACCGGCCGCCGCCAGCGGGCGCGAGACGGCGGGGCCTCCCACGCCTGCAGGCTTCACGACGAGGCACCTGCGGTCGACCCCCGGGCTTCGGCTCTTCATCACGCCTCCGATGACGGGGCGATTCTGTGCCGTTTCGGCACGCCTCGCAAGCCACTGAGCGGCCCGCCGGCGCCGGGGCCCAGTGCGGACGCGGGGTTCTCCCCCGTTGGACGGGTGGCCCGCTTCGTGCTTTTGTTTCCGCCGAGTCAACCGATGAGCGCGTCCCTGGTCCTCGCTTCGGTCCTCCTCACCTCCCTGAGCGGCGGCGCGGCCCTGGCCCTGCGCCGGAAACCGAAGGTGGCCCAGGGGCTCGCGACCGCGCTGCTCGTCACGGGCGCGGCCCTTGGGATCGCCGGAGCCCTGCTCTCGCTCGGCGGCCCGGCGCCCGCGTTCTCGGCGCACTGGGGAACGCCCGGGGGCTCGCTGTCGATCCGGGTGGACCCGCTCTCCGCCCTGTTCCTCCTGCCGATCCTGGGCGTCCCTGCGCTCGGCTCCATCTACGGGCTCGGCTACTGGCCGCAGGCGTCCCGCGGCGCCTCCTCCGTCCGGCTCCAGGTCTACTTCGGGCTCGTGACCGGAGCCATGGCGCTCGTCTGCGTCAGCGCCAACGCCATCCTCTTCCTGGTGGCCTGGGAGGTGATGGCGCTCGCCGGCTTCCTCCTCGTCCTCACCGAGCACGAGAAGCCGGAGGCGCAGCGGGCCGCCTTCGTCTACCTCGCGGCCGCCCACGTCGGGAACCTGGCCCTCTTCGGGCTCTTCGCCCTCCTGGGGCGGCTCGCCGGCTCGTTCGAGTTCGCCGCCATGGCCGGCCTCCCTGGAGGTACGGCGGAGGCAGCCTGGATCTTCGCGCTCGCCCTCGGCGGCTTCGGCCTCAAGGCCGGCATCGTCCCGCTCCACTTCTGGCTCCCCGGAGCGCACGCCGCCGCGCCGAGCCACGTCTCGGCCGTCATGTCGGGGGTGCTGCTGAAGTCCGGCATCTACGGGATCCTGCGCGTCACCGGCTTCTTCGACGCGCCGCCGCCCGCGTGGGGCGCCACTCTCCTCGCGGCCGGCGCCGTGTCCGCCGTCCTCGGCGTCGGGTTCGCGCTGGCGCAGCACGACCTGAAGCGGCTGCTCGCCTACCACTCGGTCGAGAACATCGGGATCATCGCGATGGGCGCGGGGCTGGCGCTGCTGGGGCGGACCTACGACCAGCCGGCGCTCGTGGTCCTGGGCTTCGGCGGCGCCGTCCTCCACGTCCTGAACCACGCCACGTTCAAGGCGCTCCTCTTCTTCGGCGCGGGCGCGGTCCAGCACGCCACCGGGACGCGGGAGATCGATCACCTCGGCGGGCTCTCGCGCGCCATGCCCGTCACCGCCGCGCTCTTCCTCGTGGGCGCCACGGCCATCAGCGGCCTGCCGCCGCTCAACGGCTTCGCGTCGGAGTGGCTCGTCTACCTCGGCGCGATGCAGGCGTCCTTCGCTCCGGCAGCCTCGCCGCTCCAGTTCGCGCTCGTCGCCGTCCCGGCGCTCGCGCTCGTCGGCGGTCTCGCTGCGGCCTGCTTCGCGAAGGTCTTCGGGGCGGTCTTCCTCGGCCACGCGCGCTCCGACCACGCCGGCCACGCCCACGAGTCGCCGGCCTCGATGCTGATCCCGATGGCGATCCTCGCGACGGCCTGCGTGGCGATCGGCCTCGTGCCGGGGGCGCTCCTGCCGGCGCTCTCCGCCGCCGCCGCGGAGTGGGCGCGCCTCCCGAGCGGCCTCGTGGAGGATCTGACCGCCGGCGCCGTGCGGAGCGCCGCCCGCATCAGCCTCGTCGCCGCGGCGCTCCTCCTCGCGATCGGCGCCCTGGTCCTCTGGCGCAGGTCGCGCCTGCGCACGCCGCAGCCGCTCGCGCCGACGTGGGGCTGCGGCTTCGCCCGCCCGACGCCGCGGATGCAGTACACCGGATCGTCCTTCGCCGACTCGCTCGTGCTGCGCTTCGGCTGGGTGTTCTTCCCCAAGACGCGCGTCGTCCTGCCCGCCGGCCCCTTTCCCCGCCACGCCTCCTTCGACTCGAGCGTCCCGGACACGGTGCTCGACGTCGTGATCGTCCCGGCGTGCGGGCGCGGCGCCCGCGTCGCCGAGCGGGTCCGTGCCTACTTCATCGGACGCGTGCAGTTCCAGGCGCTCCTGGTGGTCCTGGGGCTCCTCACGCTCCTCGGCTGGTACGCGACCTGGTGAGACGATGACCCTCACCCTCCTCCAGCTCCTCGCGTTCCTCCTCGGCGCCCCGCTCCTGCTCGGCGTGATCGGGCGGGTCAAGGCCACCTTCGCGGGGCGAACGGGTCCGCCGCTCCTCCAGCCGTACCGCGACCTCCTGCGGCTGGCGCGCAAGGGGGCGGTCTTCAGCAGGACCACCACGTGGGTCTTTCGCGCCGGCCCCGTCGTGGCGCTCGGCGCGACGCTCGCCGCCGGGCTGCTCCTCCCCCTCGGCGCGCCGGTGGCCCTGGTCCGCTTCGCCGGCGACTTCATCCTCTTCGCCTACCTGCTGGCGCTGGCACGCTTCGCGACCATCCTCGCCGCGCTCGACACCGGCTCCTCGTTCGAGGGGATGGGGTCGGCGCGGGAGGCGACCTACTCCGCCGTCGCCGAGCCCGCCCTCTTCCTGGGGCTGGTCTCGCTCGTGCGATCGACGGGGGCGCTCGACCTCTCCCACATGCTGGGGGCCAAGCTCCAGCCGGTCTGGTGGACCGACGGCCCCGCCCTGCTCCTCGTGGGGCTCGCCGTCTTCGTCGTGGCGCTCGCGGAGAACGCGCGCGTGCCGGTGGACGACCCGGCGACCCACCTCGAGCTGACGATGATCCACGAGGTGATGGTGCTCGACCACTCGGGCCCCGACCTCGCGCTCATCCAGTATGGCGCGTCGCTGAAGCTCTACCTCTTCGGCGGCCTGGTCGTGCGGCTCGCGCTCGGTGCGCTCGCCGGCGATCCCTGGCTCGCCTTCGCCGCGTTCCTGGCAGGCCAGCTCCTCTTCGCGGTCGCGATCGGCTGCGTCGAGTCGACGATGGCCCGCCTCCGCCTGGTCCGCGTCCCGCAGCTCCTGATCGGCGCGTCGGCCCTCTCGGCCTTCGCACTCGTGCTGCTCCTGAGGTGACCGGTGAGGGCCTCCCTGGATCTCGTCCTCGTGCTGGTGGTCCTCGTGGACTTCTTCCTGCTCGCGTCCTCGCGCCCGAGGACCGGCATCCGCGCGGTCGCCACGCAGGGGGTGCTGCTGGCGATCCTCCCGGTGCTCCTGGCGGGTGGTGGGCTGCACGCGGTCCACGTGGTGGCGCTCGCGGCGGGAGCGCTGGTGGTGAAGGCGATCGTGATCCCGCTGCTCCTGACCTGGGCGATGCGCGAGTCGTCGGCGCGCCGCGAGCTGACCCCGATCGTCGGGTTCGCCTCCACCCTCTTCTTCGGGGCGCTCGGCGCAGCGGTCGCGTTCACCTGGGCCAGCGACCTCCCGCTGCCCGTGCCGGGCAAGCACCCGCTGCTCGTTCCGACCGCGATCACCACCGGCTGGACCGGCCTGCTGCTCCTCATGACCCGCAGGAAGGCGATGACGCAGGTGCTCGGCTTCCTCGTGCTGGAGAACGGGGTCTTCATCTTCGGGCAGCTGCTGTCCGACTTCATGCCGGTGATGGTGGAGGCGGGCGTGCTGCTCGACCTGCTCGCCGCGGTCTTCGTGATGGGGCTCGTGATGTTCGACCTCCAGCGCGCCTTCGCCTCCCTCGACACCACGCGACTCTCGTCGCTGAAGGACTGAGGACGACGCCCGTGCTCCTCGTCATCCTCGCCCCCCTGATCCTCGCCGCGGTCGCCTTCGCGATGCCGCGCACCCCCTGGCGGCCGGCGATGCTCCTCCCGGCGGCCCTGATCCACGCCGTGGGGGTGGCGCGGCTCTGGGTGGCCCCCTTGGCGCCGCGACCGGGGGCCTGGCTCGGGCTCGATTCGCCCGGCCTCCTCGCGCTCACCGTGATGAGCGCGCTGTTCCTGGTCTGCGCCATCTACGCCCAGGGCTACCTGGCGCGCCGGAGCGACCGCGACGACCGGGCCTTCGTCGGCGGGCTGCTGCTCCTCCTCGCCGCCGTCACGACGGTCGCGCTCTCGCAGCACCTCGGCCTCCTCTGGGTCGCGATCGAGCTCACCACCCTCTCCACGGCGCAGCTCATCTACTTCAACCGGAACGAGCGCTCGCTCGAGGCCGCCTGGAAGTACCTCGTCGTCTGCTCGGTCGGGATCGCGATGGCGCTCATCGGGACCTTCCTGCTCGCGCTCGCCTCTGCCGGCCCCGGCGGGCCCCGCACGCTCGTGGTGGAGGAGCTGGTCGCGGGTGGCGCGCACCTCTCGCTCCCCTGGCTGCGCGCCGCGTTCGTCTTCCTGCTGGCCGGTTACGGCACCAAGATGGGGCTCGCCCCGTTCCACGCCTGGAAGCCGGACGCCTACGGCGAGGCCCCCGGCCTGCTCGGCGCGCTCCTCTCCGGCGGCGTCACCTCCGTCGCCTTCGTCGCGCTCGTCCGGGTCCTGCGCGTCTGCGAGGCCGGCGGCGCCGGGAGCTTCGCGCGGCAGGGGTTCGTCGCGATCGGCGTGCTGTCGCTCGCGCTCGCGGCCACCTTCGTCGTCGGGCAGCGCGACTTCAAGCGGATGCTCGCCTACTCCAGCGTCGAGCACATGGGCATCCTCGTGCTCGGGATCGGCGTGGGCGGCGCCGCCGCGACCGGAGCGTTCTTCCACCTGATCACCAACGGGCTCTCGAAGGGGGTGCTCTTCCTCGCGGCGGGCAACATCCACCGGGCGTTCGGCTCGAAGCGGACCGAGGTCGTGACGGGCGCGGCGCGGGTCCTGCCGTTCTCCGGACCGGTCTTCCTGGCGGCCTTCCTGGCCATCACCGGCTCGCCGCCGTTCGCGCCGTTCTTCAGCGAGTTCGCGATCCTCTCCGGCGCGGTACGGGAGGGGGCCTGGTTCCCGGCCGCGGCCTTCCTCCTCTGCCTGTCGATCATCTTCATCGGGATGGGTGCGACGGTCCTCGGCGTCGTCCAGGGGGTGCCGTCGGAGGAAGCGCGGCAGACCAGGTTCGGCGACTCGCTCCTCACGGCCGGCCCCCCGCTCCTGCTGATGGCGGCGGTCCTCGCGCTCGGCCTCTGGGTGCCGGCGCCGCTGCGCGCTGCCTTCGAAGCTGCGACGGCATACATCGGGGGCTGACATGGACCGGCGGATCCTCATCGCGCGGAGCGCGCAGGCGGTGGAGGCGGCGGACGTCCCCGTCCTCCTCCCCACCGACTTCCAGCAGGTCGTCGCCGACGCGCTGAGCTCGCAGGCGCGCCTCATCGCGTACTTCGGCCAGCCGGCCCCCGCCGGCACGGGGAAGGCGCTCGTGACCGCCGTCCTCTCCAACGACCGCGAGGGAGTGCTGGGGGTCGTGGCGACCATCGCGGGAGACTCCCTCCCGTCGCTCGCCGACGAGTTCCCCTCCACCCAGCTCTTCGAGCGGCAGCTGCTCGAGCAGTTCGGCGTCGTCCCGGCCGGCCACCCGTGGCTCAAGCCGGTCCGCTTCGAGCGCGGGATGGCTGAGGTTCCACCCTTCTTCGCGATGGATGGCGAGTCGGTGCACGAGGTGGCCGTGGGGCCGGTACATGCCGGGATCATCGAGCCCGGCCACTTCCGCTTCCAGTGCCACGGGGAGCACGTCTTCCATCTCGAGATCTCGCTCGGCTACCAGCACCGCGGCGTCCAGCGGCTCCTCGCGGGCGGCCCGACGCGCCGCACGGTCGCCCTCGTCGAGTCGATCGCCGGGGACACGGTGATCGGCCACGCCCTTGCGTACGCCCGCGCGCACGAGTCGCTCTCCGGCGCGGCGCCGCCCCCGCGGGCGGCCGCGCTCCGGGCCGTCGCCCTGGAGCTGGAGCGGCTCGCCAACCACGTCGGCGATCTCGGCGCCCTCGCCGGCGACGTCGCCTTCCTGCCGACCGCCTCCTACTGCGGCGCGCTGCGGGCCGAGTTCCTCAACGCCCTCGCCGAGATCTGCGGGAACCGGTTCGGGCGAGGGCTGGTGGTCCCGGGCGGAGTCAGGTTCGACCTCCCGGACGCCGCCGCCGCCCGGCTGGCCGCGCGCGTCCAGGGCGCGTGGGAGCGGGTCGAGGAGGCGGGCGGCCTCTTCTTCCGCTCCCCCTCGGCGCGCGACCGGACCGACGGCATCGGCACCCTGACGCAGGAGACCGCGGCGAACCTCGGGCTGGTCGGCCCGGCGGCACGCGCGAGCGGCCTCGCCCTGGACACCCGGCGCTCCCACCCCTTCCCGCCGTACGACGTCCACCCGATGCCCGCGGTGGTGGGCGCGGAGGGCGACGTCCACGCGCGCGCCTGGGTCCGCTTCGAAGAGGCGCGCCACTCGGCGCTCTTCGCGGTCAAGGCGCTCAGCACCCTGCCGCCCGGCCCAGTGCGCACCGAGGTCGGCCCGCTCGCTCCGGGCCGGCTCACCGTCTCGCTCGTCGAGGGCTGGCGTGGCGAGATCTGCCACGCGGCGATCACCGGGCCGGACGGACGGATCTCGCGGTACGAGATCGTCGATCCCTCCTTCCACGACTGGATCGGCCTCCAGGTCGCCATGCGCGCCGGGCAGATCTCGGACTTCCCGCTCCTGAACAAGAGCTTCAACCTCTCCTACTGCGGACACGACCTGTGAGCATCCTCCGCACCCGCCTGCGGCTCGGCCGCCAGACCATCGCCTACCCTGAGGGGCCAGCGCGCTTCCCCGAGCGATTCCGCGGCAGGCCGGCGATCAACGCCGGGCGCTGCCGCGAGGGCTGCCGCGAGTGCGAGGAGGTCTGCCCGACCGAGGCCATAACGCGGCCAGCGCCAGGCCGGGTCGCGCTCGACACGGGCGCCTGCGTCTTCTGCGGCCTCTGCGAGGAGGCCTGCGCAGACCGCGCCATCGTCTTCACGCGCGACTACCGGCTGTCGGTCCGCCGCCGCGAGGAGCTGACGGTGTCCGGCGACGCGCCGCAGCTGGCGGCCGCGCTGGACGCGAAGATGAAGCGGCTCTTCGGCCGCTCGCTCAAGCTGCGGCAGGTGTCGGCGGGAGGGTGCAACGGCTGCGAGGCCGAGCTCAACGCCGCCGGGAACATACAGTTCGACCTCTCGCGCTTCGGCATCCAGTTCGTCGCGTCGCCGCGCCACGCGGACGGTGTCGTCGTCACCGGCCCGGTGACCGAGAACATGCGCTCGGCGCTCGTCGAGACCTGGGAGGCGACCCCGGCCCCGAAGCTGCTCATCGCGGTGGGTGCTTGCGCCCTCTCGGGCGGACCGTTCAAGGGGAGCCCCGTCTGCCACGACGGCGTCGGGTCCGTCATCCCTGGAGCGACGGTCGACCTCTTCATCCCGGGCTGCCCGCCACACCCCGTGACCGTCCTCGACGGCCTCCTGAGGCTCCTCGGCCGCGTCGAGGGGGACGCCCTGCAGCTGGCCTCGACGGGCATCGTCGAGCCGCGCACGGCCGAGAGTCCCTGACTGCCGGCGCGGCGCGGGGGCTCCCGGTCACGACGAGGCGGCCGGTCTGGCGCTCCGCGGAAAAATCGGTAGATTCACGCCCGCCCGGGTCCGCCCGGGCACCGAGGCGCTAGCTCAATGGTAGAGCATCGGCCTTTTAAGCCGGTGGTTCTGGGTCCGAGTCCCAGGCGCCTCACTCGGTGTCACGGCTCTCCGGGGAAGGCGAAGCCGGGGGGCGACAGCACCATCGCCAGGTCCGAGTCGATCCGGTGGTCGCGCAGCATGCGGCCCACCCGCTCGAGCTCCGCGCCGCTCCAGGAGACCGGGTTCACGATCGCGAGGACCCGCTCGTCGAAGTGGTCCAGGTGGTCGAGCGTGGTCACGATGAGCCGCCCCTCCTCCATGGGGTAGACGAACGCGCTCCCGTCGAACGTGAAGCGCGGGTCTCCGCGGAGGTGGTCCTGCACGTCACCCCACGCGCTCGCAGGAACGAAGTGGTAGACGCGCCGAACAATCCCGTGTCGCACGGCGAGGTCGAGGTAGTTGTCCTCGTTGGGCTCCTCTCCCTTCTCCGACACGAAGGCGCGTCGATCGAAGAGGCACAGGACCCGCCCCTTGACCCCCTCCCGCACCCACTCCTTGTAGGCGGAGAGGTGGTCGGGGACGGACCGGAACGCGGGCGGGGCTGCGTAGCGTCGGTGGGCGGCCCCCTGGGACGCGCAGACGAGGAGGACGGCCGCGAAGGCCACGACGATGGCCGCCGTACGCATGGCGGCGGCGCGCGGCGTGATCACTGGTGCACCTCGCGCTCCCTCGGCACCACCTCGTCGTGCTCGGGAGGCACAACCTCGTCGAAGACGACCCTGGCCTTGGAGACGATCGGCGCGTAGAGGGAGGTCGGGACCTCCCGTCCCGCCGTGAGCGGGAACAGGTAGAGCCCCCACGCGACGACGACCGTCAACGCCAGCGCGGCCCAGCGGCGCGGGGCGGATGCCTTCGCGATCAAGTCGTTCCCTGCCGACGCGAGCATCAGCATGGCGAACGGCACCAGCGTCACGACCGCGTAGCTGAACATGGGGCGCCGCACGGCCAGGATGAGCGCGTAGGTGGAGAGGAACATCGCGGGGGCGACCAGCAGCCGCCAGGAGCGAGCGCGGATCCCGGTGACGAGCCCGTAGACGAACACGGGCAGTATGAGGATGTGGACCGGGGGGTCGTGGATCTGCATCACGTACCGGCCCGTGTCACCGGCCTGCTCCGACCAGTACATCAGCATGCTCGGCCGGACGAACCACTCCCAGGGGCTCCCGCCGCCCTTCAGGTACGCGGCGTTCGCGTACGTCGACAAGGTCTGCGACTGGAGGTTGGCGATCGCATCGAGCTTCATCTCGAGGAGCTCGCCGAACGTGCGGCCGTTGGCGAGCCACGGGAGGTACGTGAGGAGGTAGACCGCGACCGGCAGGACCAGCAGCGCGCTCGCGGCGTAGGCGACCTGGACCCTGGGAGTCCCCTCGCGCCGCATCCGGAACGCCAGCGCTGCGAGGACCAGCGCGATCGCGATCGGGTAATAGCCCTTCGTGGAGACCGTGAGGCCCATGGCGAGGCCGGCCGGGACCAGCAGGTCCTCGCCAGTGCGGACCATCCGCGCCACGAGCCAGAGGAAGAGGAGGAAGAAGCAGCCGACCGGGACCTCCATGAAGGTCGTCCGCGAGAAGTAGACGTGGAGCGGATCGACCGCCAGGAGCCCCGCAGCCAGAAGCGGGGTCCACTGCCCCGGAAAGAGCTCGCTCGCGAGGAGCAGCAGGAAGGCGACCGTCAACGTTCCCAGGATGACGTTGCGGATCCGCCACCCGACGGCGTTGTTCCCCACCAGTCGGATGGCCCCGTACTCCAGGACGTGCGCAAGCTGGGGATGCACCCAGGCGTTCCCGAACGTGGTCCCGTACTGCCCCAGGCGAAGCGCGGCGGGGACGTGGATCCCTTCGTCCTCGAAGAACTCCTGATGGTCGAACGCGCCCCAGGTCCGCACGAACAGGGCGACCGTAAGGATTCCGACCGCGAGTGCCTTGCTTTTCACGGTTTCGCTGTTCCTCGTTGAGGGCTTCCACTGATCGAGCCGACGCACGAGGCGCGGTCGCCTGCCGCGCGGCGGAAGTTAGCACCCCGAAACGCGCTTGGGCAATCGGGCGCACACCCCCATGGGACTCCCCATGTAGGTCACACTCCTTCATCTCCCCCAGACGAGGTCGACCACCACGGGCCGATGGTCCGATGCCGCCGCCATGTCGGCGCCGTCGATGACGCCGGCGCTCACCACGCGCCACGCCTCGGCGCGTGGGACGAGCAGGTAGTCGAGTCGGGCCCCACCGTTCAGGCCGATCCAGGTCCACGAGGAGGAGAGCCCCACCTCGGAGAGCGCGTCGATCCAGCCGCCGTCCGCCAGGAGCGGCCCGAGCGGGTCGCTCCACGGCTCGTCGTTCAGGTCGCCGCCCGCCAGGACGAGCGCTCCCGGCGCGCTCCGGGAGACCTCGTCGGCGATCTCCCTCATCCGCGCCGCCTGCGCGCGCCGCCTGTCACCGACCGGGTCGGTGAGCCGCGACACGAGGTGGGTCCCCACGAGCACGAGCGCGCCCTGGCTTGCGTGGACCTCGACGCAGTCGCGCGACCAGAGCGGCCTCCCATCGGGTCCGGTCTCGCCGAGGTGGCTCACGTAGCGGTCAACTGGAAGCCTCGACAGGACGGCGACGTCGATGCCTCGCGGGTCGAACGCCTCGACCAGCCGTGCATCCGGATACCCGGTCCGGGCGGCGAGCTGTTCGGCCAGAGAGAGGTTCTCGACCTCCTGCAGGAGCACGACGTCGGCGTCCATTCGCTCGATGACGGCCGAGATCCGCGCCAGCTTCTTCTCGACCTGGGCGAAGGACGGGAGCTCGTCCAGGTCCCCGGGGGGCGTGACCTGGTCGACCGTGTCGAAGAGGTCGTGGACGTTCCAGGTGGCGACGCGGACCGTTCCACTCGCGGCCGGCCGCGGCGCGGATGGAGGGGGTTGAACTGCGCACGCGAACGCGGCGTAAAGGGCAGAAATGACTAGCGGGTGGAGGCGCATGTAGGAACGTACTGCAGGGTGCGCACCGTCCTTGACACGAGGGGGTAAGGTCGGGTTTCTTCCCGCCCGACCCCATCGTCTAGAGGCCCAGGACGCCGCCTTCTCAAGGCGGAAACCGGGGTTCGAATCCCTGTGGGGTCACTTTTTGTAGATTTGCCGGGCGGCCCCATCGTCTAGAGGCCTAGGACGCGGCCCTTTCAAGGCTGCAACCGGGGTTCGAATCCCCGTGGGGTCATTTCCGCCCGCTCGCGCACCGACGTGTAGCTGCTCTGCTACGCCGAGAGGTGCTTCCAGGGCTCCGCGGCCAGGAGCGCGGCGACGATGGCGCGCGTCGAGGGGGAGCGGTTCAGCGTGTAGAAGTGGACCCCCGGCACGCCGGCCCGGAGGAGGTCCTGGCACTGGAGGCTGGCGAAGGCGACTCCAAGCTCCCGCGCGCCGTCGGGATCGTCCCGCAGGACCTCCATGGCTGCGTGGAGCCGCGCGGGGATGGTGGCGCCGCAGGTGGCGGTGAAGCGCTCCACCTGCTCCACGCTGGTGAAGGGCATGATCCCCGGCAGGATCGGCAGCCGGATCCCGGCGGCGCGCGCGCGGTCGACGAAGCCGTGGTACCGGGCGTTGTCGAAGAAGAGCTGCGTCACCAGGAAGTCGGTCCCAGCGTCCACCTTGGCCTTCAGGTGGCGCAGGTCGACCGCCAGGTCCGGCGTCTCCGGGTGGCCCTCCGGGTAGGCGGCCGCACCGATGCAGAAGGGCCAGCGCCTCGGCTCGCTCCTGATGAAGGCGACCAGCTCGCTCGCGAAGCGGAAGCCGTCCGGGTGGGGCTCGAAGCGCGCCTCGCCCCGGGGCGGGTCACCGCGCAACGCCAGGACGTTCTCGACCCCTGCGGAGGCGACCTCGTCGAGGAGCGTCGCCACCTCGTCGCGGGACGAACCGACGCACGTGACGTGCGCCATCGGCTCGATGCCCGACTCCCCCTTGAGCCGCCGGACCAGCTCGACGGTCTTGGCGCGAGTCGAGCCACCGGCGCCGTAGGTGACCGAGACCCACGACGGCTGCAGCGGCCGGAGGGCGCCGATGGTCTGCATCAGCGCGCGCTCTCCGTCCTCCGTCTTGGGAGGGAAGAACTCGAAGGTGAAGACGGGCTCGCCGCGCTTCCGGGCGGCCTCGAGGATCTCGGTGATTCGCACGGCGCGAAAGTTATCCCGCCGCGGGGGGCCCTGTCACGGTACATGCCACCGTGCCCCGATGCGGTTGACAGCGGAGGGGTCCGCGGGAAATGAGTACCGCGGCCACCCCGAACCGAGCGCCAATGGACCCCAAGCCGAAGCGCAACCGCCACATCACCCCCGACGGCTACAAGCGGCTCCTGGCCGAGCACGACCAGATCTGGAAGGTGATCCGCCCGAAGATCGTCGCCGAGGTGGAGGCGGCCGCAGCGCTCGGCGACCGGAGCGAGAACGCCGAGTACATCTACGGCAAGAAGAAGCTGCGCGAGCTCGATCGGCGGCTGCAGGAGCTGCGGGGGCTGATGGACACGGTCACCGTCACCGAGCCGCAGCCGCACCCCTCCGGGCGCGCCTACTTCGGCGCGTGGGTGACCGTCGAACACGAGGACGGCACGGAGAAGACCTACCGGCTCGTCGGACCGGACGAGACCGAGCCGGCCGCCGGCGCCATCAGCGTGGACGCTCCGCTCGGCCGGGCGCTGCTGGGCAAGAAGGACGGCGAGGTGGTGGCGGTGATGCGCCCCGCCGGCCTCGTCGAGCTGACCGTCATCGAGGTGCGCTGGAAGCGCCCGAAGCGCTGACAGGCTGTAGTATCCCCTCCCCCTCCTCCGAGCACAGGTCCAGGAGCCCGCCATGATCCCCGTCGCCGACCGGCCCGCCGCACAGGCTCGCCTGGAGCACTTCGTCCGCGAGCGCCCCCACGCGCTCCTCTACGACCCTGCCGCGTCGATCCTGCTCGACGTCCCCTCCGGCAAGGCGCTCCCGCTCGACTGGTCGATCCTGAACGGCATCGCCGACGGCCTGGACGCCGACACGAGGCGGCCGTACCTGCTGCTCTCGCGCGAGGACGGGCTGATGCTGGCGCTCGCCGACCAGGGGATCGTCTTCGCCCCGTCGACCGCCTCAACGGGGCCCTTCGAAGGGCTCCCGAACGCGGTCTGCCTCCAGGACCTGCTGAACGCCGAGGCGAAGCTCCTCCACTTCCTGCGCGATCACCCCGAGGACGAGCCCACCCGCACGCACCTCTCGCTCTTCATGCTCTGCCTCGCGGTCCTCGACGGCGCGCGCGCAGTCGGCTTCGACGTCGGGCGCGAGGAGCGCCGCCTGGAGACGGCGCTCGGGGAACTGGAGGCGCGAAAGAAGGGCTAGCGACCCCGCAACTCTTCGAGCGCCAGGTCAGTCGCGCCGCCGTTGGCCCTCAGTTCCAGCAGTACGTGACCGTGCACATCCCGTCCAAGCACTCCAGGTCATCCTGGCAGGCGTCCCATGCGCCACAGGCGACGCCGGCCGCCTGCTTCGGGATGCAGGTCCCGGGGTTCGGATAGACGAAATTGCAGTAACTACCGTCCACGCACTCGCGGTCCGCGCGTCCCAGGCACGTCCCGCCCGCCGCGACGCGTGGTGCGCACGTCGTGTAGTGGTAGGACCCATCCCGCTGGCAGAAGAGCCCCGCCTCGCACTCGAGGTCAGCGTCGCTCACCGCCGAGACCGAGCAGTCCTCCCCGACGCCGGGCGCCGGCATGCAGGTGGGGGTCGCGAGGGAGGTGTCGCAGAAGGACTCATCGGCGCAGGCGCCGTAGACGGTGCAGTCCTCACCGAGCACCGGGGCCGGCTTGCAGGTGGGGTCCACGAGCGACGTATCGCAGAAGGCCTCGCCTGCGCACTCACCGGAGGCGGTGCACGGCTGGTCCACCCCCGGGAGCGGCGCGCAGAGGCTGGTGGCTGGATCGCAGAAGTCGAAGGCCGGATTGCAGCCCGCCAGCGCTCCGCAAGGCTGCCCCCTCGCGGCCAGCGGCAGGCAGGTCCAGCCCGCCGGGAGGCACAGGAGCGGCGCGCTGCAGTCCGAGGTCTCGTCGCAGGGCTCGCCCACCCCCACGGGAGCGCGGCAGACGTAGTTCGAGAGCGTCGCGTCGTAGTCGCAGGCGGTTCCATCGGGGCAGACATGCAGTGAGTCGCACGCGTCGCCCGCCGCCACCGTCGTCTGCGCCAGGCAGAAGTCGCCCCCGGACGAGGCCTGGTAGGTGCACCACAGCCCCGCCGCGCACGGCAGCGCTCTGCAGTCCTCACCCTCGGCCGCGACCCCGCTGCAGCTCCCCGGGCAGGTCCCCTGGGCGAAGTCGCAGAACCCGGCAGCGCACTCCAGGTCATCCGCGCACTCACCGCCCGGGGCGACGTTGGCGGCGAGGGCGGCCAGGAGGCACTCCGGCTCGTCCCAGTTCCTGAAGGTCTCGGCGCACGAGTAGGCAGCGACGCTGGCGGTGCACGCGTCCAGGACGCCCTGGTCGACGAGGAGCCTTCCAGCGTCGGCTGAGGCCTCCAGGCTGGCCGCGATCGGCGCGAAGTCCGTGCCGTCCTCCCATGCCACGCCCAGGCAAGCCAGGCCGTTGGCCCTCATTGCCGTCACGATCGCCATGAAGGCGTCGGCGATTGGCGAGTCGCCCGCCGGCGGCTTCGGGTCGTCGGGCGCGGGACAGGCGGCGAGCAGCGAGAGCGTCAAGACGAGCAACGACCTGCGCATGAGATCCCCCCGGGCACGTGCCGCCAGCCGCAACGGCCGTGGGGAATAGAACACCCTGGGTGAGTGCCGGTCCAGCGGGAAACGGCCCCGCCGGCGGAGAGCGCGCTACGACTCCTCCGGCCTCGCCTCGGTCGCGATCTTCGCGATCCGTGTCCAGAGCGCCTCGGTCCCGGTCCCCTCGATCGCCGAGAACGGGACCGCGTCCCCCTTCGCGAGCTTCATCTCCCGCTCCACGGTCACGAGCGAGCCGATCCGCTTCGACTTGACGATCTTGTCGATCTTGGTGACGGCCACGATCACCTTCCGTCCGCAGGTCTCGCGGAGGAAGAGGAGCGCGTCGTGGTCCGAGGGCTGGGGCTCGTGCCGGGCGTCCACGATCAGGACGACCGCCTGGAGATCCTTGCGGTCCTTCACGTACTCCTCGATCATCGAGGCCCACTCGTCGCGCTCGGTCTTCGACACCTTGGCGTAGCCGTAGCCGGGCAGGTCGCAGAAGCGGACCTTGCGCGGCCGCGCCGACGGCGTCGAGCGGAAGGTGACCTCGAAGAACTGCAGGGCCCTGGTGCGACCCGGCGTGGTCGAGACGCGCGCGAGGCTCGTCCGCCGGGTCAGCGCGTTCAGCATCGAGGACTTGCCGACGTTGGACCGGCCGACGAAGGCCAGCTCCGGCACGAAGCCGCGCGGCCAGTCCACGGGGTGGACGGCGGTCTTCAGGAAGCCCGCGTCGACGACTTGGATGGACATGGTGAACCTCGCGCCCTAGCGGGTCTTGCCCGCTGCGGCGCCTTTCTTCGGGGCACCCGGCGAGGTGGCTGCGGGCTTCGTAGCAGGAACGGGCGCACCCTCCGCCTTCCAGGCGGCGCGCTCCGCGTTCCAGTGCTCGATGAGCGGCAGCTTCCGGGCGTACTCGAACTTCGTGAGGCTGGGCGTCGACTCGTTGTGGCAGCCGCCGCAGACCTTCTCGTCGGGATCCAGGAGGCCGACCGCCCGGGAGAGCTCGTGATCGCGCATGACGTAGCGCGCCGCGTAGGCGCCGCCGGCGCCGTGGCAGGTCTCGCACCCGACCGCGACGAAGCCCTCGTCCATGAGCGGCGCGTGGCAGGAGAGGCAGCGCTTGTCCTTCCGGTTGCGCTCCGGGAGGCTGTCGAACGCGCGCGCGTGCGGCCCCGTGCGCCAGGCCTCGTAGGCCGCCGGGTGGCAGGCCTTGCAGGTCTCCGGCCCCACCGTGGGGGTGGTCGAGCCGGCCATGGCGATGGCGGGGACGGCGAGGAGGAGGGCCAGGTGACGTGGGGCGCGCAAGACGGCGTGAATATACGGGGAGCGGCCCCGTCAATCTACTGCGGTCGACAGGGACCGATATAATCGCCCCCTATGCGCCAGCTCCTCCTCGCCACCCTCGTCGCCCTCACGCTCCTCCCGTCCATCGCCTCGGCCAAGGCCTGGCAGGGGATCTCGCCCGGCGCCAGCACCATCGACGAGGTCGTCAACAAGTTCGGCGAGCCGACCTCGCGGACCAGGCGATCGACCCGCACCGTCCTCGCCTACCTGGGCGAGCAGGCGCTGCCGGGGACCAAGCAGACCCAGTTCCATGCGCGCGAGGACGGGGTGATCCTGGAGATCACCGTCTTCCTGGCGACTCAGCTGGAGAAGGAGTCGATCGAGGGGACCTACGGACGGTCGCCGCGGAAGACCTTCACCGACGACTTCCTCCCGGTCTGGCTCTACGAGGCCGACGGCGTGACCGTCTACTTCACGAAGGACGGCTTCGTGAACGCCATCAGCTTCTCGGCCGGGCGCAGCGTGGCGAAGCCCGCGGGCGCGGCCGCGGCCAGGAAGGCAGCGCCGGCGGCGGGCGCGGGCAAGGCCAGGTCGGACATCCTCCCTTGAGAGAGCGGAGGCCGCCCGTGAAGAGGTCCCTCCCCTTCCTCGCCCCCGGGGACCAGGGCTGAGTGCGTCTCGTCGGACTCACCGGCGGGATCGCCACCGGCAAGAGCACCCTCGCGCGGCTGCTGCGCGACCAGGGCGTCCCCGTCGTGGATGCCGACGAGCTCTCGCGCGCCGCCTCCCGGACCGCGCCCGTCCTCAGCGCGATCGCGAGAGAGTTCGGCCCGGAGTACCTGGACGCCGCGGGCCAGCTCGACCGGAAGCGGATGGGGGCGCTCGTCTTCGGCGACCCGGAGGCCCGCAAGAGGCTGGAGGCCATCCTGCACCCCGCGATCCGCGCCGCGATGGCCGAGGAGAGCGAGCGGCTCGCGCGCGAAGGGCACCCGCTCGCCTTCTACGACACGCCGCTGCTGTTCGAGTCGGGGCTGGGTGACCAGGTCGAGTGCGTGGTGGTCATCTACGCTCCCCGCATCGAGCAGCTCGAGCGGGTGACGCGTCGCGACGGCCTCTCCTGGCCCGAGGCGCAGGCGCGGCTCGCCGCGCAGATGGACATCGAGGAGAAGGCGCGGCTCGCCGACATCGTCGTCGACAACACCGCTGCGCCCGACACGCTCCCGGAGAAGGCCGCGAGGCTCCTCCGCGATCTGCTCCGCGGCCCGGGGAAGCGCGCGCCGGGGGCGGACGCGCGCTGGTACTGAGGCGGCCCTCTGGTCAACGCGCGCTTGCGGGATCCCACCCACTCCCGCTACACCCATTCGCCATGAAGACCCTCAGCGACTTCACGGTCGGAGAGACCTTCCAGCTCGTCCGCCGCGTCGACCCGTACCGGCCGATCTACTACGCGGCCGCCTCCGGCGACTTCAACCCGATCCACATCGACCGGCGCGTCGGAAGGGCCGCTGGGCTGGGCGGCGCGATCCTGCAGGGGATGTGCACCTACGCGTGGCTCTCCGACGCCTGCGTCGCCTACTTCGGCGATCCGGTCCGCGTCCGGAAGGTCCGCGCGCGCTTCGCCAGGGCGGTGAAGCCGGGGGACACCGTCACCTTCACCGGCCGCTGCACGGCGATCGAGGGGAGCACGGTGCGGGTGGAGGTCGAGGTGAGGAACCAGGACGGCGGCGAGGTGCTCAAGCGCGCCACCGCCGAGGGGCTCATCGAGGGGGAGCGCTGAGATGGCCGTCGACCAGAGGAACCTCGGCCGCAGCTACGGTCCCTACCGCTTCACGGTCGGGCTGGAGCACGTCCGCGACTTCGTCGCCGCCACGGGCATGGGCGTCCCCGGGCGCGTCTTCCGCTCGCCGCCCCGGGAGGCCCACCCGTGGACCTGGGACGAGCAGGCCGCGGTCGCCTCGCCCTACGGCGGGCTCGTCGCGCCGCCGTCCTTCGCGGCCATCTTCGCGATCGAGCCCTTCAGCGCGGCCTGCACCGACCCGGCGCTCGGGATCGACGTCGTCCGGCTCGTCCACGGCGAGCAGGAGTTCGAGTGGCTCGGCCCCGTCCGGCCCGGCGACGTCCTGGCGACGACGGGCGAGATCACGGCGATCCGCACGAAGGGGCCGCTCGACTTCGTCGAGGTGACGACGACGAGCGTGAACCAGCGAGGCGAGACGGTGGTCCGCGGGGTCTGGACGGCGGTGATCCGCAACGGCGGGGCGCTGGGCCTGCTGCTCGCGGCGCGGCGCCTCCTCGGGACGGGGCGCCAGCAGGGCTGAGGGCGCCTCAGGTCGCCCCCAGCCGCGCGGCGCTCGCGCCGCGACTCACGACCGGCCCGACCTCGCTCGGCGAGGCCGTCCGCTCGCGCAGCCTCCGGCGGAAGCGCAGGTGGCGCCACCGGGTCAGCTCCACGAGCGGCCGCCAGACCCGCCGCGTGAGCCGGTGCCGGATCAGGAAGTGCCAGAGCCAGTTGGAGCGCTTGTAGAGGTAGGCCATGGCCAGGTACGGCAGCACGGCGCGCGGATCGGCCGGGCGGCGGCGCCAGATCGAGGCGTGAGAGAAGAGCCGCTCGTAGGTCCAGCGATACCCCTGCTCCAGCTCGCCCGGGCTCATGTGGCGCGGCGTGAAGACCGCGTGGGCCGTGTCGTAGCGGCTCCAGCGCCTGTGCAGCAGCCTCCCCTCCGCGTCGAGCTGCGCGAAGAGGGGCGTGCCCGGGTAGGGCGTGAGGACGTGGAAGGTCGCGCACTCGAGCCGGTTGGCCTCGATCCACTCCACCGTCCTCGCGAAGACGTCCCGCCGATCGCCGTCGAACCCGAAGACGAAGCTGCCGTTCACCTGGATGCCGCACTCGTGGAAGAGCGCGACCCGGCGCGCGTAGTCGGCCGCGCGCGGGGTCCGCTTGCCGGTGGCTTCGAGGCTCTCCTCGCAGACCGACTCGAAGCCGATGAAGACGCCCGTGCAGCCAGAGAGCGCCATGGCCCGCACGAGCGACGGATCGTCGGTGACGTCGATGCAGACCGCCGCGCTCCAGACGATGTCCAGCGGCTCGAGCGCCGCGCAGAGCGCGCGGAGATACTCCTTGTCCGCGCCCAGGTTGTTGTCGGTGAAGACCGCGTAGGGCTCGCGGCTGTCCCGGAGCTCCTGCGCGATCCGCTCGACCGGCCGCACGCGGTAGGGCATGCGCACGCCGCGCGTCGACAGGTAGCAGAACCGGCACCGGTTGGTGCAGCCGCGGGTCGCGTTGACGCTCGCGACGGTCAGGAAGCTCTCCGCCGGGACGATCGCGCGCAGCGGCGGCGGATCGTCGCCGCAGTCGCGGTCGTAGCCTTCGCGATAGACCGGCCAGAGCGCGCCGCGCTCCACGTCGGCCAGGATGCTCGGCCAGGTCCTGACGCCATCTCCGATCGCGATGGCGTCCGCGTGCCGGATCGCCTCCTCAGGGCAGGCCGTCACGTGCAGCCCGCCCAACACCACCTTCGCCCCCATCTGCCGGTACCAGGCCGCCAGCTCGTACGCCCGCTCGGCGAAGGTCAGGTGGACGGTGATCCCGACGACCTCGGGGACCGGGTCGCACGGTGGGGCACCCTGGAGGAGGTTCTCGTCGAAGTAGGCGACGCGCCACCCAGGCGGCGTCGTGGCCGCGACGCTGGAGAGGGCCAGCGTCGGCGTGAGCACGTGCTTGCCGGCGGAGGAGTGCGGCTCCTTCGGGTAGAAGGGGTTGACGAGGAGCGCTGAGCCGTCTGTCCACCGGCCGGCCGGCGACGGGCGGCGGCAGGAGAGGCGCCTCGCGCATGGCCCGCGGCAGGCTGCGGCGTTCGCGCCGATCGTTCGCGATGAAGTCGAGGACGCGCCTGGCCTTGCTCCGCTTCCACATGGTCTCTCCTCCGGCTGAGCGTCAGCGGGAGGAGCCATATCGAGCCGCGGTGACGGCCACTGGGAGAGGCCGCGGCGGAGCGGTGGAGACTTCGTGCAGGGCTGGTGCAGGACGCCTCTAGCGCGGCGTGCCGCCGCCAGGAGTGGCCGGCTAGGGCTCCCCGCAGAGCGTCGTGCACTGTCCAGTCCCGCTGGTGTCGCACACGTCGGTCGGCGCGCACTGCGACTGCAGCGAGCAGGCGCCGCCCGGCGCCAGCCAGGCCGTGCAAACGTTCCCGCTCACGCGCGACGCACACGTCCCGCCGATGCAGGGGACGTGCTCCCCGTTGACGGCGGCACAGGACCAGCTCGGCTTCGCGCCGTCGATGCAGGTGCCGCCCACTCCGCACCAGAGCCCTGGGCCGCAGCCGTTCTCGCCCTGCGTGCACGCCTCACCCGCCGCGCGCCACGGGACGCAGGTGGAGCCCGCGCACCGGTACCCGATCGCGCACTCGCCGTCGCCGTAGCAGCTCCCTGAGGTCTTTCGCGCGTGGCACACGGCTTCGTAGAAGGTGATCGTTCGCAGAAGAGGCCGGCGGCGCACCAGCTGTCGTTCATGCACCTGCCGTCGAGCGGTGACAGCGGCGCGCACGCGGGCGTCGCCAGCAGGACGTTGCAGGCGGTCCCCACGGCGCACGGCCGGAACGTATCGCATGGCGATCCCGCCGGGATCGGAGTCACGCAGGAGCCGGGGCAGGCGTTCGGTGGCCCGACGCAGACGCCCGACGCGCAGCTCTCGTTCGAGTAGCAGGTCTCTCCGTCGCGCGAGTTTGCCGGCGATGGCCGCCTCGCAGTCTGCCTGCGAGTACGTGCCATACATGAACGCGTGCAGGACGTCGCAGCTCGCCGTCTCGATGAACGAGAGGCAGGCGCCGGCGCGCGACGGGCGTAGGTGGCGCGTCCCGGCCGTGACCGCCTGGATGCGATCGGCGCAGCGCGCCGCCGGACGCGTAGACCGCCGCCGCCTGCGCTGCAGAGCCGTGCTCGCAAGCGGCCCAGCGCGCTGCGTACGCGCCCCAGTACTGATCGCAGTACTCGGTCACGGTCGCAGGACCCGATCGCCCCCAGGGGCCATCGGACCCCTGGGTCGTTCGTGCCGTCCGTACCGCCGCCCGAGGACGAGCAGGCGTACGCGAACATCAGAATGGAAAGCGCCGCACGAATCGTGGTCATCATTCACTCCTCGTCACTGAGAAGACGAGATCGTCGCGATCGTCGAGCTCACCCGCGCTGCACCCGCCGCTCTCGGCCCCGGCGTGGCGCAGCTGGACCCGGACCGCCTGCAGCGCCCCCGTGCGGAGGGCGGTGTCGACGCCGAGCACCTGCGGGCCCGCACGCGTCGGCGTGAGCGTGTCGACGAGCTCCCAGGCCGGCGACAAGGCGTTCGGCGCCACGTACACGTCGAGCCGGTCGGTCGCGTAGCTCGCCGTCGCCCAGACCTTCGCCTCGATCCGGACCGCGCCAAGCTCCTTGAGACCCGCCACCGGGTCGATCGCCCGGACCGCGATGACGTCCGACGACTCGTCGAGGTGGAAGTAGCCGGACGCGCCGTCCGCGCAGCTCGCGCCGATGGTGTTGGGAGCCGAGGGCTCCGGGCCGAGCGGACCGCGCCCCACCACGAGCCCTCCCGTCCAGCAGCGCGCGCCCGGCAGGGCGCACTTCGGCGCCTTCAGCTTCTTGTCGAAGGACGCGAGGCCGGTTCGAGCGACGTGCACGGTCACCGCTGCGCTGTCTCCGACGTTCTCGCCGGCGTCGTAGGCGCGCGCGACGAAGCGGTAGTCCCCGCCGTCCACGAGCCCGGCGACGCTCGTCGAGAACGCCCAGGGCGCCAGGTCGTCGGTCGCGACGAGGGTCTCGAGCCCCGCCGCGTCGAGCCGGACCAGCTCCACCCTGGTCACGCCGACGTCGTCGGACGCGGTCACCTGGACGGTCACCGCGCCAGCCAGCGTCTCGTCGTGCACGGGCGTGGTGATGGCGCAGGCGGGTCGACGACGTCCTCGACGACCACGGGTACCGCCGCGCTCACCGTGGAGTTGCCCTCGTAGTCGAACGCGACCGCGCTCAGCTCGTAGGTCCCGGGAGCCAGACCGTCGGGGCTCCAGGTCGCGAGGAAGGGCGCCAGGTCGTCGAGGCCGAACTGAACGGGATCGCCCATGGGGACGTCGTCGACGCGGAACTCGACGTGGCCACGCCCACGTCATCGCTCACCGCGGCGGAGACGTCGATCGGCCCGCGAACTCCGGCGTTGGCCTCCGGCGACGAGATCGTCACGGTCGGCGACGTCGTGTCCGGCGTCCCCGGCAACGTCGCGATCACCACGTCGTCCCGATCGTCGTAGCCGGTCGCGCCGCACGCCTCCGCAGCACCGCCCCCGCGGAGCGCTACGCGGACCACCTGGCGGCCGGAGTACGCTAGCGGCACGTTCGCCGAGAGGGTCTGCTCGCCGCCTACCGTCGGGACCACGGTCGCCAGCCGGACGAACTCGGGCGCAGCGGGATCGGCCGCGACGTAGACGTCGAGCCGGTCGTAGGCCGGGTCCGCCACGTAGGCCCGGACCTCGACCCGCGCGAGCTTCCCGCCGGTGAGCGCGGCGCCGTCGAGCGAGGAGATCGCGACGTGCTCGATCGACTCGTCGGCCTCGTAGGTGCCCTCCGTTCCGTCGGGGCAGCCGTCGACGGTGTTGGAGGCGTTCGTCTCCGGGCCCAGCGGCCCGCGCCCCATGAGAGGATCCCGGTGTGGCAGACTGAGGAGACCATGTCGCAGGCAGGGGCGCCAGCCACGGGATCGTACGAGGCGCCCGGGATTCAGCACGTTGATGTACACGGGCGTGCTGACCGCGGTGTTGCCAGCGGCGTCGTACGCCCTGCTCGTCAGCACGTGGTCGCCGTTCGCCACGGTCGTCGTGTCGAGCATCGCCTCGAAGGGGGAGGCCGTGAGCGTGGCGAACGGAGCGTCGTCGACGAGCAGCTCGACCCTCGCCAGCGCGCCGCCCGGATCGGCAGCGTCTGCCGACACGCGGATCGCGCCTGCGACCATCGTGAGCCCCGAGACCGGCGCGACCAGCGCGGTGGTCGGCGGCGTGACGTCGCCGATCGCGACCCAGAGCGGGGGCAGCGCCGGCCACTTCGTTTCGGCGACGTTCCCAGCGAAGTCGTACGCCCTGGCGTAGAGCCACCACCAGCCAGGCGGGACGGTATTGCTGGACAGCTCGAGCTCCCAGGGGCTGGCGGTGACCTCGCCCACCTTCATCGTGAAGGTCGTGAACGGCCTCTGGAGCCAGAACTCGACGCGCTGCACCTCGCTGTGACGTCCGAGGCGGACGCGGCCAGCACGACCTCTCCGCTGAGGCACGCGTACGGCGCCGGCGCCGTGACTGCAACGGTCGGCGCGACGAGGTGATTGCGCCTCACCGTTACGCTGCCGGTCCCGACGTTGCCCACGTCGTCGTAGGCGCTGGCCGAGAAGACGTAGCTGCCGTTGGGGGAGCGCGAGAAGTCGTACGGGATCTCCCACGGACCGCCCGTGTTCGTCCCGAGGAGCACGCCGTCCAGGAAGAACTCAACCTTCTTGATGCCGCTGTCGTCGCTTGGGTCCACGCGTGAACGTGACGTCGCTCGGGCACGGTCGCCCCTTCGCTGGGCGCGACCACCATCACGTCCGGGGGCCGTCACGTCGTTCACCTGTACGGTCACCGGCGGCGACTCGGCCACGTTCCCCTGGAGGTCGGTCCCGCGCACGCTCAGCAGGTAGGTGCCGTTGGCCGGAGCCCGCAGCTCGAAGGCCCATGGGGCTGCGACGTCGCGTCCCCTGGAAGATGCCGTCGACCAGCAGGTCGAGCTTCTTCACCGCGCCTGCGTCGGCCGCGCTCGCCTCCACGCGGATCAGGTTGGACGTCAGGACCGCCCCGTCGGGCGGCGAAAGGACCGCCAGCGTCGGCCCGGCGAGGTCGGCCAGCGTGACCGCCACTTCGTCCGCCGCCGTGTTGCCGGCGCCATCGTGCGCGACCGCTCGCAGCACGTACTGGCCGTTGGGTAGGAGCGCCCCATTCCACTCGCACCGCGTAAGGCGCGGCGGTGAGCTGGGCGATCGAGTAGGTCTTGCCCTTCCAGTCGGCGGCCGTCACCATCACCTTCGACACGAGCCGATCGTCTCCAGCAGCCGACCTCCAGGGTGGTGACCGCCGCGAGGACGGCGCCGTCCCCGGGAGCGACGATCTCGACCGTCGGAGGCACGGCGTCGGGCGTCCGCAGCAGCGACCTCGAAGGCGAGATCGTCGCGGTCGTCGAAGCCCCCGCCAGTGCACGTCGCCGCCGCCCCTCCGTACCGGAAGGCGGCGCGTACCGCCTGCGGCGAGCCCTCGGCGAGCGTGAACGGCGCCGAGAGCGTCTGCGCGCCGGAGGCCGCTGGGGTGAGCGTGATCACGTGGCGCCACGACGTCGGGCTGTCGGAGGGTGACACGTAGATGTCGAGGAAGTCCCCGAGGTCGGCGCCGACGAAGACGTCCACGTCGATCCGCGCGCCACCGCCAGTCGCCAGGGACTGGCCATCGAGAGACGTGATCCTGATGCGCTCGATCGATTCGTCGACGAGGTACTGCCCGATCTCGCCGTCGTGGCAGACGCAGCCGGCCGGATCGGTGTCGCACGGATCGCGGAGCGCGCTCGGCGCGTGCCGCTCCGGGCCGAGGCTCGCGCGCCCCCTCACGAGGTCGCGCGAGTCGCAGGACGCCGCCAGCGTCTCGCAGCGCGCCACCCCGAGCGCGCCGTCCAGGTGGGCGATGCCCGGGTTGCCCACCGTGACCGTGATCGCCCGCGAGTCGGTCGCGTTCCCGGCCGAGTCGTAGGCCCTGGCCACCAGGGTGTGGGAGCCGTCGAGGGCCGTCGTCGTGTCCCACGGGATGTCGAACGACGCCGCTGCGCTGCTGCCTCGCCAGCGTCCGTCCACGAGCAGCTCGACCCGCGTCAGGCCGTAGTCGTCGGCCGCCGCCCCGATCACCCTCACCGAGCCCGTCAGCGCGTCGCCTCCGGAGGGAGCGTAGATCGAGATCGTGGGAGGGACGTCGTCCTGCTCCGGCGTGAACTCCACTCCCCGCGTGTAGACGAGCCGATCCGGCGTGAAGCCGGCCGCGCCAGCCGGCGCGCGGGTCGCGCGCGCGATCAGCCTGCGCTCGACCTCCTGCGGAGAGGTGTCGGGGTTCGGGAGAGGCAGCAGCGCGACGGCGCCCGTGACGTGCGGCGCCGCCATCGAGGTGCCCGAGAGCGGCAGATCCGCGACGACGGTCGAGCTCCACGCCGACACGATCCCCGTCCCAGGCGCGACGAAGTCGACGCAGTCGCCAACGTTGGAGAACGGCGCGAGCACGTCGAGTGGAGGATCCCCGACCACGGCCGGCGCGGCTTGCTGCGAGGCTGCGACTGCGAGCGCGCCTGGAGCCCGCGCGGGGGAGACGTCGCAGGCATCCCTTCCGCCGTCGCCTGCCGCCGTGACGACCACGATCCCGTGCGCAGTCGCCGCCTCCACGGCCGCGTCCATCGCGACCGACGGGCCGGAGAAGAGGCTGAGGTTCGCCACCGAGGGGCCGTCGTGGTTCGCGATCACCCAGTCGAGCCCCGAGACGACGCTGGACACGCTGCCGTTACCGCTGCAATCGAGCACGCGCACCGAGCGGACCCTGACGCGCTTCGCGACGCCGTAGATGCCGCCGCCGATTGTCCCCGCGACGTGGGTGCCGTGCCCGCTGCAGTCCCCCGTGACGCCCTCGCCCAGGGCGTCGTACGCGAAGGACGCACGCCCGCCGAAGTCGAGGTGGGCCGTGTGGACGCCGGTGTCGAGCACGAACACGTCGACGCCCTGCCCCGCCCACAGGTCGTCCCATCCGTACCGGTCGTCGAGCGTCGCCCCGTGCTGGTCGACGCGGTCCAGCCCCCAGGTCGGCCCGTACTGCCAGCCTACAGCGGCCGCCCGTGCGCTGCCGTCCTGCTCGACACGCTCCACCCGAGCGTCGAGCGCGACGGCGCCCGCGGCGGCGAGGCTCGCGCGCATCGAGAAGCCGCGCAGCGCGTGCCGGTAGACGCTCCAGGACCGTAGCGCCATGCTCCTGTGCGACGCTGCCCGCGACGGCGGCGGGATCCGCCGCTGCGCCCTCGGAGGACGCGAGGACCACGAGATAGCGATCCGGGATGGGCTGCTCGGCGCGGACGATCCGCTCCGCTCCGGAAGGCGCGGACACGGAGGGCTTCCCCCGCCCGAGCAGCCGGCGGCGGCGAGCACGAACGCGGCGATGAGACCCGTAGTGCAACGCATGGACATGTCCTCTCCTCCAGGGCAGGCCGGTTGGCCGGGGCCCTACGCTTACCCGTCAGCCATTGGCGCCCCTCGGCGCCCCTGAGCTACATCCCGGCGATGGCCTTCTCGTCGACCTTCATGCCGGCGTCCGTGACCGCAGAGTCCACGACTTCCTTGCGTCCCTTGGATCGTCGCTCCGACGTAAGGCGCTGCCGGAGCAGCTCCTTCACGTCGTCGAACGACGGCCGCTGCTCCCGCTCGCGGGCGACCAGCTTCACGACGTGCAGCGCGCCCGCCGACTCGACGACGCGGGGCAGGATCGCCCCGGCGTCGGTCAGCTCGAAGGCCGCGGCTGCCAGCTCTGGCCCGTAGGCCGACGCCAACTCCTCCCGGTCCATCGGCGGCAGCTCCCCGTTGAGGGCCCGGCTGCGCGGGTCCTCGGAGCGGAGCCGCGCGAGGTTCCCGAACGCCTGCTGATCCATCGGACGCTGCTGGGCCGCCCCGAGGGCGGCCTGGGCCGCGCCCAGCTTCTTCGACCGCGCGGCGGCGTCCGGCGCGTCGAACGTGATGATCGCGAGCCGGACCTGCTCGGGCCGCTGCAGCTCCTTCTCGTGCTCGGTGAACCAGGCGCGCAGCTCGTCGTCGGTCGGCTTCCGACCAGCGGCCGACGCCTCCAGCTCCTTCTCGACGAAGGCGGTCGACAGCTCCTGTGCGTACCGCTGCGCGAACTCCTGACTGCGGTGGAAGCCCTTCGACTCGGCGCGCCGGGCGAGCAGGAGCGTGCGCGTCCAGCCCTCGACGAACTCCTTCCGCGCCGCGGGGTCCGCGAGCCGCGCCCGGAGCGGGCCGTCCTTCGGCCCAGCGAGCGCCTCGATCTCGCCGGCGGTCACCTTCTCGCCGTCGAACCGCGCGAGGACGGTGCCGTGGGACGTGCGCCCGTCGAGCGGGCTCCCCCCTTCGCCGGCGTGGCCGATGAAGTATCCCGCGACACCGGCGATTGCAGCCGCGATGACCGCGGTGACCAGTGGGCGCTTGGACTTCGTGGGCCCTGCGAGAGTCTCTCTGTCGCTCACTAGATCACCTTTTCCTTGGAAAGCCCCATGCGGCGGGTGCCCTCACTCCCCTTGGAGCGCAGCATGAGCCTCCGCAAGTTCGTCAAACTCCACACGCTGGCGCCGAACCATCGTCTCGAGGTTCCTTCCGCATTGAGGGCAATACTCCATGGGCACTCTCATGAGCGTGTGGAGCGGCGCGAGGCGTCCACATTCATCATGGAACAACGGTTCGACAGCCCCCTTGAGCGGCTCCGACTCCATTAGCAACCCCCAATTGCGCGCCTGGCCTCGGGTGAGCGGGCGTGCCTGGAGAAAGAACTGCCGCACGTCACCGTCTCGGAATGCCACGACACATATGCCGGATTCACCGGCATTCAGCAGCATTCGCTCCATCCATACGCAGCATGCCTCGATCATTTTGGTGCGGGTCGTGATCTGGCGGATCGTGTCGTTCATCGTGTCCGCTAGGCGCTTCCTGACCTGTCCCTTCTCTTTGCTGGCCTCAATCCCTCCGCTGATACGAGCCCCGAGCATTGCCGCGGCTGCCGCTCGGAGTCGTGATCTGGAGGTTCGGCGCGATCATTCGGTCCAATCTGGGCTTCTCAGCCCCCTACCTGCTGCCTCTCCTTGTCCCCGTCCTTCCTATCGGTTGCTTCCCTTCACTTCGGCGGTCGGATCACCTTCGGACGGGGGCTTTGAGCCCCGACGGCGCCTCAGGAACCAGAGGCTGAATCCCCATCCGGAACCAGCAAGGACAATCCAC
Organism: uncultured delta proteobacterium; assembly: GCA_963845515.1. Lineage (GTDB taxonomy): Bacteria > Myxococcota > Myxococcia > Myxococcales > Anaeromyxobacteraceae > DATIVK01. The sequence goes on from CAWJSR010000029.1 coordinate 318,606, forward strand.
ATGTCAGCTGTCACCGGCCTGTCGCGGATGCTCCGAGCCGTCAGCAGGACGGCTGCCATGAGCACCCATCCAAACAGAAAGAAGATCCAAGACGTGCGGGAGCGACCATCAATCATCCGCCTTCGCATCGCCCAGAACACGAGGAGCGTCGCGAGAGCCAACGCAAGCGTCGCGCCCCAGACCACCAGGACCCGGTGAAACTCATAGTTGACAGAAAAGACCGGTGCGCCTTCCTCGATGAGTCGCACCGCCACCGCGACGGCCCGAGCGTGGGTCAAACCCCACCAGAGCATGCAAACGGAGGCCGCGACCCCCTCCACGTACCAATGAAGGGAGTCGCCCGGGAAGTACTCGCGTTTCCGTCCTCTCATGGTGACTCCAGGCTCATCGCAGCCGAGCGAGCCCACAGAGAAGCGCAACGACCCGGCCCACCGCGCTCACCTCGCAGGCACGTCGTGTAGCGTGTCGAGCCCCGCCCGAGAGGCCCGTCGCGCGGACCACCGTCCGTGGCGCGTATCGATCGTGAGTCGTGGTTTCAGGGATTTCGCGATGTTCCGCAGGGCACGTCGCTTGCCACACCGCTCCGGAATGACTCCCGTTCGACGGATCCTCAAGGGGAAGACCTACCTCGCGACGCGCCGATGCTCGGAGCGTCGCTTCTTCCTCAAACCCTCGAAGAGGACCGCGGGGATCTTCCTCTACGCCATCGCCCTCTACGCGAAGCGCTACGCCGTCCAGATCCACGCCTACTGCGTCCTCTCGAACCATTACCACCTGGTCCTCACCGACACCCTCGGCCGGCTCCCTGACTTCGAGCGCGACGTCAATGCCCTCATCGCCAAGGTCACCAACTGCGCCCTCGGCCGATGGGACGCCTTCTGGGAGCGCGTCAGCTACAGCGCCGTCGAGCTCGTGACGCCCGCTTCCGTCCTCGAGAAGCTCGTCTACACCCTCGCCAACCCCGTGGCCGCCGGCCTCGTCTCGCTCGCCTCGAAGTGGCCCGGCGACTGGTCCGACCCGCGACGGATCGGGGGGCCGCCCGTCCGGATCGAGCGGCCAAAGGTGTTCTTCGACGAGGAGGGGCAGATGCCCGCTTTCGTTGAGCTCCAGCTCACCCCTCCCCCTGCATTCGCGGACGACCCGACCTTCGTTGAGCAGGTGCTCGGTGCCTTGCGCGAAGCCGAGGCCTCCGAGGCGGCCAACCTCGCCCGCGAAGAGCGCGCCTTCATGGGCGTCGCGCGAGTCCTCGCCCAGAGCTTCTTCGCACGTCCTGCCCCCGGCGAGCCGCGCCGAGTCCTCAGCCCCCGCGTCGCCTGTCGGAACGGGTGGAAGCGGATCGAGGCGCTCCAGCGGCTGACGCGGTTCCAGCGCGCCTACCGCGACGCGCTCGACGCCTGGCGATCCGGCATGCGCGACGTGCTCTTCCCACTCGGAACCTGGCAGATGCGCGTCCGTCATGCCGCGCGCTGCGCGGACTATGGCTAGCGACCGCATCGGAACAGCCTCCACCGACCGACCGCGGAGATTCCGTCCGACCAGGCATGTCCGCAGATCGCCATTGCCGCCTCTCGGCTGCCGCTCGGAGTCGTGATCTGGAGGTTCGGCGCGATCATTCGGTCCAATCTGGGCTTCTCAGCCCCCTACCTGCTGCCTCTCCTTGTCCCCGTCCTTCCTATCGGTTGTTTCCTTTCACTTCGGCGGTCGGATCACCTTCGGGCGGGGGCTTGGCTTGGCTTGGCTTGGAGCCGTCACGGGGCACACGCTTCGGGGCTCTCCACCACATCTTCGTGGGCCAGCACTATCTGGGCCAACGTGCGCCCAGTTGCCGGATCGGAGAACTCGACTTCATAGTGCCCGTCCTCATAGACCTCGATCACGTAGCCCAGCATCCCGCGAAGCGCGCCTTCACGCGCGTATTTGTCGGATACAAGCCTGACTCTTGTGTACGCGGTCAGCATGTTCGCCTACCTCGTAAATCCCGAGAACGGCGTATTGAGCTTGATGCTGCCGTCGGGTTGGACCATCCATCCCGACCGCATGTGACTAGTCTTTCCACTGGCGCTGCCTATGCCCGGCACCTCTATTTCGATGTCGATGCGTTGCCCGTATTGATCCAGTTTGCCCAAGGTATATTCGCCATTTGCAAACTTTGCGGCGCCCTGTTCTTCCCACATCTTGGCGAGTCGCGCAGAGTGCTCCTCCGCGTACCCGAGTTCCCTAAATACAGCGTCCTTCCCGTGTGTAGCGCCCCGCCTAAAGACGTAGTCTGCGAACTTCTGTACGGGAGCCGTAGCCCTTGCGTTGAGAACGAGGGGGTTCTCCAAACGGCCCACGCCCGCCGCTGCGCGGGCCGCGGCCGGCCTAACCCCGGCCCGTACCGCCGGCCCCGCTTCAGCGCCAACATAGTATGACCACACCAGCACACTGAACTGCACTAGATCTTCAATTTCGGGGGGCGGTCCCGACTCACTCATGCGCCCGCCATATGGTGCAATCGCGTCGTCCAAGAGCCCCTTACGAACCATCTCGCCATAGGTCAGGTGATCGTTGACGCCGTTGCGCTCCAGGAATTCCAGAGAATTCCGAAGCTGTATCGTTATAGGGTCCCTGCCATCCGGATCTACCAATCGCTGTGGCTTCCACCTCGCATATGCATAGAGCGACACCTTTCCCGGTTCCGGCGCCTCGCTCCAATTCTGCACAATCGGATCCGTGCTCACCCACCGCGCCCTCACCGGATCCAGGTACCTCGCCCCGAAGTAGTAGAGCCCCGTCTCCTCGTCCATCTCCTTCGCCGAGAACAGGAACTGCTGCCTGTGCACCGGGTCGCCGTCGGAGTCGTACCTCGCGTCGCGCCAGACCTCGCCGTACGGGAAGTACTCCACGTGCTCGTGGACGCGGCCGTTCTGGTCGGTCACCCATGACGTCGAGCCGAGGTGATCCGAGTGGTAGTAGTAGGTCGCCGGCTTGATCTTCGTCGTGTCGGGGCGCCGGTCGAGGACCGGGTTGGCCGCCGGGTCGATCGGGCACTTCTGTGGCTGGTAGGTGCTCGGATTGCAGCCGTTGAAGCCCTCGACCGTCGTGCCATCCACGATCGGGCTCGTCACCGTCGTCCCCTCGCTCCAGCTCGGCTCCCAGCCCGGCGACGGCAGCAGCTTCGACGCTATGCGCGTCTCTCCGATGAAGATGTGCTTCGTCGCCGCCTTGCGCCCCTTCAGCGCGAAGAACTGCCCGACCGTGATCGACTCGCCGCCGCGCCCGAGCTTCACCACGCGCTGGCCGCCGGCGTCGTAGATGAAGCGCGTGATGTTCCAGCCGCCGCCGTCGATGACGGCGTTCAGCTCGTTCTCCTCGCCCCAGAAGTAGCGGCGCAGCTTGTCGGAGTTCGCCTGGCACGTCGCGTCCCCGTGATCGCGGCACTCGCGCAGCGTGTTGCCGTTGGCGTCGTAGACGAGGTTGCGATCGCCGATCTTCGTCGCCTGGTGGGGCGCCGCGCTCCCGTACACGTAGTCGAAGTCGTGGTTGGTCTGCGGCGGATGGGCCGTCTCGTTCTCCGGGTCGTTCGCCGTCGTCAACCAGTGCTTCTGGTCGAGCCGCGTCATGTTGTGGATCTCGTCGAACGCGTAGGTCGTCTTGAACGAGTCATTCACTCCGGGGCGCGACTTCGCCGCGCCCGTCGCGGTCGTGAGCCGGTAGAGGTCGTCGTAGTCGTACGTGTACGAGACCGCTCCGGACCGCCGCCCGGTCGCCTCACCGAGCGCGTTCGTGAGCGTCTTCACGTTCCCTACCAGATCGTAGGTGTACGTCAGCGCCTGCAGCGTCCGTCCGATCGAGGCCGTGGTGCAGGTGCTTCAGCCGCTGCGTGTCGGGCTCGTACGTCCAGCTCGTCGCCGCCCCGTTCCCGAGGCTGGCCGTGCGCCGCTGCGCCGAACTCGTCGTAGGTCATCGAGGCCAGGTAGACCTCGGTCGCCTCATCCCAGTGCTTCGTGGCCGGCCGGTGGCCCTGCGCGTGGTTCACGAGCCCGGCGACGTCGTACGTGTAGTCGAGCTGCTCGCCGTCCGGGTACCAGAGCGTCAGCATCCGGCCGAAGGAGTCGAACTTGAACCGCGTCTCGAAGGTCTGCGGGGAGTCGTTCGGCTTGAGCGGCTTCACCGTCCGGGTGGAGCGGATCACCTCGCCGAGCTTCCCGTAGCCGCGCGTCTCGAAGCCGGCGTCGTCCAGCACCCGGACGATCCTGCCCACCCCGTTCTCGGGGCTACCCGGAGGGCCGTACTCGTACTTCACGTCGGTCCCGAAGGGCTTCTGGACCGCGATGAGCTGGTCGTAGTCGTACTCGTAGGTGACGCTTCGCCCTGGCATCTCGCAGGTTACCGTCCTGTCGCGACGCCAGGTTGCCCATGTCGTCGTAGACGAAGTCGGTCGTCCCCGCGTCTGGGCTCTCGAGCTGCGTCCGCCGGCCGAGCCGATCGTACTCGACGCGCGTCTCGTTCTTCTTCGCGTCGATCACGACGCGCAAGTCGCCCATCGGATCGTACTGGTAGCGCGTCGTGTGGACGAGCGAGTCGATGTGCTCCTCGACGGCCGAGATCTTGTCGTCGAGCCGCCGGTACATGACGCGCGTCTTCTCTAGCGGGTCGACCACCGTCGCGCGGCGCCGCAGGAAGGAGTCGTCGGCGGAGCGTGCGAGGTCATAGGTCATCTGGTAGACGCCGCCGTTCGGCTCGACCGTCCGGGTCTTGCGGCCCGAGGACGTCGTACGTCGGAGGTCGTCTTGTAGACCGGCGCGTCCTCGCGGAAGCCCGGGTCCGTGCCCGGGATGAAGTAGGTGATCCCCTGCTCCGTCGACGCGCCCCATCACGTCGAAGCGCTGCCGTCCGCTGGACGCCACGTCCGGGGCCACGCTCCTGCACCAGCACGGTCTTCTGCGTCTGGATGGCGCGAGCACATGCCGTCCATGTAGACGAAGGTGTCGAGCCAGCCGCCGCTGGGCAGGAGGTTGTGGGTCCCGCGCGCGGAGGGCCTGGCGTCCGGCGCGTAGTCGACCTGGACCGCCGGCACGAGGTTCTCGTAGGGCCCGAAGACCTCGTCGATCCGGCCGTTCGCGTCGAGGACGCGGCGTGTGACGTTGCCGTTGAGATCGGTCGTCCTCTCGACCTCGCCGAACTGCTCGTCGTAGATCGCGCTCGAGACGTAGCCGTGCGCGTCCTCCACCTGCGTCGGGTAGGTGCGGGTGACGCCGCTCGTGTCGTAGCGGTAGCGGACCCAGTAGCGACGCCCGTTCACCTCGGGCTGATGGACCTCGAAGAGCCGTCCGTCCGCGTTCCAGGAGAGGTCCACCTGGACGTACTTCGTGCCGTCCAGGTACGACCGCAGGTAGTCCAGGTTGCCGCGCGCGTCGTAGTGGGCCGTCCGCTTGCGCAGGAACTGTGCGTCGCCGGCGTGGTTCCAGACGAGCAGATCCTCTGGCCTGGCCACGGAGTAGAGCGCCGTGGCTGCGGAGTCGTTCGCGTAGGTGACCGTCGCGTACAGATCGTCGCCGGTGTTGAGCGGATCGGCGTCACCGAGGTCCGTGAACGTCTTCACGTTTCCGGTCAGCGGGTCGTACGTGTAGCTCTGGCGGGTGACCAGCTTCGCGGCGGGATCTCCCGAGGTCTCGTGGAGCTCCTGCTCGACGGTGTCGAGCGAGATGAAGTGCGCACCGCACCACTCGTCGAGCGTCGGCCGCAGGAAGAAGGGGGCCGCCTCCCTGCACGGGTCCAGCGCCGGCGCGGGCCGGGCGTTCGTGTCGTCGTAGCGGGACGGCGTGGAGTAGGCGTTGGTCGTCTTCGCGAGGACGCGACCCGTCGAGTCGGTGAGCGTCTCGGTCAGGAGGAGCCCCTTAACGAGGACGCCGTCGTTCCGGAAGGTGCGCACGACCGTCGCGCCGTCCGCACGCGTCTCGCTGGTGCTGTCGAAGCCCAGGAAGTCGCGCTCGTAGCGGTGGTACCGACCGCTCCCGTAACCGAACGAGGTGGCGATGTCGTGGCCGGGATTCCCGTCCGCGCGGCCGTCGTGCATGACGACGTTGGAGAGGACCCACCGGCTCTCCGGCATCTCGACGGTGTTCCCGGTGCGCGCGTACTCCAGCTCGAAGCTCCCACCGAGCGGCCGCGAGACCGCCTTGAGCAGGTTCCCCTTCTTGAGCTGGTTGAGCCGCACCCAGACCGCCTCGTTGTCGCTGCCGGGGTTCTTCTCGGCCTTCAGGACGTGGTCGGCGAGCCCGTCCCCGTCCATGTCCTGGAGCCCCAGGGCAAACCCCGAGACGCGCTTGAAGGTCTTGTCACCACCCACGGAGAAGTGGAGCCAGGGAGTCCCAGCGATGGTGAGCGGACCGACGCCCCACGAGACGACGAAGCCGACCGTAGGCATCTCTCCGTAGGTCCCGCTCGCCTCGACCGCGTCGACGGAGGACGAGCCGTTGACCTTGGCGAGCACCTGGTTGACGCCGGCCGAGAGCCCTGTGTCCCGCAGCCAGGGCTGCGTGACGCCGGCTGGCCACGGCGCCACCGGGAGGTACTCCTCCGCGTCGAACCCGAAGCCGTTGTTCAGCCGCACGGTGAAGCGGTGGTCCTTGGTGGACTTCCGGATGTAGTCCGGCAAGCCGTCGCCGTTGATGTCCGCCAGCGAGACGCCGGTCGCGGCGATGCTCGAGTCCCAGTTCACCGACGCGCCGTAGTTCTCGTAGAGCGTGAAGCCTGCGTTGGCGTTGAGGCTGACCGACGGTGGTCTTGCGCACCCTGTCCGCCGTCACGACGCTTGCCGGGAGGACGTCCGAGAGCGCGCCGATGAGATCGTCGAGGTTCGCGGTCGCTCCAGTTCGCGACCGGGACGCAGTCTGCATGTGCCGCGAAGTGCGTGCCCAGGTTCAGGCGGACCGAGAAGCAGCCGGGGACCTCCCGGCTCACCTCGTCCGGGAGGCCGTCGCCGTTCACGTCGGCCAGCTCCCGCTCGGTCGAGCTGAAGTTGACTCCGATGCCGCCTCCGACCGACGGGTACATGGAGATGAGCGCCTCGACGACGCCGTCGTCGGACATGCGGCGCCAGGGATCCGAGACGCCGAGCCCGAAGCTGGCCGAGCCATCCTCGCTCTTCCGGAGCCCGAAGCCCTCTGCGGGCCTCTCCGCGGCGGGCCTGCTCGGATCGCGAACGTCGGTCACGCGGACGGAGGTCCCTTCACCGGCGCGGGAGACGACGTCGACCACGCGGTCGCCGTTCATGTCCAGGACGTCGGTCTTCTGCGAGCTCGTGCCATTTGCGATGTTGAGGCTCACGCCGACGCCGCCGACCGAGACACCCGCCGAGAGCGACGTCGACTCGCCAGTGCTCTGCCGGAGCGCGGGCCCGAGCGCGAACATCGCCAGGAGCGACGTGGTCTCCCCCGTCCCGCCACCGTGCTGGACGAACTGCCCCTTCGCGCGAGGCGTGCCAGATGCCCTGCCGAGATGAAGGTCGTCCCCTCCCTGCTCACGAAGGACGGTACGTGCGGGGCGAGCCCCGGCGCGGTCTTCGAGACCCAGGTGCCGAGCCTCCTCGGAACGAGCGGCGACGCGACCTGCGTCGTGTCCTGGACGCCGGAGCTCGGGTCACTGTAGGCGTCCTTCATCTCCTGCTGGGTGTCCGCCTCCACCTTCTTGTAGAGCCGCCGGGGATCCAGGTCCTGGTCGCTCGCGGCGTGCCATGCGCCGTAGTGGAAGAGGTGGTGGCCGCCGCCGAAGCGCGAGCGGACCACGTAGGTGTCCGCGCCGGACTTGTACGACGTGTACCTCGAGTTGACGGTGACGGCGGTCGGCCACTCCAGGCCCGTGTCGTCCGGCGCGAACGTCACGATCGGCGTCCACGTCGCGCTGAACTGTGCGTCCGAGAAGATCTCGAAGAAGACCCGCTCTCCGGCTTCGACGTGCAGCTCCTCGACGATGGGCGCGTACGAGGAGCCATAGAGCTGGTCGAAGCGTCGCTTCACGATGAGTGAGCTGGCCGTGCGGGCGGCCACGTAGAGCGCGTCGGACGCGCGGTCCCAGATCCGGAGCGCAGGGGTGTATTCGTCCCGACGCCCCGGGTACTTCGGGTTGACGAAGACCCGGATCGTGCCGGACTCAGGCGCCACCCACGGCCTGATCGGACGGTCATCAGGCGCTGCCGAGACGTCCGCGTTCGGGTAGGTGTACCAGTAGGGCGAGATGGGGTTGTGGACCGGGAACCACGCGTCCGCCGTGAAGGACAGCGCCTCGGCCAACTCGGGCGGCGGGGCCTCGCAGCCGTTCGGTCCCATTCCACAGGCGGTCTCCATACGCCCGCCGATCGCCCAGTCGACCGCCGAGGGATCGACCGGGAGGTCCGTCTGGATGCGGAACACCAGCTTCTCTCCGGCGAGGACCGAGTAGCTCCCCGCCAGCGCGAACGTCCCGGCGGAGTTGGCGCCGAAGGTCTCATCGATCAGGTTCTCGAAGCCGCCGCCCTGGGCCTCGCAGCGGAGATCCTTCACCTCGGCGGTCTGGGAGAAGCGCTGGACGCAGACCCTGATCTCGTCGGTCGACTCCCTCTTGACCAGCGAGGTCTCGATCCTGAGCGTCCCCGTGGCCGGGATCGAGATCGACGGCGCGGGCTGGCCGGCGATCCTGAAGTCGCGGGCCTGATCGAAGTGGAACGTCGCGGCGCCATTCGGCTCGACGCGCCCCTGCTGCTCCTCGTCGAGCGCGCTGCACGGCGAGACGGCGCACTGTCCGAGGTGCGTGTACGAGATCGCCGGGGAGAAGCTGACGTCCTCGAGGGGCGACGGGACCGCGCGATTCACCGGGAAGTCGGCCAGGGTCGAGAGGACGACGAAGACTCGCATGCCCGGGAAGACGTCGAGGTTGGCGACGCCGACGGTCAACGGAACACCTGCGTCGGCGTGCGTCTTCACCTGCTCGAAGACCTTCGTCGCGGCGCTGTCGCGGCTCCCGTTCCAGGTGAACACCTGGACCCTGACCCCGTCCCGCTCCGGAGGCAGCGGCGAGGGCTGGACGCGCTCCACGAAGGACAGGTCGCCGTAGACGTCGACGCGCCCGTAGAAGGGCGCCACCCACTCGAGGACGGCGTCTGAGGGCTTCATCTGCTCGCGGATGCTGTCCTCCAGCGCCTGCTGATCGGGGTTCGTCCCCGTCGGCGTGCTCGCCAGGCTCGTGCCGGTGACCATGGGCGCGAACGCAAACCCCTTCGCCGATGGCGAGCGGTGCTGGTTCAGGAGGACACCGGACTCCTGCACGACGTCCACGAGGCCGTCGCCGTCGGCGTCACCCAGGAACTCCGTCGTCTTGGTCTCGAAGTGGGAGTAGCCGGCGTTGGCCGAGACGGGCCCGTAGGACGCCTGCAGCGCTGCGTTCCACCCGTTCCCCTCCTCCTTGCCGAGCGTGGGGAGCGGCACTGGGCGCACCTCGCCGCTGGCCGGGTCGCCGGCCGGGAGCGTGCGCCGCAGCTCGCGAGTGCTCGAGGCGAGCGTGCTGGTGTTGAAGCGCACGTCGTACCCGTCGCCGCCTTCCGTGACGCGATCGGGGAGGCCGTCGCCGTTGACGTCGAGGAGCAGGCTCTTCGTCACCGTCTCGTGCTCCGTCTCGCCGACGCGGCCGCCGACGGTGCCGGTGATCTTGTCGTAGGTGAAGCCGATCCCGCCGTAGCCGTGGATCGACCAGCCGCTCTCCTCCCCGTGCGAGATGGAGAGGTCGTCGGGCGTCTCCTTGAACGTCCACGCGACCGGCGGCGCAAAGGAGTTGGCGAAGTCTGCGTCGTACCAGGAGAACGTGTGGGTGTTGAAGAGCGTGCGGATCCCTTCAGCGCCCGCGCCGAAGACCTCCACCTTCGTCAGGCGCGACTTCCAGAAGCTCTCGCTCTTTCGCTCGTACGAGAGCCGGTATTCCCGGATCGTGTCGGTCCTGCCGTTGCGATCGATCTGGACGAGGATCGACTTCAGGCGGCGCCGGAGCACCGTCTTGAAGCCGAGCCGGCCAGAGGTGATCTCGTCGGGGCGATCGAGGTGGCGCCCGCGCGTGTCCTGCTCGCTCACCAGCTCCACGTGGTACGGACCGGTCTCCGACGTTCCGAAGGGATCCCGCGTGGTCGCGTACGCCCGCCCCGTGTACTGGATGCTCCTCAAGTAGAGCTGGCGGAAGTCCTCCTCGTGCCTGGCCGCAGTCTGACCGGGGTGCCGGACGGTGGGGCGCACCTTCATGTCGGTGTCGTAGACGAGCTGCGTCAGGTTCCCATTGACGTCGACGACGCGCTCCAGGTGCCACGCGCCGATATTGCCGAGGCCGTCATAGTCGAAGAGGCGCGCCGCCTCGCTCTTGCCGTAGAGATGGAAGTTGCCCTGCTTGTCCTGGACCTCGAACCAGAAGTCGGTCGGGCCGGTCCCGCAGCGGAGGATTCGACGGAAGCTCCTCTCCACCCGGGCGCGATAGCGCGTCCCGGTGGTGCCGCCCGCGCACGCCGGCGTCTCGCTCGTCGGAACGAGCTGCTCGCCGTCGAGGAGGTAGCGGGGCTCGCTGGCGCCGTACTCGGGCGCACCGAAGCGCGTGTCGATCTGGACGCTCGAGACGGCGAGATCCCAGCCGACGCCGAGCCAGCCGTTGGACCCGCCCGAGTCGTAAGAGAGACGCAGCTCGGGCTGGTAGGCACCACGCGCCCCGGGCAGTCGGATGGGAAGGCCGACCTGTGCGCTCCCCATGTTGTTCACGCCGGGAGGCGCGAGGAGGTCGATCCCCGCAGAAGGATCCGACGCCTTGAGATCCTTGATGGCGTTCGGGTTGAAGGATGACGGCCCCGGGTGCTCGGGGAGGACGAGGACCGCGTTGATCATGAAGGTGAAGTGGGTCGTCTCGCTCACCACCCGGCTCGTCGCGCGCTGGAGCTCGACCCGCGGGAGCGCGGTCCACTGCTCCGCGACGTCGTCGTAGAACCAGGTCTGGATCTCCTCCGGCGCGATCCCTTCCGGGAGGAGCGTCGGGTCGTAGGGGAGCCCGACCCTGACCGGCTTCGCGAACTTCTGCCCCTTCGGCAGGAAGCGATAGGCGCCGTTGGCCGGCGCCGTCACGTTCACCATGCCTGCTTCCAGGGGCGGGATCTCCTCCGGCCCCTTTCGCCTCACGCCGACGCTGGTCGCCTTCGCGACGGCACCCTTGCCCGCCTCGAAGGTGACGTCCGTTCCGAGAGTGACCTTCCCGCCGTCTTCGGGGTCGATCGTCCCCCATGCGGTCTGGTTCTCCTGCCCGAAGCGCGCGGCGTCGGAGAGCGAAGGGACGGTCGCATTGGCCTCCTTCAGCAACTCTGCGGCGCCGTCCCGGTCGAGCACCACGGTGCGGACGGCGGAGGTTCCGTCGGGGAAGGTAGCCTGGACCTGAACGGTCCATGGGGACGGCGATCCCTCGGCCCGGTGGAGCGCGACGCCGAAGGCTCCGTCGACGCCCACGTCGGCGCCACCGATCACCACGCGTCCCGGGCCGGCAGGCGACTCGGCCCAGCCGGCGATCCACGCGCGATCTCCGAAGCGCTCGCCAACCTCGCGCCCCCCTTCGAACACGACGACCGGCGCGGTGAGGACGATGCGTGCCGTTCCGACCCTGCGCCCCACGCCGCTGCCCGCGACCGAGACCTCGGCGAGGCTCGCTCCGGGCAGGTCGGCGCGCGCCGCAGGCGGGAAGACGAGCCGAAGGGCCCTCGCCTCGCGTCCAGCCACCGGCAGCGCGCTGGAGACCGTCGCGAGCTCCACGTCCGGCTCGCGGCGCCAGCCGGCCGCCTCGAGCAGCTCGAGCGCAGACAGGGTCACCGGCGCAGCCCCCAACCGGATGGCGCCAGCGTCGAGCGATGTCGGCCTGTCCAGCGCGAGCTCGATCGTCCCCGACACCGCGGCCGGGGTCGCGTCGTCGTCCACGGCAGACGACAGCCTGAGGTGCGTCTCGCGGTCGAAGAGGTCGAGGCCGTCGTCCGAGACGATCAGGAGGCGCAGGCCGGAGACCTGGACCGTTCCCGTGGCCTCCGGGGGAACGCAGAGGACGACGCTGCCCGCCGTCGCCAGCCGCTCAGGGTCCAGCTCGTCGACCAGCGTCCGTGCCGTGGCGACGTTCCCGACCCAGAAGCCGCCCGTCACCGCGTCGCCGCCAAGGATGCGCTCGAGCGCGAAGGCCCGCGGCACGTCCGCCTCGTAGGCCAGGTAGGCGCGCCGAGCAGCGGCCAGGTTCACCTCGGGGAAGGTGCCACGCAGACATCGTCCGCCGTCGGTGCTCCCGGCAGGGTCCAGCGTGGCCGTGGAGGGGAGCGCTGCGACGACGCGCACGTCCTCGAAGGCGTTGCCGTTCGCCAGGGTCGCCTCGGCCATCGTCTGGACGTTTCTAGGCGACCGCGCCCTCCCGGCGCCCCAGAGCTCGAGCTCGTCGAGAATCGGCGCAGGCCCGACCCCACTGACGCGAAGCCTCAGCTCCGTTGCCGTCACGGGGCTCGAGAGGGAGATCGTGCCCCAGCCGCCCGTGAGCTCGACCTCGCCGCGTCCCGGAACCACCACGCTGATGCCGTCGCCGTGGACCTTCACCGCCCGGACCTCGACGGCGTGATCGAACCGCACGACGAGCTCGAGCGTGCCGCTGACGGTCGCCCCTGTCGTGGTATCCCGGTCGGCGATCGAGGAGAGCTCGGCGCCGGCGGCGCTTCGGACGCTGGCGGCCGACAGCCGCATCGTCGGGCCGGGGTTGGGTCCGGTCGTCGCGGGAGACGGCGATGACCGGCTGCAACCGGAGAGCGCGACAGCGGCGGAGCAAGAGAGGGCGAGGATTCGAGTCGTGCTGATCATGGATTGGCCCTCTCGGATCACGGCGCGGTGAAGCTCGCCGGCGTGTAGCTGTTCTCGGATGCGCAGACACGGGTCGGAGGAGCGTCGGCCGTCACGTCCACGTCGACCGCCGCGACGTAGACGTCATAGGTGACGCCCGACGTGAAGGTCCCATCGAGGAAGTCTGCGGACGTGCCGGTCACCCACTGACCAGCTACGAAGGAGCTGCCGAGCCAGACCGCGGCGAAGTAGCTCTGCGCGCCGACCACCGGGCTCCAGGTCACGCGCGCAGCGCCCCTTTGCTGACCGGTGGCGGAGACGCCGCCCGGGATGGGCAGCGGCTCTGGCGGCGCGACGGCAAAGCGCGTCGTGACTGACTCGAGCCCCTTGCTGGCGACCAGAGTGTAGAGCCCGGAATCGGGCGGGACCCCGTAGGCCCACACCAATCGCCGGGTGAAGTTGGCTTGCAGCTCGAAGCGCAGGGGATCGGACGCCGGCAGGTTGGGGCCGGTCACCTCGATCGACCACGCGCCACCATCCGGGGAGCCGTCCGGCGCGGCGAGGCCGACCCAGATGGCCAGCCCAGGAACCAGGCCATAGTCGATGCGCCCCCCAGCGGCGCGCAGGACGAGGGGTGCGCCCGTCGCTCGCCGCAACAGCCCGAGCCGCACGTGGGAGACGTCGAAGCTCGTGGGCATGAGCGGGGCGACGCCCGCGTCCAGCGCCTCCGGATCGGCCCCGAGCGCCTCGATCGACGCCAGGTAGGATCCCTCCGGAAGCGCGGCGACCTCGCACCCGGCGAGCGTCGAGACCTGCTGCAGGTGGATCGTCCGCGCCGGAGGTCAGGACACAGGAATACGCCGCCGCCCGCGTGACGTCGGCCCACTCGATACGGCTGCCGTCGAGGGAGAGCGCGGCTGACGGCGTCGGGAGCGGCGCGCCATAACCGAGCGCCACCGCCTGCGACGTCGATTGCCCATCGCCGCTGCCGATGATCTCGTAGGTCGCGCCGGCTGCCGGCGCGACCTCGGGAAACCACGCGAGGGAGTAAGCCGACCCCGCTGCGTAGAGCGCTGGGCCGCCGAGCGCGGCTCCTTCCCGCGCGAGCCCGAGCTGCCAGGCGGTGCCTGGCCCGGCGCCAGCGTCGTCTCGGATCGTGGTGAGGACGGCGAGCCCGAGCCGGCCCGAGCCGTCCTCGTAGGTGCCGATGGACGCGGACGCCGCGTAGGGAATCGCGGGGTCGCTCTTCCGGTCGCTCCCACCGCAGGCCGTGGACAGGAGTGCGAGAATGAGCCCCCGATGTGCTGCGCGCATGCTGCCCCCTCCGCACGTTGCTTCCCGGGGGCGCGGTGTTGCGCTCGCCGGCTTTCGGTCGGCCCTGGGACCACGTGGGTCCGGGCCTTTGCCTGCTCGCCTTTCGACGAGGTCGCTCTTGTCGTGCCGTTTGGGGCCTACACTCACCGCGAACTTCGCCCACTGTCAAGCGCTGACTTGACCCCGCGTGACAAGCACGCGAAGTCCGAGGACTTTCCGTGTCACGCGCTTTCAGTGAACTGGAGCCCCTACCCCGCCCCGTGCGAGATCACTCCCTCGCCCAGGAGCGAGGCGAGGATCCGGGCGGTGTCGAGCCGGGGCAGGCCGGAGAGGGCGAAGAGGTCCTCGTAGTCCACCACCCCGTCGATCTGCGCGAGCAGGAAGCCGGCGCGGTGGTCCAGGTTCAGCCACATGACCTCCTCCGGCTTGATCGCGAGCCGGGGGACGTTGCTGAGCGGCTGGAGCTTCGACGCGTACATCGCGAAGAGGGTCGACTCGTTCTCCCGCAGGAACTCGCGCGCCTCCACGTGGTCGGGGGCGGTGAGCAGGATCTTCTCGATCAGCTCCAGCGAGCCGCTGAAGTCGCCGAGCCCGTGCAGCTCCCTGGCGGCCTGCATCAGCGTGGCGACCTCGCGCTGCCTTCCCTCCGGCACCTCCCGGGGCGGCGCCTGCGGGACGAGCGTCCGCAGCCCCGACTTCTCTTCCACTGCGTCCATGTCGAGCCCGCCACCGGAGTCGACGACGATGGTCGCCACCGCCGACGGACCGTCCTCCCACGGCGCCGGCGCGTACTGGTCCTCCTCCCTCTTCACAGGGGCGGAGGCGGGCGGCTTCGGCGCCGCAGGGGCCGCCGGTGGCGCCTTCGCGGAGAAGGCCGGCATCGTGCCGGGGACCGGGGTCATCCCGGCGGTGCCGCCCGTCAGGAGCGCCATGAACGAGCGGATGCGCGGGTTGGCGGGGTCGATCTTGCGCGCCTCGCGCAGGATGACGAGCGCGTCGGCGAGCCTCCCCTCGCGGTACGCCGCCATCGCGCGGTTGAGGATGTCGTCGACGACCACGCCCTACCTCTTGCCCGGCTTGGAGGCCATGCCCACGAGCCCCTTGAAGAGCTGGAGCGTCCGCTGGAGGGACTCGTCCAGCGACGCGAGCGTGGCGGCATCCTGGGCCGCGATGGCCGAGCGCGCCCTCAGGACGACCCCCTGCGCCTTCTGCACCGCGTCCTTGCCGAACCTGCTCTTCTCGAGGGACGCGACGACCGCGGGCTCGACCGCCTCGATCTCGCGGAGCACCTCGATCGCCCGTCGCTTCCGCTCCTCGAACTCGCCCGCGCTCTGCTTCTTCTCCAGGAGCTCGTCGATGTGCTCCGCCAGGATGTCCTTCAGCTCCTCCTCGGTGAGGCCGGAGGTCGCGGTCACCGTGATCGACTGCTGCTGGCCGGTGCTGGCGTCCCGGGCGGCCACGCCGACGATGCCGTCCGCGCTGATGTCGAAGGTCACCTCGATGCTCACCTCGCCGCGCCTGGCCGGCCGGATGTCGTCGAGGATGAACTCGCCGAGGAGCTCGTTCTCCACCGCCTTCTCGCTCTCCCCCTGCATGACCGCGATCCGGACCTGGGTCTGGTTGTCCTGGACGGTGGTGAAGAGGTGGGTCTGGCTGGTGGGGACCGTCGTGTTCTTCGCGATGATCGTGTTGAAGTAGCCGCCGACCACCATGATCCCGAGGTTCTGCGGCGTGACGTCGAGGAGCAGCACCTCCTTGCCGTGCGCCTGCGGCGCCGTGAGCGCGCTGGCCTGGATGGCGGCCCCCAGCGCGACCACCTCGTCCGGGTGGACCCCCTTGCACGGCTCCCGGCCGAAGAACTCCTTCACCGCCCGCTGCACGCGCGGCATGCGCGTCATCCCGCCCACGAGGATCACCTCGGTGATCTGGCTGGGACGGATCCCGCCCGCCTTCAGCGTCTTCTCCGTCACCGCGATGCAGCGGTCGACCAGGTCCCTGGTGAGCTCCTCGAGCTTCTCGCGCCCGAGCGTCTTCTCCAGGTGCAGGGCCGCCTTCCCGTCCGCGCCGGCTGCGAGGAACGGGAGGTGGATCCCCGTCTCGGTCGAGGAGGACAGCTCGCACTTGGCCTTCTCCGCGGCCTCCTTGAGCCGCTGCAGCGCCATCCGGTCCTGGCGGAGGTCGATGCCGCCGTTCTCCTTCGCGAAGACGAAGGTGAGCCAGTCCATCACCTTCCGATCGAAGTCCTCCCCGCCGAGGTAGGTGTCACCCCCCACCGCGATGACCTCGTAGACCGACGCGCCGATGTCGAGGATCGAGATGTCGAAGGTGCCGCCGCCGAGATCGAAGACCGCGACCTTCTTCTCCACCTGCTTGCCGAACCCGTAGGCGAGCGCGGCGCTCGTCGGCTCGTTGATGATCCGGAGCACGTCGAGCCCGGCGATGAGCCCGGCGTCCTTGGTCGCCTGGCGCTGGCCGTCGTTGAAGTAGGCCGGGACGGTAATGACCGCCTTCCTCACCGTCTGCCCGAACCAGGCCTCCGCGTCGGCCTTCAGCTCGGCCAGCACCTGGGCCGAGATCTCGGCCACCGAGACCACCTTGCCGTCGAGCTGCACCCGGACGTCGTTCCCCTCGGGCCCGGGCGCCAGCTTGTAAGGGAGGAAGCGGAGGGCGTCCTCGACCTCGCGCGCGCCCCAGCGCCGCCCGATGAGCCGCTTCGCCGCGAAGACGGTGTTCTCCGCGTTGGTGATGGCCTGGCGCTTGGCGAGCTGCCCGACGAGCCGCTTGCCGTTCTTGGCGACGGCCACGATGGACGGGGTGAGGTTCTGCCCATTCCGGTTCGGGATGACCCGGGGCACGCCTTCGCGGACGGTCGCGACCACCGAGTTGGTGGTGCCGAGGTCGATGCCTATGACCGGTTCGAGGTCGCTCATCGCAGGAAGCCCATTATCCCCTTGAGCTTCTTGAGCCGCGCGCGGGCCGTCTCGAGGGCGGGGTCGAGCTCCAGCGCCCGCTCCAGCGACCTGCGCGCCTCGTCCTTGCGCCCCTCCGCCTCGAGCGCGACGCCGAGCGCCTCGTGGGCCCCGCCTGAGCGAGGCGAGCTCCTCACGGCGGCCTCGGCGAACTGGCGCGCGGCCTCTACGGCGGAGACGTCCATGGCGATCCTCGACGCCCGCAGGAGGGTCTTCTGGTTCTGGGGCTCGGCCTCGACGGCGGCCCGGAGCGCCTCCACCGCGCTGTCGCGGTGGCCCGAGAGTGATGCCTTGACCGCCCTCTCGATCGCCTCGTTCGCGCGGCCGGCGTTCGCCTTGGCGCGCGCCTCGTTGGCCAGCTGCTTCGCCTCGACGTGGTTCGCGTCCATCCCCAGGACGGTGAAGAAGTCGTTGGCCGCCGCCGAGAAGCGCCCCTCCGCGACGGCCGCCTTGCCGCGCTGGAGCAGCTCGGCCACCCGCTGTGCCCGCTGCAGGCTCTGGCCCACGAGCGGGTTCGACCGGGCCAGCCGCGCGCGCCGCTCGTCAGCGCGCTTCTCGTCCTCGACGCGGCGGAGCTGCGCCTTCGCCTTCTCCTCCGGAGGCGCGGACTCTGCCTGGTAGGCGGCTCGGCGGACCTCGTCGCACAGGACGTCCTTCGCGATGGTGAGCTTCCTGAAGATCCGCTCGAGCCGCCCGCGGTAGGTGCCGAGCCTCTTCCCGGCGTAACGGTCCGGGTGGAAGATCTTCACCCTGGCGACGTAGGCAGCCCTCGCCTCCTCCGCGGTCGCGCCCCACTTCAGGCCGAGCACGGCGTAGTGGCTGCCGTTCGCCGCCAGCGACTCTGCGAAGAGGATCTCCTTGCGCAGGCGGACGTCGAGGTCGACGTCCTCGCCGAGGTCCGCCGGATTGAACACGAATCCCTTGAATAGATCGTCCGACAAGCAGCCTTCCCCCGGTCCCCGTCGAGATTAGTAGGGGGCATGGGAGGGGGTCAACGGCTTCGGGTCCAGCCGCCGCCTTATCGGCCCGCCAGGAGCAGCTCCAGCAGCGCCTTCTGGCCGTGCAGCCTGTTCTCCGCCTCGTCCCAGGCGGCCGACTGGGGCCCCTCCAGCACCGACTCGGAGATCTCCTCGCCCCTGTGCGCCGGGAGGCAGTGGAGGACGATCGCCTCGGGCCGCGCCAGCTTCAGCAGGGCGTCGTCGACGATGAAGCCCGTGAACTTCTGCTTACGGACCTCCGCCTCGCCCTCCTGCCCCATCGACGCCCACACGTCGGTGTTCAGGACATGGGCTCCCCTGGCCGCCTCCCCTGGATCGCGCACGATCCGGGCCCGGCCGCGGCACGCCGCGAGGAGCGCCGCGTCCGGATCGTACCCCTCGGGGCAGGCGAGCCTGAGCCCGAAGCCGAGGATGGCGCAGGCCTCGAGCCACGAGTTGGCCATGTTGTTGCCGTCGCCGATCCAGGCGATCTCCAGCCCCCGCTTCACGAGCGCGTCGACGCCGAACCGCTCGCGAACGGTCAGACAGATCCGCGAGCAGCTGGCAGGGGTGGCTCGAGTCGGTGAGCGCGTTGATCACCGGGACGTCGGCGTAGCGCGCGATCTCCTCGATCTTGGAGTGCTCGAAGGTCCGGACCACCAGGCAGTCGACGTAGCGCGCCAGCACCCGCGCGGTGTCCTTGATCGGCTCGCCGCGCCCGAGCTGCATGTCGCGCGGCGACAGCATGAGCGACCCCGCCCCGAGGTGCTGCGCGGCCACCTCGAAGGAGACGCGGGTGCGCGTGGAGGCCTTCTCGAAGATGAGCGCCACCACCTTCCGCTCCAGCGGGCGTGGCCCGCCGCTGCCCAGGAGCTTCCACTCCGCTGCGCGCTCCAGCAGCTCCAGCAGCTCGTCGCGGTCGAGATCGGTGAGGCGGAGGAAGTCGCGCTGCGGCGGCACGGTTCGGGCCATGACGTTCGCTCGTGGTTCAGTGGTGGGCAGGCGCCGCCGCCAGGGCTGCGCCCAGCCGCTCGACGGCCAGGTCGGCGTCGGCGGAGGTGAGGTTCAGAGGCGGGGCGAGCCTGAGCACGCCGTCGCCGATGGCGTTCACGAGGAGCCCGCGGTCGCGCGCCCCCGTCATCACCTCGGCGGCGTTCACGCCCTCCAGGAGGACGGCGAGCAGCATTCCCCGGCCGCGGACCCCGGTCACCCGCCCGCCGGCCCTCAGCCGGTCGAGCCCGGCGACGAGCCCGGCCGAGGTCTCCAGTGAGCGCGCGATGACGCCCCCCGTCATTTCGCTGAGCACGGCCAACCCCACGGCGCAGGCCAGGGGGTTGCCGCCGAACGTGCAGCCGTGGCTGCCGGGCGTGAGATGCGTGCCGACCTCCTCGGTGGCCAGCATCGCCCCGATCGGGAAGCCGCTGCCGAGCCCCTTGGCGACCGACATGAGGTCCGGTGCGATGCCGTCCCACTCGTGGGCCCACATCTTGCCGGTCCGACCCACGCCCGTCTGGACCTCGTCGACGCAGAGCAGGACGCCCTTCTTCCGCGTCAACTCCCGGACCGCACGCAGATAGCCCTCGGGCGGCGTCACGACTCCCGACTCGCCGAGGATCGGCTCCACGATGAACGCCGCGGTCCGCTCGGTGAGCGCGGCCTCGAGCGCGGCGACGTCGCCGAAGGGGATGTGGCGGATGCCAGGCACCAGCGGCTCGAAGCCGTGCTGGTATTTCGGCTGGCCGCCGACCGACACGGCGAAGAGCGTCCGTCCATGGAAGGAGTCGACGCAGGCGACGATCTCGTGCCGCTCGGGCCTCCCCTGGTCCGAGAAGTACTTGCGGGCCGTCTTGAGCATCACCTCGTTCGCCTCGGCACCGCTGTTGCAGAAGAAGGCGCGCGAGGCCCAGGGCGTGACGGCGAGGAGCGCCTCGGCCAACTCCACCTGCCGTTCGATGAAGTAGTGGTTCGAGGTGTGCCAGATCGCGTGGGCCTGCAGCTCGAGCGCACGCACCATCGCGGGGTGGCAGTGGCCGAGCGCGCTCACCGCCGCGCCCCCGAAGAAGTCGAGGTACTCCTTGCCGTCCGCGTCCCATACGCGCACGCCCTCGCCGCGCACGAACGTGACGGGCTGCTGCTTGTAGTTGGGCGTCAGGACCTTCTGGGCCCGCTGGGCGATCGCTTCGTTGCCGCTCATCGGTCGCTCATAGCAGCGGCGAAGCCGCGGTGTAAAGATCCTTGCCCTGCGCCAGGTGGCGCGAAGGCCGCCGCGCCGCGGCCGGTCACGGCCTCGTCCCCCCGCGCTTCGCCCGCGGGTGCGCGTCGTCGTAGACCGCCGCGAGCCGCTTCCAGTCCACGTGCGTGTAGCGCTGCGTCGTGGAGAGCGAGGCGTGCCCGAGCAGCTCCTGGATCCCGCGCAGGTCGGCGCCGTTCGACAACAGATGCGTGGCGAAGCTGTGGCGCAGCACGTGCGGGTGGACGTGGCGCGGCAGCCCGGCCTCGAGCACCCAGCGATCGATCCTGCGCGCGATCGAGCGGGTCGTGATCCGCCCGCCGCGGTGGTTCAGGAAGAGCGCGCGCTCCGCCCCTGCGTGCGCTGGCCCCGCGGCGAGCACCGGGCGCCCCTCCTCCAGCCACGCGCCCAGGGCGGCGGCGGCCGGGCGGCCGAAGGGGACGATCCGCTCCTTGCGGCGCTTGCCGAGGACGCGCGCCAGGCGCTGGTCGAGATCGACGTCCGCCACGTCCAGCCCCACCAGCTCGGCGACGCGCAGCCCGCTCCCGTAGAGCAGCTCCAGGAAGGCGTGGTCACGGAGCGCGAGCGGAGCCCCGAACGCGGCGGGGGCCTCCATGAGCGCCGCGGCGTCCTCCTCCGGGAGGACGACCGGCAGCCGCTTCGGCTGCTTCGGACTGACCACGGCGCGGGCGGGGTTCTGCTCGGCGAGCCCCTCGCGGACGAGGAAGCGGTAGAGCGAGCGGAGCGAGGAGAGCTTCCGCGCGATGCTGGTGGCGCCGGCGTCGGCCGACGCCCGCGCGAGGAAGGCCCGGATGGCGACCGGCGAGCCGGGCAGCAGGGCGTGGCCCGTCTCGGACAGCCACGCAGCGTACTGTCCGAGATCACCGAGGTAGCCCTTGACCGTGTGCGGAGAAGCGCGCTGCTCGACCTCCAGGTAGCGCGCGAAGCGCTGGATCTCCTGCGGAAGGCTCGTGAGCTCCAGGGGCACGTGTCGACGTTAACCCCGGTCGCCGCGCGCGGCGAGTTCCAGGTTCCCGGTCGCGGCCACCGGACTCACGGCTCTGCGACGTAGACGCCGGCCCGCTTCGGCGCGATGACCGCGTAGCCGACGCGCCTGGAGTCCGGTCCGAGGAAGCGCGCGCTCCCGGGCAGCACCCGCTGGTCGACGCGGAGCAGCTTCCCGCCCTGCCAGACTGCGATGTCGAGCGCCTGGCTGTCCGTTCGCTGCCAGCCCACCAGGAGACGCGAGGGGTCCCGCGGGTCGAACTCGAAGCTCTTCATCCCCTGCGCGATCAGCTCCGGCTTCGCGTCCTTCTGGAGCCCCGCCGCCGGCACACGCTCGAGCTCGCACCCCTCCCCGTTCCGCGTGCAGCGGGTCCTGTAGTAGAGCCACTTCGAGTCTGGGGAGAAGGCGAAGCCGAAGACCCCCTGCGCGACGGTCGCCGGCGCCGTTCCCGCCGGCGCTCCGAGCGCGGCGAGGCCGAGGTCGACCGAGTAGCCGCCACGGGTGGTGTGCTGCAGGAACGCCACGAAGTTGCCGTCGGGGGAGAGGTCGAAGTCGGTGATGTTCTTCCCGAAGGTCAGGCGCGCCGTCCCCGGTCCGCCCACCCCGAGCACTCCGGAGCGGACGCGCGGATCGTACGCCTCCAGCCACGCGACGCGCGGCGCCTTCGCCGCCCAGCGAAAGTCGCCGACCTCCTTCGCGCCTCGCGCGGCGAGCTTCCCGGGCTCCGCGAGGTAGAGGCTCCCCTGCTTCCCGGGCGAGACGTCGCCGAGGTACGCGAGCGTGTGGCCGTCCGGGGCGAAGGCGAAGCTGACGACGCCGGAGCCGAGCCGCACGTCCAGGAGCCCCTTCTCGAGGGCGAAGAAGTGCAGCTCGGCCCCCCCCTTGCCCTCGGCCGTGTACGCGAGCCTGCCCCCGGAGCCCGAGAACCCGTAGTCGGCGACGCGCTCCGTCACGGCGGTCTCTGCCGGCGTCAGCGCGCAGTCGACGACGAGCAGCTGCCCGCCCGCCTCCCTGGAGCGGCGCGCCGCGAGGCGAAGGGCGGAGCCGTCCCGCCCGGCCCCCGGACAGGCCGCCGGCCCGAAGTCGAAGCTGGCCACCCCGACGGCGCCCTCCACCTCGCGGGGCGCCTCCTCGCCCGGCAGGAGGACCGAGAGCTTCCCCGCCGACACGAAGCCCAGCTCCCCCGCGGGGCCGAAGCCGTGGAAGGTGACGTCGCGCGCCAGCTCGCGTGCGGCTCCATCGCGCCAGAGCACCAGCGTGCCGGTCCCCGCCGCGTAGTCGTAGTCGGCGAGCGCGGCGAGGGTCGCCCCGGAGCGAGACCACGAGAGCCCCTGTGGCAGCGTCGTCACCGCCCCCGCGATGCGGGACGCGCTTCCTCCCGCCGCGGGCGCGACCCTCAGGTCGCAGTTGGCGGTGCCGGGCGGCAGGAACTGGCCGCGGGCGACGCGGCAGCCGTCGAGCCACGCCAGCCGCGCGCCGTCCGCCGACGGCAGCATCGCCCGCACCTCCCCGGCCGCGACCTGCCGGCCGATCCCCTCCGCCTTTGCGGGTGGCTCCGTGCCGCTGGTGCAGGCGGCGAGGAGGGCGAGGACGATCGCAGTGCGGAGAGATCGCCCCCTCACCCTGCCCTCTCCCCCGGTGGGGGAGAGGGGAAGCTGTGGGTTCACGCAGGATCGATCCACGGCAGGATCTCCTTTCGGGCGCGCTCGGCGTGGGCCTCCTTGCGCGCCGCCTTGCCCCGATGACGCCCGTCGAGCGGCGGGAAGAGTGCGTAGACTACGTTGGTGGGCTGGTAGTCGTAGCCGGGCGGATGGGCCTCACCGGTCAGGTGGCGGTGGAGCGCGCCGATGGCCGTCGCGGCGGGCGGGGGCCGGAACGCCCGCCCCGCCAGCCGGTCGAGGATGGCGCGGGCCGCCAGCAGGCCGCACGCCGCCGACTCGACGTACCCCTCCACGCCCGTGAGCTGGCCTGCCAGGAAGAGGTGCGGCCGCTCCCGCAGCGAGAGATCGGGGGCGAGGACGCGGGGGGCGTCGACGAAGGTGTTCCGGTGAACCTGTCCCAGCCGCTGGAACTCGGCCCGCGCCAGCCCCGGGATCAGCTCGCTGAAGACGCGGCGCTGCTCCGGCCAGGTGAGCCTCGTCTGGAACCCGACGAGGTTCCAGGCGGTCCCCGCCGCGTCCTCGCGCCGCAGCTGGACCACGGCGAAGGGGCGCCTCCCTGTCCGCGGGTCCTCGAGCCCCATCGGCTTCATGGGGCCGTACGCCAGCGTCTCCGGGCCTCGCTCCGCCATCACCTCTATCGGGAGGCAGCCGTCGAAGTAGCGCGGCTCCTCGAACTCGTGCGGCTTCACCTTCTCGCCCGAGAGCAGCGCCGCCACGAAGGCCCGGTACTGCGCCTCGTCGAAGGGAAGGTTGAGGTAGTCGTCACCCTCGCCCTTCCCGTAGCGCGACCGCGCGTAGGCGATCGACATGTCGATCGAGTCGCCGGAGACGATGGGGGCGATCGCGTCGTAGAAGTGCAGCCCCGCGCCGGCCACCTGCCCGAGCGCCTCGGCGAGCGGCGCTGACGTCAGCGGCCCCGTCGCCAGCAGCGCGAGCCCGGGCCCCTCCGGCAGCGCCGTCAGCTCCCGCCGGGTGACCCGCACGAGGGAGGAGCCCTCCAGCCTGGCGGTGACCTCGCGCGAGAAGCGCGCCCGGTCCACCGCGAGCGCGTCGCCCGCTGCGACCCGCGTCGCGTCGGCGGCGCCGAGGACGAGGCTGCCGAGCCGGCGCAGCTCCTCGTGCAGCAGCCCGACGGCGTTCGCCGGGTTGTCGGAGCGGAGCGAGTTGGAGCAGACCAGCTCGGCGAGGTCGCCGCTCTCGTGGGCCGGGGAGCGCACGTCCGGCCTCATCTCCAGCAGGTCGACGCCCACTCCCGCGCGCGCGAGCTGCCATGCAGCTTCGCTGCCGGCCAGCCCGCCCCCGATGACCGTCACCCTCATCCCAGAACCCATTCGTGTCCCGTCTTGCCACTCCCCGCAGCTCAGCCGTGGGGTTAGGCTTACTCTACAGGCATGTAGTCCCGTCCGCCGACCGAAGGAGCCGACCGTGCGTGCTGAAGACCTCGCGGCGATGAGGAGCGAGCTGAACCGGCGGCGCGGTCTCGTGCTCGAGACCGCTCGCCGCACCGACGCCGAGATGGAGGGGCTCCGTCAATCCAGCTCCAGCGCAGAGGTCGAGGAGGCGGCGCGCGTCAGGAGCGACGAGGACGCGCTCCTGAAGCTCGGCGAAGCGGAGCGGCTCGAGCTCGCGCGGATCCAGGCGGCCCTGGCGCGGATCGACGAGGGGAGCTACGGCGGCTGCGCGGACTGTGGAGAGGAGATCGAGGCGCGACGGCTCCAGGCCCTCCCTCACGCCCTCCGCTGCCAGGGCTGCGAGGAGAGCCGCGAGCGCACTACTCGCTCTTCATCACCATGAACTTGTACTCGCCGAGCTCCGCCTGGCCGGCGGTGTACAGGACCTCCATGAGCGTCCGGTAGGGGATCCGCCTGTCCGCCACGACGTTGACGCGCCCGGTGAAGGGCGCGGCCTTGTTGAACTGGGCGATGTACTTCTGCTTGTCGACTTCCTTCTTGAGCGCGTCGTAGACCGCCGCGATGTAGAAGCTGTCGGCCTTGCCGCCATCCTTCACTGCCGCCGGGACGATCCCGTCCCGGATCTCGACGACGCGGCGCTCGCCGACCAGGATCTCCTTCATCGAGATCGTGAGGCCGACGTTGTCCTGCGGGACGAGCTGAGTGTTCGACACCGGGACGGTCAGGTCGGCCGTCATGGTCACGTTGACCGTGGACGCCTGGTAGGACTTGAGGAGGAACACCAGGATGATGGTCATCATGTCCATCATCGCGGTGATGTTCAGCTCGGAGACCTCGCCCTCGGCGGCGCGGGCCTTGCGCTTCGCCCGTCGGTAGGCCCGGCTCGCCTTCTCCCTGGCGAGCTCCTCGGGGGTGGGGGCGGCGTCCTGGTCAGGACCGGAGGTCATGGGCACTCACCCCACCAACGAGAGGGAGACGTCGAAGAAGAGCGGCTTGCGCTCACTGGTACCGTCCGGGAGCTTCGAGACGTACTCCCGGCACGCGTCCATCGTCTGGATCAGCGTCTCGTAGATCACGTCGGCGTCGGCCGAGAGGATGACCTGGGTCTCGGCCGGGAACTGGGCCTTGATCACCTTCATCTGCTCGGTGAGGGCGGCGAAGTCGTACCTGCCGTCCCTGAGCGGGATGGTGGGCGGCCGCGTGGTGTCCGCGGTGGACTGGTCTGCGCCGAGCACGCCGCCGGCGCCGGCGACGTAGAACCCCTGCTTGCCCACCGCGACCGTCAGCAGCAGCCGCGGCTTCTCCTCGGCGAGCCCACCGCCCGCGCTCTCCCCCGAGATCTTCGGGGCGGACACGTTCAGCACGCCGAGGCTGATGAGCCCCGCCATGCTGAGGAGGATGAACATGACGAGGTTCACCACGATGTCGAGGTACGGGACGATGTTCAGCTCGCCCGTGTGCTCGTGAACGTGGACTCGGCGCTTCATGGAGCGTCTCCAGCCGCGCCGCGCGTACGGGGCGGCGGCACGAGGTGACTACTCAGCGGCCGTCTCGCCCGAGGCGCGCCGCGCGAGCAGGTTCTCGAGCTTCAGCGCGTTGTACTCGACCTCTTCGACCATCGTCTTGGACTTCGAGCTGAGCGCGAGGTGGAAGATGATGCAGATCACCGCGATGGTGAGACCGAGCGCGGTGTTGTTCATGGCTTCGGAGATGCCGTTCGAGAGCATCACCTGCTTCATCTCGGGGCTGGCTGCGCCGAGTGAGGCGAAGGTCTGGATCAGCCCCCAGATGGTGCCGACGAGGCCGACGAGGGTCGCGATGTTGGCGAGCGACCAGAGCGAGGCGATCCGCTTCGAGATGGCCGGGGTCACCTCGAGCACCGCCTCCTCGAGGGCGCGGGCCACTTCCTGCTCGCCCTTCTCCGCGCGGGTCAGGCCGGCGCGGACGACGCGGGAGAGGGCCGCGTTGGGCGCGGCGCCGCAGAGCTTCACGGCCTTGTCGACGTTGCCGGAGATGACGAGCTTCTGGATCTGGTCCATGAACGGGCCGGCGTTCAGGTTGAGCTTGAACGCGAGGACCATGAACCGCTCGATGACGATCGCCATCGCGACGGCTGAGACGACCAGGTTCACGAACATGACCGGGCCGCCCTGCTGGAAGAACTCGGCCATCTTGTGGATCATCTGGAGCCTCTCGACGCTGGCAGTGGGTGAGCCGCGTACCTTGTGCGCGTTAGTTCAGCGAATAGACAGCAGAATTCCCTACCAACAGGTCCAAGTGGGTGTCAAGCACGCGTTCCCGCGCCCTACTCCCCGGAGGGCGCGGCCGGCGGCTCGTTGCTCCGACGATACCCGCATTCCTTGTTGGGGCAAGCGATGAAGGGGCCGTCGCGCTTGGAGTACTTGTCCAGGAGGTAGGCGGAGCCGCACTGCGGGCAGGCCTCGTTCCGCGGGCGGTCCCAGGAGACGAAGTCGCAGTTCGGGTAGGAGGAGCAGCCGTAGAAGGTCCGGCCGCGCTTGGAGCGCCGCTCGGAGATGTAGCCGCCGCAGCCCTTGGGGCAGGTCACGCCGATCGAGACCGGCCGCTTGCCGTCGCACTCGGGGTAGCGGGAGCAGGCGAGGAACCGCCCGAAGCGGCCGCGCTTCATCACCATCGCGGCCTCGCACTTCGGGCACTTCTCGTCGACCTGGACCTCCTCCTCCTTCTCCTGGACGATCTTCCCGTCCTCGCGCCGGAAGTTCATCGTGTTCCGGCACTCCGGGTAGCCGGTGCAGGCGAGGAACTCGCCCATCCGGCCCCACTTGATGACCATCGGCTTGCCGCACTTCTCGCAGACGTGCTCGGTGGCGATCTCCTGCCGCTTGACGTCCCGCATGTTCACTTCGGCGGAGGCGAGGTCCTCCTTGAACTTGACGTAGAAGTCGCTGATGACGGTCTGCCAGACGGCGTTCCCCTCCTCCACCTCGTCGAGCCGCTCCTCCATCCCGGCGGTGAAGGCGACGTCCATCTCGCGCGGGAAGGCGCGGACCAGCTCGTCGGTGACCACGAAGCCGAGCTCGGTCGCCTTGAAGACCTTCTCGATCTTCTCGACGTAGCCCTTCTCCTGGATCACCTCCATGATGGCCGCGTAGGTCGAGGGGCGGCCGATGCCGCGCTCCTCCATCTCCTTCACGAGCGACGACTCGTTGAAGCGCGGCGGCGGCTGGGTGAAGTGCTGCTCGGGGAGGAGCTTGCGCAGCTCGAGCACCATGCCGGCCTCCAGCGGCGGCAGCTGGCGATCCCCCTTCTCGTCCTTCTCGCCGTTCTCCGGGACGGCCTCGGGCTCGGCACCGGCCTCCTCCTCGGGCGGCTTCGCGCCGTAGACGGCGAGGTAGCCAGCGAACTTGAGGATGGAGCCGCTCGCGCGGAACGTGCATCGCCCGGCGGCGATGTCCGCCGTCGTCTGGTCGTAGACGGCCGGGACCATCTGGCACGCGACGAAGCGGTTCCAGATGAGCTCGTAGAGCCGCGCCATGTCGCGCTCGCCGATGGCGTCGAAGAAGGGACGGACCCGCTCCGGGGTCCACTCGAGCGTGGTGGGCCGGACGGCCTCGTGGGCCTCCTGCGCCGACTTCTGCTTGGTCTTGTAGACGTTCGCCGACTCGGGGAGGTGATCCTTCCCGTAGGTCTGCCCGATGTACACGCGGGCCGCGTCGACCGCCTCAGTGGAGAGCCGGACCGAGTCGGTGCGCATGTAGGTGATGAGGCCCACCGCCCCCTCGTCGCCGAGCTCCACGCCTTCGTAGAGCTTCTGCGCGAGCGTCATCGTCTTCTTGGCGGTGAAGCCGAGCCGGTTGGCCGCCTCCTGCTGCAGCTTGGCGGTGGTGAACGGCGGCGGCGGATTGCGGCGCCGCTCCTTGCGGTCCACCGTCGCGACCGTCCAGGTCGCCGTCTGGACCTCCGAGACGAGCGCCTGCGTCCCAGCCTCCTCCTTCAGATCCGCCTTCTGGCCGTCGACCTTCGACAGCTTCGCGCGGAACTCCGGCGGCAGCCTCGCAGCCAGATCGGCCTCGAGCGACCAGTACTCCACCGGCACGAAGGCCAGGATCTCCCGATCGCGCTCGACGACGAGCCGGACGGCGACCGACTGGACCCGGCCGGCGGACAGGCCGCGCCGGACCTTCTTCCAGAGGATGGGGCTGATCTTGTAGCCGACGAGCCGATCCAGGACGCGGCGCGCCTGCTGGGCGTCGAACTTCTTCCGGTCGAGGTCGATCGGCTGCTCGATGGCCTTCTGGATCGCGTTCTTGGTGATCTCGTTGAAGAGGACGCGCCGGACGCGCTCGTCCCCGCCCTCGGCGCCCAGCTCCTCGGAGATGTGCCACGCGATCGCCTCGCCCTCGCGGTCGGGGTCGGTCGCGAGCAGGACGCGCGACGCGCTGCGGGCGGCGCGCTTGATGTCCGAGAGGACCTTCGCCTTCCCCTTGATGACGTCGTACGTCACCGCGAAGTCCTTCTCGACGTCGACGCCGAGCTTCGAGGGGGGGAGGTCCTTGACGTGGCCCACCGACGCCTTCACGTCGTAGCCGCGCCCCAGGTACTTCTTGATCGTCTTCGCCTTCGCGGGCGACTCGACGACGACGAGGACGCCGCCACCGCCGGCGGCCGCCTTCGAGGCGCGCTTCGCTGGCGCCTTGGCGGCCGCCTTCGCCTTCGCCTTCGCGGGCGCCTTCGCCTTTGGCTTCGCCTTCGCCTTTGCAGGCGCCTGGCCGCTCGGCTCCGCCTCGACAGTCTCGCCTGCGCTCTTCGTCCTGCTCGCCATCGCCACGAATCCCTTCTAGGAACGCCGCAGAAAGTACCGGCCCGGCCGCTGCTCGCACAAGCCCTCGAGCTCCAGCGACAGCAGCGCGGCCATCGCGGGGCCCGGGCCGAGCCCCGCTGCCCTCGCCAGCTCGTCCGCGTGACGCGGCTCGCTCCGCATCGCCGCGAAGAGTCGCCCCGCGTCGCCCGCCGGCAGCTCGGCCACGGGCAGCTCGAGCTGCGCGGCCCCCGCCCCCGCGCCGATACCGAGCGCCTGTAGCACGTCTTCCGCCCCTTCGGCGACCCGCGCACCCTCGCGCAGGAGGCCGTTGGGGCCGGCGGAGAGCCGCTCGCGGACGTCACCGGGGACCGCGAAGACCGCGACCCCGAGCCGGCGCGCGAGCGCCGCCGTGATGAGCGCACCGCTCCGGAGGCCGGCCCTCACCACCACGACCGCCTCGGAGAGCGCGGCGACGATCCTGTTGCGACGCGGGAAGGTCCAGGCGGCGGGCGGCGCTCCGTCGGGGAGCTCGGAGAGCAGCGCGCCGCCCGCCGCGACGATCTCCTCGAAGAGCCCGGCGTGCTCGCGGGGATAGGGCACGTCGATGCCGGCCCCGAAGACCGCGATGGTGTGCCCCCCGGCCTCCAGCGCCGCGCGGTGGGCGACCCCGTCGATCCCAGCGGCGCCGCCCGACACGACGGTGACGCCGCTCCGGGCGAGCCCCAGCGAGATCTCGCGAGCGAGCTCGGCGCCGTAGGCGTCGGCCAGCCGGGTCCCGACGACGGCGACGCGGCGCCGGTCTCCGAGGTCGCCGCGCACGCGGAGTTGCTGTGGCCTGTCCGCCAGGCGCGCGAGCGCTGCAGGATACTGGCCGTCTAGCGGACCGAGCGTACGCGCCGCGTCCATTGAGCGGGGCGATATACCCGCGGGATCAGGGGGCGTCAAGCGAGCCATCCCAATGGCCCATGCACGCTGCGTGCAAGGCCGGCCGCGCCGGAGCGCCGAAAAGCGAAGCCGCGGCAGGGGGATCCCGCCGCGGCCGCGCCTGCCAGGAGCCCGTCCCGGGAGCCCGCTAGTCGCCGCCGGAGCCGGCCGCGTCAGGGCTCATCTCGATCCGATCGCCGACGTAGAGCTCGACCAGGCTCCGGGTCACGAGCGCGGTGGAGCCGTGGTCCTTCACGTCGATGACGAGCAGGTCGCCGATGACCTCCTTGGGGAGATTGTCGTCCCACTCCGCGCTCGCCATCGGGCCGCCGTAGGGATCGCCCGAGCGGACGACCTTGAAGACGTTCCCCTCCACGACACCGTCGTTCTTCCCCTTGTCGAGGAAGACGACGTGGTGCTCGCCGAGCTGCGTGAGGATCTCCTGCTGCGCGCCGATGATGGCCCCCGTCAGCGTGGCGGTGTTGGGGCGGCGCGCGACCTGCTTCACGAACCGCTCCGTCCAGGGGCCGAGGAGCGCGCCGCGCTCGATCGGCTCGAAGGTCTGCGTGATGGTGAGCTTCACCGCCTTGTCGGAGACCTCGGTCACACGCCCCGCGCCGACCACCACCGTCTGGTAGCCGAAGGTCTCGTGCGTGAGCGGGTGGACGATCTTCCGCTCGGTCCGGTAGATCACGTAGGCCTCGCCCTTCTTCACGGTGACCGACCGCTTGAAGCGGGCGTACGTCTGATCGGTCGTGGAGAGCATGAGCTTCTCCTCGAACGCCCCCACCAGCTCACCCGACTCCTCGAGCTCGCGCCGCGTGATGAAGGTCTCGTGGCGTGCGGTGGTGGACCGCGGCGGGACGTAGCCGATCTTGTACGGACCGCTGACCGCGACGGCGTCGTCGTCCAGCAGCTCGCTCGGCCCGGTCAGCTCCCCCTTCGAGAAGTCCTCGAGCTCCCTGGGCCCCTCCGCCACCGGCGCCTCCTCCTCGACCGGCTCGACTCGCGCTGGGGCCTCCTCCGCCGACGGATAGAACCGGAGCAGCTGGCCGGGGTCGATCCAGTGCGGGTTGGTGATGTCCGGGTTGAAGGACCAGACCTTCGGCCAGTACCAGGGGTTGTTGAGGAAGCGCCCGGACAGGTCCCAGAGCGTGTCGCCGGGGCGCACGGTGTAGGTGTCGGGTGGCGGGACGGCCCCCTGTCCGGCGGCAGCGGCCGGGGCGGTCCCCTCGGGCGGAGGGAAGACCAGCGAGTCGCCTTCACCCGCTCCCTCCTCCCCAGCCCCCTCCTCGGCGGCGTCCGCGGGCTCGCCAGCACCCTGCGCCAGCGCCCGCTCGCCGAGCGAGAGCTGCGCGAGGGCGACGAGGGCGAGGATCTGGGTGCGGGTCATGGACGGCTCCTTTCACAGCGTGCAACGATCTGCTGCGCGGCGGAGACGGCGTCTCCAGCCGGGTAATCTTCCGGGACGCGGCGCGCGAGCGCGCAGCTCGCTTCGACGCGGCCGGCATCAGCGTAGTCGCGGGCGCCTTCGACCAGGGCGTTGTCGGCCGACGGGTGGCGCGGGTAGCGCGACACGAAGGACTCGAGCGCGTGCGCTCGGTCGACGCCGTTCCTGCGGCGAGCCTCGGCCAGCTCCACCTCCGCCTCCGCGGCGAGCTCGCGGCCGGTCGGGCGCTCGAGCTCGTCGAGCCGATCGGGATCCGGCTCGGCGACCTCCACTGCGGTCGAGAGCGGCGGCGGAACGCGGGCGGTGCGGACCGGCGGCGCTCGAAGGACCACGGGCTCCGGCGGCGCTCGGAGGACCAGGGGCTCCGGCGGCTCGACGCGGACGACGGCGAGGTTCGCAGGCACCAGCGGGCGGACCGGAGAGGGGGTGTGCTCGGCGGCGGCCGGTGCTGGCGTCGGCGCGGGCTGCTGGCGGGGGAGCCGCTCGGCCGCAGCGTCCAGCGTCTTCCACATGGAGTCGAGCCGGCGGGCCATGGCGTCGTTCTGGGCCTTCAGGGCTGTCACCTCGCCACGGAGCCCGTCGACCTCGCGGCGCAGCGAAGCGCTCCCTCCCGCGCACGCGGCAAGAGCGATGGCCGCGCAGGGCGCGGCGAACCGTGCGAAACGGCTCAACACTCGGAAAATTCTAGGTGAAGAGGGGCACCCGTCAAGGAACGACCCCTCCCGCGATATCGGGACTCTGCGCTGGACCCGGGGCGATCCAGGCTACCTGCCGGCCGGTGGCCCCCGCATCGCGCCTGTGGGAGAAGAAGAGCCGATGCTCGCAGGCGGTGCAGCGAGCGAGCCGGTCGATCCGATCCGGCAGCAGCCCGGCGGCGCCGAGGGCGCGCGCGTTGGCCTCCCAGAGGTCGAGCCTGGGCGCAGGATGGCTGCGATCGACGACCCCCGGGCCGAAGGCCTCCTCGAAGCGGGCCGCGAGATCGGGCGAGACCTCGTAGCAGCATGGCCCGATCGACGGCCCGATCGCGGCGAGGAGCTCGCTCGGACGGGAGCCTCGCGCCGAAAGCTCCTCGACCGCGGCGGCAGCGGCGCGCGCGACTGTGCCGCGCCAGCCGGCGTGTACCGCCGCGACGGCGCCAGAGGCGGGATCTGCGATGAGCACGGGCACGCAGTCGGCCACGGCGACGCAGGCCGCCACCCCGGAGGTCCGGCTGACCACCGCGTCAGCCTCGTCGCAGGGGGCGCAGGGCGCCGCGGCGGTGACCACCCTCGCGCCGTGGACCTGCCGGACGCGGGCGAACGATAGCCCGGTGGCCGCTTCGAGCAGGCGCCAGTTCTCAGCGACGCGGGCCGGCTCGTCTCCGACCGCGCCACCCAGGTTGAGGCTGTCCCACGGCGCAGGCGAGACGCCTCCACGCCGCGTGCTGAAGCCGTGCGGGAAGCGTCGCAGCAGCCGGCTCGACACCAGCTCCACCGCCGGCGTCCGGGTTGCGCCGTCGACCCTCACGCGCCCCGGCCCTCGCCAGGAGCGGCTGGCTCGCCGGGGGGTTCGACGCCGCCAGGAGCGGCGGGCTCGCTGCCGGGTTCGCCACCGGCCGGAGCGGCTGGCTCGCCGGGGTCGCCATCGTTCTTGGCGCTGTCGTCGCCCGCGGGCGGAGCGGCCCCGGCCCGGGCCTCGTCCCGCTCGCGCAGGGCCAGCTCGAGGTGGCCGGCAAGCTCGTCAGCCCTCGCCGCGCGGTCGCGCGCGACCTGCGCATCGCTCTCGCTCACCATGTAGTCGTGGCGCGCCGCGGTGAGCTCCCCCTGCAGCCGCTCGTTCTCGCGCCTGGCGGCGGCGAGCAGCCGGTCGCGCTCCTCGACGTCGGCCTGGAGCTCCTCTGCGCGGCGCGCCGCGTCGGCGCTCGCCGCCTCTGCCGCGCTCCGCACCTCCCCCAGCTCGCCCTCGATCGACGTCCCGCGCGCACGCTCTGCGGCCAGCTCGGCCTCGTTCGCCGCTCCGCGCTCCCGCGCCGCGCCCACCTCCTCCTCGAGCGCGGTTCCGCGTGCCCGCTCCGTCGCGAGCTCCGCCTCGAGCGCCGTCGCGCGCTCGCGGGCCGTCGCCAGCTCCGCCTCCAGGGCCGTCCCACGCTCGCGCTCCGCCGCCAGCTCCGCCACGAGCGCGACGACGCGCTCCGCCAGCGAGGTCCGCTCCGCGTCGACCGTCGAGAGCCGCTCCTCCAGCGCGCGCCAGGCCGCTTCGTGGCCCTGCTCGGCGTCGTGGAGCCGCCGCTCTGCGCTGGCGATGGCCTCGATCAGCTCCTTCTCCCGGGTCGCCTTCTCGAGCAGCAGCGCGTCGACCGAGGCGCCGTGCGCGCGCTCCTTCCTCGCGGCCAGGTCGCGCGCCTCGGCGAGCCTGCCGCGCAGGTCCTCCACCTGCCCCTTGAACCCCTGCAGCTCGACGTCCTTCTCGTGGAGCCACTCCCCGGCGTAGGCGACCTCGCGCTCCCGGATCTCCCAGATCTCGGCGAGCCGGGCGATCTGCGCCTCGCGCGCCTTCAGATCGTCGCGCAGCAGCTGCATCCTGCCGTCGGCCGTCTGGAGGAGATCCCGGCGCGGCGGCGGACGGTTTCGCTGGGCCTCTGCCAGCAGGGCGTCGCGCCGGTCCGCGATCGACTGGAACGCCCGGGCCACGAAGAGCCTGTCCTCCTCGGTGAGGCTGCTGCGGACCTGGCGGTGCGGGCGCGGCGGCGGCGTCCCCGCCGCCTGCTCCGGGCGCGGCTCGGGCCGCGGCTGGGAGCCGGCCTCGGGCGGCAGGAGGTCGGCCTCCTCGATCACGGCGTCGTCGGCGCTCTCCACCTCTGCCGACGTCGCGAGGATCCTGGTGGCCAGCGCCCGCAGGACCGAGGTGTCCAGCGGCATCGCGAGGTAGCCGTTGGCCGCCCACGGGGTGCGCGCGTGCTCGGCCAGCGAAGCCGGGGCGGTCTCGGAGGAGTAGAGGATGATCGGAAGACGCTCGGTCGCCGCGTGGTGGCGCAAGCGGGCGCAGAGGCTGAAGCCGGAGAGGTCGGGCAGCTCGGCCCGGACCACGACGAGATCGGGGCGTCGGACGGCGATCTCCATCTCCGCCTCGGCGGCGCTGCCGGCGACGCGCGTGGCGCACCCGTCGTCCTGGAACAAGGACGCGAGCGAGAGTCCGAAGGGGTGGTCGGGTTCGACGATGAGTACGCGCGTTGAGATCATGAATCGGAGTGCGCGACGCCGCGTGGGCCGCGGCCCAATCTATACCTCATCGCGGCCCCGCCGTGCCGAAGTGAGCCCGGAGGGGTCACGCGGACCCTGAGGAGGGAAGCACCCGTGCGCGACCGGAACGCGCCCTTGCGTTCGCCTCCCCTTACGGTCGCCGGATTCGGGGGCCGGAGCCGAACGCTCCGCCCCTCCGCTCCTTTTCGGCTGTGTCTCCCGCGCCCCCGCGATAGACTCGCGCCCCTATGGAAGGTCAGGGTCCGCTCAGCGAAGAGATGTTCCACTCCTTCCTGCAGCTCGCGGTCAAGCGGCAGGCAAGCGACGTCCACTTCGAGGTCGGCTACCCGCCGACCTACCGCGTCTTCGGAGAGCTGCTCGCTGCGAAGTACCCTCCCCTCTCCCACTCCGACACCGAGGCGATCGCCAACTTCGTCCTCCAGGCGCCTGGGGCGGGCTTCACTCCGCTCGACTTCCGCGAGGTCGACCGGAGCTACTCGCTGCCGGGGGTCTCGCGCTTCCGCGCCTCCATCTTCAAGCAGCGCGGCAGCTGGGGGGCGGTGATGCGGACCATCCCCTTCCAGATCCCGGACTTCGATCTCCTGAATCTCCCGCCGGTGGTGAAGACCATCAGCGAGGCGCGGCGCGGCCTCATCATCGTCTCGGGCGCGACGGGCAACGGCAAGTCGACGACGATCGCGTCGCTCATCAACAGCGTGATCCAGCAGGAGCGGCTCCACGTCATCACGGTAGAGGATCCGATCGAGTTCATCTTCCCGCCAGGCAAGGGGCTCGTGATCCAGCGTGAGGTCGGCGCCGACACCGCGAGCTACACCGACGCGCTCCGCGCGGCCCTCCGCCAGGATCCCGACATCATCATGGTGGGCGAGCTGCGCGACCGGGAGGCGGCGGACATCTGCCTGAAGGCGGCCGAGACGGGCCACCTGGTCATCACGTCGCTCCACACGCCGGACGTCCCGCGCGCCATCGGCCGGCTCGTCGGCCTCTTCCCCGCCGACGAGCAGGACACGGTCCGCGGCAGGCTCGCAGACAACCTCCAGGCGGTGCTAGCGCTCCGCCTGCTCATGCGGTCCGACAGCACGGGGCTCGTCCCAGCGGTCGAGGCGCTCCTCGCCACGAGCAGCGTGCGCGAGATGATCCGCGACCCGAGCAAGGTGAACGAGCTGCTCAAGTACATGGAGACGGCGGGCGCCGACCTCGGCATGCACTCCTTCGACCAGTACCTCTACAAGCTCGCCGAGGCGAAGAAGATCGGGATCGAGACCGCGCTCGCCAACGCGACCAAGCGCGCCGACCTCGAGCGCCAGCTCATGATCGAGGCGGGAGGCCGCAGCGCGTGAGCCCCGCCGGCGCCACAGCGGCGTCGCGCGTTCTGGTGGTGGGCTCGGACGCCGACGTCACGATCGCGCTTCACCTGCACCTCG
This sequence comes from uncultured delta proteobacterium, assembly GCA_963845515.1. Classification (GTDB taxonomy): domain Bacteria; phylum Myxococcota; class Myxococcia; order Myxococcales; family Anaeromyxobacteraceae; genus DATIVK01. The sequence goes on from CAWJSR010000029.1 coordinate 354,825, forward strand.
ACAGGGCGGGTTACGCGGTCTATTGCATGCCCGGTCCGGAGGAGCTGGACCCGATCGCGCGCGTCGTCACGCCGTCCGTCCTGGTGCTCATCCTGCCGGCGCAGCCCGACGCGACGTGGGGCGCCGCGCTGACGACTGCCGCGACGGCCTCCAAGGCCGGGGTGATGGTGGTGATGGTCGCGCCGCAGCGCGACGTGGTGCAGTCGCTCGCCGCCGTGGCCGGGGCCAGCCGGGCGCTCTCGCGCGCCGAGGTGCTCGCTCGCCCGCTGCTCGTGGTGGAGCGCCCCGGCGGCGCCCTGCCCCACACCTCGCCTCCCCAGGCGCCTCCGCAACCTCCTCCTCCGGGCGCCGCCTTCGGCGTGCCGCCGCCGATGCCGCCGCCCATGCAGGCGCCACCGCGACCGCGCGCGGGGCCGGCCGTCGACCTGCTCGCGCTCATCGACGAGGAGCTCTGGGACGAGCCAAAGGGGCGCCCACCGATCACGCGCGTCGAGGTGAACGTGAGCCTCGTCTCGGAGCACAACTTCTTCGTGGGCCCCTCCAAGCGGATCGACTCCGGCGGCGTCTTCATCGCAACCGCGATGCCGCCACCGATCGGCACGCGGCTGCAGGTCCGGCTCGGGCTCGCGGACGGCCGGAAGGTCGACGTCGACGGCGAGGTCGTCTTCGTCCGCCCGAAGACCGCCACCGTCGGCCGCGAGCCGACCGGCTGCGGCGTGAAGCTGCTCAGCCTGCCTCCCTGGGTGATCGACGCGATCGACCGGTTCGTGTCGGCGCGGCAGCCGATCACCTTCCAGCCGCGGTAGGGAGCCTTACCGGCGCCGCGCCGCTCGCCGCGGGGGAGTCCAGATGACGCTCGACGAGATCACGCGCTACCTGCACGAGCACATCCCCCTCACCCGAGACCTCGGCGCGGTCGTCGAGGCGTGGGACGGCGCGACGGTCCGCCTGGGCGCCCCGCTCGCGCCGAACCTCAACCACCGGAGCACCGCCTTCGGCGGAAGCCTCTCGGCGCTGGCCATCCTGTCCGGCTGGGCGCTCGTCCACCTGGCGCTCAGCGAGCGCGGCATCCAGGCCCGAGTCGTCATCCAACGGACCGAGCTGGACTTCCAGGAGCCGGTGGACGGCGACTTCACCGCCACCTCCTCGCTGCCGCCCGCGAAGGACTGGGAGCGCTTTCTCACGACGCTGGCGCGCCACCGGCGGGCGCGGATAACCGTCGGGTCGACGCTCCGATGGCCCTCCGGGGTCGGCGGCGAGCACCGAGGGACGTACGTGGCGGTCCTGGTGGGGCCGCGCTGACGGCGGGGCGGCCCGCGCCGGCGGATCACTCCCCGATGATCTTCACGAGGACCCGCTTGTCGCGGCGGCCGTCGAACTCGCCGTAGAAGATCTGCTCCCAGGGGCCGTGCAGACGTATTGGGGGACGAGACCTAGTCGTCCACGATCCGGTCGGTCCGGCGGACGCCCAGGAGGTAGGGCTGGATGAAGCCGTCGAGGTCGCCGTCCAGGACGTCGTCGACCTTGCCCGTCTCCACTCCCGTGCGGAGGTCCTTCACCATCCGGTAAGGCTGGAGCACGTAGCTGCGGATCTGGGAGCCGAAGTCGATGTCCTTCTTCAGCGCCTCCACCGCGTCTATGGCAGCCCTGCGCTTCTTCTCCTCGAGGTCGTAGAGCCGCGCGCGCAGGATCTTCCAGGCCATCGAGCGGTTCTTCTGCTGGCTCCGCTCGTTCTGCATCGACACGACGATGCCGGTCGGGATGTGGGTCATCCGGACGGCCGAGTCCGTCTTGTTCACCTTCTGGCCGCCCGCGCCGGAGGCGCGGTACGTGTCGATCCGCACGTCGGCCTCCTTGATGTCGATGACGATGTCGTCGTCGATCTCGGGCGTGACGTCGACCGCCGCGAAGCTGGTCTGGCGCCTGGCGTTCGCGTCGAACGGGCTGATGCGGACCAGCCGGTGAACGCCCCGCTCCGCCTTGAGGAAGCCGTACGCGAACTCGCCGCGCGCGAAGAAGGAGCCCTGGCTGATCCCGGCCTCCTCGCCGGCGACCATGTCCGCCGGCTCGACCTCCCAGCCCTTCCGCTCGCAGAACCGGGTGTACATCCGGTAGAGCATGGCGGCCCAGTCCATCGCCTCGACGCCGCCCGCGCCGCTCTTCACCTCGACGATCGCACCAGCCCGATCGTGCGGGCCGGAGAGCATCCGCTGGAACTCCAGCGCCTCTGCCGACCGCTCGACCCCGTCGACCGCGGCGGCCGCCTCGGCGCGGACGCCCTCGTCCTTCGCCTCCTCGGCCAGTTCGTGCATCGCCAGGGCGTCGTCCAGCTCGCGGGCGGTGCCGTCGAAGCCTCCGACCACCTGCTCCAGCTGCGCCTTCTCCTTCAGCAGCCCCTGGGCCTTCGCGTTGTCGGTCCAGAACTCCGGGTCCTCCGACATGCGGGCGATCTCTGCGACGCGCGTCCGCTTCCGCTCTACGTCAAAGAGACCCCCGGAGCGCCTCTAGGCGCCGGGAGAGATCGCTGAGTCGTTCGGTCGTCGGTGCGGCCATCGCTTCGCTCCTACGTCGCTTCGGTGCGGCGCGCAGCGCGCCAGGCGAGGGAGAGCGCGGCGACTGTGAAGAGCGCGCAGCCCCAGGCGAAGAGGTCGCCGAATCTAGTGTAGAGGGTGGTCCCGCGCAACAGCGGCGCCTCCGCGAGCAGCAGCCGCGCGGGCTCCGAGAGGGCCGGGGCCAGCTCGGGGTCCACCGGTCCGATCTCGATCGCCCCCGGCGCCACCTCCCCGGTCGGGAGGAGCAGCGCGGAGACCCCGGCCCAGGCCGGCCTGAGCACCGTCCGGCCGGTCTCGATCGCGCGCAGCCGCACGATCGCCAGGAACTGGTACGGTCCCGATGAGTAACCGTACCAGGCGTCGTTGGTCGGGTTCACGAGCAGGTCCGCCTCGCGGCGCGCGAAGCCGCGGGCGAGCTCGGGGAAGATCGCGTCGAAGCAGATCAGGGGGGCGATCCGGAGCGGCCCGGCCGCACGCTGCATGACGAGCGGCTCGTCCCCGACGCCAGGGGTGATCGGCGCGAACGTCGGGACCACCTGGCGGAGGAACGTCAGCCAGCGCGCCATGGGGACGTACTCGCCGAAGGGGACGAGGTGGACCTTGGCGTGGCGCCCCACCACCTCGAGCCGTGGCGTCACCAGGAAGGCGCTGTTGGTGACCCGGCGCGGGGACGAGCCGGACGCGTCGGGCTCGCCGCGATCCAGCGTCGCCGCGCCCACGAGCACGTGCGCCCGGGACAGGGGTCGCATGCCGCTGCCCGGCGCGTCGAGGCTGCGCAGCCCTGCCGGCAGGTACATCGGGTAGGCCGCCTCCGGCCAGACCACCAGCTCGGCGCCCGCGCCGTCTGCCTCCTCCGTCAGCGGGACCAGCCGCCCGAGGATCTCCTCGGCGTGGTCGCGCGCGCTGTTCTTCACCGACTGGTCCACGTTGGCCTGGACGATCCCGACCTTCACGCTGGGCGCCGAGGCGATCTCCCCTCGGAGCGACACGAGGCGTGCCTGGCCGGCTGCCGCGGCCAGCGCGAGCAGGCCGGCGGCCGGGCCCAGCCGCCGGGCCAGCCCGCCCAGCCCGATCGAGCCCTGGCGCACCGCGCGGACCGCCTCGGCGATGGAGCCGTTCACGAAGACCACGAGCGCTGCGATGCCGTAGACACCGATGACCGCGGCGAGCTGCGCGATCGGCAGGGTGCGCGCCTGCGTGTAGCCCAGGTTTCCCCAGGGAAAGCCGGAGAGGTTGAAGTTCCGCAGCAGCTCGAAGGCCGTCCATACGAACGGGAGCTGGGCCCAGAGCGGCCAGCCGAGCCGGCGGCGAAGCGTCCACGCCACCGCGAAGGCACCGCCCCAGTGCGCCGCCATGAAGGCCACGAGGAGCGTGAGCGCCACCACCGACAGCCAGAGCGGCAGCCCCCCGAACGAGGTCATCGCGTGGCTCACCCAGTGGACGGCCGCGAAGAAGTACGCCGCCCCGGCGACGAGCCCCAGCGCGAAGGCGCGGCGCGCGCGCGTGGCGCCGTCCAGCGCGAGGAGCGCAGGGACGAGCGCCATCCATGCGACGAGCTCCAGCCAACCGCTCGGCTCGAGCTCGCGGATCGAGAGGAATGGGACGACGATCGGGAGCGCCAGGGCCATGGAGAGCCCGGACGCGGCGGCGAGCAGGAACGGAAGGGACCGCTTCATGGATCGGGTGCGTCGGGAGGAGCGCGGCGCGCTCGGCGCGGCGCGGCCCCTACCGGGCCTTCTTGAAGAAGGATCCACCCGGCGCGCGCACGTCGGAGACGTCGACGTCGACGCCGCTCGGCTCGGGCTGTGGCTCCGCTGCCGCCTGGGCCCCCTGCGCGGCGCCGTAGGCCGCCGCCGCCGCGAGGTAGTAGGCGATCGCCTCGCGGACGAGGTGCCCCACCGGCCGCCCGAGGCGCGTGCCGGCGGCGGCCACCGAGTCGTAGAGGTCGGCGGGCATGCGGACGGAGATGGCGCGCGAGCGGGCCAGCGCCGCCTCCAGCCTCTCCAGCGCCTGGCTGGGGCGCGAGACGCGGAAGTCGCCAGCCTGGATCATCTCGCGGATCCGCTGGGCCAGGGCGTCGCGCGTGAACCACGCGCCGTCCAGCCAGACCGACTCGGAGTCGAGATCGATGTCGGCGTACGGATCCATCATCCCTTCTTCCGCCGTCGGGGACCCTTCCCCGCCCGGCTCACCCGCTGCTTCAACACGGCACCAACCAGACCGTCGGCCACGCACCAGCGCCTCTTCCCTCGCCGCCATCACCTTCGCATCGGCCACCCGCTCGTGATCGAAGCCGAGCAGGTGAAGGATGCCGTGGGCGAGGTACCGGTCAAGTTCCCTGCGAACCGCGCGCGCGTCCTCGCCGCCGCGCCGCGCCGCCGTGTCCAGTGAAATTACCACGTCCCCGAGGAGCGTCCCAGCGCCCGGCGGATCCGATAGCGGGAAGGAGAGCACGTCCGTCGGCCGATCGATGCCGCGCCACCGCCGGTTCAGCCGCCGGATGCCGGCGTCGGTGGTGAGGAGGATCGACAGCTCGGCCTCGGCCCGCCCGAGCGCGCGGAGGAACACGCGCGCCTTCTCGCGAAGCCTCCGCTCCGCCCCGCCCGCGCGCGGGTGATCGCTGCGGAGGAGGACGGTCACTTCCTGAGCACCAGCTGCACCGGCGGGCGGAGGCGTGCGGTCTCCCCGGTGTCTCCAAGGGGGTAGTCCGGGCGGGTGTGATAGACGGCCTCGAGCGCGCGGACCATGGCCGCAGCGATGACGCTCAGGTCCTTGAGCGTCAGGTCGCACTCGTCCAACTGCCCCTCGATGAAGATCTCGTTCACCCGGCGAGAGACCAGGCCGCCGAAGTCCTCCGCGGTGGGGGCCTCCATCGCGCGGGCGCTCGCCTCGCACGAGTCGGCGATCATCACGAGCGCCGCCTCGCGCGTCTGGGGCCGGGGCCCGGGGTACCGGAAGACCGCCTCGTCCACTGCCTCCCCGCGCCTCCCCTCCTCCGGCGCGCGCTGGACCATCGCCCAGAAGTAGCCGACGTGGCGGGTGCCGTGGTGCTGCTGGATGATGTCCGCGATGGCGCGTGGCAGGCGCCACTCCTGCGCCAGCTCGACGCCGTCGGCGACGTGGCGCTTGATGACCAGCGCGCTCATCGACGGGGCGAGCGCATCGTGCCGGTTCTCGCCTCGCTGGTTCTCGGCGAACCACGGCGGGTTCCGGATCTTCCCGACGTCGTGATAGTACGCGCCCACGCGCGCCAGCAGCGGGTTCGCGCCGATCGACTGCGCCGCCGCCTCCACCATCGCACCCATCACGATTGAGTGATGGTAGGTGCCGGGCGCGTGGACGATCAACTCCTTGAGCGCGGGGTGATTGAGGTTGGCGAGCTCCAGGAGCCGGACGTCGGTGAGGTACCCGAAGGCCCCCTCCACGACGGGGAGCGATCCGAGGACCACCACGGGGAGGAGCACCGCGCCGCCGACGAGCGCCGCGGCCGCGCCCAGGGAAGCGTCGGCCAGGCCGCGCGAGCCGAAGATCGCGACGGCGATCGCGAGCATGGCGCCCACGCCACCGACGGCGAGCCCCGCCCTGAAGAGTCCGGACCGATCGCGGCTCACCCCCACCAGCCCTGCGGCGGCGACCGCCGTCAGCGTCGCGTGGAGCGCGAGCGGGATCGACTGGCCCGCCACCAGCCCCGCCACGACGCCGACCACCATCGCGAAGAGGAGCGCGACCTCGGCCGCGAGGACCTGCCGCACCAGCATCGCTCCCGCTGCGAACGGCACCAGGAAGTAGAGGGCTGGACGCGCCCCCGGGGCGAAGCGATCGTGCAGCGCGTCGGCCACGGCGATCCCCACGAACCCGAGCAGCAGGGTGACCACGAGCAGGGCCGTGAGCAGCAGCGCGTCGCGCCGGACGAGCCGCAGCCGCGTCAGGTTGCGCCGGCCGAAGCGCCAGAGCACAACGACCGCGAGCGCGACGAGCGCGCCTCCTCCGAGCCCCACCCAGCCAGCGTCCGAGGCGTGCGCCTGGGCGCGCATCCCCTCGAAGACCAGGAGGTGGCGCTTCTCGATCCGCTCGCCGTCGCCGATGATCTTCTCGCCCCGCTTCACGGCGACCACGACCGGCTTGGCGCCGGCCGCCGCCTCGGCGCGGCGCCGCGCCGTCTCGGCGTGATTGCGCACGAGCGTCGGAGCGAGGGCGCCCTGCGCCACGCGGATCAGGGCGACACGGAGGGGAGCGGGCGCGTCGCGCAGCCGCGAGGCGGCCGCCTGCTCCACCTCGCTGCGCGCGTCCGCGAGGTCCCTCACCAGCGAGAGGTCGAGCAGGGTCCGCTCTCCGCCCTCAGCTGCCTTTCCGCCCCGCAGGAGCCGCACCACGATGCCGCGCTCGCGCTCGGCCTGGAGGAGCTGGAGGTCGGCGACCACCATCCCCTCCAGCCCCCGCGCGACGAGGGCGACGAGCTCCTGCTCGGCCGACTCGCTGAAACGGGCCGCCCCGAGCGCCTCGAAGTCGGCGTCCCGCACGAGGAGCTGCAGTCGGGAGACGAAGACGTCCCGCTGCGCCGCGTAGACCCGGGCCAGCTCTGCCGCCGCCGGCTCGCGCCGCCCTCCGCCGGCGCGGAGCCGCCCCTCCTCCTCTCGCATCACCGCGAAGGCGGCCTGGATGCGGGCGCCGGCCTCCTCCGCCGCGCCCTCGTCCAGGTCGTAGACTGCGCGCTGGGCTCCGCTCGCCTCGACGCGACGGCGCGAGGTCGCCTCCTCGTCGACGAGCTCGTAGTCGCGATCTGCCTTGATCGTTGCCGTCGCCGGCGTCGAGAGCGCGTCCTGCCCCGGGAGGCGGCGGACCGATGAGCCTGGGGCCAGCACGAAGGCGGCCACCACGCCTATCGCCGCCACCAGCGCGCCGCGCAGGAGACGGCCGCTGACGTCGCGGCGAAGGAGCCACGTCACGAGCCCGGCGACGGCCGCGTTGCCGCGCTCCCCCATCAGCGCTCCCCCGTCTCGCCGGGTGGCCGCTCGGCCCGGGCACGCCGCTCCGCCTCGAAGGTCTCGTAGGCGCGCACCACCTCCTGGACGAGCGGGTGGCGCACGACGTCCACCTCGCTGAAGTGTACGAACTCGATCCCCTCGACCCCCTTCAGCACCTTCTGCACCTCCAGCAGCCCGGACGGCCGGCCAGAGGGGAGGTCCACCTGGGTGACGTCGCCGGTGATCACCGCCTTCGACCCGTAGCCGAGGCGGGTGAGGAACATCTTCATCTGCTCGGTGGTCGTGTTCTGCGCCTCGTCCAGGATGATGAACGCGTCGTTGAGCGTCCGGCCGCGCATGAACGCGAGCGGCGCCACCTCCACCGTCCCGCGCTCCATGAAGGCGGTCGCCTTCTCGTAGTCGACCATGTCGAACAGCGCGTCGTGGAGCGGCCGCAGGTAGGGATTCACCTTCTCCGCGATGTCCCCCGGCAGGAACCCCAGTCGCTCGCCCGCCTCGACGGCTGGGCGCGTCAGCACGATCCTCTTCACCTTCCGCTCGACGAGGTGCGCGACCGCCATCGCCATCGCGAGGTACGTCTTGCCGGTGCCAGCGGGTCCGACGCCGAAGACGATGTCGGCTTCGCGGATCGCCTTGATGTAGCGCTTCTGCCCGACCCCCTTGGGCGTGACGATCCGGTGGCGCGCCGAGACGAAGACGGTGTCGCCGAAGATCTCCTTGATCGGCACCCCCTGCGACGCGAGCTTCGTCGCCTGGTCCACGTCCTCCATGTGGAGCGGGTAGCCCTGGACCACCAGGTCGTAGAGGTCGCGCAGCAGCCCCTCCACGACGCGCCCGCTCTCCTCGTCGGGGGCGCCGATCACCAGCATCCCGCCGCGCAGCCCGAGCTGGACGCCCAGCCGACGCTCGATCAGCTTCAGGTTCTCGCTGTGGGCGCCGCACAGGATCAGCACCCGCTCGTTGTCGGGAAACTCGAGCTTCGTGGAGAAGGGCATGGGCTACTCGATCGGAGCCAGGAGGACGTACCGCCCCCCCGGAGTCCGCCGGTAGGAGTAGGGCTGCTGCCAGGGGTGCTTCAGATCCCTGCTGGTGACGAGCCCGGCGTCGAGCAGTGCGTCGAGCCGTTCGGGGTACTCGCCGTTCTCCAGGCGGTAGACCTCGAGCGCCCCGGAGAGGCGCTGGACCTGGTAACGCGCCACGAACCGCTCCGCCGCGTTGTCGCGGACCACCGCGCCCTCGACGCCCTCCCCCCAGGCGATCCCGCGCCGATCGACCCAGTAGGCGATCGCCGCGACCGCCGCCGCGATCACGATCGTCGCGACGACGCGCGCCGTCGCCAGACGGAACCGCGCGGTCCAGTCGGAGGCGTAGCTCCCGACGACCGTCGCGCGCCCCGTCGGCTGGATCGGCTTCAGGTAGCCCAGGTTGGCGAGGTTCAGGAGCCCCTTGCAGGTCTCGAACTCTCCGAGCCGGGAGAGGTCGATGATCTTCTCGACCGTGCGTCCGGGGACGGCCAGCAGGAAGAGCCGCCGCTCGGCCGCGCCCAGGTTGGCGAACTCCCCGTTGGACTCGCTGGGCTTCTCCGAGCCCATGGCGTCGAACGCGGCGTCGACGTCCGCCTCCTCCCGCCTGGCGCGGCGGGACTGGCCCCCTGCCCGCTCGGGCTCGAGCTCCTTGAGCCGCTCGAACGTCATCGCAGTGGAGGTGATCCTCCGCCGGACCATCGGCCACTCGTCGACCTGGCGGAACCCCTCCATCAGCACCGACTCGGCGCGCAGCGGGGTCACCGACTCCGGATCCCACTCGACGTCGCCGGGGACGAACTCGTAGGTGCCGCTCTTCCAGTGGAAGAGCCGGTAGACCGTCTCCGTCGTCTGGAGCGCGGTCATCTCCTTCAGCTCCTGCTTGGAGACGAACCCGAGCTCGACGAGGATGTCGCCGAGCCGTCGCAGGCTGCGCTTCTGGAGATCCAGCGCGTACTCGAGCTTCTCCTGCGTGAGGACCTCGGCGCGCACCAGCCGGGTCCCCAGCCGCTCCCGGGTCTGGCGCCCGGCGTGCTCCGCGCTGACGACGTTGCCGTCTGCCATCGCGATGTGGATCTCTGCGTCGCGCCCCTCGAGATGGAGCATGCCGCTCTTGGCCTGCTGGCCGATGAGCTGGAGGATCTCTGCGATCCCGAAGTCCTTGAGGGTGCCCTTGAGCGCCATGAGCTTCAGCTCCGGGTCCGGCGGAGGGCCTCGCGCACGGAGAGCGCGTACAGCGCCAGCCCCGCCGGGACGGCCACGACGATCTTGCCGACCAGGACCCACCTGGATGGCTGCGGCGGCGGCAGGACGCCGCGCCAGAACCAGACGACCGCCCCCACGAAGAGGAGGCCGAGCAGGAACAGGAAGCCGGGGATCACGGCACCGCGCCATACGAGGCCGGCTCCGCCGCCGGTGATCGCCAGGATCCGCGTCACGACGACGCCGAACCGCTCGTGACGGCGGACCTCGGCCTCCTTGCGGAGCCGGTCGCGCGCGTCGACGACCCCCTTCTTGACGAAGGCGTTGACGCACTGGCCGCAGAGCGCGCCGGCCGCGGCGTCGCACCGGCGACAGGCCGGCCGCCCGCAGCGCTCGCAGGGGGTCGACGGCGCGAGCCTCTCGCGCCCGAGCGCCAGGAGCCACATCACCGCGAGGAACGCGAGGCCGCTCCATGGCCACGCCGCACGAGGCAGCGCCCCCATGAGGCGACCGCGGACGTACGCCTGGAGCTCCTGCGAGGCGGCTCCCGCGCTCGCCAGGGCGGACACCTTCCGGGCCGGGACGGGGACGTCGACGATGAAGCGGTTCGCGGAGAAGTCCTCGTCCGAGCCGTACCTGGCCAGGAAGTCGCCGTCCTCCTGCTGGGCACGCTCGCGCGCCGCCTGGCTCTTGTCGAGCTCGGAGGTCCGCAGGTAGAGCTTGGAGAGGTTGTAGTGCGCCGCCGCGAGCGTGGTCAGATCGCCACCCGCGCGGTCGGCCGCGCCGAGGTACGCCGCCTTGGCCGCCTCGATGTCGCCCTGCAGGAAGAGGACGTTCCCCAGGTTGACCTGGACCTCGGCCGCGCGATCGTCCGACGCCAGCGCCAGCTCGTACCAGCCCTTCGCCCGCTGCAGGTCGCCGCGCCGCTTGAAGTGGCGCCCCAGCGCGGCCGAGAGGGCGGGCGGGGGCGCCGCCTGCTCCCATCGCGCCGCGAGCTGCTGCGCGGCGGCGTCGGAGATGGCGCCGTGCTCGATCTCGTGGACCGTCTCCCCCAGCGTCCCCGTCCAGGCGGCGGCCCGCACCCCCACCGACGCGAGCCATGGCGTCGCGATCAGGGCGAGCAGCGTCACCGTGCACAGCACCCTCTCGGCCGTGGTGAGGTAGAGCCAGATCACCGCGACCGCCATCCCGACCATGCTGGCGGGCCCCAGCCCGAACGCGAGCGGCGAGGCGAAGAGCACGAGGGCGAGGAAGGTGCTCTGGATCTGCGCGGTCCCACGCAGCAGCGGCAGGTGATGGAAGTCGTGGAAGAAGAGGCGCAGCCTGCGCACGAGGAGGATCGCCGCCGTCGCGGCTGCGGCGGCGAAGAGCGCCGCCAGCGCCGCCGAGACGACGTCGGTCACGAACGCCCGTGCCGTGTGAGGCTCCCGGACCGCGGCGCCGAAGGTGGCCCCGACGGCCGACAGGACCCTGCCGACCTCACGGGGGGAGTGGACCAGGAGCGCCCTGGCGACTGCGATGTGGGCGTCCGCGAAGTCCGGCGCGACCCTCGCCGCGAGCTCGGCGTGCTCGACCGCCTCGGCCGGAAGGTTCGCGTCGAGCGCCCTCCCGGACTCGCGCACGAGCGAGGCCGCCATGGGGATCAGGTTCTCGATCGCCAGCTCGCGCTGGGCACCGACCAGCGCCTCCTCCGCCGCCTTCGCGCGGGCCGGATCCTGCTCGCGCAGCGCGGCGCGCCGCTCCGTCCAGGAATCGAGGAGCTTCCCCCAGCTCGTGCTCACGGGCACGAGCCGGCGCGCGAGCTCGCTCGACGGCTCCGGTGGAGGCGGGGCTGGCGGCTGGTCGTAGACGAGCCACGTGGCCGGCGGCTGCTCCGCGGCGGCCGCCGCGTCGCCTCCCGGGGTGGCCTGGACCGGCGCGGCCCCACCCGGCCCCTCTGCGGCAGGCGCCATCCGGGAGCCGGTCGCGTCCCGTCGCGTGGGCACCGCGCGGCGCTGGGACGGCCGACTCCTCGTCGATCGGTTCGCCGCTCTCGCGGGGCTCGTCCCAGGTCCCCTCGTCGGGGGCCGGCTCGTCCCCCAGCATCCTCGGCGCAGACACCTGCGCTCCCGCCACTGGTGCGTGGAGGAGGGCGAGCGCTAGCAGGGCGACGAGGGGAGGGCGGCGGGTCACGCGAGATACGAATGCTAGCACGGGGCCACATACGCTAGAACAAGCGCGATGACGCGAACCAGCCAGGCCATCGAACGTCTCCTCGGCATCATGGCACGCCTCCGCGGTCCCGACGGCTGTCCGTGGGACCGCGAGCAGACCCTCCAGACCCTCCGCCCGTACGTCCTGGAGGAGACGTATGAGGTCCTCGAGGCGATCGACTGCGGCGACCCGCGCGAGCACTGCGAGGAGCTCGGCGACCTGCTGCTGCAGATCGTCTTCCAGGCGCAGCTGGCCAGCGAGGCCGGCCGCTTCGACTTCGCCGACGTCGCGCAGGCGATCTCCGACAAGCTCGTGTCACGCCATCCGCACGTCTTCGGCAACGCCGAGGCGAAGGACTCGGAGGCGGTGCTGAAGCAGTGGGTCGCGCTGAAGCAGGAGGAGAAGAAGAAGAAGGGCAAGGGCGCGAGCGTCCTGGAGGGGGTCCCCCGCGAGATGCCCGCGCTGGCCCGGGCCGATCGCCTGACCGAGAAGGCGAGCCGCATCGGCTTCGACTGGCCCGACGCGAACGGCGCGAGGGCGAAGGTGGTGGAGGAGCTGCGCGGAGCTGGACGAGGCGGTCGCCGCCGGCGACCGTGACGCGGTCGAGCATGAGCTCGGCGACCTGCTCTTCGCGGCCGCCAACCTGGGCAGGAAGCTTGGAGTACCCCCCGAGGAGGCGCTGCGCGGTGCAGTCGCCCGCTTCATCGGGCGCTTCGCCCACGTGGAGCGCGAGCTGGCGCGGCGCGGCGTGCCTCACGGCGAGGCGACGCTGGAGGAGATGGACGCGCTCTGGGACGAAGCCAAAGAACTGGAGCGTCAAGCGAAATCGGCCGATGACGCCCCTTCAAGGACACACATTTAGTGTTCCAGGTCCGACGTGGAAAGTACGTGGACAACTCCCGGGTCGCCGAAGTCCCCCGGAGCGATGACAGAGCTGGCGCTCCCTGACGCGGCCTCGATAAACGCGCTCTTCATCAGTTGTTACGGCACCTTGCGAATCACGACCCAGAGGAGCCGGTATCCCGATTACGCACTCTGGGGACGGGGGCGACCACAAAACGGCCGCCGGTGGATAACTCCCCGAACCGACAGGCATTACGCACCCTTCCATCACCGACCCTTCGGGCCCTTGACGCAGCGGGGCCGGGGGGGATAGATAGCGCGACCTCGAAATTCCTCCGGAGAATCAAGCTTGGCGAACACTGCATCGTCAGAGAAGCGCAACCGGCAGACCCAGAAGCGCCACGACCGCAACGTTGCGGTCCGGAGCTCCGTGAAGACGGCCGTCAAGAAGCTCCGCGAGGCACTCGGCAACGGCGACGCCGCTGCCGTGAAGAAGGCGCTTCCCGTGGCGGAGAAGGCGCTCGCCAGCGCGGCCTCCAAGGGCGTCATCCACAAGAACGCCGCCTCGCGCCGCATCTCGCGGCTTGCCCACGCCGTCGCCAAGACGGCCGTGGCCAAGTAGCCCTAGACCGCCGCGCCGTCTCCTCGCGCACCTCGCCCGTCGCGCAATGCGCGACCGGGTGGAGGTGCGTCGTCATTCCATCAGCGAAGCTGCGAGCTCACGCGCGCAGTCGGCGGCGAGCTTCCTGAGCGACAGCGCCCGCCGCCCTTCCGTCTCGAGGGAGTCGACGCCCGCCGGGTAGTCTGCCTCGCGCCTCAGCGAGCGCTCTACCACGACCCGCTCCCCATCCAGGAGTCGGGCCCGGACCTCGAGCGCGACGCGCCAGCTCACGCCCCCGGGCGCCGCGGGCGAAGGCTGCCCCACGCTCACCTCCCCCGTCACACGCGCCGGGGATCCGTCGCGCGCCAGCGCTCCCCGGGCGGCGAGCTCCTCCCGGAGCGCGCCGGCCATGACCGCCCCCAGCTCCGGCTCGGTGGAGCGGTTCTCGAAGGGGAGGACCGTCGCAGCGGGGATCCCGCCGGTCAGCCCCCCCGCGGCCGTGAAGGAGTAGCCGCAGGCGGCCCCGAGGGACAGGGCGAGCCACATCGGAACGCCCCTCACCCAGCCTCTCCCCCGCGGTGGCGGGGGAGAGGTGCAACCACGTGGCGGCGGCTCAAACGCCATCAGCTCACCACGAAGTTCATCAGCCGCTTCGGGACGAAGACCACCTTCCGGATCGTCTTTCCGGCCAGGTGAGCCTTCACCCGCTCCTCGGCCTCGGCGAGGGCACGCACCTCCGCCTCGCCCGCCGCGAGCGGGGCCTGGACGTCGCCGCGCAGCTTCCCGTTCACCTGGATCGCGATGGTGACGACGTCGGCTACCACGAGCCCCTCGTCGAACGCGGGCCACGGCTCGTCGGCGAGCAGCCGATCGCCGGCCGACGCACCGAGGACCTCGTGCCAGAGCTCCTCGGCCGCGTGAGGGGCGAAGGGCGCGAGGAGCGCCGCGACGGCGACGAGGGCCTCGCGGACCGCCGCCCGGTCGGCCTCGGCCTTCGCCTCGAAGGCGTAGAGGGCGTTCACCAGCTCCATCAGCGCCGCGATCCCGGTGTTGAACTTCAGGTCTCCGGAAGCGGGGGGATGGAGCGACTCCGTGACCTTCTTGATGGTCCGGTGCGTCTTCCGCCGCAGCTCCAGCCCGTCGCCCGAAGCCTGCGCCAACGCCGAGTCGGGTGCCGCGAAGCAGTCCTGCCGCGCCACGAAGATGCGCCAGACGCGGGCCAGGAAGCGGAACATCCCGTCCACCTGCTCGTCGGACCAGTCGATGTCCTTCTCCGGCGGGGCGGCGAAGAGCATGAAGAGCCGGACGGTGTCGGCGCCGAACTTGTCGACCATGCCGCCCGGCTGGACCACGTTGCCCCAGCGCTTGGACATCTTGCGGCCGTCCGGGCCGTTCACGATCCCCTGGGTGACGAGCCGCTTGCAGGGCTCCGGCTCCTGCACCAGCCCGAGCCGCTGCATCACCCGGTGCCAGAACCGGAAGTAGAGCAGGTGCATCACCGCGTGCTCCGGGCCGCCGACGTACACGTCCACGGGGAGCCAGCGCTTCGCGAGCGCGACGTCGAAGGGCTGCGAGTCGTCCTTCGGCGAGAGGTAGCGGGCGTAATACCAGGACGAGTCGACGAACGTGTCCATGGTCTCGGTCTCGCGCCGCGCCGGCTTCCCGCACGTCGGGCAGACCGCGTTCACGAACTCCTGGACCTTGGCGAGCGGTGGCTCGCCGGTGCCCGTGATGATCGCCTGTGGAGGGAGGACGACCGGGAGGTCCTTCACCGGAACCGGCACCGCGCCGTGGTCGTCGCAGTAGATGATCGGGATCGGCGTGCCCCAGTAGCGCTGGCGGGAGAAGCCCCAGTCGCGCAGGTGCCAACGGACCGTGGCGTCGCCGAACCCCCGCTCCTTCGCGAAGGCGGCCATCTTGCGGCGCGCCTCGGCGCTGGGGAGGCCGGAGAACGGGCCGCTGCCGTCGGTGACTCCGTCCTCGCAGGAGGCCCTCTCCAGCGCCGCCGCGCCGGCGATGCGGTCGCCGGAGACGGGCTGGATGACCACCTCGATCGGCAGCTGGTACTTCTTCGCGAACTCGAAGTCGCGCTGGTCGTGGGCGGGGACGCTCATGACCGCGCCGGTGCCGTACTCGGCCAGGACGAAGTTGGCGATCCAGACCGGGACCTTCGCGCCGGTGTAAGGGTTCACCGCGTGGGCGCCGGTGAAGACGCCCTCCTTGGGCGCCCCCTCCCCGGTCCGCTCGACGGCGTCGATCTTCGCCATCCGCTGGACGAAGGCCGCGACGTCGGCCTTCCGCTCCGGGGCGGTGAGCTTCTGGACGAGCGCGTGCTCCGGCGCGAGGACGACGTACGTGCAGCCGTAGATCGTGTCGACGCGGGTCGTGAAGACCTTGATCTTCTCGGTGGAGCCAGCGACCGCGAAGTCGACCTCCGCCCCCTCGCTCCTGCCGATCCAGTTCCGCTGCATCGTGGTGATGCGCTCGGGCCACTCGGTGAGCCCGTCGAGGCCGTCGAGCAGCTCCTGGGCGAAGGCCGTGATCCGGAACGTCCACTCCGGGATCACCTTCTCGACCACGGGAGAGCTGCACCGCTCGCAGGTGTTGTCGGCCATCACCTGCTCGTTGGCGATGACGGTCGCGCAGCCGGTGCACCAGTTGGCCTTGCCCTGGCGCCGGTAGACGATCCCCTCCTCGAGCATCCTCACGAAGAACCACTGGTTCCAGCGGTAGTACTCCGGATCGCACGTGGCGATCTCCCGCGCCCAGTCGAAGCTGTAGCCGAGCCGCTTCATGTCGGCGCGGAAGCTGACGATGTTCTCGCGCGTCCGCTCGGCGGGGTGGCGGCCGTCCTTGATCGCCGCGTTCTCCGCCGGGAGGCCCAGGGCGTCGTAGCCGATGGGGTGGAGGACGTCGTAGCCGCGCATGCGCAGGAAGCGGGCCAGCGCGTCACCGATGGTGTAGACGCGGGCGTGCCCCATGTGCATGGCGCCGGACGGGTATGGGAACATCTCGAGCACGTACCGCTTCTCGGCGGCGGGGCGGCTGCCGGCGCGGAAGGTTCCGGACTCATCCCAGCGCTTCTGCCAGCGGGGCTCGATCGACAGGGGCTCGTAACGCTCGTTCATCGACATAGGGGGTCGCGATACTAGCTTGCCGGCGGCGCGTTCGCAGCAGGCGTGTGCCGTCCGCACCACACCCGGTCGCCCGGAACGCGCCCAAGGTCCCGCAACCACGGAGGGCGCACGCACGCACCCGATGGATCAGCGTATGCATTCCCTTCGAGCGGAGCGCCCGGGCGCGTACGCCGCGGCCCCAACGGAGGACCATCATGAGAGTCACCCGAATCGCCACCGTCCTCGCAGCCTCGGCCCTGCTGCTCGCGGGGGGCTGCTACACGGCGTCTTCGACCAGCCGCACCTGGGGCGAGGCCGGCTACCGCGGCGGCAATGAGCGGCACGGCGCGGTCGAGACCATCCGCGAGACCGTCGACCGGCAGGTCGGCGACCCTGCCGGTGGCGCGGTGGCAGGGGCCCTGATCGGCGGCATCCTCACAGGTAGGCCGGGCGGCGCGCTCGTCGGGGCCTTCTTCGGCGCGGCCGCCAGCCAGGGGAGCGTCGAGCGCCGGTACTACGAGGTCCTCGTCCGCTACGACGACGGCGCGCGCCAGTCCTTCACCTTCGCGGGCGCTCCGCCGTTCCAGATCGGCGACCGCGTCGTCGTGAACGACCGCGGGATCTTCCGGGACTGATCGCGCCGCGCTCCGGCGGCCCGCGGGACCTGCGCTATCATCCCGCACGTTCCTCGACCCACCCCGGAGCGCGCGTGTTCCCACCCGTCTACGTCGCCGACATCGCCCGCCACGAGGGCAAGCTCGTCACCCTCCACGGCTGGCTGCACAACCGGTCCTCGAAGGGGAAGCTCCACTTCCTGCAGGTCCGCGACGGCACCGGCACCATCCAGTGCGTCGTCTTCAAGGGGAACGTGGCGCCGGAGGCCTTCCAGGAGGCCGACCACCTCCCCCAGGAGACGTCGCTGCGCGTCACCGGCACGGTGAAGAAGGACGAGCGATCGCCCATCGGCTTCGAGCTCGACGTCACCGGGCTCGAGGTGATCGCCCGCCCCTCCCGCGAGTTCCCGATCGGCCACAAGGAGCACGGCGTCGCGTTCCTCATGGAGCAGCGCCACCTCTGGCTCCGGTCGCAGCGCCAGCAGGTGATCCTGCGGGTTCGCCACACCGTCGTGAAGGCGATCCGCGACTTCTTCGACGAGCGCGGCTTCACCCTCGTCGACGCGCCGATCTTCACCCCCGCCGCCTGCGAGGGGACCTCGACCCTCTTCGAGGTCCCCTACTTCGACCTCGGCAAGGCCTTCCTGACGCAGTCCGGCCAGCTCTACATGGAGGCCGCGGCGATGGCGCTCGGGAAGGTCTACTGCTTCGGCCCGACCTTCCGCGCCGAGAAGTCCAAGACCCGCCGCCACCTGACCGAGTTCTGGATGGTGGAGCCCGAGGTCGCGTACATGGACCTCGACGGCGACATGGAGCTGATGGAGCAGTTCGTCTCGTACGTCGTCCAGGCGGCGCTCGCGAAGCACAGGCGCGAGCTCGTGGACGTGCTGGAGCGCGACGTCTCGAAGCTGGAGGACGTGAAGGCGCCCTTCCCGCGGATCACCTACTCCGAGGCGGTGGAGGTCATCCGGAAGACCGGCCACCCGATGGAAGTGGGGAGCGGACATCGGCGGGGACGAGGAGACGATCGTCGCGAAGGAGTTCGACCGGCCGGTGATGGTCCACCGCTACCCTGCCGCGATGAAGGCCTTCTACTTCAAGAAGGATCCGTCCGACCCCCGCGTCGCGCTCGGCTGCGACGTGCTCGCCCCCGAGGGCTACGGCGAGATCATCGGCGGCGGCCAGCGCGAGGACGACCTCGCGAAGCTGGAGGCGGCCATCGTCGAGCACCGGCTCCCGCAGGAGGCCTTCGAGTGGTTCCTCGACCTGCGCCGCTACGGGAGCGTCCCGCACGCCGGCTTCGGCATGGGGGTCGAGCGCTGCGTCGCCTGGATCTGCGGACTCCACCACGTGCGGGAGACGATCCCGTTCGCGCGGATGACGGAGCGGATCACTCCGTGAGGAACCCCAGCAGTCTATGCACCTCCCGCACGACCTGCTCCGCCATCACCGGCTTCACGAGGTAGGAGTCCGCGCCGAGCCCCATCGCCCGGCGTCGATCCGCCTCGGCTCCCTCCGTCGTCACGACCACCACGGGGATGCGCTGGTGGTGGCCGCCCGCGCGCACGAGGGAGATGAGCTTCAGCCCGTCGAGCGTGGGCATGTTGACGTCGGTGATGAGGATGTCGAAGGTGCCGCTCGTCAGCTTCCGCCACGCCTCGGCGCCGTCGGCCGCCTCGACGGCGCCGAGTCCGGGCACACGCTGGAGCGCCATGGTGAGCTGGCGGCGCATCGCGGCGCTGTCGTCGACGACGAGCGCGAGGAGGTGGTTGCTCATCTCCCTGGAGCTCCCCGGCCGAAGCGCGCGAGCCGGCGGGCGAGCCCGTCGAGCGGGAGCACCTCGTGCACGACGCCCGCCGAGATCGCCGCCTCCGGCATTCCGTAGACCACCGCCGACTCCGCCGACTCCGCGAGGACCAGCCCCCCGGCCCCGTGGACCGCCCTCGCGCCCGCCTGGCCGTCGCGCCCCATCCCGGTCAGCACCACGGCGCAGAGCCGCGACCCCAGCGTGCGGGCCGCCGAGGCGAAGAGCGCGTCGGCGCTCGGCGAGTAGCGGGGCTCGCCCTGGCCGGGCTTCGGCTCGGACACGATCGCCCGCAGGACCCCTTCGCCGTCCCGCGCCAGCTCGAGGTTGCGCCCGCCGGGCGCGACCAGGACGCAGCCGGCGGCGACCACGTCGCCGTCCTCGGCCTCGCGGGAGTTGAAGCGGGACGTGCGGCCCAGCCGCTCGGCGAAGGCGCGCGTGAAGCGCTCCGGCATGTGCTGCGCGATCAGGATCCCGAGCTCCAGGTTGCCGGCCAGCTCCTCGAGGAGCCGCTGGATCGCCTGGGGACCGCCGGTCGACGCCGCGATGACCGCCACGCGGGCCGGCTCGACCGGATCCAGGAGCGGCCGCGGCTCGCGATCGGGCATGCGCCGAGGCTCCAGGTTCTCCAGCCGCAGCGAGCGCACGAGGTCGCACTTCTCCATCAGCTCGGAGCGGATGGCGTCGAGGGTCCCCCGCTCCGGCTTCGCCACGAAGTCGAGCGCCCCGAGCTCCAGCGCCTTGAAGACGTCCGCCTTCTGCGAGCTGGACGAGACGACGATGACCGGCGTGGGGCGCCGCGCCATGAGGACCCGCAGGAAGGTGAAGCCGTCCATCCGGGGCATCTCGAGGTCGAGGATGACCACGTCGGGGCACAGCGACTCCGCGAGCGCCAGCCCCTCCTCTCCGTTCGTCGCCTCCCCGGCCACCTGCCCCTTCCCGGAGCTGACCACCAGGTGCGCCAGCGCCGACCGGGAGGTGGCGGAGTCGTCGACGATGAGCACTCGCAGCACACGACGGCTCACGTCGTCACCTCTTCCCCGACTGCGCCCGCGGCGGCCCTGGGCTTCCGGTAGACCAGCTCGTCCTGGAGGTGGAAGAGCTCGAAGTCGGCCGTGGCGTTCAAGAGAGACTCCGCATGTCCGAGCAGGAGGAAGCCACCGTCGCGCAGCGCGCGGTGGAACCCGCCGAGCACCCGCTGGCGCGCGGGGACGTCGAAGTAGATCATCACGTTCCGGCAGAAGATCACGTCCACGCGGCCGAGCCCGCCGAGGCCCCGGGGGTCGATGAGGTTCGCTTGCTCGAACCGGACCATCCGGCGGATCTCCTCGTCGATGACCCAACGCCCGCCGCGGAACTTGAACCACCTGCGGATCCGCTCGGACTCGGCGGCGCGGAACGAGTGGTCCCGGTACGACCCCGAGCGCGCGGCGTCGACCACCCTCCGCGCTATGTCGACCCCGAGCACCTCGACCTGCCACCCCGTGAAGCGACCAGAGTCGCGGAGGATGCTGGCGAGCGTGAAGGCCTCCTCGCCGGTCGAGCAACCCGCCGAGAGGATCCGCAGCCGCCGCGCCCCTTCTAGCGAGGACGCCAGCATCGGGAGCAGCTCCCGCTCGAAGGCCTGCAGCTGGCGCGGCTCGCGCCAGAAGTAGGTCTCGTTGGTGGTGAGCACGTCGACCACGGCCTCCATCTCCTCGAGCCGATTGGGGTCGAAGCGGAGGTGCCGGTGGTAGGCGGCGAAGTCCTGCAGGCCGAGCACCTCCAGCCGCGGCGCGAGCCTGCGCTCCAGGAGGTAGAGGAGATCGTCACGGAACCAGATGCCGCAGTGCTGCTGGACCACCTCGCGGAGGAGCCGGAACTCGTCCTCGGACATCCGGGGGCCGTGGAGCTCGAACGGAGCCATCAGGGGTCCCAGCCCTATCCCCGACGCGCCAGCGACGCCGCCGCCGCCGCGAATGCGTTGGCCACGAGCGGATCACCGTCGGAGGCAGCCAGCTCCCTCGCCAGCGGGAGCAGCGACGCGTCGCCACGCTCAGCGACCGCGCGCGCCACCGCGTGGCGCACGTCCCACCGCTCGCTGCGTGCCGCCTCGCGGAGCAGCTCGGCCCCCTCTTCACCCGCGAGCCGGGCCGCAGCCGCGACCGCCTCCTTCGCGACCTCGGGATCCGGGTGGACGAGCGCCCTCGCCACTGCGGCGCTCACTGGGGCCCCCAGGGTCGCCAGGCCGCGCAGCGCCGCCAGGACGACCACCGGCGCCGCCGCTCCGCCGGTCACGAGGCGGGCGAGCGCAGGAGCGTATTCCCTCCGGCCGCTGGCTCCGAGCGCCTCTGCTGCGCTCGCCTGGACCGTGGGCTCGGGGTCCCCCAGCGCACGCTCTAGCGCATCGAGCGGCACTCCGCCCAGCGGGGGAGTGCGGCGAGGGTCTCCCGCCGGCCGCTCGGCGGCCGCGCGCGCCAGGTCGGCGAACGCCCGCGCGGCCGCGCCGCGCACGGACCACGAGGCGTCGGCCAGCGCCTGTGAGAGCGCGGCGACCTCCTG
This sequence comes from uncultured delta proteobacterium, assembly GCA_963845515.1. Taxonomy (GTDB): domain Bacteria; phylum Myxococcota; class Myxococcia; order Myxococcales; family Anaeromyxobacteraceae; genus DATIVK01. The sequence continues at coordinate 376,299 of CAWJSR010000029.1, forward strand.
GTCCCGGAGGATGCCTCGCGCCCCCAGCGCCGCGAGCGCCGCCGCCGCCGCTGCCCGGGTCCTGTCGTCGCCGGTCGCGAGCAGGGTGCGCACCTGGGAGACGTCCTCGCTCCCCCCTAGCGCCCCGATGGCGCGGAGGAGCGCCGCAGCCGGACGGGCGGCGAGCCGCTGCCGGCACTCGACGAGGACTGCGGCACGGCTGTACTCGTCCCGCTGCCCCAGCCGCACGACGGCCGAGGCGGCCAGCACGGCGACGGTGGGATCGTCGTCCGCGAGGACCGAGACGAGAGCCTCCATGGCCCGCGCGTCCCGCAGCCTCCCCAGCGCGGTGATCGCCTCGGCCCGCACCTGCGGCTCAGGGTCCGTCACGCGCGCGGCGAGGAGCCGGAAGGCCGCCTCGTTGCCGGCGCGCGCCATCGCGCCGACCACGGTGACGAGCGCCATCGGGGTCAGCGACTGGAGCACGTCGAACAGCGCCGCCTGGACCTGGACGGTCTGCGGCAGCACCTCCAGCGTCTCCTCGACGAGCGGGCGGTATCGATCGTCCTCGGCGAGCCGCGCGAGCGCACCGGCCTGCCGCGCCCCACCAATCCAGCCGAGCGCGGTGGCGGCCCCGACCGGCGTGAACGGCTCCTCGGACCTGAGCTCCTCCTCCATCCGATCGGCCAGCCCCGGCATCGACGCGGCGAAGTCACGGAGCGCACGAGCGACCCCCTGGAGATCGTCGAGCGTACGACGCGCGCGGAGCGCCCCGAGCGCCGCCAGGGCGGCGGTGCGGACCGACCGCGCGGGGTCGACGAGCCCCTGTGCAAGGAGGTCCAGCGCCGCGCGGTCCTCGCTGCAGCCGATGAGCCGGTAGGCCACGCGCCGGGTGGAGCGGGCCCGGACCAGGCGGCGAAGCAGCTCGACCGGGGGCGCGGCCCGGAGGCTCGCGAGCGACTGGAGCGCCGTGACGCGCAGCGCTTCGTCGTCCGACTCGACCGCTGCGAGGAGCGCCGGGATCGCGTCGGCCCCACCCAACTGCCCCAGGGCGTCGGCCGCCGCGGCCCGGACGTTCGGGTCGGAGTCGGCGAGCCGCGCCACCAGCGCGGGGAGCGCGCGGCGATCCGCGATCGTCCCGAGGACGCCAGCCGCCACCTGCCTGAGCTCAGCGTCGTCGGCGTGGAGCCGCTCGATGAGACCGGGGAGCGCCTGGGCGCCGATGCGTCCGAGCGCCCTGGCGGCCGCCTCGCGCTCGCCGATCCCGGCGCCTCCGACGAGCCGCTCGAAGAGGAGCGGCAGCGCCGTCGCAGGGTCGGCAGCGGCGGTGAGCCGCTCGACGGCCGCGGCCCTGACCCGCCAGCTGGAGTCCGAGAGCCTGGCCACGAGCGCGGCCCGCTCCTCCGGCTGGGAGGGGTCGAGGAGTGGCACCGCCCTGTAGCGCGTCTCCTCGTCCAGGTGGGAGGCCCTGGCGAGCCGTTCGGCGTTGGCCTGCGCGTCGCTCATGCGTCCTTCACCGCCTCCGCCTGCGCCCGCGCCGCCGCCACCTCTCCGGGCCGCTCCCGCTCCAGCAGGGCCCGGACGTTGAGGAGAAGCCGAAGGCGACCGGTCCCTCGACGCCCGCCGACCTGGCCGCCGCGCGCCGGCGCCGCCTCTCCGCCGCACACCCCCAGGAAGAAGCGCGGCGCGCCGTCGTCGGAGAAGCTGGGGGCTGGCCGGATCTCCGAGCGCTGGAGGCGCACCACCTCGGTGACCTCGTCGACGATCAGGGCCAGCCTTCGTCCACCGATCCGCACCACGATGAGCTTCGTCTTGCGGTCCGGCGCGACCGGAGGAAGGCCGAACCGCTTTCGCACGTCGACCACCGGGATGACCTCGGACCGGAGCCGGATCACTCCCTCGATGAAGGCCGGGGCGCGTGGCACCGGGGTGACCGGAAGCGGGTTGATGATCTCCCTCACGCGCATGATGTCCACGGCGTAGTCCTCGCCGCCGACGCGGAAGGTGCAGAGCTCCACGCGCTCTCCGCCCTCGGAACCGTCGCGCGAGGAGGCCATGATCACTTCGCCTCGGCCGGATGGCCGCGCCTGAGCAGGGCGCTCGCGTCGACGACCATGAACAGCCGGTCTCGCCAGCGCCCGATGCCGGTGACGCAGTCGGACGCCGCGGCGGAGATGCCCTGAGGGCAGGGCTCTATCGTCCCGCGCGGGAGGCGCACCACGCTGGCGACCTCGTCGACGAGCACCCCGATCGGACCTTCACCGGTGTCGACGATGACGATCCGCCCACTCGTCTCGGCGCCGCCGGCGACGCCGAGCCGCGCGCGCGCGTCGACGACCGGCACGACCTCGCCGCGCACCGTCACGACGCCGAGGACACCAGCGGGGGCGCGGGGGACCTCGGTGATCCTCGGAGCCCGCAGGACCTCGCGAACCCGGGCGATGGCGACCGCGAACTCCTCCTTGCCCAGACGGAAGGTGAGGAACTCCTCCAGCAGCACCTGCCTCGGGACGATCGGCTCCTCCGAGGCGGCGGCGCCGAGCGCGGGCACGATCGAGGCCTCCTCGTCGGGCCGGTAGAAGAAGGCGTCGAGGGGATCAGCAGGGGCGAGCACGGTCCTCGGCCCCGGGGCCGGGGCCGAGGCCTCGGCGCGGGGCGGTGGCGCCTCCTCGCGGTCGTCCTCCGCCTCCAGCCCGGCGTAGGTCTGCGGGTCGGGCTCGATCGGCGGTGGACCGGAGCCCGGGCGCCAGGTGGCGAAGCGTCCGTCGGCGGACGGCGCGAGCCCCTGGAAGCGCGCCTGGAGGACCCCCTCGAGGAGGTCCTCCTCGGTGAGGACCGTGTCCGTCACCCGCCTCCTGAATCGTGGTTCATCCTGCGGCGCGGCGCGGCGCGGGCGCTTCCGCCGGGCGCCCGGGCGAAGCCGACTCCGGCGGCGGCGCCTCGGCAGGACCCGCGGCCTCCGGCGCCGGCGCCGGCGCGGCGGCCTCCTTCGCCTCGGCCCGCTCGCGAGCCTTCTTTCGGATGGAGAGGAAGTCCATGCGCCCTGGAGAAGTCTATCGCGCCGGCAGATCCGTTCCCATGTACGCAGCGAGGTCGGCGGCAGCAGCCTCGACGATTTCGGCCCCCACCTGGACCGCTTCCCTGGCGAAGCCCTCCAAGAGCGCGTTCGCGGCCAGCTGGTTGATCCGACGGGGCAGCCCGCGCGCGTGGCGGTGCAGGCTCGCGATCGCCTCCTCGGTGAAGAGCGGCGCCGAGCGGCCGGCCACCGCCAGCCGGTGCGCGACGTAGCGACCCGTCTCCACCTCGTCGAGCGGTCCGACGTGGTAGGCGACGCCGATCCGCTGTGCGAAGGCCTCCCCTCCGCGCTCCCGGATCCGCTCCCGGAGCTCAGGCTGGCCGAGGAGGATCAGGCCGACCAGCTGCCGATCGTCTGCCGCGAGGTTCGTGAGCAGCCTGAGCTCGTCGAAGGCGGGCCGGCCTGCCAGCAGCTGCGCCTCGTCGATCACCACCACCGGGAAGAGCCCGTCCTCGTCGAGCCTGGAGAAGCGCTCGGCGAGCGCGGCGTAGGTCTCGTTCTTCCGGTGGAGCCCGCTGAGCCCGAACCCGTCCGCGATCGCCCCGAGCAGCTGCGCCGGAGGGAGCGCAGGGTTGACGATGAAGCTGAAGCGGCAGCGCTCGGCGAACTCGTCCACGAGGGCGCGCGAGAGCGTCGTCTTACCCGCCCCGACGTCGCCCGTGAGCACCGCGATCTCCCGCTCCTCGACGGCGTGCGAGAGTCGCGCGAGCGCCTCGGCGTGCTGCCGCGACGGAAAGAGGAACGCCGGGTCCGGCGTCTTCGAGAAGGGCTTCCGGGCCAGGCCGAAGTACTCGAGGTACATGCGGCCTAACCCGCGGCCTCGCGCCCTGGCGCGCCCGTCGTGACGTCCTCGATGATCGGCCCGACGTCCAGGACGAGGACCGTGTGCTGGTTGCCCAGGTCGGTGGCCCCGGCGATGCCGCGGATCCCGTGCAGGGCCTTGCCCAGCGGCTTCACCACGATGTCCTGCTGCCCGAGGAGGTCGTCGACCGCGATGCCGAGCCGCTCCTGCGCCAGCCCGACGACGACGACGTAGAACGGATCGGCCGCGCGCGCGCCGCTGAGCGCGAAGAACGAGGAGAGCCGGACGAGCGGCAGCGTCGCGCCGCGCAGGGTGATGACCTCACGGTTCGAGAGCGTGCGCACCTCGGCGGCGACGACCTGCAGGATCTCCAGGACGCCGTTGAGCGGGACGGCGTAGGTCCTGCCGGCGACCGCGACCACCAGCGCCCGCACGATGGCGAGGGTGGTCGGGAGGGTGATCTCGAACCGCGTCCCGTGTCCCCGCACCGAGTGGAGCTCGATGATCCCCGAGAGGTTCGCGATGTTGTTCTTCACGACGTCCATGCCGACGCCGCGCCCCGAGAGCGACGTCACCTGGCGCGCCGTCGAGAAGCCCGGGACGAAGATGAGGTTCATCACCTCGCGCCGCGTCATCTCGCGGACCGCCTCGGCGCCGGCCAGGCCGCGCTGCACGGCCACCTCGCGGATCCGCTCCTCGTCGATCCCGGCGCCGTCGTCCTCGACGACGATCTCGACGTGGTTCCCCTTCTGCGCCGCCGCGAGCGTGACGCGCCCCGCGCGAGGCTTGCCCAGGCGCTCCCGCACCTCGACCGGCTCCACCGCGTGATCGATGGCGTTACGGATGAGGTGCATCAGCGGATCCGAGAGCTCCTCGACGATCAGCTTGTCGATCTCGACGTCGCCGCCGGAGACCGTGAGGTCGATCTCCTTCCCCACCTCGCGGGCGATCTTGCGGACCATCCGCGCCAGCTTGTCGAACACCTGCTCGAGCGGCACCATCCGCACCTCGAGGATGCCGGACTGGAGCTCCGCGAGCTTCCGCTCCAGGCTCCTGTTGGCGCGGTGCAGCTCGGCCGTGAGCACCGGGTCTCCGCCCTCGATCTTGAGCCGCTCGGCGACCGCTGCGAGGCTCGACTTCACCAGCACCAGCTCGCCGACCACGTTCATCAGGCGGTCCAGCTTCCGGATGTCGACGCGGACCGCCTGCGATGCGGAGCGGAGTGACGCCACCTCGGGCTCCGCCAGCGGCGAAGGCGAGTAGGACGCCGCCGGACGCGGCGCGGGACCGCCGGGCTCGATCAGGAATTCCGAGGGCGGCGGCGCCTGCGGCCGCGGCGGCGCCACGGCCCCGCCGGGACGGTCCCGCGGCTGGGCCCGCCCGACCGGCTCGACGAAGCCCCCCGGCCCCACCGCGTGGCGGACGACCTCCAGGGGCTCCTGCGACGCGAAGAGGAGGTCGAAGCCGATGGCCTCAGGGTCGGCGACGTCGTGGGACGGGAGCGTCGAGACGACCTCTCCCAGGGGCTTCAGCCGCGTGGAGAGCGACGCGAGCTCGCGGTCGAACGAGGCGAGCTCGAAGGCCACCTTGACGCGGAGGATCGCGATCCCCTTCGTCACGTTGGAGCGGAGCCGGTGCTCCTCGTACTCGGTCAGGACGGCTCGGACCTCGGGACCCAGCCCCACGGAGTCCAGCGCGTCCGCCGCAGCGGCGGGCGCAGCGGGGCCCGCCGCTCGCAGCCGACGGACGAGCTCTCCAGCGGCGTCGCCGGTCTGCGGAGGCGCCCCGGAGGCCTCCTCGGCCATGATCCTGGTGAAGACCTCGGGGGTCTCCAGCAGGAGGTCGACCGTCGCGCGATCGGCAGCGCGGCGCCCCATCCGCAGGTCGTCCAGGACGTCCTCGAGCGCATGCGCCAGCCGGGCCATGCGCTCGACCCCGAACATGGAGGCGAGCCCCTTGAGCGTGTGCGAGGCGCGGAAGACCGCGTTGAGGAGATCCGGCTCCGGCTCGGACACGCCCTCGAGGCGCAGGAGATCCTTGCCGAGGGAATCTACCGATTCCTGCGCCTCGGAGAGGAAGTCCGCAAGCCTCTGGGATTGATCGGCCATGCCGCGCGGTCGCCGTGCCCGAGGAAGGACCGCGGCGGGCGGGCCGGCTCAGCGAGTCATCGTACCACGGAGACCCCGACCGGCAAGGCGACGCTCCGCGCGCGCACCTCCACCGCGGCGATCTCCACGTTGGCGCCGCGGGAGCCGAGCGCGTCGCGTGCCGCGACGAGGTCGCGGTGGAGGGCTGGAGCGTCGCCGAGCAGCACCTGCCTGCCGACGGGCTGCTCCATGCTCGCCTCGAGCCAGAGCCGTGGCCCTGGACCATCGAGCGGCGGCAGCGAGGCGGCGAAGGAGGTGCTGCCGGCCTTCGCCAGCGCGCCACACGCGGTCCTCGCGAAGGCGGCGAAGCCATCCGCGTCGAGCGGCAGCGCGGGGAGGCCGAAGAAGAAGACGCGCGCGGCGCCGACCCTGCCGGCGGAGGGGAGCAGCAGCGCCTCGCGCTCACCGCCGCCGTAGAACCGATCGCGCAGCGCGTGCGAGAGCACACCGCAGAGCCGCCAGTCGACCCAACCTGCCAGCCCCTGGAGCGGACGCTCCGGGCCGACGAAGACGGCGAGCGAGTCCACGTCGAGCGCGTCGAGCGCCGCCAGCGAGAGATCGACCACCTCTATGCGGAGCTTCGTCACCGCCCGCTCGACCTCTCGGGCGGCAGCCCGCCGGCGATCCGGTCGAGCACGCCGTTGACGAACGCACCGCTGCTCTCCGAGCCGAACTTCTTCCCGAGCTCGATCGCCTCGTTGATGATGACCTTCACCGGGGCGTCTCCGTGGAGGAGCTCGAAGACGGCGAGCCTGAGCGCGTTCCTGTCGACGCGGGCCATGCGGTCGACCCGCCAGTTGGTGGAGGCCGCCTCGATCCGCTCGTCGATCGCGCGCCGCTCGCGGTGGACGCCGCGGACGAACTGCTCCGCCAGCTCCTGGACCTCGCGCTCCGCCGGCTCGAAGCTCCGCCAGAACCGGGCGAGCGCCTCGTCGATGTCCGACGCGGCGACGTCGATCTGGTACAGCGCCTGCAGGGCGCGCTCGCGCGCCTTGGTCCGCTTCCCGGTCACGGCGCTAGGCCCGCTTCCCGGCGGGGAGCCTGGCCGCCTCGCGGAAGACGTTCGCCTGCTCGATGGCGGCGGCGGCCGCCTCCGCTCCCTTGTTGCCAGCCTTCACGCCGGCCCGCTCCAGGGCCTGCTCCATCGTGTCGCAGGTGAGGATGCCCATCGAGACGGCGCAGTCAGCCTCCATCGTGACGTGCGCGACACCCTTGGTGGCCTCGGCCGCGACGTACTCGAAGTGAGGCGTGCCGCCGCGGATGATGGCGCCGAGCGCCACCGCGGCGTCGTAGCGGCCGCTCGCGGCCACCCGCTGCAGGAGCGCCGGGAGCTCGAAGGTGCCGGGGCACCGGAAGACGTCGATGTCCGCGTCCTTCACCCCGTGGCGCCGGAAGGCGTCCGCCGCCCCGGCGAGCAGCTGCTCGGTGAGGAGCGAGTTGAACCGCGAGACGACGATGGCGACCTTGAGCCCGGTCGCGACGAGCGAGCCCTCGTAGACGTTCATGGCTTCCTCCGTGCGGCGCGCTTGACTGACGCGCGCGCCGGCTTGGCGGCCCGCCGCTCCGGCGATGCCGAGGCGAGGGTCAATAGGTGGCCGAGCTTGTCACGCTTCGTGACCAGGTAGGCCCGGTTTCGCTCGGTGGGTGGCATCTCGATCGGGACGCGCTCGACCACCTCGAGCCCGTACCCTTCGAGGCCGATGATCTTCTTCGGGTTGTTGGTGAGGAGCCGCATCTGGCGGATGCCCAGATCTCGCAGGATCTGCGCGCCGATCCCGTAGTCGCGCAGGTCGGGCTTGAAGCCGAGCCGAACGTTGGCCTCGACAAGTCAGCCCAGCAATACGTGGCGATGGCATTGTTGCTGCTGGTCTCCTGGCTCAGTTGCATTGCTCCCAATATTCGCTGCGGATGCCCAACGCCTCGGGCTTGGTCCACACCGACGTAGAACGGCCCGGCGGTATAGTCCTTCCCTCGCACCTTGGGCCAAGGTTGATCCTCGGGCTCGATTGCCACCCCGGCCATCGATTTGCTCAGGTCCGTGTTGAGCATCGCGACGAGGGGGATCTGCGCGGCGAAGCCATCGATGGCCACCGCCCTCGATCACGCTTCCCGGCGGAAAGGTCAGGCCCAAGAAGGAGCGCCGCGGCAGGCACGGCGCGGTAGGTCATGGGCGCGCCGGAGGTGCGTTCCTTCGGCGCCTCGATGGTGACCGCGTCGGGCCGCGCCAGCAGCTCTCCCCTCGTGAAGCTCCGCTTCTCCGCGCCGACCTCGACCTCGACTGCCGGGTCGGCAGCTTGCGTAACAGCCGGCAGGATCAGGAAAAAGCCCAGGATCAAAGCCCGGACCGGCGCCCCACCCCGTCTAACAAAGCCCATCGCTAAGCCTCCCGCGGCTTGAATCCCCAAGCGCTTCCCTCCTTAGCGCCCCGGCGCGCCCGGCGCCACTCACGACCCACTGTGAGCCGTAACCAGAGTGCGCTATATCGTAGAGCCACCATCAACGCTTTGAGAATGCCATGAGATCGCCCGCATTTGCCTTTGCCTTTGTGTTTGCTGTTGCCTTCGAGCAGAACGCCTTCGCCGCCGATCCTCCAGCCGCTCACCCGCGCGGACTGCGAGAAGGCCAGCATGAAGTCGAATGTGAACTCGGCGAATGTTTGCGGCAGCTCTCAAGATGCCGGCGAGGGCCGCGGCGCCGGCCGCTCCGTCGAGCGAAAACTCATCTGCCGAAGCGCCCCAGCCGCTGACCCGCGCAGATTGCGAAAAGGCCAGCATGACATGGAATGACGCGACGAATGCTTGCGGCAGCTCACAAGATGCCTCGGCCGCCTCAGCAGCCGCGGCCGCCGCCGCCGTCATGCCCGAGAAAAAGGAAAAGCGGGGGCTCAAGAAAGAAAAAGAGACCACCAAGGTGGTCAAGACGAAGAAGGGTACCAAGAAGACCACCGTCTATAAGAAGTCCCCAAAATCCCATAAGCACGACGCCACCACGAAGAAAGAACAGCGTCGCTTCTTCAAATGGTGGAAGCAGCAGGACAAAGCCAAGTCGTAAAACACAAAAGGGCGCTGGCTTAGAGCCGGCGCCCCTTCGCATTTTGAGTGCCAAGTCGCCGGTAGCGTCCGGGTTGAAAAGTGGCCAAGCCGCTTATGACGTGCCAGCAATTTTCCCAGCGTCGGTTCGATGACAGTCATTCCCGATCAGGGCCCGCCCCACCGGTCATTTCCAGCCAGGCTTGACGGTTTAGAGACCAGTAACGTCGATCGACTCCTTCTCGCGCTCGGTGAAGCTCTGGGACCGGTAGTGTCGAGCGTGCCGAAATCGAAATAGGCATGTACTTTGACGGTCCAGTTGGCTAGTAAGCCCATTCGACGCCGCCGCCGACAGTCCAGCCGAACATGGTCTCGTCACCGCTCATGCTCCACTTCCCGATGCCCGCAGCCTGCCGGCGGCGCAATGCACGGATCGATGGTCGTCGCCTCGGCATCGAGAAGCGCGCCGCCGCCCTTGGCGTAAAAGAGAATGTTGTTCATTGCTCAGCCCAAGCCGGCCCAGTTACCGCCAAATAGAAGTCGGACTTGAACGTGGTGGTCGTGTCCAAGATGCCGTTGTTGGCGACCCATCGATCGATGCGCGAGCCGTCGAACCCGAGATAGCCGACTTCACCTTCAAGGCCGAAAACCAAAGCGCCCGGTTGCCAGTTGTAGCCTAGGGTCCCGCCGCCGAAGAACCCGTCGGCGTCGAATCAATAGGGGCTGCTGCCGAGATTGGACCAAGTCAGGCGCTCATGGGTTCGGTCGCTTCGGGTCTGCCCCAGCCGTATCCGGCAAACAAGACCCGCATAGGGCCCGCTCCAGAAGACGAGCGCTGGCGCGACGGCCGCCGGAGCGTTGTAAGCTGGTCTCGGTCCAAGATCGGCGGCGGTGGCGGAACCAGCGATCATCAGAACCGCGCCGGCGAGACCGGCGACGTGGAGAATTCCTTCATGCCCCGAATTCAGTGTCCCCTAAAATGATTGCACGTGATGCCCGCTCAAGGCCACGCAGAGCATGTCCGCTCTGCCAAGGGCGTTCGTTCAGCCGCGATGGGGATGCGCCATCGCTTAGTGCCAGAACCGGGGCATTGGCACTTGGCGCGCGGCGCGAACTAGCAAGAAAATTATACTCGTTTACGCGTAGCAGCACACCGCGGAAAGGGGTATACTGAAGGGCTATCGGCGAGACGGGCACACTCCTCCTCCAGGACGTCATTCTTGGAAGGCTCATACGGGAGGTGACAATGATCAGGTTGATCGCTGTTGCATTTGCGTTTACCGTCGCAACCTCCGCTCAGGCAATGTCGCCCGCGCCGCTTCGTCGCTGGACGACATCCGCCCGCCGCCACGTCGGCCGCGGAGTGGTCACAGGCAACTGAAAACTAGGAAGCCGACCAGGCGCTCGCCTTGCGGCTTCGACTTCCTTTGCAACTCGATAGTGAAGCGCGGCCGAAATATTGGCACGCCCGTCTCGGGCATCACGCAAGCAAGTTGTCGAGGAGAACGACATGAAAAAATATCTCATCGTTGCCGCCTCGTCCTCTTGTCCCGCAGCCAATCAACGCACAAGCCGATGGGTTTTACGCATGGTCAACAATACGACCAAGGAGTGCCGGATCATGCCGGCAGCGAGCTGTCCTCCACCCAGAAGGCTAGATACAAGGAGCTGGGCAAGTACGCCTCGATCGATGAGGCCAAAGCGGCTATGGAACTTCCAGTACTCCCAACCGCCTCACCAAAAATGTCATCGAAAGCAGCTATCGATAGCCTCCAGACATCCCCAACCGTGGGAGGAAACCAATGGTCCAATTGATCGCTGTTGCTGCTATTGCCTTTGCCGCCGCAACGTCGGCTCAGGCTCTGTCCCCGTGCCGCTTCATCAGTTCGGACAGCATGATCACGCAGGTCCGCGCAGCATGCGGCGCGGGTCGGGTACGAGCCTAATGGTATCTGCGTGGCCCAGGACCACCATCCGCCAAACCCGCAGGTGTGCGCGATGGAGTGGAGGCGCCTGCGTTCGCTGGTTCTGAATTCGGCCACTTCAGTGACCCCGAGGCGCGCAACGGGTGGTGGGCGTAGCCCCATATGGGCCTTGTCGCGCCGAAGAATCGTGAAGGAGCGAACATAGTGAGCCAAAAAAAAGGCGTCCGCTGATTTTGGATCGGACGCCAGAAGCGCGTTTTCGCGCGCGTGCCGAAGGAAACCCGGCACTTGACGGCCGCGTCTAGGGCTAGACCGGGGGGTGCTAGCGATGTGGTCGCTTGCCCAGCATATCACATTGCGAGCGTGCGCTATGGTCCATATCCATCGCTGGCCCCGGCCAAAAAAACCGCGCGACGCTTGCAGACCAGCAAACAGTAGGAGGAGCTCATGCGACGCGCAGGTAGGAAGAATGCGCGGAAGACGCAAAGACATCATTTATCACTCTTGCGGTGGCGGCGATCACGAGCACGACGAGCGTGTCGGTGGCTCGTGCCGATGAAGCGCAAGCGAAGGCACTGTTACGACCGTGTCCGATTACCTCGCCGCGCAGCAGGCGATATCGTTTGACTACAACTCGACGCTCGAGGTCGTCACCGAGAAGGACCAGAAATTAGGGCTGGCAAGTTCAGGCACAGTGACCCTCAATCGGCCTGACAAGTTCCACGCAACACGCACCGGCAGAATTGCCAATATCGAGATGGTGTTTGGCAGGAAAACGCTGACTCTGCTCGGCAAGAACGCCAACCTGTTCGCCAAGGCCGAAGAGCCCGGCACCGTGGTCGAACTCGTCGACGTATTGCAGAAAAAGTTCGATAGGCCCGTGCCGGCCGCCGACTTTGCTGATGGCGAATCCTTATGATGAGCTCATACCCTTGGTCGTGAAATCAAGGACCTTGGAAGCGGCGTGATCCGCGGCGTTGAATCCGATCACCTTGCTTTTAGGACAGACGACGTGGACTGGCAGATCTGGATCGCCCAGGGTGATCGTCCCTATCCCTGCCGGTACGTGATCACCAGCACCAAGGTTAAGGGGTCGCCGCAATACACCATCGACGTCCGGACTGGAAGACGACCTGAGGTTGCTTCCGATACCTCAGCGTGGACGTTCCGAAGGACACGAAAGAACTTGGAGCTCAGCGCGATTGCCGATGAGTTACCCGAGATCTTCAAGGTGAAAAAAGGAGCACGATCGCCATGTCGACGCCGGCTTCGGACTTCTTCTGCTGGCCGCGATCATCGGCGCCTTTTGCCTCGAACTCGGTCAGCGGTACTCGATTCCAGGCGTCGATGGCCTCGTCTCTAGCGCCCAGGCCACGGTCGGCCGCCCCTTGACACCGGTAAGTGTCGCAGGTGTCGCGCGGAGGTCCACGCGCGGCGGAACTAGTACTGCCTACGCTGCCACTGATCGGGGGCGCCGTTTGTTTGGCGTCACTGTGTTCGCTACGGCTTCACCAGCAAACCCTAGCTCCGGAGGTGCAAACCACCGGTGACACGACGCCTTCCAACGATCGTATGGGCAAAGTCCTACGACGTCGGGCGGCAGCAACAGATGGGGGCTAATCGAGCTCCGCCAATAGGGGTTGGGCGTAGGCTCTGCGGCGTCTCAGTCACTGGTCCCGTCACATTGTTGTCCGTCTTCCCCACTTATCGATAGCCTCGCGCAAAGACTTTAGCAACTTGTCGGATGGCGTTATTTTTTCCAAGGGCGTCCGCCGTACCCGGATGACGATGCACTGAGGCTGCGCCGCCGCAATCATGCACGGCGCGCTCCAACAGGCGACGACCATCAAGGCGATGTTTGGGCGCATCTATCCGCCCCTTCATTTCGCCAGGACCTGGCTCATATTTACGCTCTTTTCTACTGCTAAGCATCGAAGTCGGGTTATTATGGTTCTATGTTCGTGATCCCTGAGATTGCTACGCGGTAAGGCGTAGCAAAACGCTGCCTTCAATGTGGCTTCGAGTGCGGCGCTGTAGCCACCGATTGTCTGCTCGACAAATAGCTTAATTCAGCCGACGGTTCGAGGTCACAACGGGAGTGCGGCTTCATGGAACACGAAAGAGTTCGATCACGAAATTCTGCTGCTACAGGGCGGTGGCGCGCTTGGGCCTGCCGGCCGGCGTCTATGAAGGCCTGGTCGAAGCTGGCGTGGCGCCGACCTGGGTGGTCGGCATCTCGATCGGGGCGATCAACGCAGCCGCTGATCGTCGGCAACCCGCCTGAGCGGCGGATCGAGCGACTGCGTGAATTTTTCGCGGAGAGTGTCAAGAAATGTCGGGCCCCCGCTGCGGCATGGCTCGACCTACTTCGGCCGACCGTGAACTTACATGTCGGCAATGTCGTTCGCCACGTTCGGCGTCCAGTTCTTCTTCACGCCCCGAATGCCACCGCCTTCGTTCGCCGCGGATGGCGCCGAAGCACTCTCAGCACATGTACGACACAACTCCGCTCAAGGCCACTTTGGAAGAGCTGATGATTTCGATCTGATCAATTCCGGGCAGGTCCGCCTGTCGTTGGGTGCCGTGGACGTACGCAAGGGCGCCTCCATCTCGATACCAAGTCTACCAGATCCACGCAGACCATGTCCGCGCCAGTGGCGCTCTGTCCACCCGGTTTCCCGCCGGTGACGATGAATAGGAAATATACTGGACGGCGGCGTGGTCAGTAACCCCGCCAATCACCTATGTGTCGGACGAAAGACCCTTGACCACCGCTCGCGTAGATTAGACGTCTCAACTCCCAAGGAGAACTGCCGCGCAATTTCAGCCCAAGTGAGCGAACGGGCGAAAGACATCCCCAGGTATGCGAGTAGAACTCGGCTCAACGTCGAACAGATAAAGGGAATTCCACTTTACAGTGCACACGGCAGGCTGATGGGCAAACTCCCCAAAGAGCTGAAGTCTGATCCGGACGCGATAAAGCTAGCTGTCGCCTGCGATGACGAAGCTGGACAATCATCGCCCTGATGGATGCGCCTCGAGGTCCGGCCTCGTCAAGGATTACGAATTCTCCCGTGCCACGGGTGCCCGGAGGCTTGGGCAGCCGGTCTGGATCGTGCGGCGTTCCGTGTCCGCCTGGGATGACTTGCGGCCAGAGGCCGGCCATGGGGTTCTGGTTTACCGACCGACCGAAGCTCTCGCAATTCATCGGCTTATATGTATTTGCATCTACTACTGACTAAGTACGTATTGCTGTGCCTGATTTGTGGTAACTTCCGGAAATTGAGCCGTGACCACCTCGGCAGTGGAAGCCGGTCACGGCCCGGATTTCTGGGAGGAGTTTGGCATGGATGCCGATGCGGAAGGCTTTGTGGCGGGGTTGAAAGAGTGTTTCAGCGGTTTGCAGGATCCACGCGTCCAGGGACGGTGCGATCACTTGTTGATCGATATTTTGGCGATTGCCATTTTGGCGGTGCTGAGCGGAGCGGAGGACTGGCCGGACATCGAAGAATTTGGGAAGCGCCGAGTCACGTGGCTCAAGACCTTTCTGCAGTTGCCCAATGGCATCCCATCGCACGACACGTTTCGGCGAGTTTTCGGGGTGTTGGATCGTAAGCAATTCGCCGCCAGCCTGTTCCAATGGACCCAGGCCCTGCAGCAATTCCTTTTTTTTTTTTTTTTTTTTTTTTTTTTTCTGTTCTTCTTTGAGCCGGTCGTTGCTAGCGGCTTTCTGCTCGCGGCCACCCGCCCGATCGACCTGCTGGCCGGGATCCGGGTCGTCGCGGGCGGCGACACGCTGCTGTCCCCCGGCGTGACCCGGCACCTGATCGAGGCCTACGTACGACGGCCCGTCGGCCTGCACGCGGCGTCGACGCGGCTCGACGTACTCACCGACCGGGAGCGCGAGGTGCTCGGACTCGTCGGTCAGGGACTGTCGAACACCGAGATCGCGGAGCACCTGTTCGTCAGCCCGGCCACCGTCAAGACGCACATCGGCCGGCTGCTGATGAAGCTCGAGGCCCGAGACCGCGCCAGCTCGTGGTGCTCGCCTACGAGACCGGCCTCGTCGTCGCCCGCGAGCCCCGTTGAACCAGCCCCGGTAACCGGCCCGCCAACCGGCGAAGCCCGGCAGGAAACCTAACCGGGAGCTGTGGCGCCTTGGGGTGGTGCGCGAGGGGGGAGTTGAACCCCCACGCCCTTTCGGGCACACGGACCTGAACCGTGCGCGTCTGCCTATTCCGCCACTCGCGGTGAAGCCCGCCAAGACCAACCCACGGCCACGATCCGCCCCAAACCGGGCCGCGTCCGGCCGCAGGCGCTGCAATCTGGTGCCGGATCAAGATCTTTGTATACATTAACAAATGCTTTCGAGACTGCAACATATTGTTTTGTCGTTGAGTTCGATTGCGAAAATGTATCAGTTACAAAAAGACTTATGGTGAGAACCGAAAGAAGTGATATCAAAATAAAGCGCATGATGATTGCCCCCCGATTTGAACTATGATGAAAGGATGGATGATAATTTTTCTTTAAAACTATTTAAACCAGCATTAGTTTGAAATATTAATCTTATCTTAAGATACCAAATTTCTTCACTAATTTGTGATTTAATTTCAATAATTCTTATTGCGTCCTTTTCAGTCATAACAATACCACTGGAATATAATTTGTGGAAATGACGAAAATCACGTATGGATAAAGGATGGTGGTCAGAAAAAGCTATTTCTTTGCAGGGTACAATACCGGATTGCCGAAGAGAGTTAAAAAAACGTTCTGGCCGTGCAATACCACAGATCGCTATGGGATGTCGAGTAGGTAACGTTTTAGAAAACTCTCCACTTTTTAAGTTGGACCATTCGATTATCTCCTGTAGAAGAATAAAAATATCAAGGTTGGGATACTTTATTTAAAATTTTATTTTTACATTCATTTAACATGGAAACATTTTCTTCTGTTCCGATTAGAAATGCAACATGGGCTCGAGACAGTGCTGTGACTGGCTCTCGTAAATATCCAGATGGTAAAAGTCTGTCATCAAGTTCCGTTCCGCCTAAACAAACAATGTCCAGATTTCGTTGAATTCTCCTGTGTTGAAACCCATCATCAAGAATGAATACTGCCTTTTTACTTACCATGCGACTTATCATTTCAGCATTCTCGATGCGATTTGCACCTATACCAAGCCAGCTTTCAGGAATAGCACTGTGCAGCATTGCTGGCTCATCTCCGGCATCTTGCCACGATACTTCCTGGCCTGGTTTTGCAATAAAATTATTTTTATTTGGCCTTCTGAATCCTCTTGACAAAAAAACAATTTCTTTGTCAAGTTTACTTAGAATATCACCAATCAGTAACGCTGATGGCGTTTTTCCTGTTCCTCCAGCACGAATTCCACCTACACTGATCACTGGAAAAGGCATACGATAAGAAATCGATGGGCTTTCAGAATATCGTGCATTGTGTTTTTTGATAATAATGGAGTATACTTTCGAGAGCACCTTTACTGGAAGTGAATTTGCCATCCATACAGGAAGTGGTGATTGTAATTGGTCGTTTTTATTCATAAACAGTGCTTTATACTCCTCCGTATTGAGTTTGCGAAACATGCTACGGAGTATAACTCTTGATACAATGAGTTTGGTTTACTTTTCTTCACTTCGCAAACTCATCTACGAAGAGAGTATACTTTTTTTTTAGCGCGGATTACCCGGGAGTTTCCACCAAGATCCTTGACAGAACTAATATCTTCCCAGTCGTTGATTGAAAATAATTCCATTACCTCATATTCCTGATTGTATCCTATTTCACAATAAATATAACCCCCTGGTTTGATCCAGTATTTTGTGTCATTCGCAAGATACCGGTAGAAATCCAATCCATCTTTGCCGCCTGACAAGGCCCTGCGGGGTTCAAAATCTTTTACTTGTGGTTCAAGCGTCTCCAGCTCTGATTCTGAAATATAAGGAGGATTACTTACAATAAAATCGAATTGCTTGTCCATTTTGATTGCCTTTAGTAAGTCACTACAAAGAAGATTTACGCCAGTTTGGACATTTTGTCTGGCGATCAGAAGTGATTTGTATGAAATATCTACTCCAATACCTTTCCATCCAGGATTACTTTCTGTAAGTATACAAGCAATAATACCAGAACCCGTACCGATATCGGCAAAGCAACAGTTTGTTTTCTTTTCGTGAAGGAGCACTTGCTCGACAAGAATCTCAGTGTCCGGGCGCGGTATAAGGACTTCTGGTGATACAGTAAACTCTCTTGAGTAAAAGAAAACTTTACCTAAGATATATTGCAGCGGTTCCCCGGTAAGCCGCCGGTCAATTATACTATCGATTTCAGAAAGAAGATCTGATGAGATGATTTTATTGTCAAGATAAAGAGCAGTTCTGGAACATTTCAAGATTAATTCCAGAATTGTTTCAGATTGACCAATCGAATGCCCGCCAATGGTAGGGTGCAATCTTGATTGAATGTATTTGAGTGCTTCTACAGTATTCATCGAAGCTGCTCTCATTAAAGTCCGGACTGGCTAACTTTTTCCTCGAGGTCGGCAATTGCAAGTGCATCAATCAAATCGTCTATATCACCATTGATAACGGCATCTAAGCTGTAAAGGGTTAAATTGATGCGATGGTCGGTCACCCTGTTCTGAGGAAAATTATAGGTGCGGATCTTCGCACTCCGGTCTCCAGTGCTGACCATACTTTTACGGGCAGCGGATTCTTCAGCTTCAATTTCTGCAATTTTTTTTTCGTAAAGACGAGTTTGAAGTACCTTGAGTGCTTTGGCCTTGTTCTTGATCTGTGATTTTTCATCTTGACACGTGACAACAATTCCCGATGGTATATGAACTATACGGACTGCAGAATATGTCGTATTTACAGATTGCCCTCCAGGGCCGCTGGAACAATATAGATCGATTCGCAAATCATTAGGGTTAATATCAACTTCAAATTCATCTGCCTCCGGAAATACTGCAACTGAAGCTGCTGATGTATGAATTCTTCCTTGTGCCTCAGTTTGGGGTACTCTCTGAACTCGATGAACACCTGATTCATACTTAAGTGTTCCGTAGACGTTATCACCTTTGGCCATAAAGATGATCTCTTTGACAGCGCCAAGATCACCAAAAGAGGAACTAAGGATCTCTATGCTCCATCCTTTATTTTCAATAAAATGAGTGTACATTCTGTAGAGATCAGCCGCAAAGATTCCTGCCTCAGTTCCTCCTGTACCGGCACGAATCTCCAGTACTGCATTCTTAAGATCCCTAGGATCTCTTGGAACCAGTAAAAGCTTTACCTTCTGTTCAAGGTCAGGTAATTCGGACTCGTACTGATGATATTCTTCTAATGCAAGTTCTACAAGATCCGCATCAGATTCGCTTTTGATAATCTGTTGAGCATCATGAATTGATTTGACTGTCTCAAGATATTTTCGGAGTACAGGTAAATTTTTATTGATTCCATTGTACTCCTTTCCTAACTTTTCCATTTTTGAAGGATCAGAAATAATTTCTTCCGATGCCATCATATGTTCAAGTTCTCTGTGGCGTTCAAGTAATCCTTCTACTTTATCAACCATCATCATAGTGCGGCCTTTAATGCTGAGGATGCTACTTCAAGCTGGTCACGATCAGGCTCTTTTGTCGTTATTTTCTGAAGCCATAGACCTGGTTTAATCAGAAGCTTTACTATGGGCACATTTTGGTAACGATCAGACAACTTCAATACCTCATAAGAGGTGCCGGAAACAAGAGGAATAAGAATTATATGTATAAAGAATCGGGTAAGAACGTTTGGAAATCACGCTTTTTTTTTTTTTTGGCGATGTTTCTTGGACATTTATTGGTTAAGATTACGTATTGCTGTTTCAAAAAAATGCCCATTCATTTTTACCTTGGTTTATGCGACTACTAAGACGTTGGTTATCTTTGGCTAAAGAACTTTTCAAAACCATGTTCAGAAAAATGCGGTTATGGGGAAAATCCGCCTATCGGCGCTGGCAAGAGCGTCAGTGCCAAATGGCGTAGAGAACGTGAACAATACGATTATGACGACGAAGACGACAATGACGAGGATTACGACGACGGTAAAACCGAGAATAGAGATATTTTGTTGAAGCATCAAGAAGAGGCCGTATTTACACCGATTCAGTCCTTTTCCGAGCCTGACTCATTGACCCCTAGTCTATTGCCAGAGATCAATGAAGTCCCCTCAAACCATCAACACCTGGCCAACCACCAGTACATTGTTTAATAGAACCAGACTCAAATCTGGCACTTTCATGTTTATGTCTAGTCTTTCTTGGCTCGTTCGTCCTGCTGTTCGCTGATCATCGCGGTCTGGGCCGCCACGCTGGCGACGATCGTCGCCACCATGGCGGCCTCGGCGACACGCGACCCGCACCTATCGCGGCCTGACCTTCAAATACACGCTGATCAATCAGCCGATCATGGTGCCGGAAATCGTCACCGCTGTGGCGTTGTTGATCGTCTTTTCCCGGATCAAGGTCTGGACCGGCTATTCCGGCCTCGGCTTCCTGATTGCAGCGCGTACACCGCCTTTTGCCTTCCGTTTCGCCTATCTGCCGATCCGGGCTCGGCTGGAGAGCGATGGACCTGACGCTGGAAGCGGGCGGCCGCTGACCTCTACGCCACACCGTGGCGGGCGTTTCGCCACGTGACGCTCCCCCATTGCTGCGGCCAGCCATCATCGCCGGTTTCATGCTGGCCTTCGTCATTTCGCTCGACGACGTGGTGATCACCGAATTCGTCAAATCCGGCGGACAGGACACCCTGCCCACCTACATGCTCGGGCAGATCCGGCGTGAAACGACGCCCGAGATCAACGCCATCGCCACGGTCTTCCTGGCCCTGTCGACGTGCTGGTGATCATCGTTCTTCTTCGTCAACAGACGAAAACAACAATAATTCGACGTCATAACAACAGAGAGGAACGGAAGAATGACCATGAAATGGATGACGACGACCGCGACTGCGGCGATCGCGACGCTTGCCTTTGCGGGCGCGGCATCTGCCGCCGGCGAACTCGAACATCTACAACTGGGGCGACTATACCAACCCCGAGTTGATCAAGAAGTTCGAACAGCAGTTCGACGTCAAGGTGACGATCACCGACTACGATTCCAACGACACGGCGCTGGCCAAGGTGCGCGCCGGCGGCCACGGCTTCGACATCGTCGTGCCCTCGGCCAACTACGTGCCGATCTGGGTCAAGGAAGGCCTGCTGCTCGAAGCCCGTCCCGACCAGATGGAAAACTTCAAGAATGTCGATCCGCGCTGGGTCGACGTCGCCTGGGATCCGGGCCGTCACTATACGGTGCCGTGGCAGTGGGGCGTCTGACCGGCATCGGCGTCAACAGCAAGGTCTACGGCGGCGACATCAACACCTCGGCGATCTTCCTCGATCCGCCGGCCGAACTGGTCGGCAAGATCAATGTCGCGCCGGAGATGAACGACGTGCTCTTCGCCACGATCAAGTATTTCGGCGGCGACTGGTGCACCGACGGACAAGGACGTGCTGCAGCAAGGTGCGCGACAAGCTGGTCGAGGCGAAGCCGAAGTGGCTGGCCATGGACTACAGCGTCACCGAGAAGCTGCCGGCCGGCGACTATGCGGCCGTCTACTACTGGAACGGCGCCATCATGCGCTCGCGCGCTGCCAGAACGCCGACATCAAGTTCGGCTATCCGAAGGAAGGCTTCCCCTTCTTCATGGACAGCGTCGCGATCCTGAAGGACGCCAAGAACGCCGACAATGCCAAGCTGTTCATGAACTTCATCATGGAGCCGGAAAACGCGGCGATGATCTCGGCCTTCGCCAAATATGCCAACGGCATCAAGGGATCGGAGCAGTTCATGCCGGCTGGACATGAAGGACGCGCCGGAACTGGTCGTTCCGGCCGAATTCGAAGCAGCAGGCGAAGTTCCTGATCACCTGCGAGCCGGAAGTGCAGCAGCTCTACTACGAAGATCTGGACCGAAGTGCCAGAAGTAAGCCGGTCCGACACTCAACTGACGACAATGACCAGCGGGAGTGCCATGCGGCGCTCCCGTCTGGAGGAGCTTCCATGACCACCGATTTTGCCAGGGCGCACGGCTTTGAACACAGCACCGTGTCTCTCGCCAACTGGCGCACCGCACCCTTCAGCCGCTGGAGTTTTGCCCATGCGGCCGAGTGGTGCCGAGTGCTGTGATCCGCGCCACAGCCGAGCAGCCGGAAACGGCGTTGGCCCATTCGCCACTGCTGGATGCGCCCCTGGAAACCGGCCTCGCCGGTCATGGCACGGCCCGCGATTTCTCGGCTATGCCCACACGGATGCCTTCGTCTTCTGCTGCGCGCTTCGTCTTGTTCTCGCGCTCATCGAGATCGACGAGGCCTTCGCGGCAGTGGCCATCATCAGCGCCCGCACGGTCCTCGGCATGAGCAAGGAGGAATGCTCAAGAAGGTTAACGTCAACGGCAGCGCCATCGCCTACGGCCACCCGATCGGCGCCACGGGCGCAAGGATTCTGATGACGCTGGGTTACGGCTTCGCCGCCGTGGCGGCGGACTCGGGGTCTGCGGCATCTGCTCCGGCCACGCCCAGGGCGACGCGATGTTCATAAAGGTGGAAAAATGAGAGAGGGCTGGGCTCGGGGAGCGGGGGATTACGGTCTTTCCGCCGTGTAGTTCATAGAATTCTCGGATTGAACCTCGATCCTCCGAGCTTTTCTTTAATGCGACAACAGATGGAGCAGATGAATATTTCAGAAAGGAGATCGAGTTCGGGATGAAAGATGTCAGTTGTAAGCGGAGCGAGGACGGCCGTCGGCGAGTTCGGCGGTTCTCTGAAAGGCGTATCCGTCGTGGAAATGGGCAGGCTACGTGATCAAGGAGGCGATTATACGGGCAGGCCTGCGGCCCGCATCTTCCGGCAGACATCAAGACTTGCCGCCCCAAGCCCTTTGCGGACCTCGAGATGACGGAGATCAACAGAAGTTGCTGCGACTACGACGAGGGCGGGCTGAAGCCCGTTTATTTCGACGAGGTCATCATGGGCAACGTTCTCACTGCCGATCAGGGCCAAACCCCCGCAGGCAGTCGTCCATTTAGCGGGTCTCCGGAGGGACGAACCGTCACGGTCCATAAGGTCTGCGCCTCCGGCATGAAGGCCATCGCCCTGGCCGCCCAGTCGATCAAGACGGGGGAGCCGGATATCGTCGTCGCAGGCGGCATGGAAAACATGAGCAACGTCCCTACGCCCTTGCCGACGCCCGCTGGGGCTTCAGGATGATCATGCCCTTCGGCAAGATCACGGATCTGATGGTGCATGATGGCCTCTGGGAAATCTTCAACGGCTACCACATGGGATTCACGGCGGAGAACATCGCAGCGAAGTTCCAAAGATTTAAAGGGAAAGCAGGATCGAGTGCCTACGAGAGCGATCCGGCGCGCGCGGCCAACGCCAGCGGCGCCGTGGCCGATGAGATCGTCCCCGTCGTGATCCCCCAGAGGAAGGCGATCCCAAGGTCTTCAAGGTGGACGAGCGGCCCATGGACACGAGCCTCGAAGATGGCCAAGCTGCCCCGTCTTCGGCAACCGGAACGTCCCACGCCCGGAAACGCTTCGGGCATCAATGACAGCCCGGCGCGGTGGTCGTCATGAGCGCCGAAAGGCCAAAGGGCTGGGCCTCAAACCCTGGCCAAGATCAAGGGCTCGTCCTCGGACGGCCTCGATTCCGCCTACATCGGTCTCGGCCCATCTCGGCGGTCAGGAGCTCTTCAAGAAGCTCAACCTCAGCATGAAGGACATGGGCGTGATCGAGCTCAACGAGGCCTTCGCCGTCCAGGCCCTGGGCTGCATCAAGGAGCTCGGCGTCGACCTCAACAAGTGCAATCTCAACGGAAGCGGCATCTCCATCGGCCACCCCATCGGCTGCGCGGGCTACCGGATCACCTATACTCTCGCCATGCAGATGAAGAAGGGCGGCCACCAGTACGGCCTCGCATCCCTCTGCATCGGCGGCGGCCAGGGCATGGCCATGGTGCTCGAGAGCCGTGTAACCCGTCAACCTGCCAGGACAACACCCCGGAGCCCATGAGCTCCACCACCATCACAGTGAACCCTGTTCCGGGCGGGAAGACCTTCTCCCGCCGGGGACGGGACCGTCGGATGCGGAGATTCGCCGTTTCGCGGCCGGCCCCTGGAGAGAGGACTGTGCCGCGGGCGCTGTGCCCAGATGGGCTGGAACCATGGATGACAAATTCAGAATAGGAGGGTCAGAAGATGGCGATCAGAACAATCGGTGTCATTGGGGCTGGCCGATGGGCAACGGCATCTGTCAGGTCGCTGCGTTCCCGGGCGGCATCAATGTCATCATGAACAACATGGCCGGACCAAGTACGTCAACAAGGGATTCGACACGATTTCCAAGAATCTGGATGGCCTTATCACCAAGGACAAGATCAAGGCGGACCAGAAACGGAAATCCTCAGCCGGATCAAGAAGCACCAACCTCGAGGACATGAAGGCAGCCAACATGATCATCGAGGCGGCCACGAGACGTGAAGATCTGAAGCTCGGGATCTTCAAGAAGCTCGACGAGGTCTGCAAGCCCGGCGTGATCCTCGCGTCGAACACATCGTCAATCCCATCACGCGGATCGCCGGCGCCACGAAGCGCCCCGAGCTCGTCATCGGCATGCACTTCATGAACCCCGTCCCGGTCATGCAGCTCGTCGAGATCATCAAGTCTGTCGTGGCGTCCAGGAAACCTACAACACCGTCGAGGCCTCCTCGAAGCAGTTCGGCAAGATCCCCGTCAGTGCAACGACTTCCCAGGGCTTCATCTCTCCAACCGCATCCTCATGCCCATGATCAACGAGGCCTTCTACACACTGATGGAAGGCGTCGGCTCTCCCAAGGCCATCGACGACGTCGTCAAG
>CAWJSR010000030.1:0-15357 GCA_963845515.1 uncultured delta proteobacterium
GCAGAGCAAGACCAACGGCGCCGAGCGGCTACAACCATGTATCGCTCGGCGAGAGCCTCTCGATCAACGCCGACGAGGTGGCCGCCGCGATCGCGGTGGCGCTCGGCTCGAAGAAGCTCATCTACCTCACCGACGTCCCGGGGATCCTCGCGTCGGCCCCCGACGGCGACCTCATCCGCCAGCTGACGGGCGCCGACCTGAAGCGGATGATCGAGACCGGCGCGATCACCGGCGGCATGAAGTGGAAGGCCACCTCGATCCAGGCGGCGCTCGCGGGCGGCGTCGAGCGGGTCCACGTCCTCGACGGGCGCCAGCCCCACACGGTCATCGCCGAGCTCTTCACCGACCGCGGCGTCGGCTCCCTGGTGCAGTCATGAACGCCGCCGACCGCCGCCGCGACGCCGTCTCGCGCATCCTCCGCAGCCGCCGCGTCTCGACCCAGGAGGAGCTGCTCGCCGCCCTCTCCGACGAGGGCTTCACCGCCACGCAGGCGACGCTCTCGCGCGACCTCGCCAGGCTCGGCGCACGCCGGGTCTCCCGCCGCGACGGGGCCTTCTACGAGCTCCCCGACGACCCGTCGGCCGGCCCGCTCGCCCCGCTGCGCGGGCTCGTCACCGGGGTGGCCGCGAACGGCTCGCTCGCGGTGATCCGCACCCACCCCGGGAGCGCCTCGGCGGTCGCGCACGCGATCGACCGGGCCGGGCTCGACCACGTGCTCGGCACCATCGCGGGTGACGACACGATCTTCGTCGCGCCGACGGGGGCCGTCACCCCCAGGAAGCTCGCCGCGCGGCTCGCGGCCCTGCTGGGAACGCAGGGCGGCGCTGGGGACGGCCGGGCGCACTGACGCCGGCCGGGCGGAGGCGCTACCCCGTCACGCGCTTCCACTCCGAGAACGACCGCTGCACGCAGTCCTCGATCGCGAGCCCGTCGAAGAAGTTCCCGGTCAGCGCCAGCCGCTCCGCCGCGAGCGCGCCGTCGAGCTCCGCGACGATCTCCGCGTGCCCGAGCCTGGGAGCGGGGAGCGTGCGGCGTGCCTCCACCGCCTCGGCGATGTCGGCCTGGGCGACGCCCAGCGTGTCGGCAGCGCGCCGGAGCTTCTCCTCGCGCGACGCGAGCCCTCCCTTGAAGTGGAAGGCGAAGGCGCGCCACCGCGCGTCCGGGAAGGTGTCGCGCGTCACCGCCGAGTAGAAGACGTCGTCGGCGGCGACTAGGAAGGCGACCTCGGGGACCTTCGTCTTCTCCAGCGGCACGACGACGCCGAGGGTCTCGACCTGCGACGTCCCGATCCTCCGGAGGGCGGCGGCGACCCTCGGCCAGTCGCGCTCCACCAGCGGCGCGGCCACGTGCGCGGGAGTCGCCACGGCGCAGCCTTCCGCCTCGATCGTCCGGCCGTCCGAGAGCTCGACCGCGAACCCCGTCCCGGCGCGGAAGACGCCGCGCGCTTCGACGCCTCCCAGCACGGTGATGCCCGGGATCGCGGCCAGCGCCTCGCAGAGTGACTGGAGCCCGCCCTGGAGCCCGAACGATGCGCGGGAGGTCATCCCGCCGCGACCGCTTCTTGAAGAGGGAGCCGGGCCCCTCCGCCGGGAAGGCGTCGGCGCTCTGCGACGGGACCGCCGCCAGGAAGGGAGAGAGGATCCTCCGGTAGTTCTTCGGCCCGACGAGCCCGCCGAGCCAGCCGCTGACCGTCTTCCCCTGCTTCCCGCCGAGGTATCCGGCCGGGAGGTAGATGGCCGCCTCGAGCCAGCTCAGCTGGGCGAGGATCCGGGGAGGGGTGAGCCAGAGCCACTTCCCGCCCCGACCGAACCCGAACCGGCCGCGCGCAGGGCCCCGCTCGAGGAGCTTCCCGACGAGCCCCGTCGCCTCGGCCATCTCCACGAAGCCGCCGTAGCTGTTGTACGTGGTGTGCGCACCCAGCTCGAACCAGTAGCCGTCGGCGAGGCGGTGGGAGTGGAGGCACCCCCCCACCCGCGCGGCCTCGCGCTCGATCACGAGCACCTTCCGGCCGGCCTTCGCCGCCCTGAAGGCGTACGAGAGGCCGCTGACACCCGCGCCCACCACGATGACGTCCGGTCGTTCCATCCTCTTTCTCACTCCTGGGGCAGCCCTCCGGGCTGCGCATCGAGGCGCCTCGGGGGACAGGAAGCGTCGCACTTTTTGGCGCCGCGTCCAAGCACACTTGCGACCCCGGGTCACCCGAGGACGCTGGAACGCTGCCCACAGGTGGGCTAAGTATTTCGGATGCCAATCCAGATCGGCTTCCTCGGCCTCGGGACCATGGGCTTCGCGATGGCCAACAACATCCGCAAGACCGGCCTGGGCATCACGGTCTGGAACCGATCCGCCGAACGCTGCAAGCCCTTCGCGGCCAAGGGGGCGCGCGTGGCGAAGTCCCCGCGCGAGTGCGCCGAGGGGCGAGACCTCGTCATCACCTGCGTCTCCGACGAGCGGGCGCTCGACGCGATCCTGGATGGCCCCGACGGCGTCCTCGCCGGGCTCCAGCCGGGCGACGTGCTCGTCGACATGTCCACCTCGGGGACCCGCGCCGCCCGCTCCGTGGCCGAGCGCGTCGCGAAGCGCGGCGCCCGCTTCGTCGCGGCGCCGGTCCTCGGCTCCCGGGCCGCGGCGGAGAAGGCGCAGCTCGTCGTCGTCGCGGGCGGTCCGCGCGAGGCGCGCGAGCGCGCTCACCCTGCCCTCCACGCAGTCTCCGCCCGCATCTTCGAGATGGATGATCCGGTCCAGGCCGCGCTGCTGAAGGTCTGCGTCAACGCGGTCGGCGGCGCGATGATGGCGGCGTTCGGCGAGTCGCTCGCGCTCGCGGCCACCGGCGGCGTTCCGCTGGGCCGCTTCATCGAGGTGCTCCAGGCCTCCGGCTTCCACTCGCCCCTCTACCTCATGAAGGGCGAGCAGATCATCAACGACGACTTCGCCCCGCGCTTCGCGCTGTCGCTGGCCGAGAAGGACCTGCGGCTCGCCCAGGAGTCGGCCGCCGACCAGGGGGCGTCGATGCCCGTGAGCGGGGCCGTCCGGCGGCTCTTCGCGAGCGCGGCCCGCGCCGGCCGCGGGGACAAGGACATGGCGGCGGTCGCCGACCTGCTCCTCGAGTGGACGCGGACGGGCGAGGCCGCCAGGGGTGCCGCGAAGGGGAAGACGAAGAGCACGGCCCGAAAGGCGAGGCCAGCCGCGAAGCCGATCGCGAAGAAGGCTGCGAAGAAGACTGCGACCGAAGAAGAAGGCC
This sequence comes from uncultured delta proteobacterium, assembly GCA_963845515.1. Lineage (GTDB taxonomy): Bacteria > Myxococcota > Myxococcia > Myxococcales > Anaeromyxobacteraceae > DATIVK01. Next base: position 3,242 of record CAWJSR010000030.1, read on the forward strand.
GTGAAGAGGAAGGGCGGCAGGAGCGCGCGGTAGCCGCCCCCTCCCTCTCCCCTGCGGCGGAGAGGTGACCAACCCCGCGAGGCGTCTGCGCGCCCGGACGCTCCGGGTCAGTGAACGGCGACGGAGCCCAGCGCGGCGCCGACCGTGCGCTCGAGCTCCTCGAGCGTGAAGGGCTTCTTGACGAAGGCGACCGGGACGCAGTCCGGGTCGAGCGCAGCCTCGATCTCCTCGCGCGGCGCCGCCGAGACCATGATGATCTTCGGGCAGCGGTCGCCAAGCGCCTCCCGCAGCTCCGCGAAGAAGGTCGCGCCGTTGACGAGCGGCATCTGGAAGTCGAGCAGCGCGAGGTCGGGAGGGTTCTTCTGCGCGAGCGCCAGCGCCTCGGCCACGTCCGAGAACGTCACCGCGACGTGACCCAGCTCGCGCACCGCGCGCGTGATCGCGGCCCGCACGATCTCGGTGTCGTCTACGATGAGAACTCGCGCCATGCCAGGCTCCCGTCTCCGTCCGGAAGCCCATGAATGCGCGGATCGTGCCGAGCCCAAGTCCTCGGGATCATTGGGCGCGCCGATCGGTTAGCGGCCACCCAGGGTGGGTGGATCAGCCCCCGGGAGGTCAGGTGTACCTCGCCAGCGTGAGGCGAACGGCCTCGGTGTAGTGGCGCCTCGCTCCCGCCGGCGCCACCACCTCGGCCTCCCCCCGAAGGAGAGCGCGAAGCGGGTCGCCCACTCCTCGGAGACGCCTGCCACCTCGACGACGGCACCATCCCGGTCGCGCTTCACCACCCGGAGGGCGCCCGGGCGGGCGAGCGCCCAGTCGGCGGCGCGCGGCGCGAGCCGGATCCGGATGGGCTCGCCGCCAGCCCGCGAGAAGAGCCTGGCGCGGGCCAGGTCGGCCTCCGCCGGTGGGTCGAAGCGTGCGTCGCCGATCGAGCACTCGCGGATGCGGTCCAGGCGGAAGGCGACCGCCTTCCCACGCTCCTCGTCGTGGCCGTACAGGTACCAGTGGCCAAGCCGCTGCGCGAGCGTCCACGGGTGGACGACGCGCTCGCGGGCGGCGGGCTGTCCGTAGGACTGGTGCTCGAGCCGCACCACGCGCCGCTCGGCGATCGCCCGCTGAAGCTTCCCCAGGATCGAGTCCCGCGCCGGCGGCGAGCCGGCGTAGATGCGTCCGACCAGCTCGTCGAAGCTGGCGCGCCGGTCGCGAGGGACGCATTCGCGCAGCGCCCTCACCACGCGCTCGCGCCCCTCGCCTCCCAGCCCCTGCGCCGCCGCGGCCAGCGCCGCCGCCTCGCTCTCCGTGAAGCGCGGCGGGCGCGTGAAGCTCTGGTGGAGCGCGACGTAGACGCGGTCGCCCTCCACGTAGAGGTCCAGGAAGTCGTCGGGCGCGAACGGCGGCGCGCCCACTCCCAGGAGGAACTCCAGGTCGTCGAGCAGCTCCGACTCCGAGATGCCGCACTTGCGGGCCAGCTCGCGGACGGGGATCCCGGGGTGCTGGACCGCGTACGGCACCAGGAAGAGGACCCTGCGGAGCCTGTCGCGAGGATCGGCGCGCGCCTCCCGCGCCGCCTTCACGCGAGGCTGCGCCGGGCGCCGGGTGCGAGGGCCGGGCCTGGCGGGGCTCATGACAGCCCCTTCGCGAGCGCGCGCAGGATGGCCCTGGCCTGGTCGCGGAGCGGCTTCGGGCCAAGGAGCTCCGCCCGGTCGCCGAGCGCGAGCACGTGGCGGACGAGCGCCTCGCCGTTGGTGGCGTCCAGCTCCACGACGGCGCCGGAGGCGTCCTCCTTGATGCGCGCGCGCGGACCGAACGACGCCACGAGCTCCGGCGCGAGCGGGGCGTCCAGCCGGACCCGGCAGCGCTGCGGCGGGTGGACCGAGAACTCCCACGCCTCCTGGGTGGCGTAGTCCGCGAGCCGGAAGTCCTTGCGCGCGGAGAAGTCGGCGCTGCGCGGCGCGGTGCCGTTCACCGTGAGCGACCGGATGCGGCCGAGCGAGAAGGTCCGGATCGCCTTGCGCAGGTGGCACCAGCCGACGACGTACCAGGCTCCGGCCTTCTGGTAGAGCCCGTAGGGATCGACGTCTCGCTCCGTCCTGGTGCGCCGCTCCGCCCCCTCGTAGGCGACGTGGACGCGCTTCCTGTGCGCGACCGCGCGAGAGAGATCCTCCAGCCGCGCGCCGATCCCGCGCTCGTCCTCGCTCGCCTCGCCCTCCGTCTCGCCGTCGTCCTGCGCCGAGAGCCTTCGCCCGACGCTCGCAGCGGCCTCGGCACCCGGGGCGCGGGCGGCGAAGGAGAGCTTGTTGAGCGCGTGCGCGAGGTCACGCACGTAGGGGAAGCTCCCCTTCGCGAGCGCCGCCGAGCCCGCGAGGTAGAGCAGCGCCAGGTCCTCCGGCGGGAGCTTCAGGTCGGGGAGGTAGAACTCGTCCTTGTCGATCAGGTAGCCGGCCGGGAGATCCTCGTCCCCGGCGGCGTAACGGATCGGGATCCCGAGCTCGAGCAGCTCCGCCTTGTCGCGCTCGAACTTGCGGATGGCGGCCTCGCCGCTGGACCTGCCGTAGTCCTCTGGGAATTGCTCCTGGATCTCGCGCCAGGAGACCGGCTCCGCCGCACGGAGCAGGAACGCGGCGAGATCGAGGAGCCGCTGCGCCTTCTGCATGGCTGCAGAAAGGTACCACACGCGCGGACACTGCTGCCTCCCGCGTTGTTCCCAAATCGGGGCACGCCGTCTAGACTCCCTGCCTTTCCCCCCGTGGAGACTCCGCGATGGCCTGCCTCGGCTTCGGTCCGGCCGACTTCGAGCTCTTCGAGATCGACGATCCGCCAGCTCGGGCGGCGGCGATCGAGGCCGAGCTGCTGCCGAAGCTGCGCCGGATCGCGGCCGACTGCCTGCCGGGGCTCACGCGCATCGCCGGCAGGGACCTGCACGCGCACGACGGCAAGGCCGCCAACCGGAAGGGGCAGCCGCCCGAGGAGGCCCTGGTCGTGTTCTGCGACTCCGCCAAGGGCTATCGCGGGCTGCCGTTCCTCGCTGTGGTCATGACGCGCGAACACCTCCACGCGCGCGTCGGGCTGCGCGGGGAGTCCCCGAGGCGGCTCGCGATGCACGAGGTGCTGGCGCGGGAGGCGGGAAACCTCTCCCGTAAAGGAAAGCCGTTCCGGAAGCTTCGAGCCTACGCAGGCTGGAACTTCGAGGAGCTGCCGGAGCTGGCGCCGGCGCACTCGGTCGCCTTCTGGCAGGAGCTGAGCGAGGCGATCGGCCCTGGCCGCTCGGACCTGGACGTCGGCGTGGCGCTCACGCGCGAGGAGGCACGGAGCCTCTCGCTCGGCGACCTGCTGGGGGTCTTCAGGGACCTGGCGCCACTGTACAAGCTCCTGGCCAATGCATAGGGCGGCGCTGGCCGGCGCGCATCCTCGGCCGATCTCGGGCGGGCTCCTCCGTGCGCTGCTCGGCGTACGAAACTGTACGCCTGCGCTGCTGCGTCGTCACGCGCCCGACCTCGGCTCGAGCCTGCGCGCCGTCAGGCCGTGATCATCCCTCGCCCTCGCCCTCGGTGGCGGGAGAGCGGGGATCGACCGCCGGTTGCGGCGCCGGTTCGCCGGCTTCGCGGACGGCTTCGCCGCGGCGGCCTCGGCGGCCCTGCGGTCCTCGCGCGCGGCCTGGCGGACGGCGTCGAGCAGCTCGTCGTGGTCGCGGCGCAGCCCTTCGTAGCGGCGGCGCAGCTCCGTGTACCGATCGCTCGCGAGCTCGAGCTCGCCCTTCTGCACCATGAACACGCGCCGCTCGGTCTCGAGCCGCCCCTTGCCCTTCTTCGCCTCGGCCTCCAGCTCGGCCACCTTCCGGCGCGCCTCCAGCGCCTTGGCCTCCGCCTTGTCGGCGCGCTCGTTCGCGGCGCGGACCGCCTCGGCATCGGGGCTCGGCTCGGCCCTCGGCGCAGGAGGGGGCGCCGCCGGAGCCTGCTGGCGCTGCTCGGCCGCGACGCGCAGCCGCTCCACCTGCTCCTTGGCCTTCTCCAGCTCCTTCTCGGCGGCCCGGACCCGCTCCGACTGGTGGTCGGCCTCGGCCCTGGCCTCCGCGAGCCGGGAGCTCACCTTGTCGAGCTCCTCCCGGACCGCCTGGGCACCGCCCAGCCGCTTGGCGGTCTCCTGCTGGTCGAAGGCGCGCTTCTTCGTGGACGCCAGCTCGGCGCGCAGCCCCGCCGCCTCCTCGCGCCGCTCCTTCGCCTCGGCGCGGGCCTCGCGCTCCGACTTGCGCGCCCCCTCGAGGTCGGCCTCGAGCCGCCGGACGTCCTCCGTGCGGGCGGCGAGCGCTGCACGCGCACCGCGCATGGCGAGGAAGAAGCCGACCGCGGCGACGGCCGCGGCGAGGGTGACGACGGGTAGGAGGTTGTCCATGCGGCGAAGACTCCGGGGACGGGGGTCTCCATGGCTATCCCAGGATGGTCGCCTTGTGAAGCGGTGCTATGTTCCACGGCGTCCGTGCTGCGTCGCCTAGCCACACGCATCTTCCTCACCTTCGCCGTCGCCCTGGGAGCTTTCGGGGCGGTGGCCGCCTTTGGCGCGCTGCGGCTGCACGACCTCGGCCGCGAGCTCCGGCTGCTGTCCGGCGGCTACCTCCCGCTTACCCGGGTCGCGGCGCAGCTCGAGATCAAGGAGTGGGCGACTCCCCGCGCGCTCGAGGCGCGCGCCCTCGACCCGCGCGCGCGCAGGGCCTGGCTCCCGGTGGTGCGCGCGCAGTTCCCCGCCCTGGTGAAGGAGAAGATCGAGGAGGGGCACCGCTTCGTGCGCGAGGCCAGGCCGCTCGCGGGGGACGAGGACGCGCGCTTCCTCGACGACGTCGCCGCCCGGCTGGGCGGCCTGGCCTCGCGCTGGTCCGAGTACGACCGCGCCGCCGGCGCCCTCTTCGATGCCCTGGAGGGCGGCGCCGCCGCGGCGGAGGTGGACGCGCGGATCCAGAGCGTCCGCACGCTGGAGAAGGGGCTCTCGCTCGACGCGAAGCTCCTGCGCGCTGCGCTGGAGAGCCGGGTGGGCGACCGGTTCGTGGCGGCGGAGCGGGCCGAGGCGCGGACCGTGGCGCTGATCGCCCTCTGGTCCCTCGTGGCCCTCGCCATCGGCGTGGGGGCCGCGCTCGTCTCGCAGCGGCTGCTGGCGCCGATCCAGCGGCTCACCGAAGGGGTCAAGGCGGTCGCCGCCGGGGACCTGTCGCGCGAGGTGGAGGTGCGGGGGACTGACGAGCTGGGGGTCCTCGCGCGCGAGTTCAACGCCATGGCCGCGTCGCTCGACCGGCAGCAGCGGGAGCTGCGCAACGCGGAGCGGCTCGCCGCCGTCGGCCGGATCTCGGCCCAGATCACCCACGAGATCCGCAACCCGCTCAACGCGATCGGGCTCAACGCCGAGCTCCTCTCCGAGGAGCTGGCACGTCTCTCCCCCCTCCTCGCGAGGCGCAGCAGCTCGTGGCGGCGATCTCGCGCGAGGCGGACCGCCTCGAGGGGGTCGCCGAGGAGTACCTCAAGTTCGCGCGCCTCCCGCGCGCCTCGCCCGTCGGCGCTCGACCTCGACGAGCTGGTGGGGAGCCTCCTCGACTTCCTCGGTCCGGAGCTCGCCGCGGCGAAGGTGGCGGTGGTCCGCGACCTCGCGCCGGGGCTCGCGCCGGTGAACGGCGACGAGGCCCAGCTCCGCGCGGTGGTACACAACCTGGTCCGGAACAGCCGGGAGGCGATGCCCGGGGGCGGGACGCTCACGGTCCGGACGCGGCAGGCCAACGGGGGGGCGGACCTCATCGTGGCTGACACGGGCGGGGGGATGCCCCCCGAGGTGCTGGCCCGCGTCTTCGAGCCCTTCTACACGACCAAGGAGCGCGGCACTGGCCTCGGACTCGCTTACGCGCGCCGGGTCGTAGCCGAGCACGGCGGGACCATCCAATGCGAGAGCAGCCCAGGACGCGGCACCGTCTTCACCCTGCACTTTCCGTCGGGACCGCCGGCGCCCCGGACATGAGCGCAGTCGGCTTCGGAGACGCGGAGCGCGCGCGGCTACCGAACGGAGTCCGCATCCTCACGGTCCCCGCCCCGGCGCTCCGGACCGCGATGATCGCGGTCTACGTCCGCGCCGGCTCCCGCCACGAGCTGCGGGCGGTGAACGGCGTCTCGCACTTCCTCGAGCACCTCTTCTTCCGGGGCTCGGAGGGCTACCCCGACAGCAACGCGCTCAACGCGCTGGTGGAGGGGGTCGGCGGGAGCCTCAACGGCCTCACCGCGCGCGACCACGGCTGCTACTTCACGCCGATCCACCCGGACAGCGTCGGCACCGGGCTCGCCATCCTGGGCGATCTCCTCCGCCGCCCGCTGCTCCGCGAGATCGGGATCGAGCGCCAGGTGATCCTCGCCGAGATCCTCGACGAGGTGGACGTCGACGGGCGCGACATCGACCCCGACAACATCGCCAAGCGGCTCATCTTCCGGAGCCACCCGCTCGGCTTCAAGATCGCCGGGACACGCACCGGCGTGCGGCGGCTGCGCGAGCGCGACTTCCGCGACCACCACGCGCGCTGCTACACCGGCGCCAACCTGGTCGTCGCGGTGGCCGGCCCCGTCAGGCCGGCCGAGGTGAACGCGCTCGTCGAAGAGCACTTCGGCCGGTTTCCGAAGGGGCGCCCCACCACCGAGGCGCCGCCGCCGCGCTGGCCCGCTTGCCCTGCGGTCGAGTGGATCGACCACGACGACGCCCAGATCGAGCTGGAGCTCTGCTTCCCCTGCCCGCCGGAGCGGGATCCCGACTTCCCGGTGCACCTCTGCCTGCGCCGCATCCTCGACGACGGCCTCTCGTCCCGCCTCCCATTCGAGGTGGTCGAGCGGCGCGGGCTCGCCTACGCCCTCCACTCCAGCATCGACACCTTCGCCGACGCCGGGCTCCACGTCATCGACGGCGCCTGCGACCCGTCCAAGGCGCGGCGCACGCTCGCCGAGATCCTCAGCGTCCTCGGCAAGCTCGGGGCCGAGCCGGTGCCCGAGGAGGAGCTGCTCCGCGCGCAGCGTCGCCACCGGATCCAGCTCGAGTTCTCGCTCGACAGCGCCGCCGACCTCGTCGGCTGGTGGGGCACGGGCGAGGTGGTCGCCGGCCCCGAGCGGTTCGAGGATCGCTGCCGGCGGGTCGAGGCGGTGACGACCGCCGACGTGCAGCGCGTGGCGCTGAAGACCTTCCGGCGCTCGCAGCTCGTGGCGGTGCTGGTCGGGTCGGCGCCGAAGCGCGAGCGCGCTGCGCTGGAGAAGCTCCTGGCCGCTGCCGAGGCGCTGCCCGCCTAATAGGCCCGTGCCCGGGCGCCGGCGCCGGCCAGCAGCGCGCGCAGCCCCTCGGCTGGGTCGCTCCCCTCGAAGGCGAAGCCGGCCGGCGCCGCCCGGAGCAGCTCAGGGGTCCGCTCGTCGGACGGTCCGCAGACCACCACGGGGAGCTTGAGGGTGCGCGCCAGCTCCACCAGGAGCGGGTCGACCCCGTCGGCAGGGAGCAGCACCAGCGCCCCGACGGCCCCCGCCGCGAACGGGCGCCATAGCGGCAGGTACGTGGGCTCGCCGGGGAGGCCGACCAGGTCCACGCGCACGCCGTCACCCAGGGTGAGGCGTCCGACCGTCCCGAACCCGGTCGCGTCGGCGCTCTCCACGACGGCGAAGCCCGGGATGGTGCAGAACCGGCTCAGGGCGGCCCTGCGCGCGAGCGGCCCGCCACCGGCGACGACCACCTTCCCGACCGTCTGCGTGCCGCTCGACCTGCCGCGCGAGATCCGGGCGCGCAGGGCGTGGAGCTCGTGCGGCGCGAGGAGCGGCGCCGCCTCGGCGGGGACGGCCTGGCCGGCGCGCTGACGGACGAAGCCGTGGTCCAGGAGGGCCTTCACGGCGCGCATCGCCTCGAGGTCGGAGCCGTGGCAGCGATCGATCAGCTCCGCGAACGAGCGCGGGGTCTCGAGGTTCGCCACGACCTCCTCGGTGACCGGGTGGAGCCCGGGCGGCAGCTCCGAGGGGTGCACGGCCCGCTCGAGCACGTCGGTCGCCACAGGGAGGTCGGGCAGCAGCCGGGCGAGCTCGTCCGCCTGGCGGAGCCCCTCCAGGACCAGCTCCTCGACCTTCCGCTCGATGCGCGCCTCGACCTCTGCGCCGCCCGGGATGAAGGCGAACTGACCCTCGCGCCGCGTGAGCAGGCGCCAGAGCGCCTTCTCGCCGGTCACCGCCCCCATCTGCGCGTCGACGACCCGCCCCTCCTTCAGCGCGATCTCCGCCTTCTCGCCCTCGCGCTCCACCGAGAGCCGGCCGGTCTTCCGGTTGACGGCCAGGATCTGCAGCAGGTCGACGAGCGGGATCTGCGCGAGGTTCCCCTCGATCTCCCGGTTGTCCCCCGAGACGGCGCGCGAGGCCTCCGCGCGCCGGAAGACCTGCTCGATCCGCGCCAGCACCTCGTCGAGGTTGAAGGGCTTCTTCAGGTAGCTGCCCAGCCGCGAGCGGTCCGCGTCCATCGCCTCGCCGGTGAGGATCACCGGGATCCGCTCGGTGCGCGGGTTGGTCCGCAGGATCCGGACGAACGTGCGCGCGTCGAGGAGCTCGCACTGCTCGTCGAAGAGGATCAGGTCGGGGAAGCGGAGGATCGCCACCTGCAGCGCCCGCGAGCCGTCGCGCGCGGCGTGGACCTGGTAGCCGCGCTGCCGCAGCGCCGGCGCGAGGACGCGGGCCGTGGTCGGGTCCGGGTCGGCGACGAGTATCTTTCGAACTGGCGGCATGGGAGGGGGGCGGTGGGCCTAGATGGGCTGGAGGTCGTAGAGCGCCTGGAGCTTCGAGACGAGCGCGTCGACGAGCGGGACGTCCGACGTGTGGAAGACCCGCTCTCCCGGGCGCTGGATGATCCCGTAGGCGGAGTGCTCCGAGATGAAGAGCAGGAAGTCGTGCCCGACCATCCGCTTGTCGCCGTCGAGGTAGACCTCGGTGATGAGCGGGTGCGGCGCCGCGGGGCGGCCCTCGCCGCGCGGCCCGAGCAGGTAGACGTGGATCGACGCGTCGCCCGAGCGCGCGGCCACCTCGCCGGGCGGGAGGCCGTCGCGGATCGCGGCCGCGGCCACTCCCCCGCTCGCTCCCACGTAGAGCAGGCCGCGGGCGCGGGGGTCCCGCGCCACCTCGCGGGCCGCCTCGCGCTGCGCGGCGGCGAAGAACTCCGGATCGAAGTCGAGGCGCGTCGACGGTGACGAATCGGGGATGCGGGCCTGCTCCGACAGGAGCAGGTCGCACAGCTCCCAGAAGGCCGCGGGATCGACGTCGCCGAGGTGGAGCCTACGGAGCAGCGAGCCGCGCTGCTCTCCGACCCGTGCGCGCGCCCAGTGGAGCAGCTCGTCGAAGTCCTCCCCGTCCTTCGGGAAGGTGGCCGCCCCCATCGAGAGCAGGAGCGGGCACCGCTCCTCGATCCGCCGGATCGACTCCTCCTTGCGGATCTCCTCGTTGGCGCGACGGATGAACATGAGCGCGCCGAAGTAGTCGGTCTCCGGGAGCAGGACGTAGTACTCGCTCTCCGAGACCTTCGCGAGGATGTCGGCGTCGCGCGCCACGCGCCCGACCGCGTTGACGAGGTCGCGTCCGGAGCGGCGCAGCAGCTCGCGCCCCGCCTCCTTGCGGATCTGCTCGAGGTTGTCGACCGAGAGGACGACCAGCGAGAAGGCCCGGCCGTAGCGGCGCGCCTTGTAGAACTCCTTCCCGGCGTAGTCGACGAAGTAGGCGAGGTTGTACGCGCCGCTGTCGCGGTCGCGCAGCCCCACCCTCTCCAGCGCCTGGAACCGGCGAGCGTTCTTCACGCCGATGGCGGCGAAGTCGGCGACCGCGCCCGCGGCCGCGTGCTCCTCGGGGCCGAACCGGCCGCGCGCGCGATGGGTCACGAGCGCGAGCCCGACCGGCTCCTCGTCCGCCACGAGCGGCGCGAAGAAGGCCTCGCCCTCCTGCTGGCCGGGGCGCTGGAACGGCAGCGCCGCCCGCATGGGCTCCGCCCACTCCGGGTCGCGCGGATCGATGGCCGCCGGCAGCGCCTCGCGCTCGACGAGCCCGCGCCAGCCGCGCAGCTGGAGGGTCCCGCGGTCGTCGGCGATCCAGAGGGCGCCCCCCTGCGCGTCGGTCACCCGCCCGAAGATCTGGAGCGAGAGGTCCTGCAGCCGCTCGAGGTCGAGCGTCGCGATGAGCTGGAGCCCCTGGCGGAAGAGCGTCTGGGCCTTGATGAACTGGAGGTTCTCGCTGAGCAGCTGCGAGTGCTCGCGCTTGAGCCGGACGCGGGAGAGGGCGCGCTCGACCACCTGCAGCAGCTCGTCGCGATCGGCCGGCTTCGTCAGGAAGTCGGCGCAGCCGGCCTTCATCGCCCCCACCGCCAGCCGGACGTCCTCGTGGCCGGTGACGGCGATCGCCTCCATGTCCGGGTCGCGCTTCTTCGCCTCGCGGACCAGCGTGACGCCGTCGATCCCCGGCATGACCACGTCCGTGACGAGCACGTCGAAGCTCTCCTCCGCGAGCGCGGCGAGCGCCGCCTCGCCGGAGTCGACCGTCCGGACGAGGTGTCCGGCGCCGGCCAGGATCTCCACGAGGATCTCCCGGAAGAAGCGCTCGTCGTCGACCGCGAGGATCCGCCCGGCCGCCATCAGAGGTCCACCGTCCCGTCGAAGACGTGCTCGGCCGCCCCGCGCATCGTGACGCCGACCAGGTCGGCGGCGACCGTGACCACGAGCGCCCCACCCGGCAGCCGCACCTCGATCGGCAGTCCGGCCGTCGCCGAGCCGCTCCGGACGGCGGCGACCGCGGCCGCGCAGGCCCCGGTCCCGCAGGCGTCGGTGAGCCCCGCGCCACGCTCCCAGACGACGAGATCGATGCCGGAGCCACCCGGGCGCGCGAAGCCGACGTTGACGCCGCCAGGGACCAGCGCCTCGATCCCCGGCCCCACCGCGCGGGCCCGCTCGCGCGTCGGGAGGTCGAAGAGGACCACGTGCGGATTCCCCATGTTCACCCTGACGCCGTGGAGCCGCTCGCCCCCTACCTCGAAGTCCTGCTCCCCCTCGACCCGCGCCGGCCCCATCTCCACGGAGACCGCCTCCACGTCGCCGCCCGCGCCGCGGTGGAGCGCGCAGCGCTTCGGCCCCGCGCCGGTGTCGATGATCAGCGCGTCCGGAGCGCCCCGGGTCGCAGCGAGGTGCTTCGCGAGGCACCGGACGGCGTTGCCGCACATCTCGGCGACCGAGCCATCCGAGTTGTAGATGTGCATCGTCGCCACGGCACCCGGGGTGCGCGGAGGCAGGATGGTCACCACGCCGTCGGCGCCGACGCCCCGGTGCCGGTCGCAGATGCGACGAGCACGGGCGGCGTCCATCAGGGAGCCGTCCACCAGGACGAAGTCGTTTCCCAGGCCGTGGTACTTGGCGAAGCTGAGCGTCACGCTGGCGCATCATACAGCAGGGTCCCCCCGCGTGAACCTACATCGTGACCGGAGTCACACGCCGGAGGCCGCTGGGCTTTTTTCCTCCCCCGCTTGCTGTCACCCTTTCCATTCCCGGGTGGGCGCAGTGTCCATCTACTCGAGCGGACCGGAATCGACCGGCCGCCTTCACCGAGGCTACCGATGAAGAAGCTCGCGTCCATCCTCGCCGCCGCCCTCTCCCTGGCCGCCTGCCAGCCCGCCGAGGACCCTGCCGATCAGTACCGGAAGGCACTCCCCACCTCCGAGACGCTCGCGATCGCCGCTCCCGAGGCGGATGACTCCGGCACGGCGCTCCGGACCGGGCTCACCAGCCGCGCCATCACGGCCACCGGGAAGTCCGAGTTCGCGGCCGCCTCGTACTCCTTCGCCTTCGGCGTCAACTCCGGCGTCGCGGGCATGCTCTGGCTCATCCACTCGATCACCTGGTGGCCGGCGACGAGCTGCGACGACGACTCCTGCACCTGGGGCCCGGGCTCGAACGCCGCCGATCTGAACGTCTTCAAGCTGGTGGTCACGCGGAGCGGCGATCGGTTCGACTACGTCCTCTCGGCCGCGCGCAAGGACACGGGCGGCACAGCCTTCCTCCCCATCGTGCAGGGCTACGCGAACCGGGGTGCGTTCGCGCACCGCGGCGACGGCCAGTT
>CAWJSR010000031.1:0-89658 GCA_963845515.1 uncultured delta proteobacterium
ATCAACGATGCCGGCATACCCAGCAGTTGCAGCCGTGCGCGCGCGGCCTGCGTCAAGGCGGCATCACCGATGGCCCTGACCGCCAGGTACTCCTGCTGCGCGCCCAGCCATTCAGGGTTGAGCACGTCGACCAGCGGCGCGCCGGCTGCCACCACGTCGCCGGGTGCGTGCGCATGGACACGCTCGACAAAGCCGGCGGCGCGCGCCTGCACGATGCTGACGTCGCGATCGTTGAGCATCACCGTGCCCACGGCCTCGACGCCCGCGCCGACGGCGCGCCGCTCGACCGTCGCCAGGCGCAGGCCCAGCGCCTGCTGCGCCTGCGTCGACACCGCCAGCGTGCCGGCCGGGCCCGCGGCGGCCTCGCCTTCGTCGGCATAACGCGGCACCAGCTGCATGTCCATGAAGGGCGACTTGCCGGGCTGCTCGAAACGCTGGGTCGGCACCATCGGGTCGTACCAGTAGAGCACCTTGCGCTCGCCCGCAGGGGCCGACGCCGGCGGCGCGGCGGCGTGCGGCTCGCCGGCTTGACTGCGCCATGGCGCCAGGTGCTGAAACCCCAGCCGGCCAGGCCGCCCAGGCCCAGCAGCAACGCGGCAGAAACCCATCGTGCGCTTGTGCTTGCCATGGCCGTCACTCCGATATCAAGGTGTTGAGACGCACACGCAGCGCCATGCGCTGCGCATCCAGGTCGATCAGGCGCAGCTGCGTTTCCACCGCCTCGCGCCGCGCCATCAGCACATCGCCCAGATTGCCGCGCCCGGCCTGATAGCTGGCCAGGGCCAGCACCACGCGTTCGGCCGCCAGCGCCTGCCCGCTGCCGTCGAGGCGCGTGCGCTGCGTATCCAGCGCCTGCAACTCGGCCAGTTGGGCTTCGAGCTCCTCGCGGTGGCGGCGCAGGGTTTCGTCGCGCTCGGCCTCGATGCGCAAAACCTCCTTCTGCCGCGCCAGCACCTGCGGCTGCTGGCGCTGCCCGGCCTGCCAGGGCAGGTCGAAGCTGAGCTGGATCGACATCATGTCGCTGTACTGCGGCCGGCGGCTGTAGACCAGCTCCCAGGCCCAGTCGCCGCTCTGTTCGGCATCGGCCTCGCCGACCTCCGCCTGCGCCGCGGCCTGCATCGCCTGGAACGGCGCGATCTCGGCATGGCGGTGCATGTCGTCACGCAACTGCTGGGGCCGCACCGCCAGCGCCGGCGGCTCGCCCGCCAGGGCTTCGTCGGCGCGTTCGCCGACCCAGCGCCGCAAGGCGGCGCGTGCCTTGGCGATATCGCGCTTCGCATCGTCGCGGCGGTCGGCCAGGGCCAGCGCCTCCTGCCTTGCCATCGTGCGTTCGGCTGGCATCGACTGGCCGGAGCCGATGCGCGCGTCGAGCGTCTCGACGAGCACGCGGTTCTCGCGTTCCAGCTCGCTCAGCCGGGCGATGCGTCGCTCGGCAAAGTACACGCCCAGCCACGCGAGCGCGGCGTCGCGCTGCACCGACAACTGCGCCGCCGCCAGCAGCGCACGCTCGCGCTGCACGCGGGCCTCGGCGCCGGCCGCACGTGCGTCGCGCTTGGCGCGGTTGGGCACCTCCTGCATCAGGCCGATGCGCTGCATCGTCATGAAGTCGCGCGTCAGGCTGAACTTCTCGGCACCGCTAACCGGCAGGTTGTCCACGCCGACGATCAGGCGCGGGTCGGGCAGCGTCGTCGCCGCCGGCTGCAGTGCCTGCGCGCCAGCCAGGGCGTTGCGCTGCGCCATCAGCGACGGCGCCTGCTCGCGCGCCAGCAGCGTGGTGTCGTCGAAGCTTAGTGCGGCGCCAGCCGCCAGCGGCAGGCACAGCAGTAGCAGCAGCGGCAACGCGGTGGCGCGAAGGCGCGAAATCGAGGTGTCCATGTCCAGTCCTTCATCACGTTGTCCAGGTGGCGGCGACACGCGGCGGCGCCCGCCGGGGCGCCGACCTGCACCAAGGCCACTCTAATTGCGAAGGACGAGCAAGGACAGATAGATCGGGGGTGACCCGGGTGGTGCACCGCCCAGCAAGGGAGCGGCCAGCCGGCGCTGCACAGGCTGGCAGTGCTGCGCCGCATGCCGCCAGTCGATGACGGACACGAGCAAGGGCCAGGGCGTCCACTCGCCCGCATGGGCCGCGTCCACGGCCTGGTGGCCCTGGGCGCAATGGGCCTGGCAGAGTTGCGCCGGGTCGGCATTCTCGGCGGACAGGGGCGAGGCGTGGCAATCGGGCATCGCGGCCACGGCTTCGCCGGCCGGTGCAACGCCCGACGCGCAGGCATGCGCCGCCGCGGCCAGTTGCATGAACAGCAACGGCAGCATCAGCCAACTGCAGAGCCAGCGCATGCGGCGGCGGGAAAGACCCATGCGGCGCAGTCTACGCCGCCGCACTGCGGCGCGGCTTGATCGCGAACAAGCGGGCCAGGGTGGCTCAACGCGCCGGCGCGGGGGCTGCAGCGGTGATGCCGGGCGGCAGCGAGCGCCAGACCTGGCCGCGAAGCACCTGCTCGCGGCCATGGGCGAACAGGGCCTGCACGTACTGCGGGTCGTACCACTGATCCCAGGGCGCCTCGAACTCGTCGGCGATCCAGGCCGCGCGAAACGACGCCCCGGCGCGCTGCGCCTGCACATAGATCACGTACAGATCGGCGATGCCCTGCGATTGCGCCAGCAGGTGCAGTGCGTGCTCGCCCAGGGCCACCAGCCGCGGCGGCATGACCATGTACTCGGAGCTCGCGCGGCCGTTGCGGATGACGTAGAACTCCGGCGCCCCGTGATGACGGTGCTCGCGCATCGCCGCCGACCAGTCGAGCCCCGGCGCGGACACGAACACCTGGCGCGTCATGGTGCCGTCGACATGCATCTCGTGCCAGCGCCGGCCGCCGGCCTCGACCTCGATGTAGACCGGCGGCAGCATGATCGGCACCGCGGCCGAAGCCAGCAGCAGCCGCTGTATCAGGCCGAGCGCACTGGCCTGGCCGCTGGCCGCGATGGCACCGATGTCCCACGTCACCAGGCGCCCGGCGTAGACATGCGTGGTGCCGATGAACAGCCGCCGTCCGCGGCGATGTTCGCCCGCCACGGCCTGCATCAGCCGCTCGTCGAAATGCCGGTTGATGAGACGGCGCAACGGCTCGGCCGATGCCAGCGAATCGCTGAACAGCGCCAGCAGGCGCGGCCGCTCCTGCATCAGGTCACGCGACGACAGGCCGGTGAACAGCTCACGCAACTGGGCATCGAAGCGCGGCCCGAGGAAGGCATAGGGCGCAGCCAGCGCCCCGGCGCTGACCCCGGTGACGATGTCGAACTCGGGCCGCGGGCCGAGCTCGCTCCAGCCGGCGAGCACGCCGGCCGCGAAGGCGCCGTTCGAGCCGCCGCCGGAGATCGCCAGCACCCGCAGCGGGCCGGACGCCGCCACGGCATCGGTGGCGCGGAAACGCGAATCCGGGCCGA
Organism: uncultured delta proteobacterium; assembly: GCA_963845515.1. Lineage (GTDB taxonomy): Bacteria > Myxococcota > Myxococcia > Myxococcales > Anaeromyxobacteraceae > DATIVK01. Next base: position 3,445 of record CAWJSR010000031.1, read on the forward strand.
CGCCCCACAGGTCCGCACCGAGCTGCGCGGATGCATCCGCAAACTGGCGCACATGCGGCAGGCCCGGAACGATCGCGGCATCGACCCACTGCGCTGGCACGGGTGGCCATGGCGACGAATTCGCGCAGCCCAGCAGCGCCGATGCGGGCAAGGCGGCGGCCGAGGTGGCCGCGAGGCAGAACGCGCGTCTTGTGGCTTGCATCCGGTGGGCTGATCTGCGGGCAGTGGGTGAATTGTGCGCAATCCGGCGCTTGCGCTGCGCGACGGCCTCAACTCGAACGCGCCTCCTTCACTGGAGGCGCGAGTTGGCCCGGGCGCGCGAACAATCGCCGCACGCGTTCGCGCAACCAGGCATGCGCCGGGTCGTTCGACGCACTTTGATGCCACACCATGCGCACGTTGTAGTGCGGCCCGTGGCCCGGCAGCTCCCACACGCGCACGTCATAGCGCGGCGCCAGCGAGCTGGCGAACATCTGCGGCACGATGGCCATGAGGTCGGTGCAGCTGACCAGGTCGGGCAAGGCGCCGTAGTGGCGCGCGCGCACCACGGCACGTTCATTCAGCTTGAGGCGGGTGAGCATCAGTTCGACGCTGCCATGGAAGGTCGCCGTCGGCGCCGCCACCGCCAGGCAGGCGTGTGCCAGCTGCTGCGTGCTCAAGCCCTTGCCGCTGCGCCCGACTGCGGGCCGCCAGTGGCTGCCGGTGATGGCCACGAAGTGCTCGTGGAACAGCGACTCGCTGGCGATGGCGGCATGTTCGGGCTGCAGGATGCCGATGGCCAGGTCGATGTCGCGCGCCTCGAGCGCCGCGCTCACGCGCGCCGCGTCGACCGACACGTTCGACAAGCGGCTGTGTGGCGACTCGTTGCGCAAGGCGCTGGCCAGCGGCGGCAGGAACATCATCTCGCCCAGGTCCGACAGCGACAGCCGCCAGTGCACACCGCCGGTGGCGGGGTCGAAGCTCTTGCTGGCGCAAAACGCCAGCTCCAGATCGCGCAGGTGCGCGGCCACCAGCGGCACGATGCGCTGGGCCAGGCGTGTGGGGTGCAGGCCCGAGGGCGAGCGCACGAACAGCGCGTCGTCGAAGCTGCGCCGCAGGCGCGCCAGCGCGTTGCTGGTCGCCGGCTGCGACAGCGCGAGCTGGCGCCCGGCCTCGGTCACCGAGCCCGTGCGGTGCACCGCGCACAGCACGCGCAGCAGGTTGAGATCGAGTTGGCGGAAGTTCATCGATATCCGTTTGATGAATGCACCGCATTCTGACTATCAATTCGACGAATTCCAAGCCCGACGACTAGATTGCGGCCCCAGCACCCACGCACGGGGTGCGCGACCAGGAGACGCGGCGTGCTGCAGATCATCATCCAGGGCCGTGGCGGCCAGGGCGCACAGACGGCAGGCAACCTGCTGGCGATGGCCTTCTTCGCGCAGGGGCGCCAGGTGCAGTGCTTTGCCAGCTACGGCGGCGCACGCCGCGGCACGCCGGTGAGTTCGTGCCTGCGCGTCGACGACCGGCCGGTGCGGCTGCGCTGCGACATCGAGCGCGCCGATGCCATCCTGTGCTTCGACGCCAGCCTGCTCGAAGGCCGGCTGCTGGCCACGGCGCACGCCGACACGCTGATCGTCGTCAATTCGGCGCAGCGCGGCGAACACTTCGCGCACGGTGCTGCCCGGCTACCGCGTGATCCCGGTCGACGGCCTGGCCATCGCGCGCCGCCACGGCCTCGGGCGCATCGTCAACTCGGCCCTGCTGGGCGCGCTGGCGCGCGCCGCTGGCGGCACCGCCGCTCGAGGCGATGGCGCGCACGCTGGTGCGAGCAGTCGCCCAAGCTGCACGAGCGAGAACATCGCCGCCTGCGAGGAAGGCTATCGCCAGGTGGATGCACAACTGCGCGGGGTGGCGGCATGAATGCGCCCTTGCCCATGCCGATCCAGACCATCTGGACAACCGGCAGCACCGCAGCCATCAAGACCGGCACCTGGCGCGCGGCGCTGGCGCAGCATCGGCATGCGCCCTCGCCTTGCCATGCCGCATGCCCGGTGCACGGCGACATCGCCGAATGGATCGGCCAGGCGCGCGCACGCGACTTCCATGCCGCCTGGCTGACGCTGTCGCGCCACAACCCCCTGCCCGCCGTCATCGGCCGCATCTGCCACCACCCCTGCGAAAGCGCCTGCAACCGCGTCGGCTATGACGAGTCGCTGTCGATCTGCAAGCTCGAGCGCTGCGTCGGCGACATGGCGCTCGAACGCGGCTGGGCGCATGCCGCCGCCGCGGTGGAGCGCAGCGAACGCATCGCCGTGGTCGGTGGCGGGCCTTCCGGCCTGTCGGCGGCCTACCAGTTGCGCCGGCGCGGCTTCGCCGTCACGCTGTTCGAGGCCCAGCCGCAACTCGGCGGGCTGATGCGCTACGGCATTCCCGCCTACCGCCTGGCACGCGAGGTGCTCGACGCCGAGATCGCGCGCATCGTGGCGCTGGGCATCGAGGTGCGCTGTGGCCAGGCGACGGACACGCCGATGGCCCTGGCCGAATTGCGCGCCGGCTTCGACGCGGTCTACCTGGCTTATGGCGCACAGCGCCAGAAGCGCCTGCCCCAGCTCGACTACGCCCGCCCCTGGGTGGTGGACGGTGCCGATTACCTGGCCCGCGCCAGCCGCGGCACGCCGCCAGCGCTCGGACCACGGGTGGTGGTGGTCGGTGGCGGCAGTGCGGCGCTCGATGTGGCGCGCAGCGCACGCCGCGCCGGGCACGAGGTCACGATCCTGGCGCTCGAAGCCGAGGCCGACCTGCCGGCGCAGCGCGAAGAGGTCGCCGAAGCGCGTGAGGAAGGCATCGCGCTGGCCGATGCGGCCATGCTGCGCGGCGTCAGCGAGTCGGTTGCCGGCCTTCGCCTGGACTGCGTGCGCGTGCGCTTCACCGCTGGCGCGCAGAAGGGTCAGTTCACGCTGGTGCCGCTGGCCGGCACGGACTTCAGGCTCGAGGCCGATGCCATCGTCAGCTCGATCGGCCAAGACCCTGAATTGGCGCCGCTGGCCGGCACCGTCGACTGCGCCGGCCTGCTGCTGCCCATCGATGCATCCGGCGCCACCGGCGCCACGGGCGTGTGGGCCGGCGGCGACCTGACGAGCACGGCACGCTTTGTCTCGGAAGCCATCGGCATGGGCGAGCGCGCGGCGCTGGACATCGAGCGGCAACTGAATGCACGCGCTGGCGTTGGCGCCAGCACCGCGCAGTCCGAGGCACCACCGCTGGTCGAGCTGGCAGCGATCAACCTGCACTACCACCCGACACAGCCGCGCGCCGCCGATCGACACCTGGCCCGGGCGCAACGCCTGGCCCACGGCGGCGAGGTGCAGTTCGGCCTGGACATCGAGCAGGCGCTGGCCGAGGCGGCGCGCTGCTTCTCCTGCGGCACCTGCACGCATTGCGACAACTGCGTCATCTACTGCCCCGACCTGGCGGTGCAGCGCGCGGGCGACGGCTACACCGTGCTCACCGACTACTGCAAGGGCTGCGGCCTGTGCGTCAAGGAATGCCCGACGGGTTCGATGACGATGCTCGAGGAGCTGCGATGAACGCACCCACTGCTTCAGTGCCGACACCGGTCGCGCAGCGATTTGATGCCGAAGCCGATAGGGCCGAACAGCCCGTGCTGCTGACCGGCAACCACGCCGTGGCCTGGGCCGCACGGCTGGCGCGGCCGAAGGTGGTGCCGGTGTACCCGATCACGCCGCAGACGCCGGTGCTGGAACTGCTCACCGACTTCCAGGCCGAGGGCTGCTTCGACGCCGAGATCATCACCCCCGAATCCGAGCACTCGGTGATGTCGGCCTGCATTCCGGCGTCGCTGGCCGGGGTGCGCGTGTTCACCGCCACCGCATCGCAGGGCCTGCTGCTGATGCACGAGCTGCTGCACTACGCCGCCGGCGCGCGTGCGCCGATCGTCATGGCCAACGTCAACCGCACCGTGGCCTCGCCGTGGGCCTTCTGGCCCGACCAGACCGACAGCGTGGCGCAGCGCGACACCGGCTGGATCCAGTTCTATGTCGAAAGCGCGCAGGAGGCACTGGACACCGTGATCCAGGCCTTCCGCATCGCCGAGCAGGTGCTGCTGCCGGTGATGGTGAACCTCGACGCGTTCTACGTCTCGCACGCGCTCGAGCCGGTGAGCGTGCCGGCGCAGGCACGGGTCGATGCCTACCTGCCGCCCTTCGCCCCGGCGCAGCGGCTCGACACGGCACAGCCTTCGGGCTGGGGCAACGTGGTCACGCCGGACATGTACTACCGCCACCGCCAGGACATCGAGGCGGCGATGGACCGCGTGCCCGCGCTGGCGGCCGAGGCCGACCGCGATTGGGCCAAGCACACCGGGCGCAGCTGGGGCGTGATCGAACGCTATCGCTGCGACGACGCGGCCACCGTGATCGTCGGCATGGGCAGCCTGTGCGGCACGGCACGCGAGGCGGTGGACACGCTGCGCGACGGCGGCCAGGCCGTCGGCCTGCTCAAGCTGAGGCTGTTCCGGCCGCTGCCGGCGGCGGCGCTGCGCGCGGCGCTGGCCGGAGTGGCGGATGTGATCGTGCTCGACCGCAACCACTCGCCCGGCTGCGGCGGCGTGCTGCACCAGGAACTGCGCGCCGCGCTGTACGGCATGCCGGATGCCCCGCGCATCCACGGCTATCTGGCCGGGGTGGGTGGCATCAATGTCGCACCCGAGCGCATCGCCGCCTTTGTGCAGCGGGCACGGGCCGAAGCGCCGCAGCCGTTTTCCGAATGGGTCAGGTAACGCTCATGCAGACCATCACGCTCGCGCCAACCAAGACCGAGGAGCCCCTGCTGTGCTCCGGCCATGCCGCCTGCCCGGGCTGCGCCGAACCCTTGACGGTGCGCCACATCCTGGACGTGCTCGGCCCGGACACGATGGCGGTGATCCCGCCGTCGTGCATGGCCATCATCGCCGGCCCGCAGCCCTTCAGCTCGTTGCGCATTCCGGTCTACCAGCCGACGCTGGAAGCCAGCGCCGCTGCGGCCTCCGGGCTGCGCCGCGCGCTCGATGCGACGGGGCGGCGCGACACGCAGGTGATCGTGCTCGCCGGCGACGGCGGCACCTACGACATCGGCTTCCAGTGCCTGTCGTCGGCGGCCGAGCGCAACGAGAACATCCTGTACTTCTGCCTCGACAACGAGGGCTACATGAACACCGGGGCGCAGAAGTCCTCGTCCACGCCGCACTACGCCAGCACCGGCTCGACACCGGCGGGCAAGACCTCGCGCAAGAAGAACCTGCTCGAGATCATGGCCGCGCACGACATCCCTTACGCGGCCAGCGCCAGCATCGGCCACCTCGCCGACCTGAAGCGCAAGGTCGAGAAGGCCAAGGCGCTGCGCGGCATGCGCCTGATCACGCTGCTCATTCCCTGCCTGGACGGCTGGGGCCTGGCCGAGGACGGCGCGCTCACCACCGCGCGCGACGCGGTCGAATGCGGCGCCTTCCCGTTGGTCGAGATCGAGGACGGCGTGCGCTACACGCTCAACCACAGCCAACGCACCCGCCCGGTGGCCGACTACCTGGCACTGCAACGGCGCTACCGGCACTTGTCGGCCGACGAGACGCGCGCGCTGCAGGCCGAAGTCGACGAAGGCTGGGCGCGGCTGCTGCGTCGCGTCGCCGCCAGCGCCCCGGCCACGGCTTGATACGAATTCGCGTTCATTCGCATAGAGAGTCATGGCCAGCTTTCGGCATAGCAGCCGCTCGATCAGGCTCCCGTCGTGAACTGCGTTCGAGTGCGGGCGTGGGCCGCGGGTGGGCCACCGTCTGCGGCTTCGGATGCAGCGCCGCAGCCGGCGGCCCACCCACGGCCTGATGGAGGTTGGTGCTTCCCGCAGCGAAACTCACGCGCACCGTCGCAGCAGCGCGGCTGTTGGCGGCGTGGAACAAGGCACAGTCGATGCCAGCCGAGGATGGTGGGTTAGCGAATACTGGAAGTAAAGGAGGAGCCGGCGGCCGTAGGCTGACGGCGGTGGAGAGAGCCCGGACACAAACAGTCCGGGGGACTGTTTGTGCCTGGCGAGCGCCTGGGGCCATGCCCCAGGCATGGACGGATTCGCTTCCCCGCCGTCGTCGGCCCGCGCGACGCGACACGATCGGCTGCAATGCGCCGACAGCCGCCACCGCGCTTCAATGGACTTGATCGCAAATCGGTATGAGACGAGCGCAGGCACGCCCCGCGGCTTCGCGCGGATGGCTGCGGCTCCAAGGGGTTGAACCAGATCAATTCTTTTATCGCATTCCGATACCAGAATAGCCCCATAGGACGGAATCGACCGGCCTTGCGCGCAGGGGAACAGCGGCGGCAGCCCCGAGGAGCACGACACCGTGAGCAAGAGTCTGCTGAGCCTGAGCGTGAACGACCGGAGCGAGCAGCATGCAGTGGCCGACAACACCCTGCTGCTCGACGTGCTGCGCGACACGCTGGGCCTGACCGGCACCAAGCAGGGCTGCGACGGCGGCGAGTGCGGCGCCTGCACCGTGCTGGTCGACGACCAGCCGCAACTCGCCTGCCTGACGCTGGCCGGCGAGCCTGCGCCGGGCGTCGCATCGAGACCATCGAGGGCCTGGTCGACGCACGGCCGCATGAGCCGGCTGCAGCGGGCCTTCCACGAGCACGCTGGGCACGCAGTGCGGCTTCTGCACGCCCGGCATGATCATGGCCGCCGAGGCGCTGCTGCGCCGCGAGCCGCAGCCCAGCGAGGCGCAGATCCGCGAGGCGCTGGCCGGCAACCTGTGCCGCTGCACCGGCTACGTGAAGATCATCGAATCGGTGCAGGCCGCTGCCGGAGCCGCGCCATGAGCGCCTGCATTCCACGGGGGCGCGCAGGTCGCCGCCAAAACCAGCCCCGAGCCGGCCGCCGCAGCGCCGGTGTCGGCGTGCGCACACCGTTGATCGACGGCGTCGACAAGGTCACCGGCCGCGCGCGCTACACCGCCGACCTGCCGCTGCGGGCCGGCGCTGGTGGGGCGCATCCTGCGCAGCCCGGTGGCGCACGGCCTGATCCGCGGCATCGACACCACGGCGGCGCGCGCGCTGCCCGGCGTGCGCGCGGTGATCACCGGCGAGGACTTCGCCGCGCCCTACGGCGTGATCCCGATCGCGCAGAACGAATGGCCGCTGGCGCGCGAGCGCGTGCGCTACCGCGGCGAGCCGCTGGTCGCGGTGGCGGCCATCGACGAGGCCACGGCCGAGGCCGCGCTGCGCGCCGATCACCCTCGACATCGAGCCGCTGCCCGCCTACTTCAGCGCCGACGAGGCCCGCACCGAGGGCGCCGTGCTGCTGCACGACGACAAGGCCGGCAACATCGAGCGCCAGGTCGAACAGGAGTTCGGCGACGTCGATGCGGGCTTCGCCGCCGCCGACCTGGTGCTCGAACGCCGCACCACCTATGCCGAGGTGGCACATGGCCAGATCGAGCTGAACGCCGCGGTCGCCAGCTACGAACCGGAAACCGGGCGCTTGACCACGCATTCGGTGACGCAGGTTCCCTACTACCTGCACCTGACGCTGGCGCAGGTGCTGGGCATGGACGCCTCGCGCATCCGCGTGGTCAAGCCCTTCGTCGGCGGCGGCTTCGGCCACCGCGTCGAGCCGCTGAACTTCGAGATGGTCACGGCCGCGCTGGCACGCGCCGCCGGCGGCACGGTCGCGATGCAGCAGACGCGCGAAGAAGCCTTCCTCACGCACCGCGGCCGGCCGGCCACCGACATCCGCCTGAAGATCGGCCTGAAGCGCAGCGGCGAGATCACGGCCGTCGAGGCCGAAGTCGTGCAGCGCGGCGGCGCCTATGGCGGCTACGGGCTGGTGACGATCCTCTATGCCGGCGCGCTGCTGCACGCGTTGTATCGCGTCGGCGCTGTGCGCTACCAGGGCTTTCGCGTCTACACCAACCTGCCGCCGTGCGGCGCGATGCGCGGCCATGGTGCCGTCGATGTACGCCACGCCTTCGAGGCGCTGCTCGACGAGATGGCCGGCCAACTGGGCCTCGACCCGTTCGCCGTGCGCCGCGCCAACCTGATCGAAGCGCCCTACCGCACGCTGAACGACCTGCAGGTCAACTCCTACGGGTTGCCGGCCTGCCTGGACTGGGTCGAGCAGGCCTCGGGCTGGGCCTCGCGGCACGGCCATACGGCGCGCAGCGACGGCCTCAAGCGCGGGCTCGGCCTGGCCTGCTCGCATTACGTGTCGGGCTCGGCCAAACCGGTGCACTGGAGCGGCGAGCCGCACGCGGTCATCAATCTGAAGCTCGACTTCGACGGCGGCATCACCATTTTTACCGGCGCCTCCGACATCGGCCAGGGTTCGTCGACGCTGCTCACGCAGGTGGTGGCCGAGGTGCTGATGCTGCCGCTGGCGCGCATCCGCGTCGTCGCCACCGACAGCGCGCTCACGCCCAAGGACAACGGCTCCTATTCGTCGCGCGTGTCCTTCATGGTCGGCAACGCGGCACTGCGCGCGGCCGAAGAACTCAAGCGCGTGCTCGTCGCCGCCGCGGCGCACAAGCTCGAGGTCACTGCCGACGAGATCGACTGGGCCGGCGAGTGCTGCGCCGTGCTCGGCACCGACAAGACGCTGAACTTCGCCCAGGTGGTCGAGGCGGCGCTGGTGGACAGCGGCACGCTCACCGTCAAGGGCGTGTGGTCGACACCGAAGGAAACGCAGGGCGGCAAGTTCCGCGGCGCGGCCGTCGGCTCGACCGCCGGCTTCTCCTATGCGGCGCAGGTGGTCGAGGTCAGCGTCGACGAGGACACCGGCGTGGTCAAGGTCGAGAAGGTGTGGGTGGCGCACGACTGCGGTTTCGCCATCAACCCGCTGGCCGTCGAGGGCCAGGTGCAGGGCGCCGTGTGGATGGGCATGGGCCAGGCTCTGAGCGAGGAAACGCAGCACCACGAAGGCCTGCCGCTGCGGCCGAACTTTCTCGACTACCGCATCCCGACGATCGCCGAATCACCGCCGATCGAGGTCAAACTCGTCGAGAGCATGGACCCGCTCGGCCCCTTCGGCGCCAAGGAGGCGAGCGAAGGCGCATTGCACGGCTTCCCGCCCGCCTTGACGAACGCCATCTGCGACGCCATCGGCATCCGCCTGCAGGAGCTGCCGGCCACACCCGACCGCGTGCTCGAAGCGATCCACACGCGCCGACGCGAGCAACGCCTGCTGGCGCGCCGCGCGACTGCGCCAGCCCGTCCGCCCGCCGGCGCGCCGGCATCGAGCGCCACCGTGGAGGCCAAGTAGCCATGGAACGAATGCCCGACTTCCGGCTGTCGCGCCCGGCGAGTTACGCCGAGGCTGCGGCCTTGCTGGCCGGCGATACCGGCGCGCGGCTGCTGGCCGGCGGCACCGACCTCGTGCCCAACCTGCGCCGCGGCCTCGAAGCGCCATCCCTGCTGGTTGACCTGGGCCGCGTGCAAGGCGCCGACGAACTCGAATTCGGTGCTTCGGAACTGCGCCTGGGCGCCGGCGTCACGCTCGCGCGGCTGGCGGCAGACCCGCGCATCGCCGGCGACTACTGCGCGCTGGGTGAGGCATCGCGCGCCGCTGCCGGCCCCGGCCACCGCAGCGTCGCCACCCTCGGCGGCAACCTGTGCCTGGACACACGTTGCGTGTACTACAACCAGAGCGCCTGGTGGCGCCAGGCGAATGACTTCTGCCTGAAGCGCGGCGGCAGCATCTGCCATGTCGCACCGCAGGGGGCGCGCTGCCACGCCGCGTTCAGCGGCGACCTGGCGCCCGCGCTGATCGCACTCGGCGCCAACGCCGAATGGCTGTCGAGCCGCGGCACGCGCCGCGTGGCGCTGGCCGAGGGCTATCGCGACGACGGCGCGGCGCACCTGACAAATGAACGCGACGAGGTGCTGGTGCGTGTGTGCGTGCCGGCACCTACTTCTGGCAGCGTCAGCGGCTACCGCAAGGCGCGGGTGCGCGGCGCGATGGATTTCCCGCTGGCCGGCGTGGCCATCGCGCTGCGCATGGCCGATGGTGTGCTGGCCGAATTGCGCGTCGCCCTCAGCGGCACCAACTCCCACCCGCTGTGGCTGCAAGGCACCGAAGCGCTGCTGGGCAAACCGGTCGACGATGCAGGCCTGGCGAGCTTGGGCAAGCTGGTGCAAAAGCAGGTCAGCCCCATGCGCACGACGGTGACGCAGTCCAACTACCGCCGCCTCGTTGCCGCAGTGCACGCGCAGCGCCTGCTGCGCGAACTGTCCGCGGCCCTGCCGCCGGGCTGAGAGTCTGAGAGTCTGAGCCGGGAGCGCGCCATGCAGTGCACACAGTGCCACCGCCCAATGGCCGAAGGCGGCGCCGCCGAAGCCTTGTGCTGCGCCGGTGCGATCGGGCTGTGGCACTGCGCGCAATGCGGCCAGACCAGCGAGGGCTTCGCTTTCGCCTACGGTCTGTGCCCGCATTGCAGCGGCCGGCTGCGCCGACTGGACACGCCACGCGCCGGCACGCCCGAATCGGCTGCAGTCGAAGGCCTGCGCCTGGCCTTCGAGATCGAACTCGGCGGCCGCGCTTTCTACCAGCGTGCCGCCGTCGACAGCACCGACCCGCAGATGCGCGCGCTCTTCGGTGGCTTCGCGCTGCTCGAAGGCGAGCACATGGAGACGCTCTCGCGGCGCTATCACATCGACGCACCCGCGCCCTCGGCGGCGCTGCGCGTGGAGGCCGCGGCGCTCTTCGCCGATGTCGAGCACCGTCCGCAGGACCCGGCCAACCTGTTCCGCATCGCCATCGGCCTGGAACAGCGTGCCGTGCGCTTCTTCGACGAGCGCGCGACGCTGGCCGACGCCGGCTCGGCCACGCAGCGCCTGTACCGTGAACTCGCGGTCGAGGAACGCGCCCATGCCGAGTTGCTGATCGACGAACTCGCCCAGTGGCGCGCGGGCCGGCGTGGGCGGCTCGGCACCGATCCCCACGTCGCGCCACCGCGGCCCGCCAGCGCCGTGGCACGGACGATGAACGCGGCGGCCCTGCTGCTCGACGGCCAGGATGCACAGCGCACGGCGCTGGTGTGCACCAGCGGCGAGAGCCTGGACTACGGCGCGCTGCGCGAGCGCGTGGCGCGCAGCGCGGCGCTGTGGCGCGAGCGCGGGGTCGGCCCGGGCCATCGCGTGGCGATCAAGCTGTGCGACGGAGTCGACTGGGTGATCGCCTTCCTCGGCACGATCTGGTGCGGCGCGATCGCGGTCGGCGTCAACCCGCGCGTGCCGGCGGCCGACTGGCAATACATCCTCGACGAAGCCGGCTTCAGCGTGATCCTGGCCGAGGCGCTCGACGACACGCCGTCGCCCTGGCGCGAACGCGTCATGCTGCAGGGCGATTGGCGCCAAGCGCTGCGAGCAATCTGCGCCGCTCGCGGCACAGCCTATGGACGAAGACGCGCCGGCCTTCTGGTGCCACTCTTCGGGCACCTCGGGCAAACCCAAGGCGGTGGTGCACGCGCACCGCTTTGCGCGGCAGATCGAACAGGTCTCGCGCGAGGGCCTGGGCATCGTGGCCGGCGACCGCCTGTTCGCCAGCTCCAAATTGTTTTTCTCGTACCCGCAGACGAACAGCCTGTTTGCCGGTTTGAAGCTGGGCGCCACCGTCATCCTCGACCCGCAGTGGCCGACCGCCGCCAGCGTCGCCGCCACGGTGGCGGCGCAGCGCCCAAGCGTGCTGCTGAGCGTGCCCTCGCTGTACCGCAATCTGCTGCACGAGGGCCACGCGCCGGGCATCGCCACCGCCGGCGTGCGCCTGTGCGTGTCCGCCGGCGAGGCGCTGCCGGCCAGCCTGCGCGACGCTTGGCGCCAGCAGACGCGGCTGGGCATCGTCAACGGCTACGGCGCCTCGGAAACGCTGGTGCTGGTGATGATCGACCGCGGCGACGGGGCCGGCTTCGTGCCCTCGCCCGGGGTCGACATCCGGCCTCTGTCCGAGATGACACCCGGCATGCCCACACGGCTGCTGATCCGCGCTCCGACGCTGGCCCTGGGCTACCTCGATCGGCCGCAGGCGCAGGCCGAGAACTTCCGCGATGGCGCGTTCTGCCCGGCCGACCTGTTCGTGCGTGATGACCCAGTCAACGCCGGGCCGCCCCAAGTTGACTTGACCCCCTCGGGGGGCGGCGGCCGCGCAGCGGCTGCCTCGGGACCCCATGACAGGGGCTGGCGCTTTGCCGGCCGCGAGGACTCGCTGGTCAAGATCCATGGCCGCTGGGTCAACCTGGTCGAACTCGAGGAACGCCTGTCCTTGCGCGCTCCCGGCATCGCCGAGGCCGCGGCCGTGTGTGTGCCCGACGACGATGGCGTGGACGCGGTCGCCTTCTTCTTCGTCGCCGGCGACAGCGCCGCGGTCGAGGCCGCGTTGCGCGCCGAGTCCGAGACCCTGCCGGCCCACCAAAGGCCGCGCTGGCTGTACGCGGTGGACGCCCTGCCCCGCACGCCGACCGGCAAGTTGCTGCGGCGCAAGCTGCAGGAACTGCACCTGACGCTGGACTGAGCCCATGGCCGCGATCGTCTCGAGCGCACAGGTCGGCCGCGTGCTGGTGGCCACGCTGTCGCGCCCGCCGGTGAATGCGCTCGACGACAAGCTCATCGCCGCGCTCGACGCGGTGGTCGACCGCGCGATCGAGGACGACAGCATCGCCGTGCTGCACCTGCGCAGCGACCAGCGCGCCTTCAGCGCGGGCGCCGATCTGGCGCTGATCGAAGCCTGCTTCGCCACGCCGCAGGGTCCGGACGCGATGACCGATGTGGTGCGCGAAATGCAACGCCTGTACTGGCGCCTGGAGTCGGCCCCGCTGGTCACGCTGGCCGAGATCGACACGCTCGCGCTCGGCGGCGGGCTGGAACTGGCGCTGGCCTGCGACCTGCGCGTGGCGGCGCAGGAGGCCCGTCTGGGCTTGCCCGAAGCGCGCCTGGGCCTGCTGCCCGGTGCCGGGGGCACCCAGCGCCTGACGCGGCTGTGCGGCCCGGGCCTGGCCAAGCGGCTGATCCTCGGCGCCGAACTCATCGACGGCGCGACGGCCGAGCGCCTTGGGCTGGTGCAATGGGCCGTGCCCCGCGCGGCCCTGGCTGATTTCGCGCGTGACATCGCCAACCGCTATGCCGCCATGCCGAAGGCCGCGCTGGCCGCGAACAAGCGCTGCATCGCCGCCGCTACCGATCCCGCGCGCGACGGCTATGCCGACGAGATTGCCGAAACGCGCACGCTCTACGACCACCCCGACACGCGCCTCAAGGTGTCGGACTTCCTGGCCAAACGGGCCCATTGACTGACATCCACCTCGACAGGAACGCCATGAACTTCAACCAGCAAGTCGCCATCGTCACCGGCGCCGGCTCCGGCATCGGCCGCGCCACGGCCCAGGCCCTGGCCAAAGCCGGTGCCCATGTGATCGTTGCCGACATCGACGCCGCCACCGGCGAAGCCAGCGCCGCCGCCATCCGCGAGCAGGGGCACCAGGCCACCTTCATGCGCGTGGACATGACCGACGCGGCCTCGGTCGCCGACTTCGCGGCCACCGCGCAGGCCGCATGCGGGCCGATCGACGTGCTCATCAACGCCGCCGGCTGGGGCCGCACGGCGCCCTTCGTCGAGGGCACGCCCGAGTTCTGGGACAAGCTCGTCGCGCTGAACTTCGTCGGCCCGATGCAGCTGGCCAAGGCGCTGCTGCCGGCGCATGATGGAGCGCGCCAGCGGCAAGATCGTCAACGTCGCCAGCGACGCCGGGCGCGTCGGCAGCCTGGGCGAGACGGTGTACGCCGGCGCCAAGGGCGGGCTGATCGCCTTCACCAAGTCGCTGGCGCGCGAGACGGCGCGCTACCAGATCAACGTCAACTGCGTCTGCCCCGGCCCGACCGACACGCCGCTGATGGCCGCCGTGCCCGACAAGGTGAAGGACGCGCTGATCAAGGCCATCCCCTTCCGCCGCCTGGGCAAGCCCGAGGAGGTGGCCGACGCGGTGCTGTTCTTCGCCAGCGCCCGGCGCCGCCTACATCACCGGCCAGGTGCTCAGCGTCAGCGGCGGGCTGACGATGGCCGGCTGAACCGGCGCGGCGCACCATGAACTACACGCTGCCCGAATTCCTGGCCCACGCCATCGCGCTCGAACACGAGGCGGCGGAGCGCTACCTCGAACTGGCCGACATGATGGAGGCGCACCGCAACGACGCGGTGTCGGCGCTGTTCCGCGACATGGTGCGCTTCTCGCGCCTGCACCACGACTCGATCGTCGAGCGCGCCCGCGGCGTCGCGCTGCCCACGCTGCGCTCGTGGCAGTACCGCTGGACGCAGCCGCCCGAAGCCGGCGGCGAGGAGGCCTTCGACGCCACGCTCGACGCCTACAGCGCGCTGCGCTACGCGCGCGAGAACGAGGTGCGCGCGCTCGACTACTACACCTCGGTCGGCCAGCACTCGAGCGACCCCGAGGTCAAGCGCCTGGCCGCTGAGTTCGCGGCCGAGGAGACCGAGCACGTCGAAGCGCTGGACGACTGGCTGGCACGCACGCCGCGGCCCTCGGCCACCTTCGACGCCGACCCCGAACGGCCGGGCTCGCGTTAGGCGCTGCAGGCCATGCACACGTCACTCGCACAGGCGGCGGATGTCCTCGGGCACGGGGATGGCATGGATGCGGCGCCGGTCCTGCGCGTCGCGCACGCAGAAGATGCGCGTCTCGATGCTCTCGCAGATGAGCTCGTCGCCGCGCGTCACGGTGTGCTTCTGCAGGAAGACCTTGGCGCGCCACTCCTGCGACCTGCGTGTGGATCGTCAGGCGCTCGCCGTAGGTGGCGCTCTTGACGAAGCGCGCGTGGTGCTCGAGCAGCGGCGTGCCGATGATGCCGGTGCTGTGCTCCAGCACATGCCAGGGCGGCACGCCGCAGCTCATGAAGAAGTGCAGCGACGACGCGTCCATCCAGCGGTGGTAGCGCGGGAAGAAGACGATGCCCGCCGGGTCGCAATCGCCGAAGCGGATCTCGACGTTCATCGTGGTGGTCTTGCTCATGGCGCGTCCCGGCAGTTGGCTCGGCGGAATTCTATGGGTGCGCGCGGCACGTCGCCACGGCGCTCACCCATCAACCCACAACCCAGGAGATCAACCGATGAAACGCATCCAGCTCGCCGGCTACCAGGCGCACCCACTTCGGCTATTCGGCGTCGGGCAAGGTCGCCACCATCCGCCTGAACCGCCCCGATCGCAAGAACCCGCTGACCTTCGATTCCTACGGCGAGCTGCGCGACCTGTTCCGCGAGATGGTCTACGCCACCGACATCAAGGCCATCGTCTTCACCGGCGAGGGCGGCAACTTCTGCTCGGGCGGCGACGTGCACGAGATCATCGGCCCGCTGGTCGAAGATGGACATGCCCGAGCTGCTGGAGTTCACGCGCATGACCGGCGACATGGTCAAGGCGATGCGCGCCTGCCCGCAGCCGATCATCGCCGCGATCGACGGCGTGTGCACCGGCGCCGGCGCGATGATCGCCTGCGGCTCCGACATGCGCCTGGCCACGGCGCGCAGCAAGCTCGCCTTCCTGTTCGTGCGCGTCGGCCTGGCCGGCGCCGACATGGGCGCGTGCACGCTGCTGCCGCGGCTGATCGGCCTGTCGCGCGCGGCCGACCTGCTCTACACCGGGCGCGTCGTCGGCGGCGAGGAGGCCGAGCGCTTCGGCTTCTACAACCGCCTGGTCGAGCCCGAGCAGCTGCTGGCCGAAGCCGCCGCGCTGGCGCAAAGCCTGGCCGACGGCCCGACCTTCGGCCACGCGATGACCAAGACCATGCTGTGGCAGGAGTGGAGCTCGGGCCTGGGCGAATGCATCGAGGCCGAGGCGCAGGCGCAGGCGATCTGCATGCAGACGAACGACTTCGAGCGCGCCTACCACGCCTTCGCCGCCAAGCAGAAGCCGGTGTTCGAGGGCAATTGATGGCCGGCGGCGCCGGCGATGCGCCGCGGCCGCCACCCGGCGGCGCAGCGGCCGCGGGCAGCGCGCCGGCTGCGCGGCAGCCGCGACGCTGGCGCGACGCGCAGGGCGAACACATCGACGTGCGCGGCCTGCCGCCGCCGCAGCCGCTGGTGGCGATCCTGCGGCTGATCCACGAGTGCGCTGAGCACGGCGACGCGGCCGTCATCGCGCACCTCGAACGCGACCCGCGGGCGCTGTATCCGGAACTGGCCGAGATCGGCTGGAGCGCCGAGCCGCTGGCGTCCGACACGGGCGGAGTCGTGCTGCGGCTCGAGCGCGCAACTTGAAGCGCGGCGGCAGCTTCCTGGCCGGGGCGACGGGTCGGCTGCTGCCGATGTCGGTGCCCTTCCGCTACTTCGGCGCGGCCGTCGTCTTCCACCTGCTGGCCTGGCTGGCGTTGCTGGCCGGCGCGCCGCGCCTGCCGCGGTTCCTGGGCGGGCTCGACTGGCCGCTGGCCGCGCTGCATCTGGTCACGCTGGGCGTGCTGGTCATGACCGCGCTCGGCGCCAGCCTGCAACTGCTGCCGGTGGCGACACGGCAGCCGGTGCGCGCCACACGCGCGCCGGCCGCGATCTGGGCCCTGTACACGCCCGGCGTGGCCGCCGTGGCGCTGGGCATGGGCCTGGGGCAGCCTTGGCTGCTGGGCGCCGGCGCCGTGGCCGTGGCGCTGGCGCTGCTCGGCTGGGCTGCGCTGCTGGCCGTGAATCTGCGCGACGCCCGCGGCATGCCCGGGGTCGTGGCGCACGGCTGGGCGGCGCTCGGCGCCCTGCTGGTGATGCTGCTGTCGGCGCTGGCACTGGCCGCGCTCTATCTGGGCCTGCCGTTGCTCGACCGAGCGACGGCACTGGCCCTGCACGTGGTCTTCGCGGCCTACGGCTTCATGGGCCTGCTGGCGCTGGGCTTTTCCTACATCCTGGTGCCGATGTTCGCGCCTCAGCGCCACGCCCGACGAGCGCCTGGCCATCGCCTCCTGCGCGCTGGCCGTGGCCGCGCTGGGCGCTGGCCGCGCTGGCCGCGTTCGGCATCGCACCGCTGCCGCTGCGCCTGGCGGCGCTGGCCCTGGGCGCCAGCGCCGTGGCCCTGCATCTGCGTGTCATGCTGGCGGCGCTGCGCACCGGTCTGCGGCGCGAGCTCGGCCGCTCCTTCACGCTGGTGCGCATCGGCTGGGCCTGCCTCGCGGCGAGCCTGCTGCTGGCCGGCGCGGTGGCGCTCGAGCTGCCGATGCCCGGCCTGCCCACGCTGTGGACGCTGGTGCTCATCGGCGGCTGGCTGCTGACGTTCGTGCTCGGCATGCTGCAGCGAATCGTACCCTTTCTGGCCTCGATGTATGCCGCGGGCCGCGGCCGGCGCGCGCCCACGCCCTCGTCGCTGAGTTCGCAGCGACCGCTGGCGCTGCATTTCGCCGCGCACCTCGCGGCGCTGGCCGGCCTGGCGCTGGCGGTGCTGGCCGACAGCCCCGCGCTGGCGGCGCTGGCGGCCGCCGTGGGAGCGCTCGGCGCAGGCGCCTTCGTCGTGTTCTTCGTCGGTCTGCTGCGGCGGCTGCGCGCACCACGCCAGGGCCGAGTCCGCGGCGAAACCGCCCGCCTCTTGATGTGCATTAAGGTCGCGCACCGACATTCTGCTTATTCTGGTATTGCGTTACCACTTTAGAATTGTTCAGCCGTGAACTACCTGCGCCAGGTCAGCCAGACGCTCGACACCGAGCACCGCAATGCACTCGATGTGCTCGGCCGGCTCGAGCAGGCCATCGCGCGGCGCTCGCGCAGCGCCGCGCCGGACGCGCCGTTCGCCGCACTCGCCACGGCCTTCGCACGGCTGCTCGAGCACGACATCGGCGCGCATTTCGACTTCGAGGAGCGCGAGCTGTTCACGCGCATGCGCGATGCCGGCGACGGCGACATCGCCGGCCTGCTGCAAGAGGAACACGAAGCCATCCGCGAGGCGGCGGCCGAAGTCCTGCCGCTGGCACGCGCAGCCGCCGCGGGCAACCTGCCGGAGGGCGACTTCGACGCCTTCAAGCGCGGCGTGCTGGAGATCGTCGAGCGCCAGGTCTCGCACATCCAGAAGGAAACGATGGCACTGCTGCCGCTGATCGAGGACCTGCTCGACGACGACACCGACCGTGAGCTGAGCATGAGCTACGCGTCGACCTGAGGCCCAGGCCTCGAAAGGATCTGAACCCCATGGACAGCGATTCCCGAGACGACACCCGCATCCGTGCGCTGGCCCAGCCGGATCTCGACGCGGTCGTCGACATCGACGCGGCCGTCGAAGGCCGCACGCGCCGCGCCTATTTCCAGCGCCGGCTCGCCGCCGCACTGAAGCAACCCGCACTGCACCTGCAGTTGGCCGCCGTCGATGCCTCCGGGCTGGCCGGCTACATCCTGGCGCGCCGCACGAGCGGTGAATTCGGCCGCACCGCGCCGGGCCTTCGGCTGGAGGTCGTCGGTGTGCGCGAGGACCGGCGCGGCCACGGGGTGGGCCGGCAGCTGCTGGACGCATTGACCGACTACGCCACACGCCACGGCGTGACCGAGTTGCGCACCACCGCAGTCTGGACCAACACGCGCATGCTGCGCTGGCTGCACGCGATGGGCTTCGAGCTGGCGCCCGACCGCGTGCTGGACTGCGTCGTCGGCGACGGCTACCAGGCCGAGCGCGGCGACGCGCTGGACCTGCCGGCCGACGACAGCCGGGGGCGCGAGATCGACTACGGTGCGCCCGAGACCAACGACTTCGAGCGCGTCGGCAAGCTGCTGGCGGAGGTGCGCGCGATGCATCCCGAAGACCTGCCGCAGATCTGCCGCATCGACCGCCAGATCACCGGCCGCGACCGCCAGGCCTACATCGCCGAAAAGCTGGGCGAGGCGATGGACGACTCGGCGATCCGGGTCTCGCTCAGCGCGCGCCTGGACGGCGCGATCGTCGGCTACCTGATGGCGCGCGCCGATCTCGGCGACTTCGGCCGCACCGAGCCGGTGGCCGTGCTCGACACCATCGGCGTCGATCCGATCTATGCACGCCATGGCGTCGGCCACGCGCTGTTGTCGCAGCTGTTCGCCAACCTGGACGCGCTGCGCATCGACCGTGTCGAGACGGTGGTCGCGCCGGCCGACCTGCCGCTGCTGGGCTTGCTCTACCGCACCGGCTTCAAGCCGTCGCAGCGGCTGGCCTTCGTGCGGCGTGCGTGACACGGCGAGCCGGTATCGCTGAGCCGCGCTCGAACCGGACCCGCGACTATGCCGGTTGGCTGCCGCGGCCACCGAGCCCGAGCCGAGGGTTTTCGTCAGGGGTCTCCTGGCGCCGCGGAAGGTCCCGCGTGCGATAGAGTCCTTGGCCGGGTTGCCGAAAACGGCCACCGGCAAGATCCAAGGTTTCAGGCTGCGTGAACATCAGGCGCAGCCGAGCTGACTTCCATCCCGACCCTTCCTGCCACCCCAAGGAGACCCCATGAAGCCGTTGCACACGATGATCCTCGCCAGCGCCGTGCTCGGCCTCGCACCGGCCGGCGCGCTGGCGCAGGCCAAGCTCAAGGTGGGCCTGATGCTGCCCTACACCGGCACCTTCGCGGCGCTGGGCAACGCCATCGAGAACGGCTTCCGGCTCTACGTGACCGAGCAGGGCGGCAAGCTCGGCGGCCGCGAGATCGAGTTCGTCAAGGTCGACGACGAGTCCGACCCGTCCAAGGCCACCGACAACGTCAACAAGCTGATCAAGCGCGACAACGTCGACGTGCTGGTCGGCAGCGTGCACTCGCGGCGTGGCCATGGCCATGGCCAAGGTGGCCAAGGACAGCGGCACGCTGCTGATCGTGCCCAACGCCGGCGCCGACGCGGTGACCGGCGCGATGTGCGCGCCGAACATCTTCCGCAGCAGCTTCAGCAACTGGCAGCCGGGCTACGCCATGGGCGAGGTGATGGCCAAGAAGGGCTACAAGACGGCGGTCACCATCACCTGGAAGTACGCCGCCGGCGACGAGATGGTGCGCGGCTTCAAGGAGGCCTTCGAAAAAGGCGGCGGCAAGGTCATCAAGGAGCTGAACCTGCCCTTCCCGAACGTCGAGTTCCAGGCGCTGCTGACCGAGATCGCGGCCACCAAGCCCGACGCCGTGTTCACCTTCTTCGCCGGCGGCGGCGCGGTGAAGTTCGTCAAGGACTACGCCGCGGCCGGGTCTGAAGAAGAGCATTCCGCTGTACGGCACCGGCTTCCTGACCGACGGCACGCTGGAGGCGCAGGGTGCCGCCGCCGAGGGCCTGCTGACCACGCTGCACTACGCCGACGGCCTGAACACGCCGCGCGACAACGCCTTCCGCCTGGCCTACGCCAAGAGCCTACAAGCTGCAGCCCGACGTGTATGCGGTGCAGGGCTACGACGCGGCGCAGATGCTCGGCATCGGCCTGGCCGCGGTGAAGGGCGACGTGAGCAAGAAGGCCGAGTTCGTCGCCGCGGTGCAGAAGGCGCGCATCGACAGCCCGCGCGGCGCGTTCACGCTGTCCAAGGCGCACAACCCGGTGCAGGACATCTACCTGCGCCAGGTCGGCGGCCAAGGAGAACAAGGTCATCGGCGTGGCCAGCAAGGCCTGACCGACCCGGCGCGCGGCTGCAAGATGTAGCACTGGCGCCATCGCGCTCCGCGCTGTCGCCTGCCCGTCGAGCGCCGGCATCGGACTGCACCATGGACCTTGCCACCTTCCTCATCCAGTGCCTGAACGCGCTGCAGTACGGGCTGCTGCTGTTTCTGGTGGCGTCGGGGCTGACGCTGATCTTCGGCATCATGGGCGTCATCAACCTGGCGCACGGCAGCTTCTACATGATCGGCGCCTACATGGCCTTCGCGCTGGCGCCGATCGTGGGCGCCACCTTCGGCGGCGGCTTCTTCGCCACGCTGGCGGTCGGCCTGGTGCTGGCGGTGCTGCTGGGCTACGTGCTGGAGTGGGCCTTCTTCAGCTTCCTCTACGAGCGCGAGCACCTGCAGCAGGTGCTGATGACCTACGGCCTGATCCTGGTGTTCGAGGAACTGCGCAGCCTGCTCGTCGGCGACGACGTGCACGGCGTGGCACGCGCCGCCGCTGCTGGCCGGCACGCTGCCGCTGGGCGAGACTGATGACCTACCCGGTGTACCGGCTGTTCATCTCGGCGGTCTGCCTGGCGCTGGCCGCTGGGCATGTACTTCGTGTTCACCCGCACCCGGCTGGGCATGATGATCCGCGCCGGCAGCCACCAACCGCGAGATGGTGCAGTCGCTGGGCATCGACATCAAGTTCCTGTACCGCGTGGTGTTCGCCGCCGGCGTGGCGCATCGCGGCGCTGGCCGGCATGGTGGCCGCGCCGGTGTCGTCGGTGTACCCGGGCATGGGCAACACCGGTGCTGATCATCTGCTTCGTGGTGGTGGTGATCGGCGGCATCGGCTCGATCCGCGGCGCGCTGCTGGCCGCGCTGCTGATCGGCGTGGTCGACACCTTCGGCAAGGTGCTGCTGCCGCAGGCCGCCGGCGTGCTGGTGTACGTGCTGATGGCGCTGATCCTGCTGTGGAAGCCGGACGGTCTGTTCAAGGCGGGATGAACGCATGAACCGCATCGACGCTCCAAGACTCGATCTTCGTCGTGCCGCTGCCTTCGTGCGCGCTGGCGCTGCTTCCCGCTGGTCGGCCGGCAGCTTACGGCATCGACCTGGTGACCAAGATCATGATCTACGCCATCTTCGCGCTCAGCCTGGAACTGCTGGTCGGCAGCACCGGGCTGGTGTGCTTCGGCCAGGCGGCGTTCTTCGGCATCGGCGCCTATGCCGCGGTGCTGCTGTCGCCGGCCGACGAGCCGGCCTCGCTGGCCTGGCTGCTGCCGGCGAGCGTGGCCGCGGCCGCGCTGTATGCGCTGTTCGTCGGCGCGCTGTCGCTGCGCACCAAGGGCGTGTACTTCATCATGGTCACGCTGGCCTTCGCGCAGATGGCCTACTACGTGGTGCACGACACGCCGCTGGGCGGCGGCACCGACGGCATCTACCTGAACGCCAAGCCGGTGCTCGGCAGCCTGGCTCGACCTGGACCAGCCGCTGGCGCTGTACGCCTTCACGCTGGCCTGCCTGGTCGCGGTGTTCGGCTTCCTGGCGCTGCTGCTGCGCTCGCGCTTCGGCCGCGCGCTGGCCGGCATCCGCGTCAACGAGCAGCGCATGCGCGCCACCGGCTTCTCGACCTACCCGTACAAGCTGGCGGCGTTCACGATCTCGGGCGCGATCGCCGGGCTGGCCGGCTTCCTGTTCGCGGTGAAGGACGGCTTCGTCAACCCCGAGCTGCTGAGCTGGCACCTGTCGGGCGCGGTGCTGATCATGATCATCCTCGGCGGCCTCGGCCACCTGCGCGGCGCGCTGATCGGCGCCTTCGCCTTCGCGCTGCTGCAGGAGTTCTTCAAGTCCGAGGCGATCTTCGGCGCCTTCGCCAAGCACTGGCATGCTGGGCCTGGGCCTGACCATCATCGCCAGCGTGGCGCTGCTGCCGCGCGGCCTGGTCGGCGTGCCGGCGCAGTTGCGCGAGCGGCTCGACCGGCGCGTCGGCCGCCGTGCGCAGGCCGCGGAGGCGGCGGCGATGAGCGGCGAGCCTGACATGCTGCTGCGCGGCCACGACATCACGCGCCGCTGGGGCGGCCTGGTGGCGGTGGACAAGGTGTCGATCGAGCTCGAGCGCGGCAGCGTGCACGCGGTGATCGGCACCAACGGCGCCGGCAAGTCGACGCTGATCAACATGCTGTCCGGCGAGATCCCGCCCATCGCGCGGCCGCGTCGAGCTGCTGGGGCAGGACGTGACCGCCTGGTCGCAGCCGCGCCGCGCCCGCGCCGGCCTGGGCCGCAGCTACCAGCGCACCACCATCTATCCCGAGCTTCACGCGTGTTCGAGAACTGCCGCCTGGCGGCGCAGGCGCGCACGCAGACGCCCTGGGACTGGTGGCAGCGACGCGCAGCGCTGCGCGGCCAGCACCGCCGCGGCGCGCGAGGCCGCCGACGCGCGCCGGCCTGGGCGACGTGCTGCGACCGCCAGGCCGGCCTGCTGTCGCACGGCCAGAAGCGCCAGCTCGAGATCGCCATGTGCCTGGCCACCGCAGCCGCAGGTGCTGCTGCTCGACGAGCCGCTGGCCGGCATGGGCGCCGAGGAGACCGAGCGCATGCTGGCGCTGCTGGCCGAGCTGAAGGCCGGCCACGCGATCCTGCTGGTCGAGCACGACATGGACGCGGTGTTCCGCATCGCCGACCGCATCACGGTGATGGTCAACGGCGCGGTCATCGCCTCGCGACACGCCGCGAGGCGGTGCGCACCAACCCCGAGGTGCAGACCGCCTACCTGGGCGAGGAGCACTGAGCATGACACGCACCAGGACCCGCTGCTCGACGCGCACGGGCCTGCACGCCTGGTACGGCTCCAGCCACGTGCTGCACGGCGTCGACCTGCAGCATCGCGCGCGGCCAGACGGTGGGCCTGCTCGGCCGCAACGGCATGGGCAAGAGCACGCTGATCCGCACGCTGCTCGGGCCACGTGACGCAGCGCGACGGGCAGCATCCAGCTGTTCGGCCAGGACATGCTCGCGGGCCAGGCCGCACGAGGTGGCGCGCCTGGGCGTGGCCTACGTGCCCGAAGGCCGCGGCGTGTTCCCGAACCTGACGCGTGCGCGAGAACCTGGTGATGGCCGCGCGCCGCGGCCGCGACGGCCGCGACGACTGGACGCTACGAGCGCGTGCTGCAGACCTTCCCGCGGCTGACGGAGCGCCTCGACCAACCTGGGCGCGCAGCTGTCCGGCGGCGAGCAGCAGATGCTGTCGATCGGCCGCGCGCTGATGACGCACCCGGAGCTGATCATCCTGGACGAGGCCACCGAAGGCCTGGCGCCGCTGATCGTGGCCGAGATCTGGCGCGTCATCGGCGAGATCCGCGCAGACGGCATCGCCACGCTGATCGTCGACCGCGACTACCGCCGCGTGCTGGCGCACAGCCGACCAGGCGCTGGTGCTGCAGAAGGGGCAGGTCGTGCTCAGCGGTGCGGCCGAGAAGGTGGCCGCGAGCGCGGCGTTGTCGACGTATCTGGGGCTGTGAATTGCCTGATCCAAGCGGATCGGTCGGGGCATGGACCTCAGATCCGCCTCGACGTTGAGCGTTGCCCGCTTCGTGCATCACCTGTTCGCGATGCGCCTCGGCCCCAGCCGGCAGCTGTGACGCAGCACCTGGAAACCCAACGCTGCGATGAACGGCCTGCTCAGCCTCGGCGTGTTTCGGCCTGCAGACGATGCCTGTCCGGCACGACGATCTTGCGACCTTCGACGTGCAGCAGTCCGGCGTTGGCCAACTCGTGCAGGATCCGGGAGAAGTGCTCGGGTGTCAGGTTCAACTGCGAGGCGATCTCGCCTTTGGCCGCGGGCAGCGTCAGCGCAAAGGCCGCGCTCGCCGCGGCCGTGACGCAGCAGATAGTCGACGAAGCGCTCGGTACCCGTGCCCAGCGCCTGACGGTCGAGTTCTCGCACCAGCCGCTCGACGCGCTGGCTCAGACCCGCGATCATCCGGCGCGCGAACTTCGGGTTGCGCTCGAGTTCGGCGAACACGGCGTCCTTGGGCACGTGCAGCACCAGCGCGTCGCTGGCCGCCTGGGCGTCGACCAGCGTCGGCCGCTCCAGGAACATCACCGGCTCGCCGAAGCTCTGCCCCGGCCCGACGATGCCGGACAGCCGCGACCGTTGCGCCGGCGTGCTCGAGATCAGCTTGATCTCGCCATAGACAACGACGTACATCCCCGTTGCGGGCTCGCCCTTGCGGAACAGTACTTCGCCGCGCTCGAGCCGGCGCCGTGTCGTGCATGCCGCAAGACGAGCCAGCGCCGCAGCATCCAGCGCCTTGAACAGCGGCAAGCCGGCCAGGAAGGCCTCGCAGGCAGTTCCTTGCGGCGCCATGCCGGCTCAGTTCACGACGCTGATCAGTGCGGGGTCGTCGGCATGCTCGACCAGGATCGTCCGCACCCAGCCTTGCCAGGCGTCGGCAAAGGCCTTGCGCGTGGCCGCGTCCGCGCCCGGCGTCAGCGCCTTGCGCATCAATGCGGCAAGCGTCGCCGGCCGCGGCACCGCCTGCGGCCGATGCGCCAGTTCGACCGCCTGGCCGGTGTCCAGCCGCGTGAAGCGGATCTCGCCCGTCATCGGCACGCCGAAGCGCAGCAGACCGTCGCGCGCGAAGCGGCCCGCCAGCCCCTTGAATCCGCCCTCGTTCGCGGCACCGGTGATCAGGCCCGCGACGCTGGCGATCACGCCGGCCACGCCCTCGTCGACGCGCCTGGCGCAGTTCGACCCGCACCTCGCCGCGGCGGGGCATGTCCTGCGGGTACAGGCGCGCCAGCGCCGTGCGCGTCATCAGCCAGGCGCCGGCCACGGTCGGGCATGAATGGCCGGCGAGCTTGACCGCATCGAGGTAGCGGTACTCGATCACCCCGCCCTCGGCCGCACCCAGCAGGTCGGCCAGCGGGTCGACCACGCTGATCGGCGGCACGTGCGTCGAAGAAGGCGGGAGCTTCATGATGTCGCCATCTCTCAAGCGCCGCGCACGCGCAAGCGAGCTGGCCCAGCCGCTGCCGCACCAACCGTGCGCCGACCAGCACGGCGGCCGGGTACCTCGCACGGCCTCCTCGTCCGCGCATGCTCACCACAGCATCTTGAACCGGCCGTGCGGACGATCTCGCGTGCGGCACATGGGCCGGCATGAGCAGGGTGTCGCCCTCTGCAAGCCGATAGCCGGCGCCGCCGACTTGAATGTCGGCAGTGCCTCGACGCCGATCACCAGCGCATCGAAGGGCGCCGGCATGCTCGCTCAGCCCTTCCCCACCTTCGAAGGCGAACAGGGTCGACACTGCCACCCGCGTCGGCAAGCGCGGCTGACCACGGCCTTGTCCTGGACTGAAGCAGCTGCATCAGGTTTTCCACCTTGGGTGGACGTGCGTTGGCTGGTCGGATCGTTCATGACCTCATCCGCTCGGCCGTCGGGTGGCCTGACGCAGCGGCTCGTGCAGGCGTCGTGCTCTGTGCAGGGTGCGGGGAATCTCGAACTTCATGATCGTGACTCCTTGGGATTTCAGTGCAGGCCTGCGGATCGGCTTGAAGCCGGGGTGGTCGAAGTGGCTGCCGTACTGGTTGACGGCCTGCGCCACCTTCACCAGGCCCAGCGCCGGGCGCAGCTTGGCGTTCTTGCCGGCCATCGCGTCGGTGCCCTCACCGAGGTCGGCGATCACCAGGTGCAGCATCGCGTCGGCCTTCGGCTCGAGCTTGCAGTTGGCGACGATGCCGCCGACTTCGGTCTCGATCTGCGTGGCCAGCTCGCGGTACTGCGCGGGCGTGAGCTTGCCGGCGTGCGCCGCGCCCAGCTGCGGTTCGACCAGGCCGCGGATGCGCCCCATGCCGTCGCGCAGCGGCTCGTCGGTGCCCCACTTGTGGCCCTGGTTCAGGGTGAGCTTGTGCGGCGCGGCCGCGTCGTGGCTGTGCGTCGCGGTTTGCGCCAGCGCCGGACCGCCGACGCAGCGACCAGCACCGCTGCCGCAGCGGCGCCCGATGAACAGATGTCCGATTTCGACGGTGCCATCTCGCATCTCCTTGGGGTTGCGGAGGCATCCATTGCCTTCACTGCTGGGTCAGATCGGGCGGGATGGGTTCGATCGCACCTTCGACTTCCTTAGGAATCATCAAGAAATTGGCCGTGCACACCAGGGACTGCAGGCGCTATATGGACTTCTGCCCGCTCGGGAGGATCCCGTGGCGTCGGAGGTTGCCGATGCATCGCTTCCACATCTACCGTTACGACCCGGACATCGATGCGCCGCCGCGCATGCAGACCTACGAGCTCGAGGTCGAGCGAGCGACCGCATGCTGCTCGACGTGCTGATCAAGCTGAAGGCGCTCGACCCCACCCTCAGCTTCCGCCGCTCCTGCCGCGAAGGCGTCTGCGGCTCCGACGCCATGAACATCAACGGCAAGAACGGGCTGGCCTGCCTGACCAACATGCGCGCGCTGCCGAACAGCCGTGGTGCTCAAGCCGCTGCCGGGTCTGCCGGTGATCCGCGACCTGTTCGTCGACATGACCGGCTTCTTCAAGCAGTACCACTCGATCAAGCCGTGGCTCGTCAACGACGATCCGCCGCCGGAGCGCGAGCGGCTGCAGTCGCCCGAGGCGCGCGACGAGCTCAACGGCTTGTACGAGTGCATCCTGTGCGCCTGCTGCTCGTCCGCCTGCCCGAGCTTCTGGTGGAACCCGGACAAGTACGTCGGGCCGGCCGGCCTGCTGCAGGCCTACCGCTTCCTGGTCGACAGCCGCGACCAGGCGACCGGCGAGCGGCTCGACAACCTCGAGGACCCGTACCGTCTGTTCCGCTGCCGCACGATCCTGAACTGCACCGACGTCTGCCCGAAGGGACTGAACCCGGCACTGGCGATCGGCCAGATCCGCGACATGCTGGTACGGCGCGCGAATATGAACGTACTCGGGGCCAGCCGGGTCACTTCACCAAGCACCCGCGCGCCTGCTGTCTTTGTTTGACCACGTGGCTGGGACTGGGAACGCACCGGCCGCGGACCGCTGCTGGCCGACATGGCGTCACGAACGCACCCACCCCGCCGGCACCGGCAGCCGCGGCCGATGCGGCTCCATCGCGCTCAGCGCATGCACCTGCGCCATCGACGCCAGGCAACGCCGCGTCAGCGCCTGGTAGATCAAGGTACCCTCGTGCTTGCCGGTGACCTCCTGATCGGTCAGTTCGCGTTGGTTGCGCGCCGGCAGGCCCGAGGCCAGCCAGCGCGCCGGCACCTTCATGCCGGCACGCACGAAGGCACAGGCGGCGACGATGGCCTGCTCACCGATCTCGGCTTCGTCCATGACCACTGGCGTTGATGCCGACCAGTGCGCCGCGGCGTACCACGCAGGCATGCAGCACAGCCCCGTGCCCGATGTGGCCGTTTTCCTCGACCACCGTGTCGGCAAAGGGAAAGCCGTGCACGATGCAGCTGTCCTGCACGTTGGCACCGGCGTGCAGCACGATGCGGCCAAAGTCGGCGCAGCGACCCACAGGGCCCTACGTAGCAGCCGGGGCCGACGATCACGTCGCCGAGGAGCTCCGCACCGGCGCCGCCGACGGGGCGCGGCTCAGGGCGGCCCTGGCACAGGTCGCGCGCGAGCGTGACGACGCGGCCGGCGAGCTGGATCGGACCCGGCGCGAGCGGGACGAGCTGGCGTCGGCGAAGCGGGCGCTCGAGCAGGTCCACACGGCGCTCGCGCAGGCGCGCGCGCGACTCGGGTAGCTGCTCCCTCACCCTGACCCTCTCCCTCGATGAGGGAGAGGGAATTCCTCCGGGAGACGATCCGCGTGATGAACGTTCCGCAGAACCCGGTCCTCGGCCGCATCCGGAAGAACCTCTCCGTCGAGCTGGAGGAGCGCCGCAAGGCGCTCGCCGCGCAGGGGAAGCGGCTCTTCGACTTCGGCCTCGGCGATCCGAAGGAGCCGACCCCCGCCTTCATCCGCGAGGCGCTGCGCGCCGCGGTCCCGGAGGTCTCGCAGTACCCGAGCGCCGCGGGGAGCCCGGCGTTCCGCGCCGCGTGCGCCGGCTACGTGAAGCGCCGCTTCGCCGTCCAGCTCGATCCCGAGACCCAGGTCGCCCCGTGCGCCGGCGCGAAGGAGGCCATCTTCCACCTCCCGCTGGCCTTCGCAGGCGATCCGGCGCGGCGCAAGGTGGTGATGCCGGACCCCGGCTACCCCACCTACGACGTGGGGGCCCGGTTCGCCGGGCTCGAGCCGGTGCCGGTCCCGCTCACCGCCCGCAACCGGTTCCTGATCGAGCCGGAGGCGCTGGGCGAGGCGCTCCTCCGCGAGACGCTGATCTTCTGGGTCTCCTACCCGCACAACCCCACCGGCGCCATCGCGCCGCGCGACTACCTCGAGCGCGTCGGGCGCGCGGCCGTCGAGCACGGCTTCATCGTCGCCTCGGACGAGTGCTACGCGGACATCTACTTCGGCGAGCCCCCGCCCTCGATGCTGGAGGTCCAGACTCGAGAACGTCATCGCGATCCACAGCTGCTCCAAGCGGAGCGGGATGACGGGCTACCGGAGCGGCTTCATGGCGGGCGACCGGGAGCTGGTCGGCGTGCTGAAGAGGCTGCGGAGCCATCCCGGGCTCGCGTCGCCGGAGTTCGTGCCGGCGGCTGCGACGGCGGCCTGGAGCGACGACGCCCACGCGGCCGAGCGGCGTGAGATCTTCCGCGCCAAGAGAGAGCGGTTCCTCCGGTTCTTCTCCGGGCATGGGCTCGTCGCGGACGCGTCGGAGGCCACCCTCTACATCTGGCTGCGCGTGCCGGCGGGACGGACCGCCTCGGCGTACGCGCTGCGGCTGCTGGAGGAGGGGATCGTGGTCGCGCCGGGGACCGCGTTCGGCGCTGGCGAAGGGTATGTCCGGGTGGCGCTGGTGCCGACGCTGGACGAGTGTGACGAGGCCATCGCGGCCTGGTCGAGGATCGAGCGATGAGCGACTGGGGTGACGTTGAGGCGCGGATCGCGGCCGCCTGGGCGGATCGCGCGAAGCTGGGCGAGGCGGCCTCCCGGGAGGCGGTGCTGGCTGCCGTCGACGGGCTGGACCGCGGCGAGCTGCGGATCGCCGAGAAGCGTGACGGCGAGTGGAGGGTCAACGCCTGGCTGATGCAGGCCGTGAACCTCTACTTCGCCGTGACGAGCATGGAGGTCTTCGACTACGGCCCCTTCCAGAGCCGCGACAAGATCCCGCTCAAGAAGAACCTGGAGGCCGCCGGGATCCGCGTCCTGCCGGGCGGCATCGCGCGCTACGGCAGCTACCTGGCGCCGGGGGCGGTGCTCCTGCCCGGCTTCGTCAACATCGGGGCCCGCGTCGGCGCAGGCACGATGGTCGACACGTGGGCCACCGTCGGCTCCTGCGCGCAGGTCGGGGAGAACGTCCACCTCGCCGGCGGCGTCGGGATCGGCGGCGTGCTGGAGCCGCCCGGTGCCCGCCCCAACATCATCGAGGACGGCTGCTTCATCGGGAGCCGCTGCATCGTCGTCGAGGGGACGCTGGTCGAGGAGGAGTCGGTCCTTGGCGCCAACACGGTGATCACCGGCGTCGACCCCCATCATCGACGTGACGGGTCCGAAGGAGGTCATCTACAAGGGACGCGTCCCGGCCCGCTCCGTGGTCATCCCGGGGACGCGGCCGAAGCAGTACCCGGCAGGCGTCTTCCAGATCCCCTGCGCGCTCATCGTGGGCAAGCGGACCCCCTCGACCGACAAGAAGGTCTCGCTCAACCAGGCCCTGCGCGACTTCGAGGTGCAGATCTGATGACGCTGTCCCACCCCCGCCCGGCAGAGCTGGCCGAGTCGCTCGGTGAGCGGGCGGAGGCGCTCTGCGCGACGCCGTCGCCGATCGGCGAGGAGGCTGAGCTCTGCGCAGAGCTGGAGGTCTGGGCGCGCGCCCTCTTCCCCGCGGTCCAGCGGGTGAAGAGCTCGCTGGTCGTCTGGATCGACGGAGCCCCCCTCGCCCCTTCCCAGGGGACTCACCCTCTCCCCCGTCGGGGGAGAGGCCCTTCACCTACGGAAAACTCCCCTCTCCCCCACCGGGGGAGAGGGCAGGGTGAGGGGGCCCTCGATCGCCCCCTGCTCGCCCTCGTCGGCCACGTCGACACCGTCCCCGTCCACGAGCTCGACCGCGGTCGCCAGCCGCGGCGCGAAGGCGGGCGGCTCTACGGTCCCGGCGCCTCGGACATGAAGGGCGGCGTCGCGGTGATGATGGAGCTGGCCGAGCGGCTGCCGCGCGCCGAGCGGTTCTGCGACCTCGTCCTCGTCCTCTACGCGCGCGAGGAGGGGCCGTTCCTGGAGAACGAGCTGGGGGACGTCCTGCGCGAGGTCCCCGCGCTCTCCCGCGCCGCGCTCGCGATCTGCCCCGAGCCGACCGACAACCTCGTGCAGCTCGGCTGCCTGGGCTCCATCCACGCGACCTTCACCTTCGCCGGCCGCGCGGCCCACTCCGCCCGCCCGTGGCAGGGAGAGAACGCGATCCACCGGGCCGGCGCGCTCCTCGCCGAGCTCCACGGCCGGCCGCCGCGCGACGCCAGCTCGGGCGGCCACGTCTTCCGCGAGGTCCTCTCGGCGACGCTGATCGAGGGCGGCCGCGCCCGGAACGTCGTGCCGGAGCGCTGCGCGCTCAACCTGAACTACCGCTTCGCGCCGGACAAGACGCTCGAGGCGGCCTCGGAGGAGCTGCAGGCGCTCGCGCGCCGGCACGCCGCCGGGATCGAGCTGGTCGACCTGGCGCCCGCCTGCCCCGCGTACGGGGACCACCCGCTGGTGCAGCGGCTCCTCGAGCGGACCGGCGTGGGGGCGGAGCCGAAGCAGGCCTGGACCGACGTCGCGCGGCTCGCCGCGCAGGGGATCCCGGCCGTCAACTTCGGCCCGGGCGCGACGAGCCAGGCGCACCAGCAGGGCGAGTGGATCGACCTCGCCGAGCTGGTGCGCGGCTACGAGCTGTTCGAGAGCTTCTTGCGGGCGTGAGCCGCCCCGGGGCGAGGCAGCGTCCTCAGGGAGGGAGCACCGAGTCCCAAGGCTGGTCGTCGAGCATGGCCTGGAGCCAGGCGTCGAGGGCGGTCGCGCCGGTGACGTGCGTGGCGACGTAGGACCCTGCGCCGCAGACCCCCACGGGCGTCAGCAGCATGTGGCCGCCGCCGTCGTCGTAGAAGGCCCTCGCGTTGCCCGTGGAGCGGAGGACGTCGCTCTCCAGCTGGCGGACATCGGTCTCGAACTGGGTCCCCGTGTCGAGCATGAAGGGGCCCATCACCGTGTCCTGGGTGTACGAGACGAGCGCGAGCCGATCGTCCGGGTGCATCTCCGAGAGCTCGGTGAAGGCCATCGAGAAGTCGTACCGGCAGTCGAGGCAGAAGGGGTCCGTCGCGACGCCCAGCCGCCAGTTGGCGAACCAGGCCTGGCGGAAGTCGGCGGGGACGTCGTTCGCCACGAGGGCGGGGCCTGAGTCGTCGATCAGGTAGCCCCGGGCGTCCGGCCAGTACCAGCGGAAGGCCTCGTAGTTGACGAGCGCGCCGAAGCCTCCGGCCGAGGAGCCGGCGACGACGACCTTCCCCGGGTTGGGGAACGTGGCGCCGAGCCGCTTCAGGTAGGCCATCACGTTGGCGTGCCCCTTGTGGCGCCACGTGATGACGTCTGGCCAGACACCGTACTCGACCACGTTGTCGCCGCCGTGGACGTCGCCCGTGCAGTACGGGACGAAGACTATGGTCGCGCCGGCGAGCGACGGCGGCAGGAGGGCGCGGTCCGTGAGCGAGCAGGGGATGTAGTCCCGCGCCTCGACCTGGAACTTCGCCGAGTCGTAGCCCCGGTCCACGGCGGCTCCGGCGGCGCAGGTCGCGTAGTTCCAGCATGCCCCGCCGCCGTCGAAGAAGACGAGCAGATCGTCGGTTCCGCCGTCGGCGGGCGGGAGCCAGTCCACGGCGAGGCCGGTGGTCGATCCGTTGCCGCAGGTCGAGTCCGGGAACGGTATCCAGCGCCAGTTGGAGGGTGCTCCGTCGACGTCCAGGGGCGCGAAGTCGGCCAGGACGATGGGCGCTCCGAGCGGCGGCTTGCCCGCGTAGCCCTTCTTCGACACGGGCGTCGTGTTCGGAGCACAGCCAGCGGCGGTGGCTATCAGAACGACCCCAGCCAAGTGCGCGTACTTCATGCGGTTGGATCTCCTCGTGGACGGCTCGACCTCGCGACCTGCGCGGGAGATGCAAGAGCGCGCCCGCCTACCTTCACACACAGTCGGGTAGGGGCGTTCCCCCGCCAGAGGGGCGAGCCTATGATCCGATCGTGCTCCCCGTCGCGCTCGCCCTGGCGCTCGCCGCCGCCCCCTTCGTCGAAGGCGCCGAACCCGACGACTCCTCCGAGGTCGGTGAGTCCTGGGACGTCATCGAGCAGGAGCCGCGGGTGGACCTGACGCTCTGGGGCGGCCAGGCGTGGATCGGTGGAACGAGCGGCACGCGCTCCGAGGCCTACGCCGCCGAGGCGACCTGGCGCTTCGATCAGCTGGACCTCGGGGTCTCCGGGGGCTTCTACGAGCTGCGGAACGAGTCCACCAGCGGAGAGCTCGAGAGCTACTTCGCGCCGGTCTACCTGCTCCGCCTCGGGCAGCGCTTCGAGACGCGCAACGGGCTCCTCGCCAGCTTCACGTTCGGAGCCGGAGCGGCGAAGACGTCGACCTGGCGCTCGTGGTTCCAGGTGGCGCTCGGTGCGCGCGCCACCTTCGGCCCCGCGTTCGTCGGGGGAGAGCTCTCCTTCGAGAGCGACGAGCTCCTGCGCCTCGCCCTGGGCATAGGGGTCAGCCTCTTCTGACCGCGCGCCGGCGCGGCTAGTGATCAGTGACCGAGATCCTCCTCATAGCGCTGCTGGTGCTCCTGCTCCCAGCGCTCTTCCTGCCCGACATCGCGAGGTCGACCGTCTCCGACCTCATCCTGCCTCCGGCGCTGGGGAGGCCCGGCGTCGTGTGGGTCTTCGGCCGCGTCGTGACGGAGAGCGTCGAGCGCGGTCCGCGCGCAGTCCGGGCGCTGCTCCGGCTGGCCGCGCGCAACTGGATCGGAGCGCCGGTGACGGTCCGCTTCCGGGGAAGGACCGCCAGCGCGGTGACCGGCCACGACGGCCAGTTCGAGGTGGAGCTGGCGGCGGGCGAGGCAGGGCCGTTCGAGCCGGGCTGGCACGTCGTGGAGGTCGAGGCCCCCGGGGTGAGCGGCTCCGGCGCCGTCTTCGTCGTGCCCGACGAGGCCCCCTTCATCGTCGTCTCGGACTTCGACGACACGCTCGCCGTGAGCCACGTGACGAGCAGGTACCGGCTCATCGCCACGACCTTCTTCGAGGATGGCGAGACGCACCCCCCGGTCGACGGGATGCCGGACCTCTATCGCTGCCTCACGTCGCGGCACCCCGTCCCCCCGGCGTTCGCGGTCGTCACCGGCTGGCCCATCCAGTTCGCGCCGCGCCTGGTCCGCTTCCTGGCGAAGAACGGCTTCCCGCCGATGGCGCTCTTCCTGCGCAACCTCGGCCGCTCCACCCTCTCCGGCTACAAGGAGCCGGTCCTGCGCCGCCTGGTCGAGCGCTTTCCCCACCCGCTCGTCCTCGTCGGCGACTCGGGGGAGCGCGACCCGGAGATCTACGCGGCGCTCGCGCGCGAGAGCCCCGGGCGCGTCCTCCGGATCTACATCCGCGAGGCGGACGAGGTCGGGCCCGCGGCTCGCTTCCAGGGGATGCTCCTCTTCTCCGATCCGCAGGACGCCGTGCGCGACGCGAGGGAGCTGGGGCTCGGCGGCTGAGGGGCGAGGGTGGCCGCGGGGGCGCGACGTTTAGCCGCTGCATCGTCGGCGGGCGTCGCGGCTCGAACCCCCGGGGGCCCTGTCGCCAAGCGCGGGTTCCTCCACCACCCTGGAGCGGGCGCGCGAAGGACGGGCGTTCCGCGGAGAGACGATACGCCATGAAGATCAAGCACCTGGTCGCGATGATCGCCGCGCTGGCCGCCGGCGCAGCGGGCGCCGCAGACGCGGCGATGAAGCCCTTCGTCCTCGCCCAGCGCGCGAGCGGCGAGCCCTCCGCCGTGGTCGCCGACGTCAAGGCGAAGCTGGGACAGGCAGGCTTCCGGGTCGTGGGAGCGTACTCGCCCTACGCGGGCGCCACGGTCCTCGCGATCACGAACGACGACCTGCTCGCGGCAGCCGCGAAGAACCGCTTCGGCGCCTACGGGGCGGTCCAGCGCGTGACGGTCACGAAGGTCGGCGACGAGGTCCAGGTGGCGTTCACCAACCCCGCCTACATGCAGCAGGGCTACCGGATGGCGGGAGACCTCTCCGCCGTCGCGCAGAAGCTCCAGGCGTCCCTCGGCAGGATCGAGGAGTACGGCCCCAAGGACGGCAAGACGCCCGGGCAGCTCCGCAAGTACCACTACATGCTCGGGATGCAGTACTTCGACGAGCCGAGCGAGCTCGGGAAGTTCGGGAGCCAGGCCGAGGCGGTGGCCGCCGTCGAGGCAGGGCTCGCCGAGAAGCGCGGCGGCGCGTCGAAGGTCTATCGCGTCGACGTGCCCGGCGCGGACGAGACGGTCTTCGGCGTCGCCCTGACGCAGGGCTGCGGCGGCGACGGGTTCGTCATGAAGGAGATCGACTTCAAGCCGCTGCGGTCCACGGGCCACCTCCCCTACGAGGTCGTCGTCTCCAAGGGTGAGGTCTTCGCGCTCCACGCCCGCTTCCGGATCGCGGTGAACTTCCCCGACCTCTCGATGATGGGCGACAACAGCTTCATGAAGATCAAGTGCGCGCCCGGC
Organism: uncultured delta proteobacterium; assembly: GCA_963845515.1. Taxonomy (GTDB): domain Bacteria; phylum Myxococcota; class Myxococcia; order Myxococcales; family Anaeromyxobacteraceae; genus DATIVK01. Next base: position 38,789 of record CAWJSR010000031.1, read on the forward strand.
GCGATCGAGACGTCACTGGAGCAGGTCGTCGGCAAGAAGTAGCAGGCGGGAGGGCGCGCCGCGGCCGGTGGAGCATCCCTCACCGGCCGCGCTGCGCCACCCTCGCGGAGGAGGGGCCGCAGGCTACGAGGGGGAGCCCTGCAGCGGTCGGTCGCGGCCGAGCGCGGGGAGGAGCCCACCCGCAGCGCGCGTCCCGTCCGCCGGCGCGTGGCTCCGCCGCTCGCGGTGGCGCGCGTGCACCTCGAACGCGAAGGCGTCCAGCAGCTGCGGATCCGGCGGCTCGCCGTTCAGGTTGAGCGTCAGCGAGAGGAGCCCTTCATGCTCGGCGGCGTGGTGGAGCTGCGCCTCCGCCAGCTTGTTGGGCATGCACTCCAGCGGACCCGTGGAGATGACGGCGTCTATCTCCCCCTGCCGCCAGGCGTGGAGGGCCGTCCCCAGCGTGAGGATCGCCTCGCCCCGCAGCGCCTCGCGCAGGTACCCGGAGCCCACGCGCACCGCGTCGGCCACGCGCGGCGACGCCGCCCAGCCCATCGGGCCCGCGGCCGCCCCGTGACACGCCTCCAGGATGCGGTTGCGGACCCAGCCCTCCAGCGCGTGGGCGACGCCCCTCTTCGCTCCTCCCAGGAAGAACGAGTAGTAGAGGAACTCGGTCATCGGGACGACGCGCGCGCGCAGGCCGCGCCGGTGCAGCGCGCCGACCAGATCGCCCGTGCAGAAGGGATCGTTCCGGACGTAGATCTCGCCGGTGATCTGGACGCGCGGCAGGTCGCGCGCGCCGCGGAGCCGGGCGAAGTCCCTGGCGGTCCGGCGAAGCAGCTCGGGGATGCCCCAGAGGCGGCCGGTGGCCGTCTCGACGAGGACCCTCCGCAGGGCCAGCTCCCCCTTCACCTCACGCTCGACCCGCGCCGCCAGCTCCGCGGCCGCCTGCGCGAGGAGCGCGTCCGAGGCTCCCGGATGCGTCTCGAGCGGACGGACGTCGCCGTGCAGATCGCGCAGCAGGTCGCTGGCGACGAGCCCCGAGAGGACGAGGGCGCCGAAGCCCGGCGGGACTCCCTGGAAGTAGTTGCTGAAGGGCGGAGACCAGATCCGGACCCGCTCGGAGAGCCCGAGCCGCTCGAGGACGATCTGGTGAAGCTCCTTGTACGCGCCGAACCGGCACGGACCGTCGGCGGAGGGCATGAAGAAGGTGAAGCGGTCCTGCTCGCTCCCGGCCCGCTCGACCCGCTCCAGGAGGCTGCCGAGCGTCACCGCGAGCGGCAGGCACTCCTTGCCCGAGGTGTGGCGACGCCCGGCGCGCAGGGTCTCCGAGGTCGGCTCGGGGAGCGCCTCGGCCGGCACTCCGACGCCGCGCGCCGCCGCGGCCAGCACCTCCGCCCCCGAGCCCATCCGGGGGACGAGGAGGATCTCGCCGCTCTCACGCAGGTCGGCGAAGGTGCGGCTGGTGACCGTGAGCCGCGCGGCGTCGATTGGCGGGCGGAGGCGGGCCGCAGCCGGCCCCTGCCGGTCCTCGCGGACGCAGTGGAGGAAGGCCTCGACCCGTGTCCGGGTCCCGGCGTCGCCCGCGTGGCCGTCGGTCTCGATGACCGCGAAGGGCTTCCCCTCCATGAGCCGGCTCGCGAAGGGCAGCGTGAAGCTGTCGGGGCCGCAGGAGTAGTTGGAGGCGAAGATGGCGTAGACGCCCGGCGTCCGCCGGATCTGCCACGCGGCCCGCATGATCCGCTGCCCGTGCCCCCAGAACATGTTCGGGAAGATCGGCGCGTCCGCCGGCACCGGGAGGCAGTCGGCCGGGATCGCGACCGCCCCCTGCTCGCGCAGGATCGCCGGGAGGTTGGAGTTGAGGACCCCGTTGTGGATCGTGTACGTGCGCCCCAGGACCACCACCGGGAGGAGCCCGTCGCGCTCGCAGCGCTCCAGCGCGGCGCGGCCCAGCTCCAGCAGCCGCTCGTCGAAGGCCGCCTGCGCCGCGAGGCCAGCGCGGAACGCGCGCCGGAAGCCGTCGCCGCCGCCCACCCCGACCTCCTTCGCGAGCCGCGCGCAGGAGCGCTCGAAGATCTCGGAGTCGAGCCCGCCGGGCCCCACGTCCATGACCGGGGAGACGAGCCTCGCGGCGACCGCCGGCCCGAGGTCCCGGCGCAGGACGTCGGGCGCCCCCTGCACGATCGGGCAGAGCTGTGAGGCGCGCTCGCCGCCCACGCGCGGCAGCTCGCGGAGCATCGGCGCGAAGACGAAGTCGGTGGCGGCGTCGGCCATCGCCGCGACGAGGCCGTGGTACTGCTGCATGGGCGCGCAGAACGGGACGTTGGCCGCCTCGATGCCCCGCTTGAGCGCCGTCCGGTCCGCGCCGCGGAAGATCGCGAGGTCGAGCCCGAGGCCGTGCAGGAACGTGGCGAAGAAGGGGAGGTGCCCCTTCAGCGTCAGCTCGTCGGTCAGCGCGACGGTCCGGTTGCCGCGCCGCTCGCCGAGGCGGGCGGAGAGCTCCGCCACCCACTCCTCGCGCTCGCGGAACGGATCCGGCGCCCGATCCGGCAGCTTCTGCCGGCGCGTGCCCGAGTCGTAGAGCGAGCAGCCGCCGCCCCAGGTGAAGCGCCGCCGCTCGCCCCCGACCAGGGTGGTGAGCCGGTCGATCCGGCACTTGTTGCCGCCGCCGCCGCAGCCGGAGGTGGCGCCGCAGACGAAGCCGTCCTTCTTCTCCAGCCGCGCCTCCAGGAAGCGGCGCGCGTCCAGCGGCTCGGCGCGCTCCCACGCGAGCCCGTCGGACGCGAGCAGCGCGATCCCCAGCGCGCCGACGGTGCCGGGGCTGGGCGGGACGATCACCTCGGCGCCGGTCTGGCGCGCGACGGCGGCCGCCAGCGCGTCGGCCGAGAAGGGCATCCCCTGGCAGAAGACGACGTCCCCGACCGAGCGGCTCCCCTTCACCCGGTTCAGGTAGTTGGAGATGACCGAGTCGTAGAGCCCGGCGACGATCCGCGCGCGCGGCGCGCCCGCCGCCACCGCCTCGTCGATCACCTCTGCCATGAAGATGGAGCAGTGCTGGCCGAGCGCCACCGCGCCGTCCGCCCGGATCGCGACCCCTGCCGAGCTCCTCGACGCTCGACAGCCCCTCGAAGCGCCGCCCCTGCTCCTCGATGAAGGAGCCGGTGCCCGCGCTGCACGCCTCGTTCATCGCGGCGTCGACGACCCGGCCGGCGTCGAGCCGGATGTACTTGGCGTCCTGCCCGCCGATCTCGAAGATCGTGTCGACGCGCGGGTCGTGGTGGAGCGCGCCGCGGGCGTGGGCCGCGATCTCGTTGAGCACGAAGACGGCGTCAGCCCCGTAGCAGGTGGCGAGGAGCGAGCCGACTATCTCCCGCCCGCTCCCGGTGGCGCCGAAGCCGGCGAGCGGGCTCTCGCCGGCGGGGCCGTCGAGGAACTGGCGCACGAGCGCCTGCGCGGCGCCGACGGGGTCGCCGCCGGTGCGGCGCCACGCCTCCCAGCGCGGCTCGCCGCTCGCGGCGTCGAGCGCGACGGCCTTCGCGCCGGTCGAGCCGATGTCCAGCCCGAGGAGGACCGTCCGCGGTCCGGAGCCGAGCGGCTTCGGAGGCGGCGCCGTGAGGCGGCGCACGCGGGACAGCGCCGACCGGAGCGGCGGCAGCAGCTCCAGCCTCCCCTCGGGGGCGGGGTGGAGGAGCCGGTCGAGATCGGGAGGATGGCCGCCGCGCGCGGCCGCGTGGACGGCGCAGCCGGCCGCCTCGAGGAAGAGCGCGTCCTCCAGCTCGACGTCCAGCAGCGTCATGCCGTTGCGTGCGCAGAAGGCGCGCACGTGCTCGCGCACCCGGCGCGACCGTGCCACGCCGCCGGTGAAGATGACCCGCGGCGGCGAGCGGAGCGGCTTCACCAACGCCTCGACGTTCTCGGCGATGGCGTCGAGCAGCCCCGCCAGGATCCGGTCCGGCGCCTCGCCCTTGTTGGCGAGGTGTGTCATGTCGGTCTTCAGGATGACCGGGCAGCGGCCGGAGAGGGGCGCCGGGTCTGGCACGCCGTCGGCGAGCCGCGCGGCCTCCTCGACCGATAGGCCGAAGCGGTCGACCAGCTGCCGGAGGAAGTTGCCGGTCCCCTGGGCGCAGCGCGAGTTCTCGCGCTGCACCGCCGGGCGGTTGGCGTGCAGCTCCAGGACGGAGAAGCCCCGGCTGCCGACGTTCACGATGGTGGCTGGCTCGTCGCCGAAGAGGAGCCGGTGACCGGCCTGCTGGGCCTGCTTCACCGGCAGGCGCGGCAGCGCCGCGAGCCTGGCGAGCCGCCCCGTCACCGCCGCCGAGTCGACGCCGTCCCAGTCCCAGGCGCGCAGCAGCTCGATGAGCTTGGCCGCGGGCTCCTTGCCGTGATCGACCACCTGGCGGCGGACGATCGTGAGCGCCCCTCCGGAGCGGTCGTCGACCGCCTCCACGAGCTTGAGAGTCTCTGCGCCGATGTCGATCCCTACGTAGCGAGCCATTCTGGACCTCATGGAACACCATTCCCGGGAAGAATGGGAAAGGACGTGCGTAAGGAGGGGCCTTGACGGCTATGCGACTCGATGTGCTGCGACCCACTCATCGAGCCGCTCCCACTGGGAGTAGATCCATTCGACCCGCGCCTCGCGACCAGCGGGGATCGTCGACGCGGGCACGCGCCAGAACGCGACCCGGAGCGTGCGCCCCAGGAGCCTGCCGCCCCAGAGGTCGGTGACCCGGACGAGCCCCTCCAGCCCGGTGTGCGCCATCACCACGACGTCGGCGCCAGCCTCGCGGTCGAGGAGCGCGAGGAGCCCTCCGAGGTGCGGCGGCAGGAGGCAGCGGAGGCGCCGGTCCCGCTCGAGCTGCTCGAACGGCCCCTCCGTCGCGCGCCGCGCCAGCAGGGCTGCCCGCTTCTCCGGCGTGAACCGCGTCCCCTCGGGGAAGAGGACCACGCCGTCGTCGGGGCCGACGCCGTCGAGTAGCGACTGGACGCGCGCGAGGTCGCCGGCAGTGTCGGCCGAGCCCCGCCGGACGAAGACGTTGGGGATCTGGTGGCAGCCGAGATCGACGGCTGGATCCCAGAGGAGCTCGCGCTTGGCGACGTAGCGGAGCCGGAGGCCGCGCCTCGCAGAGGCGAGGGCGGCTGGCAGGAGCGCGTCGGCGACGCTCACGTGGTTCCCGACGAGGAGGATCGGACCGGGCCGGAGCGCCTCCAGCCCCTCGACCAGGAGCGTCATCCCGAAGAGGCGCAGCAGCGTGCGGAGGAGCGCGTCGGCCCAGCTCGCCTCCAGGGCGTACATGTTCGCAGCCGTGGCGCGCCTGGAGAGGACCAGCACGCTCACCGCGACGACGCCGAAGATCTCGAAGGCGAGGAAGGCGAGGAGCGCGCCGACGAAGCGCGTCCCCGCGAGCCGCCTGCGGAGCAACAGATCGTGCGCGAGCGCGAGCGGCAGCAGGACGGGGAGGAGCGCCGCCCAGCGAGGAGCGCGAGGACGAAGGCGGGGATGGTGACGATACGCCGGAGGCTCCGCTGGAGCGGGCCATCGCCTGGATCTGGCCTGGAGCTGCGCGGCCACGGTCCGGTTGTAGCGCGGAACGGCAGGCGACGCCCCCCAGGGCCCCCCTCACGGGGCTCCAGATGGATACCGGCGCCCTGCCGCCTTAGATCCATGGGCACTGCGATGACGCAACCCGCGCACCCGTCCTCTTCGTGTCACACGGCGCGCCCACCGAGGCGCTGGAGCTGGACGGCTGGACGCAGGCGGTCGCGCGCTTCGGGCGGGAGCTGCCGAAGCCGGCCGCGATCGTCGCGGTCTCCGCCCACTGGGTGACTCCTGGTGTGGTCGGCGTGACGGCGTCGCCGTCCCCCGAGACGATCCACGACTTCTACGGCTTCCCCGGCGCGCTCTACCGGATCCAGTACCCGTCGCCCGGCGATCCCGCCCTGGCCGCGAGGATCGTCGCGCGGCTCCAGCGCGCGGGGATCGACGCCGCCGCGGACCCCGAGCGCGGCCTCGACCACGGCGCCTGGTCCCCGCTGCTGCACGGCTGGCCGCTCGCCGAGGCGCCGGTGGTCCAGGTCTCGCTGCCGGTGGCGCTCCCCGCCGAGCTCCTGCGCTTCGGCGCGGCGCTGGCGCCGCTCCGCGACGAGGGGATCCTCCTGTTGGCGAGCGGCGGCGCCGTGCACAACCTCGGCGAGGTCGCCTTCGAGGACAAGGAGCGTGGCGCCAGGGGATGGGCGGCGGAGTTCGACGGCTGGGTGGCGGCCAGGGTCGCGGAGCTCGACGTCGCGGCCCTCGTGCGCTGGAAGGCGGAGGCGCCGCACGCCAGCCGGGCGCACCCGACCACCGAGCACTTCGATCCGCTCCTCGTCGCGGTGGGCGCGCGCGCGCCCGGGGACGAGCCGGTGGTCGTCCACGAGGGGTTCAGCTACGGCACCCTGAGCATGCGGAGCTTCGCGCTCCGCTCATAGTGCGGGTCGGCGCTCGTGCCGCCCCGAGGCGAAGAAGGAGCACATCATGAAGAGCATCGTACGTACCGTCGCGCGTCGCGCTGGCCCTCGCGCCGGCGCTCGCGCTGGGGCAGTCGAGCACCTGGAGCTTCGACCCGGCCCACAGCCACGCCAGCTTCAGCGTCCGCCACATGGTCATCAGCAACGTGCGCGGCGAGTTCGGGAAGATGAGCGGGACGGTCACGCTCGACGAGAAGGACGTCACGAAGTCCACCGTGGAGGCGGTGATAGACGCGACGACGATCGACACGCGCGAGGCGAAGCGCGACGAGCACCTCCGCTCGGCGGACTTCTTCGACGTCGCGAAGCACCCGACCATCACCTTCAAGTCGACGAAGGTCGAGAAGGCGGGGAAGGACGGCCTGAAGGTGACCGGCGACCTCACGATCCGCGGCACCACGAAGCCGGTGGTCCTCAAGGTCACGGGCCCCACCGGTGAGGTGAAGGACCCTTACGCCAACATCCGGCGCGGCGTCTCGGCGACGACGAAGGTCAACCGGAACGACTACGGCGTCGCCTGGTCGGGGGTCCTGGAGGGCGGCGGCGCGATCGTCGGCAACGACGTCAACATCGAGCTCGAGGTCGAGCTGGTGAAGAAGTAACTCGAAGTCATCCCACCGCTGACCGTTAATCGCGTCCTCGCGCCCTGGGGATGCACCTCTCCCCCGCCCCCGCGCTGACCGTTCATCGAGTCTTCGCGCCCTGGAGATGCACCTCTCCCCCGCCCCCGCGGGGGAGAGGCTGGGTGAGGGGGCGTCGTACCTTCGGCGAGGGAGGGAGCCAACTGAATCCAGAGACGGACCGGTGAGGCGGGTCACTCTCCAACCGTCGCATACGTGGGCCGCCCCTTCCGCCGGTACGTGCTGAAGATGACGCCGGAGGGCGTCGTCCGCGAGCTGACCAGCTCGAACGCGGTGGGCACCGTCCCGGAGCCGAAGAGCCGCTTCCCCGCGCCCAGGATGATGGGGAAGACGATCAGGTTGAGCTCGTCGACGAGCCCCTTCTGGAGCAGCGTCTGCGCCAGCCCGGGGCTGCCGTGCACCTGCAGCTCGCCCCCGGGCTGCTGCTTCAGGCGAGCGACCTCTCCCTCGACGTCGCGGATCAGCGTGCTGCCGCTCCAGTCGACCCGGTCGAGGGTCTTCGACGCGACGTACTTCGGGAGCTTGTTGAGCGCCGCGGCGATCGTGTGCGCCGGGTCGGTCACCTTCGGCCAGTAGCTCGCGAAGATCTGGTACGTCCCGCGCCCTAGCAGGAACGCGCCGGGGCGGGTGAAGACCTCGTCCATCAACTGGCCGGCCTGCTCGTCGAAGTAGGGAGCGACCCAGCCGCCGTGCTCGAAGGAGCCGCTCCGGTCCTCGTCCGGTCCTCCCGGGGCCTGCATCACGCCGTCCAGCGTCAGGAAGGTCGTCATGGTCAGCTTCATCGGCTGCGTCCTTTCCGCTTCGTCCGTTCCGCTAACGGCCGAGGCGGGCGGCCGCAAGGACCGATCGAGTCCAGCACCCGCCGACCTATCGATCAGCCGCGAAAGCGCCGCGTCGGCGGCCCCACTCCGGACCGCCACCACGCGCCCCAGGCGCTCGGGCGGGTGACGATGGCGAGCAGCAGTGGCGCCGGGTTGAAGGAGGTGGTTCGTGCCTTGACCTTGTCCCCGACGAAGGTGAACCGATCCCTGGCGTTCCAGAGGAATGGCCTGCCGCCGAGCGTCGCCGAGAGCTCTACGTCGATCACCAGGACGTCCCCGTCCACCGTCGCCCGGCTCACGGATCCCCGCAGGTCCGGGAAGAGGGAGAAGACGCGGCGGAACTGCTCCCGGAACCCCTCGTGCCCCACCGCGACAGGCTCCAGCGGCAGCGTGCCGCGCACGTCCGCGTGCATCCACGGGAGGAAGCGCGCCACGAAAGGCTCGTAGGCGGGCTCCTTCCAGCCCTCCTCGAAGACCTGGACGAAGCGATGCGGTGGCGAATCGGAAGCTCGTGCGAGGTCGGGCATGGTCATGGCTCCAGGGGTTCGTGCCACTCCGGGGTGGACCGATTCGGAGAAGGGCGAATTCGCGTCCAGCGGCGCGAGCCCGAGCGCCCGGCGTCCCCACCGGCCGCCGCGCGGCCGGCCTTCGCGCGGAAACGCTGAACGTCCGTCCCCCGCGCTCGGCACGCAGGTTGCTCTCCTGGGCGCTATGCAGACCCAGGTGGAGAGCGACGAACCGCCCCGCGCGCGGCTCCTGAGCGCCGGAGCGCGATCCCTGAGCGACCTCGAGCTGCTCGCCGTGGTCCTCGGGCGCCGGCGCGGCAGGGGCGGCGGCCTGCGCGGCGGCGCGGTCCCTGTTCGAGGTGGCGCCGCTCGCCGAGCTGGCGTGGGCGCCGCCGGACGCGCATCGCCGGTGCGCCCGGGGTCGGCCTCGCGCGGGCGTCGGTGCTGGCCGCCGCCTTCGAGCTGGGGCGGCGGGCCGCCTGGACGCCGCCGCAGCGCGGGGAGCGCTGCCTCGACCCGGGGCGCGTCCACGAGCTGATGCGCCACGCCGCCTTCGCCGAGCGCGAGGCGTTCCACGTCGTGCTGCTCGACGTCCGCGGCCGGCTGTTGCGGGCGGTCCAGGTGGCGGAGGGGTCGCTGACGCAGTGCCCGGTCTCGCCGCGCGACGCGCTCCGGCCTGCGGTCCGTGAGGGGGCGCACGGCGTGGTCTTCGTCCACAACCACCCGAGCGGCGATCCGGCGCCGAGCCCGGAGGACTTCGACCTGACCGAGCGGCTGCGCGCGGCCGCGGAGCTGGTGGGCGTGCTCGCCCGGGACCACGTCATCGTCGCGAGCGGCGGGTACTACAGCTTCGTGGCGGCCGGACGGTGGAGGAAGGGTTGATCGATGAGGCGGCGACCGTACATTATACGGTCATGGGAAAACTGGTCGTGCGGATGGAGCTGAAGACGACCCTTCGAGGGAAGGCGCGCTACCAGGCCGCCGCCGAGCGGCGCGGCCTCTCGCTCTCGGACTGGGTGCGGCGCGGGCTGGACGCGCTCGCGGACGAGGAGCTGGGGCAGGACGACGAGCCACCCGAGCCGACGGCCGAGGACATCGCCGCGACGCGGCGGTCCCTCGGAGTCTTCCGGGGGACCGACTTCCGCGAGCGGGTCCTGGCGGCGAGGGGACCATGGACCGTGTGATCGCCGATTCCGACGTCCTCATCGACCTCCTCCTGGGGGCGGGGGCCGCGGCGCAGGTGGACTCCCTGGCCGCTAAGGGCGCGCTCGCGACCACCGCCGTGAACGTCTTCGAGCTCGAGCGCGGCTGCCGGCGCGCCGCGGAGCGGGAGGCGGTACGCCGGGCGCTCCGGGGCGTCCGGATCTACCCGCTCAACGCCCAGGCGGCGAGGCGCGCCGCCGAGGTCGAGCGCGAGCTTGCGCGCCGTGGCGCGCAGATCGGGGAGCGGGACACGCTCGTCGCCGGGGTCGCGCTCGTCAGCGGCCTGCCGGTGCTCACGGGGAACGTCGAGCACTTCGGGCGCGTCGCCGGCCTCCGGGTGGTGAAGGCGCGGCGGCGGTAGGGCGCGGACCATGTGGGGGTCAGCGCCATCGGCGTTGCCGGGAATGATTCGCGAATACATACTCATGTGTATGCGTACGACCCTCATCCTTCGCGACGAGCTGATTCGGCAGGCCTCAGCGCTGACCGGCATCCGCGAGAAGACCGCGCTCGTCCACGCGGGGCTCGAGGCCCTCATCGCGCGCGAGGCGGCTCGCAGGCTGGCCGCCCTCGGAGCCTCGGAGCCGCGGATCACCGCGCCGCGCCGCCGTCGCCCAGGGAGTCAGGAGTGATCGTCGTCGACACCTCTGTCTGGGTGGAGCACCTGCGCCAGGGCTCGCCGCGGCTGCGGCGCCTGCTCGAGGAGGGAGAGGTGCTCTGCCATCCCCATGTCATCGGCGAGCTGGCCTGCGGCACCCTCACCCGGCGGGGGGAAGTGCTGGGGCTCCTGAGGGCGCTGCCGAGGGCCACCGTGGCCTCCGACGAGGAGGCGCATCGGCTCGTGGAGGCACACGGGCTCCACGGGCGGGGGATCGCTGGATCGACGTCCACCTGGTCGCGTCCGCGCTGCTCTCGGATGCAGAACTCTGGACGCTCGACCGGCGGCTCGAGCGCGAGGCGAGGCGAGCCGGGGTGGGCCAGCGTTAGCCGCGGCTACCGCTTCTTCCCGCCCGCCTCCGCCGCGATCTTCCTCGCCTCGACTCCGGCCGGTCCCTTCGGATCCAGCCTCGCGGCGCGCGCGGCGTAGCGCTTCGCGTTCGCCAGCTCGCCGATCTGGAGCGACGCCGTCGCGGCGATGACGAGTGGGCGGGCGTCCCTCGGCGCGGCGGCGGCGGCGCGGTCTGCCGCGCGCCTCGCCTCGCCGAAGCTCTTGGTCGCGAGCCAGGAGGCGGCCATCACCCGCAGCGCGTCGGGATCACGGGGCTTCGCGGCGAGGACCGGGTCCAGATCCTCGCGGGCGGCCTTCGCGTCGCCGCCGGCGAGGTGGGCCTCCGCGAGCGCGACCCGATCGGCGAAGCGGGAGCCGTCGAGCGCGACGGCGCGAGCGAGGGGCTCGATGGCGTCCGCCGCCTTGTCGCGCGCCAGCAGGGCCAGGCCGAGCGCCGACAGCGCGTCGGGGCTGCGCGGGTCGCGCTCGGTCGCTGCGCGCCACGCACGCTCCGCCTCCTCAGGCTTTCCCTCGGCGGCGCGGACGCGGCCGAGCGCCACGAAGGCGATCGCGGGCGCGCTGGAGCCGGCGGTCAGCTTCTCGAGGAGCGCTGCGGCCTTGTCCGTCCGCTTGAGCGCGAGGTCGGTGAGCGCGTACCAGGCGGCCGCCTCGGCGCTCATCTTGCCGTCGCGCTGGGTCTTCACGAGCTCGTCCCGCGCCTTCGGCATCTCCCCGCGCTGGTACCTCGCGATGGCCCGCTGGAGGTGGGCCGGCCGGCTCTCGGCCTTCTCGGTGGTCGCGAGCGCGCCGACGAAGTCGCGCTTCCCGATCCGCGCGCGCGCCAGGAGGACTCGCCCCTCAGGCGACTTGGGGTCGAGCTCCACGACCCGCCTGGCCTCGGACTCCGCCTTGTCCCAGGCGAAGTCGGCGAGGTGGACCTCTGCCAGGGCAGAGGAGAGGCGGACGCTCTTCCCCAGTGACTGCGCCGCCTTCTTCAGCCGTTCGGCGGCGCCGGCTGCGTCCCCCGTCGCGGCGAGCAGGCGCGAGGCCGCGATCTCGTAGCGGAGCCGCTCCTTCGCGGGCGCGGCGCTGCCCGGGTCGGCGTCGACCGCGGCGAGCTCCTTGCGCGAGACCTCCAGATCGCGTCCGAGCGCGAGCCGCGCCTCGGCCGCTCCCGCCACCGCGACCGGGTGCGTGGGGTGGGCGGCGATGGCTTGCACGTACGAGGCGAGGGCCCCCTCGGTGTCACCCCTGGACTGCGCCAGGTCGCCAAGGTCCACGACGGCGCGCAGCAGCGGCGGCGTGGCGCGGGAGGCGATCTCGAGTCGGCCCCGGCCGGCGTCGGTCTCGCCGCGGTCCACCAGGATCTTGCCGGCGAGCGCCTGGAGCAGCGGCGGCCCGCTCGGCTCGGCGGCCAGGATCGCGTCCTCGGCGACCTTGCGCGCCTCCTTGTCTTCGGCGAGCGCCCAGCGCGCGGCCAGCGCCCCGGCTCCGCTCTCCTCGTCCGAGGCCAGCGCGGGGAGGAGCTCCTTCGCCTTCTCGTCCTCGTGGTCCACCGCGAGCACGGCCGCCACCTGGGCGGCCAGCGAGGCGACTGCGGGATCGTGCTTGGCGCGCTTGCGCGCCGCGAGCACCACCTCCAGCGCCTGGGAGAGCGCTGCGCGGGTGTCGCGCGCGAGGCCGGCGCGTGCCCGGTCGGCCGCCACGAGCGCGTCGGCGGCGGCCTGGCGCTCACGGACGAAGTAGAAGACGCCGCCCGCGGCCGTGGCGATGAGCACCAGCGCGACGAAGAGCGCGGTGAAGCGGTTGCGGTGCCACCAGGAGGGCTTCTCGCTGGCGTCCTCCTTCATGGCCTTCGCGCGGAGCTCGTGCTCGTACTGCTCGGCGGCCTTGGCCGCCTCGGCGCGGCTCGTCATCATCGTCTTCGGCCCCGGCTTGCGCGGCTTCACCGGCCCATGGGCGTGGTCGTCGTTGCCGCCAGGGAGGAAGTCGAGCGCAGAGGGCGGACGCGCGGGGGGAGGTGGGCGGCGGATGGGCGGCGGCGTGGTCGCTGGCGGGCCGCTCGGTCGGCGCAGCGGCGGAGGGGCGGGGGTCGTCGCCGGGGCCTGGAGCGGAATGCCCTCGGAGCCGGTCGTCTCGACAGCGCCTTCGGCGGCCGCAGTGACCGCCTCGTTCGACGGCGGCGTCGCCTCGCCGGCGCCCGCCGGTGGCTCGCTCGGCTTCGCGGCGGAGACGATGGGTCGGTAGGGTTCGGTCCGCTCATCCGCGAGGAGATCGGCCGGGGGCTTCGGCGCGGCGGCCGCTGGCGTCGGCTCGGAGGGATGAGCCTCACGGTGGAGCCGCATCGCCTCGTCGAGCAGCCCCTGGATGCGGTGGTCGGCCGGCTGTAGCTCCATGGCGCGTGCCAGGAAAGGGATGGCCTCCCTCGGGTGGCCCTTTTGCAGCAGCGCCTCGCCGACGAGGTTGAAGGCGTAGGGGTTGCCCGGCTCGAGCGCGATGGCGATCTCGAACTGGTCCGTCGCCGCCTTGAGCTCGGACAGCTCGAGGAGGGCGCGCCCCCAGATGACGCGCCCGAGGATCGAGCCGGAGTGGTACTCCAGCCCGCGCTCGCAGATCTGGACGGCGCGGGCCGCGTCGCCCTTCTCGAGGAGCGCGCGCGCCAGCTCGACGAAGATGCGGGACTTGGGATCGGCTGCGAGGATCTGCTCGTACTTCTCGACGATGGAGGCCATTTTGCGCCGGGAAATCTACCACGCCAGGCGGTCCCTGATCGGTGGCAGGGGTCGCTCCAGCGGTCACCGGAACCTACATCTGGCCGGCGGCGGCTCGCCGCGGCCGAGCGGCGCTCGCGGCTGCTCGTCAGAACGTGTAGGCGACCCCCGCCGTGAGCCGGAGTCCATCGAGCTTGATCGTGCCCATGTTCTGGCGCTCGCGGGTCATCTCGGCCTTGCCGAGCTGGTAACGACCCTCCACGACGCACTCGAGGCCCGGCGCGAGCGGAAGGGACGCTCCCATGCCGACGCTGAAGGCTGAGCGCGAGGTCGTTGGTCGCGATGCGATCCGCCGTGGACTCGATCCAGGTCGAAGGCGGCTCATAGTCGAGGCGGCGCAGGAGGTGAACCCACTGGAGGCCGACCCCGCCGAGGAGGTATGGGCGGAAGGTGGGGGTTGGGAGGGCGAGCTTGAGCGTGGCCTCGACCGGGATGACCGAGATCGTCTCCCTGACGCCGAAGTCAGCATAGGTCGGCCTGACGCCGCCGCTGCCATCCAGGTAGTTTGCGGGGAGCAGCGCGACGGCCTCGCCCTCGAGCCTCTGGTAACCCGCGGAGGCCTCGAACCCGAGGAAGTCGATGAACCAGATGCCGACGCTCGCCTGCGCTGCGATGCCGACCGCGCCGCGAAGGCGCTTCTGCGGCACGAGGGGACCGGCGGAGAGGGCAGTCCACGCATGGCCGCGGGGAACCGCCACGCCGCCTGGCGCCGGGACAGGCGGCGCCACTCCGGCCTCCGCCTGCTCCGAGGCGTCTCCGCGTACGGTCGTGACCTCCAGCGGCGTCGAGGCGAGGCTGGACGGATCGAGGACGACGCGCGAGGAGGAGACCAGGTCTACCGAAGTCGAGGTGACGTTCCGATCCAGTGACACCCGGAGGTCGTACCGTCCCTCCTCGAGCGCCAGCTCCACCCCCGCGCCGCGGACCTTGCGCAGCTCGGCCACCAGCTGGCCCGAGGCGTTCCGGACGAAGACCGTCCCCTCCAGCGCGGCCGGGATCGCCAGCACCGCGTCCGCCCTGCGCAGGTCGGTCATGACGACGTCGCCGCTCCCCACGAGCCCGATGTCGTACGTGGCGTGCTGCGCGCCTCCCTGCGTCGACTCGGTCCTGGCGAGCGTCTCGCGGTAGGCGAACTGATAGGCCTCGTTGAGCGTCACCACCCCGTCGTTGCTCGTGTCGGCGCCGCCGCGGAGCCCCGTGAGGAGCGCGTGGGTGAAGAACGAGCCCTTCAGCCGCTCCGACTCCTGCGAGGCCTCGTCGGCGGCGCTCGAGGTCAGGAACGCGTGCCCCTTCACCCGCGACGACTCATCGAGGAGGAACGGTGGACGGTGAACGCCGCCCTTGGACCGCGTGAAGGCACCGGATGAGCAGGAGTCGAGGATCGCCACGCGGACCTCGGCCGGGATGCCGTCGAGGTCGCGCCGCAGCTGGGCGTAGGGGAGCTGCGACTTGCCCAGCAGCAGCCCCTGGTCGTCGGAGTGACCGGAGAAGTAGAGGAACACCTCCACCCGCTCGCCCTTGAGGCGCGAGCGGTCGGCCTCGGCCGCCACCTTCTCGATCGCCGCGCGGACCCCCGCCGCGTCTGGCTCCTCCACCAGGAAGAGGTCGCCGATCGCGATCCCCCCCAGCCGCCGAAGGACGCGCGCCACACCTCGCGCGTCCGAGGTCGCGTAGCGCAAGGGCGTGCGGGCCGGGCCTCCGTCGCTGGCGCCGAAGACGACCGCGAAGCGCCGCAGGCCTCCGTCCGCTGCGTGCGCCGGTGAGGCGAGGACCAGGGTGACCGCGAGGGCGAGCAGGGCGCGCATCAAGGTGACTCCTTAGTGACGACGATGCTGGAGACGACGAGGCCGCCGCCGAGGGGCAGGGGGGCGTCCCTGGCGTCGCCCCGGCGCGCCAGCGCCTCGGCGGCGTCGAGCACGCCCTGGAGAGGGAAGGGTCGATCGCCCGCGATCAGGATGAACCGCTCGAACGCGGGCGCGTCGTCGAGCCGGAAGGACTCGGGGAGCAGCACCTCACGGTGTGACGTCAGCGCACCGGCCGCGGTCCCGAAGGCTGGCCAGTGGCGCGTCACCGTCCCGCGGCCGTCGATGGAGACGATCGCGCCGTAGCGCGAACCCGCCGACACGTAGCCGAGCTGGAGGAGCTCGCCGGCGCGGGCCGAGGCGCCGGGTGCGAGGGGCTCGTCGGCGGCGCCGGACTGACGGTGGACGACGAGGTGGGGCCGAAGTCCCTTCACGATCGTGGCGTCTCGCTCGGGCTCAGGCATGGGCTGTCGGTCGGAGGGGAGGTTCACGAGCAGGGCCACCGCGGCGGCGGCGACGGCTGGAACGAGGATCCAGAAGGGACGCGCGCCGCGTCGCCGCCGTCGAGCCACCTCGGCGGCCACGATCGCGGGGGGGATCCGCGCGAGGGTCGCCGCGCCGTCCTCTGCTATCGACGCGAGCCGGGCGGCGCCGTCCGCCTCGCGGTCGAGCCGTGCCTGCACTGCAGCGCGCTCGTCGGGAGGCAGGTCGCCGGCGGCGAGCCGCTCCAGCAGGTAATCGGGGGTCCTGGCATGTTCATGGGACATCGTTCGTCTCCTCCAGCGCCACGATGCGCTCGCGCAGGCCACGGAGCCGCTTCCGGACGCCGGAGACCGAGAGCCCAACCTCACGGGCGACCTCCTCGAGCGTCAGCCCGTCGACGTGATGGAGCACCGCCATGAGCCGCGTCGACTCGAGCTCCCCTCGGAACGCGGCCCCGAGGTGAAGCCGGGCGAGCAGCGTCGGCTCGGGCTCCACGGCCGCCGCGATGGCCAGCACGCGCGCGTCCACCGGGTCGTGGGGCTGGCGCCGCGCCGAGCGGAGCCTGTTCAGGCAGACGTTGGTGGCCATCCGGAGCAGCAGCGAGGCAGGCCGCTCAGGCTCGAGGCGGCCCGCGTTGCGCAAGGCGAGCACGAAGACGTCGTGCATCGCGTCCACGGACGCCTCCTCGGATCTGAGCAGGGAGCGGCACCTGCGCAGGACCATGGGGCCGTAGCTCTCGTAGTTCGCCGCCACGTCGAAGCTCACCGTTCCTCCGTCACGTCATGAAGACACCGGACGCGGCAGGATCCGTCACCTGACGGACGCGGAACATGGAAAACGGCAGGCCCCTCCGAGCTCGGCGGAGCGGTCTGCTGCCTGGAGGAGTGCCCCCCGGCTAGTTCGAAGCTGAAGGTGGCTGGATGGGCGGGAGCGCGTCCGCTTCGGGCGACGTCGCGCGCCGCCGCACGACCGCTTCGTTCGCCAGCCTGACGATGGCGTCGGGCCCGAGCGACTTCGCGAGGACCGCATCGGCGCCCGCGGCGCGGAGCCGGGCGGCCAGCGCGTCGTCGACCCGGCCCGAGATGGCGATGATCGGGAGATCGCCCTCGCCGCCGATCCCGCGGATCCTGCGGACGAGCTGCTCCCCGTCCACGCCCGGCATCAGGACGTCGGTGACGAGCAGGTCGAGCGTGAGGATCTGATCCGCGAGCGCGTGCATCGCGAACTCCGCGTCGGGCGCCGTCAGGACGTCGTAACCGCTCTGCTCGAAGGCATCTGCGACCATCTTGAGCGTCAGGGAGTCGTCGTCGACGACGAGCGCGTGCGGGCGCCTCGCGGTGATCGCGGTCATCACTGAAGCGAGGGCGCTGCTGGCGCCCGAATCGAGCTGGAAGCGGACGCCCATCCCCGAGGCGTTGGCGTTGACCACCGTCGCGGTGGTCTGGAGAGTCGTGTCGTTCGGGAGGCGCACCTCGACCTGGACGTCGTCGCCGACGTTGCTCGGCTCGGGCGTGCGGATGAACGCCCCGCTATGGGACAGGTCCGCGAGGGTCGCAGCCTGACCGCCGACACCGACCCGGACCGAGACCGGGAACCGCTGCGCGGATTGCGTGGAGTCGACGGGACGCGACCTCCTGCAACCTGCTTCGAGCAGCCGATGGACCTCCTCGGCATCTCCTTCCAGCGTCGCGGTGAAGCCGGTCCTGGCGCCGGCGGCGTCCCGGACGAAGGCCGAGACGACACGCGCCGGCGCGCGTGCGACGGCGCGCGTGGCCGAGGTGGTCTCGAGCTGGATCATCAGCGTGTCGCCGATTGCCGGCGCGAGCGGCGTCGGCACGAACAGCGCGCGCGCGATGGGATCGTACGTGACCCCCACCCACCCGGGGCCCCCGACCTGGAGCCTCAGCACCGGGGGGAGGACCGGCTCCTGCGAGTCCGAGTGTGCCCCGCAGCGATCGACCAGGAGGGGACCTAGGATGGCGCCGAGCCCCGTCGCGTCCATGCCGCGGAAGACGGTGGACGCCTCTCCCAGCAGGCGCTCGCAGCGCGCCGGCATGTCGGCCGAGCCCGCACCCGCGGCGAGTCCGCCCGCGCGGGCGCACCAGAACTGGAGCCGGTCCAGCATCGCCGCAGAGACGAGGGCGGCCGAGAGATTCACCCGAAGCACGAGGAAGCGCCCGTGCCGATCGAGCCCGACGTCGGCGTCGGCCGCAGCCCCCTCGCTGAGGGCGGGGATCTGCCGCACGAAGCCAAGGACCGCCGTCGCGCGTGCATCGCGGACTGCGTTGAAGGTCATCACCAGCGCGATGCTCATCTAGTCTCCGACGGCCGGAACAAGTCGAAAAATGCTAGCACGGGGCCCGAAACAGGGAGCGCCTGCGCGCGAGGTGTACCCGATCTTCCAGCCAGGAGGTGCCTCGCTCAGCTGCAGGTGCGCCCGCGGCAGGCAGGCCTGGCGGGAAGGATACGGAGAGGTGCGCAGGGTGCACTGCCAGTGGTTGCGTGACTTACTCAGACGCACCAAGGGCAACCTGAACGGTGTTGACCATCAGGATCAAGGGCTCGCCCCGGGGCACGATCACATCGGGAGCGTCCTCTGATCCTGACTGGTCAACATCGCACAGGGGCTGACGGGGGTCAGCTCAGCGGGGGCGCCGTGGATCGGGCCGGCGGTCGTCACCGTCCAGGCGCTCGCCCGGGAACCTCGGGCCGGGACCTCCGGGCCCGGCGCTCGGACGCCCCGGACGAGGCCCCTCCCGCGCCGGCGGCGGGTTCTCCTCGCGCCAGGCCTGCAGCCGCTGCCAGAGCTCCTCGCCGAGCGCCCGGCGCACGCGGGCGAGGAGGAGGATCCGGTTGCGGCGCATCGCACCGTCGGCCTTCGTCAGGGCGTCGATCCGCTCGACGAGGCGGGCCTCTTCGGGAGGCTGGGCCCGCAGTTGACGGTCGAGCGCCATCTGGGCGCGCCGCACGGCTGCGTCCAGCTCGATGGCTTCCTCGTTTGCGGTGTAGGCGAGCTCCTCGACGCGGCGCAGCTTCTCCGCCGGGATCCCCAGCTCGTTCGCGGCCCGCGGCGGGATGAAGCCGCCCTCCTGCGCCGCGGCGCGTGCCGCCATCAGGACGACGAACAGGACGAGACGTCGGGTCATGGCGATTCACCTCCCGTCGCCCGGGTCCCGGACGGCGGCACGATGGAGTCGAGGCCGAAGGAGCGCGTCCGCGGCGGGGCGAGCCAGTCGGAGACGGCGCCGAGCCCGCGGAGCGCGGGATCCTCGCCCAGCGGGTCGCGGTGCGTCAGGTCCGCGATGCCGTCCGCGAGGGCGAAGAGATCCGGCCGCGGGGCGTCGGCGTCCGGAGCCCGCGAAGGGTTCGAGGAGAGGACGATCGCGACGAGCGCGGCCGCGGCGACGCCAGCGGCGGCCAGCCGCGTCGCGCGCCGGCGCCGGACGCGCGCGAGCACCTCGCGCTCCAGCACCGCCGGGGGGCGCACGACGCCGGGCCGGGGGAGCGCGCTCGCGGCGCGGTGCGCAGCCGCCAGCGCCCTGCAGGCGGCGCAGGTCGCGAGGTGATCGTCGAGCCCCGCGGGGCGCGGCGACGCGTCGGCGAGGATGGCGTCGGTGAAGCGTTCACAGCGCGCGCCGTCGGTCATGGCCGCTCCTCCTCCACCGCGAGCTCCTCGCGCAGGGCGACGAGCGCCCTGTGCAGGTGGGTCTTGGCCGTCCCACGCCCCACGTCGAGCGCGTCGGCGACCTCGTCCAGCGCCAGCCCCTCCACGTACCGGAGGGTGAACGCCGCCACCTGGCGTGCCGGGAGGCGCGAGAGCGCCGCGGCGACCCTCGCGAGCCGCTGGTCGCGGGCCAGCCGCGCGTCGGGCGACGCGGAGTGCTCAACGGGGTCGAGCGGCTGGACCCCCGCGCCGAAGACCTCCCGCAGCCGCTTCCAGAGCCGGCGGCGCCGGAGTTGGTTGAGGGCGCGGGTAACGAGGATCCTGCGCAGCCAGCCGCCAGCCGCGCTCGGGTCCCGGAGGCTGTCGAGCCGCTCCCACGCGTCGGCCAGGGCGGACTGGACCAGGTCGCGCGCGTCGTCCGGATCGCGGAGCAGGCGGCAGGCGATCCGGAGCAGCATCGGCTGCTCGGCCGCGACGAGCCGGCCGAAGTCGACCCTCGCCCCGCTCTCCTCCACGCGCCCTCCCAGCTCGATCGTCGCCGCCGTCGTCACGTCCACCCTCAGCCCTATCACTACATGACACTCATGGCGCGCCCCGGGTATACGCCTCCGCCGGCAGCGGTCGGACCACGACGCCCTCGGCCAGGGAGGGATCGTCGAAGCGGATCGTGATCTCGGCCGCGTCGCGCAGCAGGTCGAGCCGCGCGACGTGCACGCCGTGGACGCGGAGCCCCGTCCGCGCGCCGAGATCGGCGTAGAGCTCCTGCTCGCGCCCTGGCGCGAGCAGCGCGATCTGGTCATAGAGGACCTGGCGCGCGCCGCCTCGTCCCCCGAGCGGGAACGCCTCGAGGAGCACCGCGACGCCCACGACGGCGACGTCGGCGAGGAGCGACTCCGCGAGGCTCGTCCGCTTGTTGAAGCCGACCGAGCTGAGGATCGCCACCCCGATGGAGAGGAAGAGGTAGGTGAGGTCGCGGGTGCTCACCGGCTCGGTGCGGTACCGCAGGATGCCGAACACCGCGAAGAGGCCGAGCGCGAAGCCGAGCTCGATGTTCACGTTCCGCAGCGTGAAGCAGAAGAGGAACGTGACGACGTTGATCGCCACGAGCGTGAAGACCCGGTCCCGGTCCGTGTCCGGCCGGCGCCGGAGGAAGGCGCCGAGGACGAGGACCGCGACCACCGTCAGGTCCAGGGCGAGCCGGGAGACGAGCTTGAGGAAGTCGGCCGCGTCGAGGAGCCTGTCTGCGCCGAAGAGCTCTGCCATGTGTCGTGCCTCTCGATCTCGCGAAGCGTGGGGAGGATCCGGTTCCTGCGCACGCCGGGGGCAAGCAGCCCCATGGCGACGGCGTACTTGCTGAGCGACCCGGTGCGCGCGCCGGCACGGCGCAGCGCCAGCACGGCCGGGCTGCGGAGGTCGAGGCGCGGCTGCTTCACCTCGACGATGGCGAGCCCGCCGAGGACGCGGGTCAGGGGTGGACGATCGAGCCGGAGGTCGAGGTCCACGGTGACGCGGTCGTCCGACGCGAGCCCCACGAGCGTGATCCGCCGGTAGCGGGTCCACGCCTGCGGCCGCAGGTCCCGCCCAGGCCAGCCGGTGACTCCGAGGGCCCAGGCGGTCTCCTCGTCCGAGAGGGCGGCTTCGCGGAACGGGTGCGGGCGGCGCGCCTTCTCGGTCCTCCCGCGGTGGGTCCTGGACTTCACCTCCAGGTAGCTCACCCCGCGGTCCGGGTAGTGGCGCACGCGGACCTTGTGCCGTGGCGATCGGCCCCGCACGTGGTCGTCATAGCCGCGCAGATCCGGCAGGTCGTAGTAGAGCGTCTCGTACCTGGCGACGCGCTCGCCGCCGGCGAGGACCACGCCGTGGTCGCGCGAGAGGGCGCGCAGGGCGAGCGCCAGCGGCTCGAGGCCGACGAGGAACTTGGTGTCCGCGCGCCCGAGGAGCGCCCGCCGCTCGAGCAACGACGCGTCCACCGGCGCGAAGCCCCCTACCAGCTCCCTCAGGAAATCGGGGACGCCCGGCGAGCGGGGCGAGGGGAGCGGCGCGGCCGTGAGCAGGGCAGTCATGGCGCGAACTGGTACGAGATCCCCAGCACGTGGGCGGTCTCGTCCCCCGCGGCGAGCGGCTGCTCGAACAGGTACCGGAGCGAGAGCTCGTGCGCGCCCAGTTCCACGCTCACGCCGGCGCCAGCGCGCCACTTGTCGAGGAGGCTGTCCCGGTCCGCCAGCTTCAGGAACAGCTCTCCCGACCCTTCGACCGACACCCTGCGCCCCAGGGGCCACGCCAGCTCGAGCCGCTGGCGGGCACCGTGGGAGCGCTCCAGCTCACCGTCGGCGTCCCAGGGTCGCCCCCGCTTCTCCTCGAGCCGGAGCCGCAGCGAGAGGCGCAGCCGGTCGAGCTTCTTGCGAAGGGTGGCGTCGATCCAGCCCTCGTGCCACGCGTCCGCGTAGTCGGCCCCCTTCGTGAAATGAGGCTCGATCTCGTAGCGGTAGCCGAGCCGAAGCGAGAGCCACCTCGCCGCCCGCCAGGAGCCCCAGGCCGACGGGCGGACGAGGTCGAGCTGGCTGGCGCCGTGGTCGAGCCGGAGCTCCTGGTCGAAGCCGAGCCGGAGCCCGTCCGAGACCTCCGCCGAGACGCCCGCCTCGCTCCAGAGCTGGAAGTCGGCGTGGGCGGGCGCCGCGAGGGTGCAGGCGGCGATGGCGATGGCGAGCCTTGCGCGCGACATGTCAGAGCCCCAGGGCCGCCCGGATGGCGAGGCGGCGGTTCGCGACGTGGTCGAGGAGGGAGGTCGGGCTCCCGGCGAGCGAGTCCACGAAGGCTGCCGGGGCCGGGAGAAGGGTGTAGGGCCACGTCTCCACCGCCTCCGGTCCGACCACCCAGGGCGCGACCAGGTCGTGGGCGGCGACGAGCCTGGGGTCGAGCGCCGCCGACGAGAACGGCCCCTCGAGGACGGCGGTGAGCTCGTCGACGTACTCCTGCCGGTAGACGGGATCGTCGAGCAGCCAGCGGATGAGCGGCCAGCGCTCCCCCACCTCGTCGAGCAGCACCGACTCCGGGAAGCACCCGGGCCGGCTCGCCGGGCGGATCGCCTCGTTGAGGTCCCACGGGATCCACGCGAGCCTGCCGCCCTGGTCCGGCTGGCCGTACAGGTAGTAGTTGTGGGCGATGCAGCCGTAGCCGTCCCAGTCGACCATCGCCTGGTTGACCGCGAGCGCGCGGAGGAAGCCCCGGACGTCGAAGGCCGCGTCGAGCCCGGCGCGCCACGCCGCGGCGTCGGTCCGGTCGGCGTGGAGCGCGCCGATGGCCGCCTCGACGTCCTCGAAGCCCGACGCCTCGTTCGTCTCCTTCTCGAAGCCTGCCGCGTCGAAGTGCGTCCAGTCGGCGCCCGTCCCCTCGGGCTTATAGAGGTTCGCGCCCGCGGCGCCCAGCCGCGCGCCGAGCATCGCGTCCGAGGGATCCTCGATGACGGTGAAGAGCCCCGCGTAGATGGGGCCGTCGCCGACGTCGAGGTAGACCGCCGCGAAGGCCCCGTACGCCGCCGGGACGCCCGCCGCGCGGAAGAGGTCTGCGGCGACCTTGTCGCGGACGAGCGAGGGGTCGCCGAACCCGTTGGAGAAGGTGAGGTCGTGGAAGCCGTTGAACCGCTGGTTCCGGATCTCAGGGTAGTCGTCCTCGAACCGGTCGAAGTCGAGCCGGAAGCCGAGCTTCCGCACGCCACGCTGCCACGCGGTCATGAGCGAGGAGTTCCCCTTGAAGCGCATCCCGACGTGCCGCCAGGTGTGGCCGTCCTGGCCGATCTCCACGGGCGCCCAGGCCGGCTCCACGCCGGAGGTCGGCGTCATGGCCCCGGAGTCGATCTTCGTGGCGAGGTCGTCGAGCATGGCCCGGTACACCGAGGGCTCGATCACGACGTCGTAACGGTGGACCACCGTGTCGTCGAACACGACCTCGTACGCCGGTGGAGCCGAGTCGCCGTGGGTGGCCTCGGTCCAGCCCGCGGGACGCTCTGGCTGGCAGCCGGCGCCGATCGCGAGGCAGGCCGTGATGAGCGTCACGCCTGCCGTCCTCCGCTTCCCTGCGTCCATGCCTCGCCCCTCCCCAGGTCGGATGTGGGCGCCGGTGCAGCGACGTGGGCGGTGGGCGACAGCCCCACCGCCGGTGTGAGCACGGGTGCCTCATGACGAGACACACGGGGAGGGAGGCGGGTAGACGGGGGCGCGGAAGATTTGGGCCGCGCCCGTTAGCCCTTCAGGCGCGCCTGAACCTTGTCGGACGCGAGCTCGCGGAGCGCGTCGGTAGCCACCCAGCGGGCGCTGCGTGCCTTCGGGTCACCACCACGGTCCCCGCCTGCCCGCTTGTTCGCAGCGGCGCGGATCTTCTCGGCGCAGGCGATGGCGGCGCCGTTGAGCAGCCGGTTGCGCTTGCCGATGTTGCGCAGCGCCCAGTTGACCGCCTTCTTCACGAAGTTGCGCTCGTCGGACGCCGCGCGCTCGATGAGCGGCAGAAGCTTCGTGAAGGCCCGGTCGGTGGCCGCCTTGTCGTGGACGGCAAGACCGGCCATGAGGGCGAAGCCGGCGCGCTTCACCCACTCCTCGTCGCGCCCTGCCCACTCGACGGCCTTGGTCCACGCGTGCTTCGTCAGGTCGAAGAGGCTGGTCGTCGCCTGGTCGCAGAGGTCCCAGGAGTCGAAGTCGCGGACCCACGCCTCGATCTGCTCCGCGGTGACCGCCTCTGGATCGTCGACGAAGCAGGCCAGCAGGCGCGCCTCGTGGTTCCCCGTCGCCCATAGCGCGAGCGCCAGCTCGTGGTCGGTGCCGAGCCGGCTCGCGACCTTGCGCAGCTCGTAGATGGACACGCCGAACGCGTTGTCGACGTTGATGCCGTAGCGCGCCATGCCCGCCCGGTCCCGCTCGCTGCCCATCGCGGCCAACTCAGCGAGGATGGCCGCCACCCTCGTGGCCTTGGCCGTCCCGCCTGCCCTACGGAGGTCCGCTGGAATGTCGATGCCGCGCCTGATCATGTGTCCTTGTTAGCGCCATCGGCCGGCGAACGACCATATCCGCGGACTCGACCGACCCCAGAGGGAGCGGTCGCAGGGGCACCGGTGACGCTGGGGCCCACGTGCCACCTCCCCGGAATGAGTTGCGGCGGCCCCCCTCTCGGAGAGCCGCCGCGGCGCTGGTGCTGCACCCGTCCCCGCGCCTCAAGCTGGATCTAGGGGTTGGTGATGCCGATGAGCGCGTGACCCGCGAGCACGGTGACCGGCTCGCCCACCGCCGGAGCCGCCGCGCCGCTGCGGAGGAAGCGGGTCTCGATCCGCGTCGCGCCGGACGACTGGAGGAAGGCGGAAGCAGCCGCCGGCACGGTGAGGGAGGTGGCTGAGAACCCGAGGCAGCGGATCAGGACGCCCTTCACCACGGGCAACGGCAGGTCGTGCGCCGCGCGCCCCGCCACGCCGGCGTCGGTGGTGCGGATCTCGAGGATCGTCGCGTCCCCGGTCCCGGCGCCGCACTGGCCGGCCTCGCAGGAGAGCGTGAAGGCGCCCGCGTCGAGCGGAACGCTGGACAGGAGCGCGGTGGAGCTCGCGTCGAGCGCGAAGTCGTCCGCGACCGCGACCGTGGCTGCGAAGGCGTCGATCGCCTGCCCCTGATCGAGCGTGAAGGTGAGCGCGTCGTCGTCCTCGAGCAGCCCCGGATCGGCGAGCCCCGGGATGGGCCCCACGCCGGCGAAGACGCCCCAGAACGCGCTCGCGGGGAGAGTCTCCGGCACGAAGGACGCGCTGACCGCGACGATCGTCGTCGAGCCGGCGAGGGAGACGATGGGGAAGAGGCCGTTGTTGGCGGCGTTCGTCGCGCCCTGGATGAAGACGTGGCGGCCGGCGTCCGCCGAGGAGAACGAGGCGTCCGCGTCGGAGAGCGAGAAGATCCCGGCGCCGGCGGACGCAATGGTGCCGCCGGTCCCGAAGCCGGAGACGCAGTGGTAGTCGCCGAAGGCGTCGGCGGTGCAGGGCGGGAGGAGGGGCGAGGAGTCGGCGGAGGTGATGACCAGCGGCCCCCGGTTCACGTTGCCCCACGTCGCCAGGACCTCCTCCTGGTTCAGCTCCCAGACCTTGCAGCCCGTGACCGAGCCCGGGGTCTCCTCGAAGACCGGGACGGGGCCGTTCAGGACGAAGGACGCCTCGACGCGGAGCCCCTGGCCCAGCTCCGGCAGCGACGGGTAGGAGACCTCGTGGACCATCAGCGTCCCGAGCGTCGCGGCGGGCGTGGTCGCGTCCACCGGAGCCGAGAAGGCGGTCGTGCCGGCGGGGCGCTCGGCGGCGACGCGGTAGAAGTACGTCGTGGACGGCGCGAGCCCCTCGTCGATCACCGACGCCACGTCGGCCGCCGTGATCGTCACCTCGACGAACGGGCCGGCGGCGCTCGGGCCCCGCTCGACGCGGAAGCCGGTCTCGTCGGTGAAGCCGTCGGTCCAGGAGATCCCGAGGCGGCTGCTGGTGAGCGGCGCGACCGCGAGGTCCGTGGGCCCCGGCACCTTCGCCACCGGATCATCGGAGCCACCCGCGCACGCGGCGAGCGCTGCCGACCCGAGCGCGACGAGGTACGGCAGACGGCGGAGGCGGCTCCGACGGTTCGCGACGGACATGGCTGCTCCAGGGCTTCACGAGGAGGGACCGCAAGGCGTGAGCTCCTTCGATAGCCCGGCTGCTCCATTCCGCCGCGCCCATTTGGGATGGGTTAGTTCGACGTCGCGTTGACGATCACGGGCAGCCGCCCCTTCCAGCGAGCCCACGCCTGCGGATCCGTGACCAGCTCGCACATGAAATGCGCGACGTTGGCCATGTTCGTGGCGCCGGGGGCGAAGAGGCTGTTCACGAGCCCTTCGTGCAGCGAGTACTCCGAGACGTCGCCTTCGAGGAGTGCGTCCGGACGGACCGCCGCCCACTGCACGTACGGGTGGCTCTTCCCGATGACGTCGTGGAGGAAGTTCGCGGCCTGCTGGTTGTCCCTGGCCGGCGGGAGCACGCCGCGGAGCAGCCACACGAGCGCCTTCTCGAGCGCCCCACGACGCGTGTCGACGCCGCCGGGGTGATTCACCGAGACGCTGCTCATGAGGACGAACTTGACCGGCTTCGCGGGGCGCAGCGCCTCGATCCCACGGCACAGCCTCGCCGTCGCCCGCGCGACGAGGTCGCGCGGCGGCCCGAAGACGCCGCCGAGGCTGATCACGTGACCGAGGCACGAGATGACTGCATCGCAGCCGCGCAGGTGGCGCTGCAGGTCCTCGTCGCTGAGGGACAGCAGGCTGGCCACGAGCACCGTCAGGCTGGGGTGATTCGCGGCGGTCGCCGGGAGCTTCGCTGCGGATCGCACGATGACGCGGACGCTCACCCCGCGGCCGAGGAGCTGCGCCAGGACGCGCTGGCCCGTGCGCCCGGTGGCGCCGAGGAGGAGGACGGTCTGCTGAGGGGATGTCGACATGCGTCCTTCGTAGCGCCATCGCCCGGCGGATCACCATATCCGCCGGCCGACCCGACCCCAGAGGGAGGCTCGAGGCCCCCAGAACCTCGACCGCTGCTCGATGTGATCCTTCGCCCAACCGATCGTTGCCGATCATGGTTGGGCGCCGGATCCCCGCGGCTCAGAGTGTCGTCAGCGCAAACGTGGTCCTGGTGCCGGCGTCCCATCCGTCCCAGAGGAAGGCGTCCTGGCGCCCGTCGGCGATGATCCTGAAGGCGTAGCGGACCTGCTCCTCGTAGAGCTCGCAGAAGGCCCCCGGCCGGTTCATCCCGCCGTTCAGCTCGTGCGCCTCGGCGGGGCAGGGCGAACCGCAGAAGTGACGGATCGCGCAGCGGCGGCAAGGGTCGATCGCGTCGACGCTCCGGCCGGTGACCTCCCGGAACGGGCGGCTCACGAGGACCTGCTCGACGTCGTCGCGGAAGAGGTTGCCGCCGTTGAACGCTTCGAGCCCGATGAACTCGCTGCAAGGGAACATGTCGCCACTGGGGGTCACGGCGAAGAAGGCCCTCCCCCCGCCGCACGGCGAGATGTCGCACATGAGGCGGCGCGCGGTGGGCGCGAGGATCGCGAGCAGGACGTTGGCGAAGTTCCCGACGACGAGCTTCCGTCCGGTCTCCCGGTAGAGCTCGAACGAGCGCTCGATCGCGGCCAGGAACGCCTTCGCCGCCGTCGAGTCCTCGGGCTTGACCTCCCGGGACGGCGGCAGCGTGCAGCGCACGATGTTCATGAGGCAGGTCGGCACCTCGCGTCGGTGGAGGAACTCCACCATCTTCGTGAGTTGGCTCGTGTTCTCCCGCGTCACCGTGCAGATGACGCTCCAGGCGTCGTAGCCGCGCAGCCGGTCCATCGCGTCGAGCACGCTGGCGTGGACGCCCCGACCGCCCCAGTCCTTTCGCGTCCGGTCCGCGACGGCGCGGCTCGGCGCGTCGAGGGAGAGCCCGATGCTCACCTTGCGGTCGGCGAGGAACGCGAGCGCCGCGTCATCGAGGAGCGTGGCGTTGGTCTGGATGCCGAAGCGGAAGTGCTCGCCGAAGGCATCGATCCCGGCGAAGACAGCGTCCCGGTTCAGGAGCGGCTCGGCGCCGTGGAAGACGATCTGCGGGCGCGTCCCGGCCGGAACGGTGCGCGCGAAGTAGGCCCGGAGCCGCTCGAGCGCGAGGAGCAGCCGATCGCGGGGCATCTGCTCGCCGCCGCTCCGCATGCCTGCGGGGATGTAGCAGTAGGAGCAGTCCAGGTTGCAGCGCTCCGTCGGGTTGAAATAGACCGCCGACGGCTTCAGCCCGAACCGCAGCAGCTCCATCTCCTGGCGGAAGGCGGCGGCCTTCTTGCGATAGGCCCGAAGGAGCGCGCCGTCGCCAAACGCGTCGGCGAGCCGATCGCGCGCGACGAGCGACCAGAACGCCGTGTCGGGATCGACGACGGCGAGGTACTCCGGGTGCCCCACGTCGATCGGCTGCAGCGTGGGCCCCTCGCCGCTGTTGATGAAGCGGCCCCGCGAAGGGGCCGCGCTCCTGCTGGTGGTGGCCGGCGCTTCGGCGTCGCTCACTTGGCCTGCTCGTTCATCAGGATGTAGTGCGAGAGCCCCGTCCCCTTCGCCCCGCAGCTCTTGCGACTCGCGATGACGCTCTTCTTCGCGACCTTCTTCTTGCCCGCAGCCTTCGTCTTGCTCGTAGTGCTCACGTGGACCTCGCTCCAGAGAGGACCGAAGACGCGAAAAGGGCCCCGAAGGACCAGGATTGGTCCTGCGGAGCCCTTTGCCATCGGACCCGTTCACCTTCTCGTGGTCTCAGCCCGTCTTCTGGCTCTCGGATCGTCCACCCGTCACGCCTTCCCCCCGTGGTGTTCGCGGGAGTGGCTGGCTTTGCGCCCAGTGACGCGTGTCCCCGAATACAGCGGCGGGACCGCCACGGATTCTCACCGTGTTCCGAAGCTGAAACCGAGGGCGATGCTAGAGGCAGCGGTACCTAGAGTCAACGGTTCGGGATTGGCGTTGCAGGAGCTCCCGAAAAGAAGTGCGGCGGCCCCCCTCTCGGAGAGCCGCCGCGGTGTTCGTGCTGCACCCGTCTCCGGGCTTGAAGCTGGAAGGTCTAGAACGCTTCATGCGTACCTGCGAGCGTCAACATCTCACGGGGGGCTGACAGCCGGCGCAGCATCACCGCCCGCGACCACGCCGCCGGCGCCCCGGGAACCAGGCTGGTAGCGGCTCCACGCCGCTGACCCGCTTGCCGGAACGAAACACCGCCACCTCCCGAAACGGAAAGGCCGGATCGCTGTTGTCGTACACGAGGACGTGCGGCAGCGCCCTGATGGCCTGATCGAGGTTGTGAATGGTCCGGCCGAAGCGCTCTTCCAACTTCTCGTCTGGGACTGGATGTCCACCCCGGACCACACGCTCCGCGACCCTTTGCTTGCTGAGCGCCACATCGGTCAGACCGATGAAGCAGAGCACCACCGTGTAGCCAGCATCCTTCGCCTTCAGGAGGAACTGAAGCTTCTCGCCAGCGGCGTCGGAGAACACGGTCTCGAACGCGAACGACTCCTGCATCGCGAGGAAGGTCTCCCTCGTTCGCCGCGCCAACTCGGCGGCCTCGTAGGGTCCCACCCCGACTTCCTTCGCGAGCACATCCGCGTTGATGAAGTGGAGACCAGCCTCCGAGAGCCGGCTCGCGTAGAACGTCGACTTCCCGGCTCCATTGGGTCCGGCGATGGCCACCACGACCAGCTCGGCGTCGAGAGGGTCCTTCACTTCGCCTCGACTGCCTCGAAGGACCGCTTCACGACGCGGCCAAGCGTGCGGGTGCCGTCTGCGTCGATCTTCAGCAAGTAGCCCGGCTTCCCCGGAACCGGATGGTACTGGGGAAACGGCTGGGCGTTCATGTAGGCCGCGAATTCGGCGACAGCTTCCGTTCGGCTCCTCTTCCGCAGGCACGCGGAGAGTGGCTTGCCCCCACGTCCGCGCTTCAGGCGCAAGGCGCTCTCACCGTCCAGGACCGACTCGACGGCGCGCCCGAGTCGAGCCCAGTACTCAATCTGGCCGGCGATGGAGCGCTCGGCAACCTCACCGACCATGCGAGCATCCTGAACGAGCCCATCGGAGAGTCTAACTGGCTGGCCCATGGCTCTAGAGTAGCATAATGCTACTGGCGCGGGCACCTCGCGCCTCGGTCGCACCTCGGGCGCGCCCGTGGGGGAGGGGGGGGAGCGAAAGCGGCGGCCCCCCTCTCGGAGAGCCGCCGCGGTGCTGGTGCTGCACCCGTCTCCGGGCTTGCTGCGAGCCGCTCTCGCCGAGCCAGGACCTAGTGGAATTAGGCGTACCTGTAATCGAGACCATCGCACGGGGGGCTGACAGAGCAGCGATTCCCGGTAGGGCGGCGTCTGAAACCGTCAACAACTTGGCTCGAATCGGTCGAATCGTGGGGTATCCGTCGATGCTGGTCCGCCCGCCTCACGATATCCGCTGACGTCCAGCGTGACTTCAAGGAGCGCTCTGGACCCGTAGCCGAGTGCGCGGCCAACGATGGCGGCGACTCATCTCGGACTCAAGACTCGGCATGTCGAGGTACAGCTGCTGGGTCAGGTCCGCCAGAGTCGCAGGGTCCCCAAGGTGAGCTCCCCCAACTCCGCTAGCGCAGCGTGCTTGCCGCCAAGTTGCTCCCAGGTGTGCCTAACTGACCAGGAATAGAAGAGTTCGTTGCCAGTAAGGACGATGACCCAGGCGCGCGGGCCGCCGTCGCTGCCGAAGACGCGAGACCAGCGAGCAAGTCTCTGAAGTCTGGCCTTCTCCTCGGGCGAGATCTCGCGCCTGAGCGTGGAGAACAAGAGGAACGACCCGGGGAAGAGCGCACCCAACTCACGCATCCGGACCACGTCCTTGTTCTGAAACGCCTCCGTCCCAAAGCTCTTCGTCTCGCCAAATACGACCGAGGGCTCACGGTCATCCGACGTCAAGCGTCCCTTGCAGTACCACGCGACGAAGTCTGCCTCGAGAGCAAGCCCAGCGCGCTTCAGATTCAACCCGGGGCACCAGGTCATGGGAGCCCTGTCCGTGCCGCTGAAGAGGACGCGCAGCGTCAACGCCGTTGAGTAGGCCCCGTGCGCGAAATTCGGCAGGCTGAACGGTCCGACCACTCGGAAGCGCCAGTCCTGTTCGCCGAACCTGAGGTCGCCCTGCGGGAACTTGAAATGGTCAAGGCACCGATCGCACTGGAGGACGTAGTCCACGCGCGTGAGCTCATACCAGTTCTCCTGCTCGCACCGCGGGCATGAGACTGCTACCCCGAGACGAAGGATGTTTCGATCGGTGAAGTCCGACAGGGCGACTTGTGGCAGTTCCTCCCGACGTCTCCCCACCAGTTCCCTCCACTCGTTGATGCGAGCCGTGCGATCCGGGAACTGCGCAACTGTTCCGTCCTTCGCCTCGTGGACGGTCTTGGCCATCCGATCGAGCAGCTTGAGGGTCCCCTCGTGCGCGAGGATGCCAGAGTCCAGGCCGCCAACGCCTCGAATGACCTGCTCGGCATTTCGCCCCGCGCTGGAAACCTCAGCCTCGATCCCTCGCGACTTGAGCCATCCGATGACAGCGTCCTCGTGTCGCTGAAGGTTCAGGGAGTTGCGAAGGCGCAAGTGTTCCTGCAGAAGCACGAACCCTTCTCGAGCAACGACGCCAGTCGTACTTCCGAACGAAATGCGAGGATTGTCAGCGTTCCTCACGTTCGTTGGGTAGACGGGAGCGCGATCCATGGCGCTCGAGAAGGGGCTGATGCGAATCACGTTCGCCCAGCGTGCGTGGTTCTCGCCGCCGCCGAACCTGCGGGCGAACTTGGGTGCCAGCGAAGGGACGGACACGAGAGAGGAGTCGGGATCGACGCTTGCCTCAAAGTCCTCCTGGGCGGCGGTGACGCGCACAGAACGCGGCTGGTAGAGATGTCGGGAGTAGTGCTTGGCCCAGAAGGGCTGCACGTACTCGAGCGGAAAGCCCAAGGAGCCAGCGGGGACATCCTTCAAGAGGGACGCGGCTGCCTTGACGCCCGCAGTCGATACGGATCGCCCAAACTCAACACGGGCCGTGAACATCGTTCCGAACGCGTTGCCTGGGATGGGGCGATGGTTCTTCGCGATGACGTCGCGCAGGAATGGGGCGAACGATGAGGCCCAGGAGATCTCCACCGGGATGATGTTCGTCTTCCAGAGTCCAAGGTTCCAGGCGTCGATCACGTCAACGGTCTTGGACGAGTCGAAGAAGTGAATCGTCAAGTCGTTACTCGTGCCTGGTTCTCGATCGAGTCCGAACCGGGTAGCCCAGAGCGGCGTGCCGTGCCGCTCCCTGAGGACTTCAACCGCGGACTCTGGCGTTGGCGCGAACACCCTCGGCTCGAATGCGGATTCCGGCCAACGTGAACAGCGAGATCGCCGCATCATGAACGCCGCGATCGGTGATCGCGATCGGAGCGAAGCGACGCTGGCTGGTTCACTTGTCGGTCTCGGAGTCCTCCTTCCGTCTGGAGGGGCCCTTTAGCACGACGCGGTGGGCTTTGTTCACGATCCGGTCGCAGAAGGCGTCGGCGTTGGTCGGGTCCCCGATGTGATCGTGCCACTTCGAGGTCGGGAGTTGGCTGGTCACGATGGTCGACCGGTCGCCGTGCCGGTCCTCGACGATCTCGAGGAGGTCGCGTCGCTCCTGATCCTTCAGGGGCGCCAGCCCCCAGTCGTCGATCACGAGCACGTCGACCCTGGCGAAGCGGGCGAGGAGGTTGGAGTAGGTGCCGTCCGCGTGGGCGAGCATGAACTCGTCGGCCAGGCGGGTGGCGCGGCGGTAGATGGCGCGGTAGCCCTTCCGGCAAGCCTGCTGGGCGAGTGCACACGCGACGTAGGTCTTCCCGGTGCCGGTGGCGCCGGTGATGACGACGTTCTGGTGCTCCTCGACCCACCTGCAGGTCGCGAGCTGCCGGATGGTGGCCTTCTCCAACTCGCGTCGCGGTGGGTAGTCGATCCCCTCGACGCAGGCGTTCCCGAGCCGCAGCTTGGCCTCGTGGAGGGAGCGGGCGAGCCGCTTGTTCTCGCGGTGGAGCCATTGGGCGTCGACGAGCATCCCGAGCCTCTCGTCGAAGGAGAGCTTCTGCAGCTCCGGGTCCTTCTGCTGCTCCGCCCAGGCGGCGCCGAGAGTCTCGAGGCGCAGGGCGCGCAGTTTCTCCATCGTGGGTTCGTTGAGCACTTCTTCTCCTTGGTCAGTGGTAGTAGCCGCCGCCCCGAATGTTCTCGTGGGTGGCGCGCGGGGTGCCCTCGGCAGGCAACTCCTCGGCCGGCGAGGGCAGCCGGTCGAGGCCGTTCTTCAGAATCGATTCGACGTGGCGGTACGAGCGGGCGCGCACCGCGACGGCGCGCGCGGCGGCCGCCTCGAGGCGCTCGTTCCCGTACTGCTTCCCGAGCCGGAGGATCCCCAGGCACGAGCGGTACCCCTGCTCAGGGTGGCGTCGCTCGGCAAGGATCGCCTCGGCAAGTTCCCGGGTCCTCGGGCCGATGCTCCCCGCCCAATGGATGATGCGGGTCGGCGTCCACTCGAGATGCTTCTGGTGGGCCTTCGGCATGTGCTCGGCGACGGTGGTGTGCGCTCCGCGCCGGTAGCTCCGCAGGTGGGTCGCCACCCGCTCGCCGCGAAGGAAGATCTCCACCGTCGTCGTCGTGAGGCGCGCGTCCACGAGTTGGTGCACGAGGGCGTGCGGGGCCGAGTAGTAGTGGTGCTCGATCTCGACGTGGTAGTCGATGTTGAGCCGCGCGGTGCGCCACTCCGAGTACTCGAACGGCTGGGCCGGGAGCGCCTTCAGTGCCGGCCGGTCGGTCCGCTCGAAGAGCCTTCCGGCTCGCCCCGTAGACGCGCATCTTCCGCGCGTTGAGGTCGACGAGCAGCTCGGCGATCCGGTCATTCAGGGCAACGAGCGAGAAGAAGGTCTCGTGGCGGAGCCGGGCGACGATCCATCGCTCGGCGATCTGCACGCCCACCTCGACCTTCGCCTTGTCGCGGGGCCGGTGGGGCCGCGCAGGCAGGACGGTCGTGCCGTAGTAGCGCGCCAGCTCCTCGTACGTGCGTTGGATGCCGGGCTCGTACCGGCAGGCGGCGGTTACGCCCGACTTCAGCTGGTCCGGGACCAGCGCCTCCGGGACGCCGCCGATCGCTTGCAGCGCGCGGACGTGGCTCGCGATGAAGTCAGGGCCACGCTGGGTCAGCGTTGCCTCGGCGTAGGTGTAGTTCGACGCGCCGAGCACGGCGACGAACAGCTCGACCTCGATCTTCTCGCCAGTCGTCGGGTCGACGATGTGCGGCTTCTTGCCGGCGTAGTCGACGAAGAGCTTCTCGCCGGCGAGGTGCTCCTGCCGCATCGTGAGGCCCCGCCGCTTCAGCCACTCCCGGTACCGCTCGCAGAACTGGGTGTAGCGGTAGCCGTCCGGGTGTTTCTCCAGGTACTCGAGGTGGAGCAACTCCAGCGTGACGCCCGGCTTCTTCCGTTCCGCGTGGAGGTACTCGCAGTCGGGCATCGGCCGCGCCGCCTTCTCGTCGCGCGGCCCGTATAGGCGTTCCTCCAGGGCCGTGTCCGACAGCGCCTGTGCCTGCTCCCAGGCGATCCCGGCCGCCTTCGCCCGGCCGAGCGTCATCGCCACCGCGCCGAGCGACTGCCCCACGCTCGCCGCGATCTCGCGGTGCGTCCGGCCCATCTCCCACTTCTGCCTCAGGATCTCTCTCGCGTTCCGCATGGACAGTCGCTCCGTCGCCATCCCGCCGCCTCCGTGATGGAGGCGCGGGACGGGTGGATACCGTCCAGCGTCGCTACGCTCGTCTCGCCCGCGCCTCAGTGAAGGCGCGGACCCTACCCGGCAGGGGACTCCCCCGGCCACCGTGTTCACGATGGCCGATCCGGGCGTTCACGATGCCCGATCTCGGCGTTCATGAACGCCGATCCCGGTGTTCACGATGGTCCGATCCGGCTGTTCACGATGCGCCGATCCGCGCGTTCACGATCGACCGAAATCCGCACTCGAAGGCATCGACGTAGGCCTCCCTTACGTAGGCAAGTTCCTTCTCGCTAGGAAGGACTCCGAAGACGAGCTCGAAGAACGCGTGGGAGGCGGGCGCCTTCTTGAAGTCAGCGAAGGTCGGCTTGTGTCGGCGGACGAACTGAAGTTCGCGGTCGTAGCGGTGCTTGTATACGTCGAAGACGTTCAGACCGAACGCGACGTCAGGGGCGCGGGAGTCTCGCGTAAGTATGAACTCAGAGAGGGGGACGACTCGTCTCTCAAAGTGCCGCTCGGAGACGATGCCGAGTTCCTTCGCCAGCCCCGGCTCCGCTTCCACGAATACGTCGGGTTCGAAGAAGTCGATGTAGCCATCAGCGAGTGCGCGTCCAGTGGTGTTGCGCGGCAAGCGGCGCTTCCATTCGGACGGTGCCTGACGTCAACCTCATCTCCCCGTTGACGACAACTACACTTCCCCATCGGTTGTCGTTGGGGATGGCTACTCGTCCGTAGTTGTCGTCGACTCGGTTCGCTTCTTCGCCTCCTCGGTTCGGTAGCTGGTGCCGGTCATCTCGAGGATGACGGCGTGGTGGATGAGCCGGTCGATGGCGGCGGCGGTGGTCATCGGGTCCTTGAAGATGCGGTCCCAGTCGCTGAAGACCAGGTTGCTGGTGATGATGACGCTGCGTCGCTCGTAGCGCTCGGCGAGGAAGGTGAAGAGCACCTCCATCTCCTCGCGGCTCTGCTGGACGTAGCCGATGTCGTCGAGGATGACGGCGTCGAAGCGGTCGAGGCGGGCCGAGCTCGCGCTCGAGCGCGAGGTCGCGCTTGGCGACGAGCAGCCGCTGGACGAGGGCGAAGGTCGGCGGTGAAGAAGACCCGGTGGCCGCGCTGGATGAGCTCGTGGCCGATGGCGCAGGCGAGGTGGGTCTTGCCGCGCCCGGGCAGGCCGAAGGCGAGCACGTTCTCGCCGCGCTCGAGGAAGGCGCCCTCGCAGAGCGACGGGAGCGTCTTCTGGATCTTCGCCGGGAGGCGCGCCCGGTCGAGCGTCGCGAGCGTCTTCTCGCCGGGCAGCTCGGAGTCCTTCAGGTTGCGCTCGATGCGGCGCCGGCGGCGCTCCTCGACCTCGAGCTCGGCGAGGTGGTGGAGGAAGCGGCGGAAGGTCCAGCCCTCCGTCTCGGCCTTCTGCCCCGACCTCCTCGGCGTACCGCGCGAAGCGACGGGAGCTTCAGCGAGCGCATGAGGAGCGCGAGCGACTCGGTCGCGGCGACCGCTCTGCGGACGTCGCGGCGGCGGTCACGCGCTCACCCCCTCGGAGCAGCGCGTCGTAGGTCGCGCAGGTCCACGGGCTCGGCGACGAGCTCCGGGACCTCGGTGCGCGGTGGCGCCGTTCACGAGCGCCTTCACGGCGTCGAGGCGTCACTCGGCCGCTTCTCGGCGAGGAGCAGCTCCAGCGCGGTCTCGACGTCCGCCTCGCTGGTGCTCGCGGCGAGGTGGAGGATGCGCAGGTACTCGAGATCGCCGCGGTGCCCGTCCTCGCGCGTCGATGATCGCGTCGTAGGCGCGCCGGAACGCGAGCGAGGGGAACATCTCCTCGCGGTAGACGTAGCGGGCGAACGCGCCGGGCTTGCGGACGAGCGACCAGATCACGTGCCGGTAGTCGATCCGGTGACGGTTGCGGCCGCGCAGCCGCTCGCAGGCGAGCTGCAGGTGCGCCGCCGAAGTAGACCTCGAGCCGGCTCCTCGAAGACGCAGCACCTGGACGGCGCGCCCGATGAGCCGCGACGGCACCGAGTAGGAGCAGTGCTGGACGCGGATGGTGCTGCCGGCGCTCACCCGCGCCCGCTCCTCTTTGAACTCCGGCAGCCGGTCGACGGCGAGCGGCCGCATCGCCGCGAGCTCCTCGTCGACGCGAGGCACCGCGGCGGTCGTTCGCCTTGCGCAGGACGCTCGTGGACGAACGTCTGCCACGCGTCGACGCTCGTCGAAGTCCGCGGCTCCCGCGCACGAGCAGGGCCTGCTCGAGCCGCCGCTTCAGCGCGCCGTTGCTCGCCTCGACGTCGCCGTTCTGCTCCTTCGCCCCGATCTCGGTCGTGCGCGGCGTCATGCCGAAGTGGCGCATGATCGCGAGGTAGTCGTCGTTGAACGGGCGGCGGTCGTTCTCGGCGACGACGCCCTTGCCGTCGGGGATCTTGTGCGTCGCCGCCGTCGAGTTGTCGGTCTGGTGGAAGAGCGGGACCCGGCCCGAGCTGGAAGAGCGCAGCCTGCACGCCCCTCCGCAGCGCGGCCAGCGACTCGGACAGGCAGACCGTCGCCCACTGCCAGTTCGAGAACGGCAGGACGAACACGCAGAGCAGGTGCACGAACAGCTCGCCGGCGATCGTGACGCCGAGCGAGCTCGCTTCGGTGAAGTCGGTCTGGCCGGCCTCGCCGGGCCGGTGGGCCTGGGCGAAGAAGACCTCCCGCTCGGGGCCTCTCTGCGCGCGCCACTGCCGAATGCGTCGCTGCAGGGTCCGAAGCTGGCCGGCTTCGTAGCGACCGGGCTGCTCCTCGCAGAGCAGTTCGAAGAGCGTCTTCGCCTCGAGCCCGGGCGCCGCCTCGAGCCGCGCCGCGAGCGCCGGCCAGTCCTCGGCGAACGGGTCCGGCCGCGTTCGCCACGTCCGCGGCTGCGCCAGCTCCGACGGCAGCTTCTCTGCCTTCACGTACTTCCGGGCGGTCTTCCGGTCCATGCCGGCTCGCATCGCGGCGAGCCCGACCTGGCCGTGCTTCGACATCTCCTCCATCAGCTTCCTCACCTGCCCGTCCGTCGTCTTCACCCAGCGATGATCCCCCGTCGTCGGGGGGCAGCGGGGCTACTGCCGGCGGGCCTCAGTGATGGGGAGGTGTAGTTGTCGCCGGTGGGGAGGTGTAATTGTCGTCGGGCAGGACGGGAGCGCTCGAGCAACCGGGATGATGGGGTTGTAGCGACCGCCCCATAGGCAAGCGCAGAGCCGTAGGAACCGTCTGATCAGTGGGTGACTGGCCTGGGATGGTCGGACGAGGAAACCTATGCGTGTTGGCCTGAGACGAACGGACCCGGAGACCTTTGACATCCGATGGACCCCCCCCTGCCGTGATGACCTCGGTGCGCTAGCCGCGTCTCGCCGGTTCTCCCGGAAACGACCTCACTGGCCAGCAGCTGGATGGGCCAGGAGCGCGAGGTTGAGCGCGGAGAGCAGTTGATCGGAGAACAGTTCCACTCCCTGCAGATGGAGCAGGGTGACTTCGAGCGGCATCCCTTCCTTGAAGTCAAAAGTCATGGCGTTCGGCTGGGAGGAGAAGTCAGCCAGATCCTTGGACACCAATTGTTCGCCGTGAACAAGGCAGTTCCGAAGAAGCGCTACGCCATCCATCGTCGAGGCCCAGTCCTCGGGACCGCTCTTGAATGTCTCTGGCTTCTTCAGCCCGCTGACGCCGAAGAACGCAATGAGAACCCTTCCGAGCCCATCGTAGATTCGATTGCGTTGCCATGTGGCGAGCCGCTCGGCAAGCGCAGCCTCCCATTCCGCCTTCTTCTGGGGGCTCCCTTCAGCATCTCGACGGAGCTTGCGGAGGTGCTTGAACTCGGGACCCCGGATCACCGAATCTGGATTAGATCGCAGATAGATGCAGTAGAGGTCGAAGACAACCTCCTCGAAGCACGCGTATAGATCGATGAGCCCCCATGCCGCCATGAGCGGTACGGCGCCGAGATGTGCGTCAGCGGCGCCCTTTCCGTCCCAAAGCTTGATGATTTGAGGGCTAGCACTACCCGATTCGTCGACGCGAAGGCTCGTTGTGTAGAACTGCCGATTGGGGTTCTTCCACTCGGGGGCGCTGTACCTCTCAGCCGCGACGTGGAGGCCATTGAGCGCAAGGCTCCACTGGATATAGGTGGACCTAAAGATTCGAGCGCCAGCGACCGATGGACGAGGTTGCCTCCTCTATCCAGCGCCCCGCATCGGTCTTGGCCTTCATGACGATGTTGTCCGGGGGAGCACCCGCGAGGTCGCCTACCGACACGAAGGTGTGTCCTACAAGATCCCTTCTTCCGCGGGCCATCGGTCCTCCTCGCGTATGACTTGCAAATCTCGGGCGGGACGGCGCTCTGCCCCAGGTCGTCAGGGGAGTAGGTGGGCTGCCCACGTCCTGACTTCTTCCGCGAAAGCCACAATGTCCGTGTTCGAGGGTGGCGGGCGGCGGAACATCTGGAAGTAGCAGTAGCGGAGCCCGGCCTCTTCATCGCCGAAGAGCCGGCCCACGAAGCGCCCACCGGCGTCCCGAACGGTCTTGAGTTCGATTAGCCGTTGTCCCGGGAACACTCTTGACGCCAGGAATGGCGCCCACGCGGCGTGCGCGCCGAGAACAACGATCAGCTTCTCCGGCGAGAACGCGCCCCCGTGCTCACGCTGGATGGCGTCGTGGCGCTCCGCCGAGTGACACCGCCTCATGTACTCGTGGGGCTTGAAGTCATCCTCATCGGAAAGGAACTCGGGCCAGCGGTTCTGCTTCTTCTTCGCGATTGGGTAGTACTTGATGTTGCAGTTGTCTCGTACGTAGAGCTGGTCGTCTTGTACGACTCCCAGGCGCTCATGTCGGCACCCGCAAATGCCAACATGAGCTTGGGGATGTACTCACCCGGAAGCCCGAAGTACTCGTCGGGCAAGGGGGGCTTTGGCTCCCAGACCTGCTGGGCTTCCGGAGCACCGTAGTAGGCCTCGAACTGCTCGCGGCTTCGGAAGTCGCTGCCGTCCTCGATGGTGAGGAACACGACTCTAGCGCTGAGGGGGCCGTCGCGGCGCACGAATCGGAGCAGGTCGTCCCTTGTGACTCTCTCTCGCGTCATCAATTGAGTCTCGATCCGCGCGGCAGCAGGTGGGGGCTGGGCGGGCTGAAGCCGCATGTCGCCGGCCAGAGTCGCCGCGTCCGATCCGCTTCTGGCAACCTACGGCTTGGGATCGCTCGAAGCCGGAGGGTCTGTAGGGCTGGATGACCTCCTCGCGGGCCAAGCTGGAGCAGCTACCGTTGCGAGAAAAATCCCACCAATCGCGAGCGCCAGCGTCATCTTGCGGGGCCAGATGAGACACGCGGCAACGCTAAACGCGGAAACGGTTACCGCGACGGCGTTGAGCTGTGTTCCCCGGACGGTGGATCCATCCGTCCAACTGAGCCACAGCCAGGCGACCCCGGCGAGAACCACGGTGCTCAGCGCTATTCGGAGTCCAAGCTTGAGCCGACGCCGGAAGCGCTTGGTGTCCTCCGCGCGCAGCGCGTCTCGTTGATCCGCTGCGAGCAGCGCCTTCCTGGCGTCATCCAACTCCTGGGCCAGCGCCTTCTCGCGGTCCTCGGTCGCCTTGAGCGCTACTGCGCTCCGCTGCTCTCTGGCCAGCGCTTCGTCGGCCCTCGTACTCTCCTCCTTTGCTCGGCGCGCTGCAGTGAGTCGCGCCTCGCGTTCGGAGTTCAACTCGGCCTGAAGGCGCTCGTCGACAAGTCTGGAAAGGTCAGCGCCGTCAGTCTTCTGGGCCGTCGATTCGGCAACACGACTCATGAATCCAGCATCGGCCACGATGTTTGCGAAGTGTTCTGCGCCAAGATTCTTGTACTGCGCTAGGCGAGTGGCGACCTGCTGCATCGCAGCAGTGTAGTTGGCGCGATGGGCCTGGAAGAGCGGGGAATGGAGACTCCGCACGAAGGTCTGGTCAAAGGCCTCAGACCTCGGAAGGACGGACCGAAGTAGTTGGTGAAGTTGTTCAACGAGAATCGTTGCTGGCGGCCGATTCTTGGGCCCGAGAGACCGTGCCTTGCGCATGAGCGCTGAGTGCGCGGTAAGGAACCAGAACTTCGCGGAACCGAATGTCCGAGCGTTTTGCGGGCGCAGCAGCTCTATGAGAGTCAAGTGGTACGCGTCATGCTCGGCCTGCTCAAAGGACACGGGCTTTCGACTCTGAGGGGGACGGCTGAGCTGGATCTCTTGGTAGTAGTCAAACAGGTCGCGTCCCAGCGCATCGACGTCGCTTCGCCTCTCTTCGACGGCCGCGGTCTTCTCCGTCCAGATCTTGACGCCAAACGCGTCCAGCGTTCTTGCGATGTTCCGGACTGATGCAAGCAGGTCCGACTCGGAAAGGCGCGCTCGCGCGAGTAGGTGGTGATACCCCATGAAGAACTCGTGGTCGCTCAGTCCGCTATCCAGCCCGAGTAGAGCCTCGGGAGCCACGAACTTGGCCCCCGACCTGATGGCATGAGCTGCGGCTGACTCGAACTCGTCGAGCGTTCGGTGAGTTACGCGAAGCGCGGCCTTGGCCTGACGCGCGGCATCCAGGACCCTTCGCACATCGATGTGTGCCGGGGGGCCTTGGATTCCCAAAAGCCGAAACACGATGTTCGTGTCGAGGTAGAGGGTGAGTCCGGAGAGGTTGTCGAGGAGCAGCTTCCCTGCGGCCGGTGCGACGTTGAGCCGGCAGAGTTCGAACGTTCGGTCGAGCAAGTTGGACACAAATGCCGCGCGCGAACCGGTTGCCTGGACGAAGAAGGTGGGGAACTGCTCACGGCAGAACTTGCGATAGTCCGGTGCCCTGTCGGGAAGCTCAGTCCACGTGTCCGCATCAACATTGGACAGGAACTTTACGGCTTCGGACTGCTCCCCGTACGCAAGCACCACAGTCTCCATGCCGTGCTGAATGGCGACCTTGAGGAGGAAGTGCCGGAAGTCCGCCACGAGGTCGGATACTGCGATGGACGGCGATCCCTTCTCGGCCAATAGACGCTGAGCCCACTCCTCAAGCACTGCGGCTTCCGCCGCCGAGGCGGTCTTGAGGCGGGCCAAGACCTCCTCGCGCTGGCTCGTCGCGATAATGAGGAAGGGGGGCTCGTGCGACGTGACGGTGATCCCGAGGCTCGGGTCCTTCGCGCAGCGGCGGAGCTCCAGCGAGTCGAACCTCAGTCCGGTTGCGCGCTCAAGTTCGAGGGCAGCCGCCCCAACGCTCATTCCGCCGGTAGGCCCTTCGGCGAGCACGGCCTGAAGGAGTGAGCCAACGACTAGGTCCGTCGGGACGTTCGCCTCCAAACCGTACGCGGCAAGGAACCGCGTCGCGAGGCGGGGATCAACCTTTTCCGACATGCACCCTCCCGACAAATCCTCGGACAGACGCGGGGCGTCAGTCTCGTGAGGCTACAGAGTCTCGGTTGCTATGCCACCCATAGCATCTGGGTCTGACTGTCGGTGTTAAGAGTCCGCGGATGCCCTCCCATCCAACGGAAAGCCTCACTC
This sequence comes from uncultured delta proteobacterium, assembly GCA_963845515.1. Lineage (GTDB taxonomy): Bacteria > Myxococcota > Myxococcia > Myxococcales > Anaeromyxobacteraceae > DATIVK01. The sequence goes on from CAWJSR010000031.1 coordinate 80,954, forward strand.
CCTGACGGGGAGGTCCGCGCCCCTGAGGTCGCCATGGACCTTCTTCACGAGGTAGTCGGTGAGCACCGCCCTGAACTCAGAGTCGTTGAGGAACCGCGCCGCGATGTCGGCGTTCTTGTCCATTCGGTCGACGAACGCGCCCTCGATCTTGCCCTTTCACCGCGAGCGCGAAGTTGTCGAGCGGGTTCACGCTGGCGTGCTGCTGAACGGTCTCGTCGGCCTTGAGCTCCTCGGCCACCGAGTCGATGGCGAGCTGGTCGGCCTTCTTGAAGTCGGTGCCGAACCGGTCGTTCAGGATCTCGATGATCTCGGAGAGCTTCACCTCCTCCGACTCCGCCCGCCTCGTCCCGGCCTCGGTGGGACCGTAGACGGGCGCTTCCTCGCCGGCCTTGAGCGCGATGGTGCCGTCGCGGACGAGGTCGAGGCGGTAGTAGGCGAGCACCGTCTCGGCATCGAGCTTGAGCGGCGCCTTCCTCGGGTCGCGGCGGGAGCCTCGTCTCCAGGAACCGGCCGAACGTGTAGAGCTTCTCCAGGTCGGGGTCGGTGAACGGCAGGATCTGCGAGAGGAAGGCGTACAGCCGCACGTAGGCGCCGAGCGCGACGCGGAACTCGTCCTGCGTCTCCCGGTCGAGCGCCTTGAAGCGGTCCACGGCCGGGTCGAGGTGCCTGTACATCTCGGCGTGGTCCGCCGTCGTCTGGGTCTTCTTCGGCTTGTAGAAGACCTTGCAGAACGCCTCGACCTCGGACGCGAAGAAGACCTGGGGCGCTTCGAGCTGGTGCTGGAGCTTGTAGAGGTTCTGGGCGTCGGCGGTCTCGGAGACGGTCGTCTGCTCGTAGTAGGGCTGGAACGAGCGCCGGATCTCCTCCTCGTCGTTCACGAAGTCGAGGACGAAGGTGTCCTCCTTGCCTCGGCACGGTCCGGTTCAGGCGGGAGAGCGTCTGGACGGCCTGCACGCCGGCGAGCCGCTTGTCGACGTACATCGTGTGGAGCAGCGGCTGGTCGAAGCCGGTCTGGTACTTGTTGGCGACGAGCAGGACGTTGAAGGCGTCGGAGGCGAACGCGCCCGGGAGCTGCTTCTCGCCGATGCCCTCGTTCATGCCCGGCTCGGTGTAGCTCGTACCCGGCGACATCGGGGTCCTCGACCGTCCCCGAGAAGGCGACGAGCGACGCCGACGTCCTTGTAGCCCTTCTCCGCGATGTACTTGTCGAACGCCTGCCGGTAGCGGACGGCGTGGAGGCGGGAGGCGGTCACCACCATCGCCTTCGCCTTGCCGCCGATCTTGTGCTTCACCCGGCCGCGGAAGTGCTCGACCATCACCTCGGTCTTCTGCGCGATGTTGTGGGGGTGGAGCGACACGAACCGGGCGAGCTGCGCCGCGGTCTCCCGCTTCGGGACCTTGGGGTCGCTCGGCGCTCGCCTTCAGCAGCTTCCAGTAGGTCTTGTAGGTCGTGTAGTTCTTGAGGACGTCGAGGATGAACTCCTCCTCGATGGCCTGACGCATCGAGTAGAGGTGGAACGGGCGCGGCTTGCCGTCCTCGTCCTTGCGGCCGAAGACCTCCAGCGTCTTCGCCTTGGGCGTCGCGGTGAAGGCGAAGAAGGACAGGTTCTTCTGCCGGCCGCGTGACTCCATGACCTTCTGGAGCACGTCCTCGGCGTCGTCCTCCTGGGTCGCGGCCTCGTTCGCGGTCTCCGCCTCGGCCGCCGCGAGCTTCGCCTCCTCGGCGTCGTCGCCTCGATGCGCGGGTGCGGAGGACCTCCTTCAGCTTCGCCGCCGACTCGCCGCCCTGGGAGCTGTGCGCCTCGTCCACGATGACCGCGTAGGCGCGGTCGGGGAGCGCGCTGATCTTCTGCGCCGCGACCGGGAACTTCTGGAGCGTCGTGACGATGATGGGCACGCCCTTCTCCAGGGCGTCCGCGAGCTGCTTCGAGTCCTGGTCGATGTCCTGGACCACGCCCGTGCGTGTGGTCGAACTGGTAGATCGTGTTCTGGAGTTGCGCGTCGAGGACACGGCGGTCGGTCACCACGACGACCGAGTGGAAGACCCGCGCGTCGTCCCGGTGCAGCTCGGCGAGCCGGTACGCGAGCCAGGCGATGCTGTTCGACTTGCCGCTGCCGGCGGAGTGCTGGACGAGGTAGTTGTGGCCCGGTCCCTCGGCACGCGCCGCGACCTCCAGCTTCCGCACCGCGTCGAGCTGGTGGTACCGCGGGAAGATCATCGTCTCGACGGTCTCGTCCTTGCCGTCGACGACCTGCTCCTCGTCCTGGAGGTGGATGAAGCGGCGCGAGGATGTCGAGGAAGCTGTCGCGCTCCCAGACCTCGCTCCCAGAGGTAGCTCGTCTTGTATTCCCGGGGGTCGACCTCGGGGTTCCCCGCCGCCGGTGCCGTTCCCCTTGTTGAAGGGCAGGAAGAAGGTGTCCTTCCCCCGGAGCTCCGTCGCCATGTAGACGACGTCGGGATCGACGGCGAAGTGGACCAGCGCCCGCTTCTTGAACTGGAAGATGGGGAGCCGTGGGTCGCGGTCGTTCTTGTACTGCTCGATGGCGTGCTGGACGTTCTGCGCCGGTGAGCGGGTTCTTCAGCTCGACCGTGGCGATGGGAAGCCCGTTCAGCGACAGCACCATGTCGAGCGACTTCTCGCTCGCGGGATCGAACTTCACCTGGCGCGTCACGGTGAGCCGGTTCCGGGCGTAGCTTCTGCCACGAGGTCCGGGTTGAGGCCGTGGCTCGGCTTGAACGCCGCCACGCGGAGCCACTTGCCCATGAAACCGAAGCCGTGCCGGAGGACGTCGAGCATCCCCTGGTGTGTCGAGCGCCTCGACGAGCCACTCGATGACCGTCTTCTCGAGGCCGTCGCCGTGCTGCGCTTCAGTTCCGCCCACGTGGCTCGGCTGCGTGTCGGCGATGAAGCGGATGACCTCGGCCGCGTCGAGGGCGAGCGCGCGGTCGAAGTGGTCGGGGTTGCCCTTGTGCCACCCGTGACCGAGGAGGTGCTCCTCGATGGCGTTCTCGAAGGCGCGCTCGATGTGCTGTGCGGCGCCATCAGGCGGCCTCCTGGGCGGCGACGTCGAGCTGACCGGTGACCGCGGCGGTGATGAGGGCCTGGCGGTACTCGCGCAGCTTCCCGATCTGCGCGTCGATGGCGGTCGCTCCGGCGTCGATTCCGACGACGAGTCGGCGGACGTGACTCGACGATGGCGTCCTGCTCTCCGAGCGGCGGCACCGGGGTCACGAACGCGAGCGACGTCTGGCATGTAGATCGTCTGGTGCGTGGACCCCATCGTGAGGCGTCGGAACTCAGTCGCGCATCGCGCGAAACACGTACAGCAGGTATGAGGGGCCGTATCCGGGCGCCACAGATCGCAGTTCACGAAGTCCTGCGTCGGTCGCCATCGGCTCGGCGATGACCGCTGAGAAGCCCACGGACGCGGTTCGCGAGACGACGACCGTCTCTGCCGGCAGCACACGGGCCGCCGAGTTGCGCGATACCGAGGGCTCACCTTCTCGGCACGTATCTCGGATCACGTCCGACGCGCCTTCACGGAGTCTGCCAGACGTCGGCCGAGCGACACCCACGGGATCGTGCATTCCTCCGGAACCCAGTATTCCGGATGCTGCCGACTCGGCGTATGGCCGGACTCCAGCCTCGCCACCTGGCGGGTCCGCGTACGCCCAGTGCGGAAGGAACGCGGGCCAACCACTGGTGTCCCGAGTCCTTCAGACGCGTGCCAGCAGCGACGCCCTTCGTCACGGCCGTGCAGATCGCAGCGTGGCGGCGCTCCTCGGGTGCAGCGCGAGCAGTCGCTCCTTCTTCTCGATGAGCGCGTCGATGGCGGCCGTCTTGCGGTCGAGGAAGTCGGCGATGGCGCGCTGCTGCGGCCGGGGCGGCACCGGGATCGCACGTCGGAGTCTGGCGATGCGATCGACAGCTAGGCCCGGTCTGAGCAGCCGAACACGGAGTACTGGTTCGAGGTTGAGGGACTCGTGGAGCAGCGTACGCAGACCCACCGCGGTCCGTGTCGCGGCCATCGGACGTCGCACACGACGGCGTGCTCTGGATGCCCAGAAGCGACCCGGACGCGAGTCGTACGCTCGCCGCAGAGTGCGCCCGACGCCGACGAGGACGATACGTCCTCGGAATGCGTCGCAGCGTACTGCGGTGGCAACCCCGCAGCTCGTTACCCGTCCGTACACGGGAATGACCCGGCATCGTGCGATGTCCTCCGACGTGATGCCCGGAGCCGCTGCGCATGGCGAGCAGGCTGCTTCGAGCCGCATGCGACTGACCACGGCTCCGCTGCCCAGTGGCGCGGATGCCCATGCGCCCACGACAGTCGACCGATGGCGCTGGTCGGGTCGCGTTCACCGAAGCACCTCGCCCAGCATCCCCTGGATCTCCTGCTCCAGCTTCCGGATGTCCGCCTCGATCTCCGCGAGCGGCCGCAGCGGCGTGTACTTGTAGAAGTGCCGCGTGAATGGGATCTCGTACCCGTCCCTCGTCTTCGTCTCGTCGACCCAGGCGTCGGGGACGTGCGGCTTCACCTCCCGCTCGAAGTAGGCCTGCGATGTCCTCCTTGCGCGGCACGTTCTCGTTGTCGCGCAGGTCGGCGTCGGGCTCCGGGCTTGCCGTCGGCGTCGACGGCAGATCTCGGCCGTCTCGTCCCGCTCGCCGAGCGCGGCGAGGATCGCCTTCCGCACCGGCGCGGGCACCTTCGCCGACCGTGGCTGAGCGCGGCGTCGAGCGCCTCCTCGAACGTCGCCGCGGCTCTTCCAGACGCGCGTCTGCGCCGAGCCGCTGCCGAGCGCCGCCAGGATCTGCGTCCTGGAGCGTCGCGCCCCTCGGCGACCTCCTGCTCGCCGGCCTTCCCCTTCTTCTTCGTGCGGGCGAGGTTCTGGAACGCGGTCTCCTCCTTGAGCCGGGCGATGCCGCTCGGGCGACGCCTGGAAGTTCAGCCGCAGCGGCCGCTCCACCACGATGCGCCGGTAGCCGAAGTCGTCGTTGTCGAAGATCTTGCGACCGCTCGCTCTCCTTGAACTCGCCGTAGAGCTTCACGATCTCGTCGATGTTCGCCTGCGAGAGCTCGTTCCGCTTGTTGCCGAGGCGACTTCCGCATCTTCTGGAAGAGGTCGACGGCGTTGATGAGCTGGACCTTGCCCTTGCGCGCCTTCGGCTTCCGGTTCGTGACCACCCAGACGTAGGTGCTGATGCCGGTGTTGTAGAAGAGCTGGTCGGGCAGGCCGACGATGGCCTCCAGCCAGTCGTTCTCGATGATCCAGCGGCGGATCTCGCTCTCGCCGGAGCCCGCGTCGCCCGAGAACAGCGGCGAGCCGTTGAAGACGATGGCGAGGCGGCTGCCGCCGTCCTTCACCGGCTTCATCTTCGAGATCATGTGCAGCAGGAAGAGCGTCGAGCCGTCGCTGATGCGCGGCAGGCCGGGGCCGAACCGGCCGGCGTAGCCCTGCGTCTCGTGCTCCTCCTCGATGACCTGCTGGACCTGCTTCCAGTCGACGCCGAAGGGCGGGTTCGAGAGCAGGTAGTCGTACCGCTCGTCCGCGTGGCCGTCCTCGGTGAAGCTGTTGCCGGGCGTGATGTTCGCGGGGTTCTGCCCCTTGATCATCATGTCGGCCTTGCAGATGGCGAAGGACTCGTCGTTCAGCTCCTGGCCGAACACCTCCAGCCGCGCCTGCGGGTTCAGCTCGCGCAGGTACTCCTCGGCGACGGAGAGCATGCCGCCCGTGCCGCAGGCCGGGTCGTAGAGCGAGCGCACGATGCCGGCCTTCCGGAGCGCGTCGTCGTCCTCGACGAAGAGGAGGTCCACCATGAGGCGGATCACCTCGCGCGGCGTGAAGTGCTCGCCGGCGGTCTCGTTCGACTGCTCGGAGAAGCGGCGGATGAGCTCCTCGAAGACGAGCCCCATCATGTGGTTCGGGACCGTGTCCGGGTGGAGGTCCACCTCGGCGAACCGCTGGAAGACGAGGTAGAGCAGGTTGTCGCGGGCGAGCTTCTCGATGTGCTTCGCGAACTCGAACCGCTCGAGGAAGATGTCGCGGACGTCCGGCGAGAAGCCCTTGATGTAGGCGAGCAGGTTCGGCCCGATGTGGTTCGGGTCGCCCTTGAGCTTCTCGAAGTCGAGCTTCGAGACGTTGTGGAAGGGGACCCCCGTGATGCGGTTCAGGACGGGTCCGAGGTTCTGTCGACCTTGCCGCCCTTCATCGCCTCGGCCTTCGCGAGGACCTTCGCCTTGGTGGGCTCGAGCACGCAGTCGAGGCGGCGCAGGACCGTCATCGGCAGGATGACCTTGCCGTAGTCGGCCTGCTTGTAGGCGCCGCGGAGGAGGTCCGCGACCGACCAGAGGAAGTTGGCGATCTCGCCGAAGGAAGCGAAGGTTCGACCGTTGGAAGAAGGGGTGGCCGGGGTCTCGTTGGCGGGCTTCCGGGGAGGGGTGGCCATGGACGGCCATCCTACCCGACCGAAGGACGAAGGGAGGCGTTCGGGGACTCTGGGTGACGTCGGTTGCCCGCCCATGTCGGTGCCGCGCGTATGCTTGGACACCTGCCATGCCGACCCCGCGCGCCGGGCCCCTCATCACCCACGGCCTCATCATCCAGAAGGAGCCGCTCGACAAGATCCTCGCGCGCCGGAAGGTCTGGGAGATGCGGGGCTCGAGCACGACGCGCCGCGGCCCAATCGCGCTCATCGAGAGCGGCTCTGGTTCTGTCGTCGGCGTCTGCGAGCTCGTCGACGTCGTCGGACCGCTTTCGCTGGCGGAGCTGCGACGCAACGCTCGCAGGGCCGGGTTCAAGGCGACGAGCCTGTACTACGAGCGCACCCACGCCTGGGTCATCAAGAACGCCCGGCGGCTGCCGAGGCCGGTGCCGTACCGACACCGGCGGGGCGTCGTGATCTGGGTGCGGCTAACTCGCGCCGTTTCTGCTCGACTCGGCGCTCCCCGGCGGACGGGGACTCCACGATGAATCGCCGACCGAAAGAGCTGACCTGCACGGAGGATGCGCGATGACCACGCCCCTCGATGAGGTTCTCTGCGCCGCGCGCGACCTGATAAAGACAGCGTGCGCCGTCACTTCGTCAACGCCCGTCCCTGTACGCCAGCGCCAGTCCATCTCGAGGACGCAGTGGGGCTACAGCTGTTCCACGGCCGACGACGTCCCCGTTTGGACGGACTACACGATGGTGGCGCTGGGCAACGTCGTTGTTAGGCGAGCCGCGGAGCGACTGGGAAGCGTGCTTCTGGCGAATCCTTCCGTTTGGACCGTCCTCCTGCCGCGAACTCACCCTGACAAGGTTCCGGCAACCGGAGCCGAGGCGTGGATGGGCACGCCGGTCGGCAGCTCTATCCTCAACCGGTACTACGCAAATGCACGCAGCGGGGCTTATGCCGAAGCCGCTGCGGACCTTGCTGTCGCCGTGATCCCTGCTGCGCTGAAGCGCAGCGCTGCGCGACGACTGCTTTGGGCCCCCATCCATGGGGTCGCACTGCCCGTCCCAGAATTCAGGTTGGCGGATGACACGGCGATCCGTGAACTCTCGGACGCAGACGTCGCCGACATTCAATCGGATCCTGACATTCGCTTCGCCGGCCACGAAGAGCGCCATGCAATGGAACTGCGGGCGGTTGTGCTCCATGAGTACGCTGTTCCGCTGTCGGGCCCACTCGACACGTCGCCCGCTCTGCGGCGAGTGGAAGCGCTCGTCACAACCATGCGGCTGCTAACGGGCCACAGGGCGACCCTCTTCTCATGGAGCGACTACAGCCTCGATCCCTTCCTCGACGCCACGTCTTCCTTGCTGGCGGCGCCGGAGAGACCCATGCCGGCAGACGGGCCGCCGCTTGTTCTATCGGCGCAGCTCCTCGACTCGGTCAGGGCTACGTGGCCCGCCGTGCAGAGTGTCGCGCAGAACCATCCGAACCTCGCGCTGGCGCTAAAGCGGTTTGACTCCTCGATGACGCGATCGCCCGCAGCAGATCGCCTCCTGGACGCGTGGATCGGACTGGAGGCTCTCTTCCTGTCAGAGTCGAACGCAGAGCTGTCGTACCGAGCGAGCATTCGTATTCCGGCGTATCTGGGAGGCAGCACCGATGAGCGGCTCGCCTGCCACAAGATGGTCAAGGACTCGTACAGCCTCCGGTCGAAGATCGTTCACGGCAACCCCGCCTCGGCGAAGCTTCGGCAGGAGCAGACACAGCTAGTCGAAGTGACAGTCGATCTCTTGCGTCGATCACTACTTCGGGCGGTGACAGAAGGCGGGTTGGATGCAGCCGCGATCGATCGCCGCCTTCTCTGCGGGCCTGAGGCGGGAATGCGATGACTCCACGCCATGGCAACGAGCGCGAGCCACCGTCTGCGCTGGATGAGTGTTTGAGCGAGGTTCAGGATGAACTGTCGCGAACAGGCCTGCGAGGTGCTGCGCTGAGCGAGGTTGCGGCCGACATCCGTGGCCGCGTCGCGGAGTTGCTGGGGGCATACCGCGAAGGATCCTTCGGGCAGGCCGCGCTGCCGTCGCTCGAGGAGGCGCTCTTCTACGAACCGGCCTCTTCGCCCCTTCTCATCCGACAGCTCGTTGTTGCTGGCGTGCGCAACTCCCTTCTTGAGCGGTACCACGCGGATCCCTTCAACACTCCGTCCGACAAGAAGATCGGGCGGGTGACGCGCCGCTGCGCAGAGCTGTTCGGCCGCGTTGTCG
>CAWJSR010000032.1:0-14254 GCA_963845515.1 uncultured delta proteobacterium
CCACCCAGACTACCAGCGCCACGGGCTCGGCAGGGCAGTTCTACACGAAGGAGCGCTGCGACTACGCGAACTCAGCGTTACATACACGCCCATGTCGGCTCGTGGAGGGAAGATTCTGCCGGCGCCATGCTCTACCGCGCCACCGGCTTCCAACTGATCGACCGCTTCTACGACTGGCGCAAGATCTATCCTGTTGCTGATCCTGCGACCGATACGACTAAAGGTGCACCCTGATGCCACGCAGTTCGCAGACCAGTTCCTTCGGCACCCGCTGGCATCAGCCACGACGCTTCGCAGTATTACGACTCGAAGCTCTATGCCAATATTGCCAGACAAAAGGGCGCGCCTATCCCCGATAACGACCTGCCGCCTGAATTCGAGAATCGGATCGTCCTTGGCAGCTCCGAACACATGGAGGGCCTGCCCGATAACTGTGCTCCGCCTGATGGTGACCTCACCCCCCTACAACGTAACCAAGACCTACGACGATGATCTGTCTCTCCAGGAGTATCTCGACCTGCTGCGCCGCGTGTTCGCCGAAACCTACCGCGTCCTCACCGACGGTGGCCGGGCCTGCGTCAATGTCGCCGATCTCGGCCGCAAGCCTTATATCCCGCTCTCAGACCATATCTCACACATCATGATGGAGCTCGGCTTCCTCATGCGCGGCGAGATCATTTGGGCCAAGGGCGCCGGCGCCGGCGTCTCCATGGCGTGGGGGAGCTGGCAGTCCGCCGCCAACCGCCGTGTTCCGCGATACGCACGAATACATCCTGGTCTTCTGCAAGGGCTCCTTCAAGCGTCCCAAGGGCGAAAAGCAGAGCACCATCACCCGTGACCAGTTCATGGAATGGACCAAGTCCGTCTGGACCATGAACCCCGAGTCTGCCCGGCGCGTGGGCCACCCGGCTCCCTTCCCCCTCGAGCTGCCCGCCCGCCTGATTCAACTCTACACCTTCGCCGGCGACGTAGTGCTAGACCCCTTCATGGGCAGCGGCACCACCGCCCTCGCCGCCCTCCAGTCCGGCCCGCCGCTACGTCGGCTACGACACCAGCGAAGCATATGTCAACCTTGCGCAACAGCGCCTCGCCGCCGCGCAACCACCGTCAGGGGCCCATTAACATACAGTTAACCGATCGTCTCCCCGTCCGATCTATCAAACAAAGAGGATGAAACAATGCCAAAGCTACAAGTAACCGAACCTCGCAACCGCCTCTTGGGCGACATGCCCAAGATCGGCATTCGCCCGCCATCGACGGCCGCCTGGGCGGCGTGCGCGAAGGGCTGGAAGAGCAGACGATGGGCATGGCCCGCCGCGTAGCCGCCTTCCTTACCGCCAACCTGCGCCACTACAACGGCCTGCCCGTTGAATGCGTGATCGCCGACGGCGCGATCGGCGGGGTGGCCGAGGCCGCCCGCTGCGCCGAGCAGTTCCGCAAGGCCGGCGTGGTCGGTGGAGCTGCTCACTACGCTGAACCGCCTTGCGGGAACCCGCTTCTCCGCTCCGCCGGTCCAGGCGGTTCGGAGCACATCGATGGGTCGGCAGCGAACCCGACGCCATTCTAGCGGGCGCGCCAGCCACGGCAAGCCCCTCGGTCAACGCTGGCCTGCCCGTCAGACTCGCCTGCTACCCTCACCCACATGAGTACGACTTGGAACTTCATCAACGTGGGCGCCCTGCTGCTGTCCCCCGTCGTCGCGGTCCTAGTGACCATCTGGATTCAGGTGCACCAGCAGACGCACGCCCGGAAGGAGCGCCTATTCGAGACGCTGATGAAGTTCCGCATGGCGAACCCCCCGCCTCGCGAACTGGTCGATGCTCTCAACCTCATCGATGTGGTCTTCAAGAGCAACGACGAGGTCCGGCGACTCTGGAAGGACTACTTCGAGATGCTCTGCCGCCCGCGAACCTCCAACCCCGAGCAGGACGTGTTGCGCGCTAAGTACCTCGACCTCCTCAGCGCCATCGCGAAGGACCTCGGGTACTCCCGCATCCAGCAGACCGACATCGCGCGGTTCTACGTCCCGCAGTACCACGAGGACGAGTTCGGATGGTCGCTGAGGTTCCGCAAGGAACTGTTGCGCGTCCTGGAGAGCACCGAGCATCTGGTGGTGAAGGGGCGCGACGACGTTGCCACTGATGATCGCGGCTCAGGCGCGTCGCCGCTTCTTCCACCTCCGCGGAAGCTCGGCTAGGCCCCGATGTCGTCGGACGGCTGGAAGGAAGCCGGGTTCATGCTCTCGGTCTGCTCGGCGGTCGTGTCGGTGGCATCCGCTCTGATAGCGCGCGCCGCACTGGCAAACTCCACCCGGGCGGTCACGCTCGCGGAAACCAAACACCAGTGGGAAGAGGACGACCGGTCGTCAGCCGCTGCGGAGCGCGCCTGGTGTGAGCGGGTGCGCCTTCGGCTCGAAGAGTCGCCAGACGACCCCATCGGCGTCCCGGACGACAAGCTAGACTGGGCGCTCCGTGGAGACGGGAAGTACTTCCAAGTCGTGCGCCACGGCAACCTGACGTTCACTTGCGCCCTCGGCGTTCACGCCGGGCCGCTGTTGGGGTGACGACACTTACGAGGCCGCCCCCATGAGCGCCCCCCTCGACCAACTCCTCCAGCTCTCCTCTCGCCCGCTCATCGAGGCGCCGATCGCGGACGGACTGCCGCTGCTGGAGCCTTTCGGCGCGCTCGGCGCGGAGCTGTACGAGCTTCTATCGCGCCGGAACGGCTTCTACGCCTTCGAGTCGGCGCTTCACGTCTTGCCCAGTGGTCAGGCCGACGACGTGCTGGACCTCGCGACGTGGAACTCCGAGTCGACGTGGCGGCGGGAGTTCGGCGACCTCGCGAAGGGCTGCCTGTTCTTTGCGGAGGACGCCTTCGGCTTCCAGTTCTGCCTGGCGCGAGGCCAGGTCTGCACCTTCGACAGCGAGACCGGGCAGGTGACCCCGATGGCCCGCTCGATGGAGGAGTGGTTCGCGCAGCTCCTCTTCGAGTTCCGTTACTTGGTCGGGCAACCGGTGGCGCACGAGTGGCAAGTCGCCAACGGCCCGCTCGCGCCGGGCCACCGTCTTGCGCCAAGCACCCCGTTCGTTCTCGGTGGCGACATTGAGAACCTGTACGCGGCGGACAGGTCGACTTGATGCGCTTCCGCGGGGACCTGGCCACCCAGATCAGAGACCTGCCGGACGGCGCCAAGGTAACGCTCAAGGTCACGGACTGACCCGGGATGCTGTCCGGTGGGCGAAGCGGAGTTTCCGGTCCGGGGCCACGACGGATGTGTGGATGTCGCGCGCGAGTCGGGTTCGCGGCGTTGACGCTCACCGACAAGAGCAGTCTTCTGTGCCTGCGGTCGACCGATAAGGGCCTTTGCTGTGGGTGAGGGACCATGGATCAGAGCGGTGTCCGGCCACTGATGGTCATCTGCGCGGCGCTCGTAGCGCTGGGAGCGGCACTGCTCTGGTTCGCTCCGCACATCCAGCGAACTGGTCTCCGAATGATGGGCGAGCGGCGCACCAGTCCCGCCGCTTGGTCCCGCAAGATCGCGGAGTCGAAGACGAGCCTGCGTAGCATTCGAGCGACGGGCATGATGTGCATCGCGTTCGCTGCGGTGCTTTTCGCACTGGCGGCTGCGCGGTGAGGCGCTAACGACTTCAGGGAACTGACGGTCTTGCCGTCAGAGCGGCGTCGGCGGCGACCTGCTACGCTTCGTCAAGCAGCGCGTCGCCGACCGGGTCCTCGCGAATCCGAACCACCGCTTGGCGAACCTCCTCGACCTATGAGGCGGACAAGCAGGGAGACGCCATCATGGAGCGGCGGTTCCAGGACGTAGGCGAGAGTGTCTGGTCATTCGTCGACGACATCCTCGTCCGTTGCCCATCTTGCGCCGGTCCCGCACACGTCATCCCGCGAGGGAGAGCTCAGTAGCGGCATCGCGCGCCTGACGTGCATGTCGTGCGGTCTCGCGAAGGAGACTCCCAAGGACTCGGAAACGCAGCGGCGGTGTCAGCACTGCAACCGCTGGATTCCGAGCGCTGACTGGAAGACCGTTCGTCGAACGCCACGAAGCAGGTTCGACCAGGTCGAGTGCCCGCGGTGTCACCGCCTCGCACGCTCCACGCGGCACTGGATCGCGGTGGGGGTCCCGGAGGATCCGTTCTTCGGCCTTCCCCTGCTCCTTCAGGCGCCTTGCTGCGACGAGGTCCTCTGGGCCTTCAACTCCCGCCATCTGGAGGTCCTCGGCGCGCTGGTGGGTGCTTCCGTACGTGAGCGGGAGCGTGCGGCCCGCGCACGAGGAGACGTCGTCAGCAATTCAACTTTGCTCGCCAAGCTTCCTCGCTGGATGAAGGCGGCCAAGAACCGGGATGCGTTGCTCGCGTGCGTCGACAAGCTTCGAGTCCGCGCAAGGATCGAGGCCCCCGACCCCGTTGAAGGCGACTCGGTCGCGGTGAGGCTTTGCCTGTGACTGGCCCCTTACGGGTCCTTGGGGGTAGACAGAAGGTCGCGTGTCCGTGGGGCCGGGTATTGGCCCTCAGAGCCGGGTGCGCGAGAGAATGCGTACCCGGAGAGGTCCACCTCCCTTATGACCCTAAAATCGCGCCTATTCCTCCTGCTCGGGATCTTCACAGCCGGGCTCGTCCTCGTCTCGGCACTCTCGCTAGCGACGATGGCCGCCGTCCGGGTGAACGGTGCGCTCTACGAGCGGATCGTCGCCGGCAAGGACCTGCTCGCCGACGTGCACCAGCCCTCGCTGGGTACCGCCGAGGCACTGCTCGCCGCGCAGAGGCTGGCGGACGCGACCGCCGAGGACGAGATCGCCGAGTTTTCAGGGAAGACGACGCAGCTCCGTACCGCGTTCGACGCTGCCCGCTCGGGGTGGGAGGCCAGGCTGCCAGAAGGGGAGACCCGTGCCCGGCTGCGGGCTGTCCTCGCCGAGGCCGAGGGGTTCTTCGAGGCGATCGACAAGGAGCTCGTTCCCGCCACGCGCGGCGGCGGCATCATGGCCGTGCAGCGGGCGATGGAGCGTGTCCAGGCCCGCTACGACGCGCAGGCGCTCCGCGCGACCGAGTTCGCGGACCACCTGCAGCAGGAGCAGCGCGCCTTCGAGGACGAGGGGCGCACCCTGGTGCGGAACCGGCTCTGGCTCCTCGCCGCGGTCATGCTGATCGTGCTCGGCGGCGGCGGCGGCCTGGCCGTCCAGCTCACCCGACGCGTGGGCCGGACGGTGGACGGGCTGGTCGCCCAGACGCGGCGGATCACCGACTCGGTCGGGCGCGGCGAGCTGGAGGTGCGGGCCGATCCCGGCGCCGTCGACGAGGAGTTCAGGCCGCTCATCGTCGGCGTCAACGGCACCGTCGACGCGCTCGTCGCGCCGCTGCGGACGGTGGCCACCTACGTCGATCGGATCAGCCAGGGCGACGTCCCGCCGCCGATCGCCGAGGCGTGGCAGGGCGACCTGGAGCTGGTGAAGCAGAGCCTCAACCGCTGCATCGCCGCGGTCAACGCGCTGGTGGAGGACACCGGGCGGCTCGCCGAGGCCGGCGCGGCGGGGCGGCTGGACGCGCGCGCGGACGCGGGACGTCACGAGGGGAGCTTCCGCCGCGTCGTCGAAGGCGTGAACGCCAACCTGGACGCCGTCACCGGGCCGGTCCGCGAGGCGGCGAAGGCAGTCGAGATGCTCTCCCGCGGCGAGGTCCCGGGGCGGATCGACGCGGCGTGGCGCGGGGAGTTCACCGTCCTGCGCGACGCGCTCAACCGCTGCCTGGACGCGATCCGCTGGCTGGTCGAGGACGTGCGCGCGCTCGCCGTCGCCGGCGCGGCTGGCCGGCTTGAGGTCCGGGCCGACGCGAGCCGCCACCAGGGGGACTTCCGCGCCATCGTCGAGGGGGTCAACGCCGCGCTCGACGCCGTCGTCGGGCCGCTGCGCGAAGCGGCCGCCTGCGTCGAGGACCTCTCCCGCGGACGGATCCAGACGTCGGTCGGAATCGGCTGGAAGGGCGACTTCGTCGCCCTGCGCGACGCGCTGGATCGGTGCCTCGGCGCGATCAGGGCGCTCGTGGAGGACGCTGGCGGGCAGGCGAGGGCCGCGGTGGAGGGACGGCTCGACGTGCGCGCCGACACGACCCGCCACCAGGGCGGCTTCCGCGCCATCGTCGATGGGATGAACAGCGCCATCGAGGCGCTCGCGGCCCCGGCGGCCGAGGCGACCCGCGCGCTGGAGATGCTCGCTGCGCGCGACCTGACGGCGCGGATGCCCGGCGACTTCGCCGGCGACCACGCACGCACCCAGCAGGCGCTCAACGGGATGGCGGGCGCCCTCCACGAGGCGATCGCGCAGGTCGCGCTGGCGGTCCAGCAGGTCTCGATGGCGGCGGCCCAGATCGCGTCGACCGCCCAGTCGGTCGCCGGCGGCGCGTCCGCCCAGGCGGCAGCCCTCGAGCGGACCAGCGCGGAGCTGACCGGGCTGGCGGAGGGGACGCGCGAGGCGGCCGGCCGCGCGCGCGAGGCCGACGAGCTCGCCCGCAAGGCCAGCGACGCCGCGAAGGGTGGCGCCGAGGCCGTGACGCTCATGGGCCAGGCGATGGGGCGGATCGGCGCCGGCGCGGAGCGGACCCAGGCGATCATCAGGGACATCAACGAGATCGCGTTCCAGACCAACCTGCTCGCGCTCAACGCGGCGGTGGAGGCGGCGCGCGCCGGCGAGGCGGGACGCGGCTTCGCGGTCGTCGCCGAGGAGGTCCGGTCGCTCGCCCTCCGCTCCAAGGAGGCGGCGGCCAAGACCGAGGGGCTCATCAGCGAGTCGGTCTCCCAGGCCGCGCAGGGGACGGCGCAGGCCAACGCGGTCGAGACCCGGCTCAAGGAGATCGTGGAGTCGGTGAGCGGCGCGTCCGAGCGCGTGGCGCGGATCACCGCGCTGATGGGCGAGCAGGTGCGTCGCGCCGACGGCGTCTCGGGCGCGATGGCCCAGGTCGACAAGGTCACCCAGCAGAACGCGTCGAGCGCGGAGGAGTCTTCGGCCGCAGCGGAGGAGCTCTCCGCGCAGGCGCAGGAGCTCAAGGGGCTGGTGGGGCGCTTCCACGTCGACGCCCGCGCCCTCCCGGCCGCGGCGCAGCGGCGGCGGCTCACCGGGGACAGCCGGTGATCGCGAGCGGGCGCGAGCGGCCCTGCGGGGGCGGCGCCAGGCGCGCCCGAGCCCGCCGGCTTCGCGGTCGCGGCGGCGCTCTCGCTCGCCTCGTGCACCCCCGAGCCGGCGATCGGCGGCCCGCTCCCGTTCAACCGCGGCGGCGCGGGCACCTACTCCGGGCTCGCGCAGCAGCTCTTCGTCCCGCGCTGCGCGAGCGGGTCGTGTCACGGCGGGAGCCCGCCGATCGCCTTCCCGCAGCTCGACGCCGACGCCGGCTGGGCGGCGCTCGTGAATGTGCCGTCGGAGCAGAACGTCACCATGGATATGGTCGAGCCGGGGTCGCCCGACCAGAGCTGGCTGGTGCTCCGGCTCCGCGGCGAAGGGGGCCGTCAGTACATGCCGCTCGGCGACGCGCAGCTCACGGACGGGGAGATCGCGGCCGTCGAGGCCTGGATCGCCAACGGGGCGCTGAATGACTGATCGCCATCCACGTTCGCGCACCCGGCGGCTCGCCGGACTCGCGCTCGCCGTGCTCGCGGTCGTCGCCGCGGAGAGGGCGTCGGCAGGCTCCAACACCTCCTTCTCGGGGACGGCGTACGTCGACTACTGGGGCATGAGCTCCAAGACGGTCGCCAAGCGGTCGCCGTCCGGCGTCACCATCGACGCCGCCATCAAGATGGGCGTGGACATCAACGACGACCTCACGTTCTCGGCCAAGGCCTGCTTCAGCTGCCACGGCATCGAGTTCGACAACGTGATGCTCGACTGGATGCCCTCGACGAAGTTCAACGTCCAGGTCGGGCGGCTCCCGATCCCGTTCGGCGAGTTCTCGAACCGTGTGGACCCCTCCGGTCACAAGACCGCCTCGGCGCCGCTCATCTTCGACATGGGCCGGATGGCCTACGGCGAGAAGAGCGCCATGAACCTGGGCGTGATCCCGCTGCCGTACACGGACACCGGGGTGATGGTCTACGGGCAGTTCTTCCTGATGGACGCGCTCCAGGTCTGGTACGGCGCCTACGGCACCGCAGGCATGCGCGGCGGGAACGACCTGGACTTCATCGCGACACGCTCGCCCTACTACACCGACAACAACCGCGTCCCCGCGGGCGGCGGCAGGGTCGTCATGACCTACGCCTCGGAGGGCGGCAGCCTGCTCGGTGACGTGAGCGTGGGCGCGTCGGCCACGGCCGGCAGGTACGACCGTGACGCCCAGCTCGGCTACCTCGCCTGGGGTGCCGACGCCTCCATGATGCTCGGGCGGATCACGCTCCGCGGCGAGTACGCCACCCGACAGACCGACCTCGACCCGGACGCGAGCTACCCGTACGCGCTCGTCGATCCGTGGCTCAGCAAGGAGGGCTGGTACGCCGAGGTGGAGTTCCCCCTGCCGCCGATGGACCGTTGGGTCAGCGCCGCCCTGCGGTACGATGAGCTGAACCGGCGGGGGACCCCGCTCTCCGCCAGCTCGCAGCTCTCCACCGACAGCACCATCTCGCGCTACACCGCCGGCCTCTTCATCATCCCGGCACCTTCGCTCTACCTCAAGGTCGGCTACGAGTTCTGGAGCGCGACCGACTTCCCCGCCTTCCACGCCGGCCACCTAGGATTCGGAGGATCTTTCTGATGAAGCCCCTCGCTTTCGCAGCCGTCCTCGTCGCGCTCTCCGGACTCGCCATCGCCGCCGAGCCCGAGAAGGCCCCGCCCGATCCCCGCGACAGCGGGCCCGACAAGATCGACGTCTCGGACTACCCGTCCGAGCAGCAGAAGCGGTACCCGGTCTTCGAGAAGAAGTGCGCCAAGTGCCACCCGGTGGCGCGCGCGATCAACTCGCGCTTCAACGCCTCCGAGTGGAAGCGCTACATGAAGCGGATGGTCCGCCGCCCCAACGCCGGCGTCACCGACGACCAGGCGGACGAGATCTACGAGTTCCTGAAGTTCTACTCCGCCAAGCTGGGCGTGCAGTAGGAGCGCGGGGCCTGATGGCGCGCGCCACCCCGCTCGTCCACGCAGTCGCGATCGCTGCCTGGGCGATGGCCGCTGCCTGCGCCCGCGCGCCGGAGCTGGAGGAGAAGGGCGACGCGACGATCCAGGCCGGCGACCCGGCGGTGGCGATCGAGTCGGCGGCGGTCGTGAGCGGCAAGGTGGTGGTCACCTACAGCCTCACCGACCGCGGGACTCCGATCACCGGGGCGAACGCGTCCGCGCTGAACCCGGCGTGGACGCTCGCCTGGCTCGACGTCGAGCCGGTCTCGGGGCTCCCCGCGTGGCGGAGCATGATCCCGACGGGTCGCCAGACGATCGGCTGCCTGCCACCGGGAGGGCCGGGGACACCCGGCACGTGCGTTCCGGACACCTCCCCGACGGCGCAGCCGGGCGACATGGTGACGAGCGGGCAGTTCGTCGGCAACAGCGCGGCCGCGCCGCTGAAGCAGCCGGGCAGCGAGAGCAGCGTCGCCTCGGGGGCCTTCGTGCGGACCGAGGAGCTGGGGGGCGGCCGCTTCAGGTACACCTTCCTCGAGGCCCTGCCGTCCGGCTTCAACCTCGGCGCGACCCTCCGCGTGGGCGTGGTGCTGTACGGCGTCGCCAACGGCACCGCGAACACCTGCGCCACCTGGGACTTCGTCCCGAACGGCGGCGCGATCCAGTCATACGAGACGACGCGGGACGTGAACTGCAACGCGTGCCACGGCCTGTTCAAGATTCACGGCAACCGCTACACGGGCGTGAAGTTCTGCCTCACCTGCCACACCTGGCAGCATGCCGATCCGGACACGGTCGACCCGGCGGCGATGGACCTCGGGAAGCGGGACACCGCGCTGCCCCCGACCGATCCACCGGTCAAGTCCACCTACCCCAACCCGCTGGAGCTTGGGCGGCTCGTCCACCGCATCCACCGCGGGAAGAACCTGCCGACCCTCTACCTCTCGCCCACCTGTTACGCCGGGACAACGGCGCCCGCCGGGACCGCGGTCTGCAACGTGACGGCGCTCCCGCCTGTCTTCCCTCCGGACGGGCCGCCTGCGTCGCCGCCCGCGCTGCCGTTCCGCCCCGGGCGCTACGGCGCCGCGCCGATCGGGTCCCGCTACAGCGTCATCGGCTACTCGAGCATCGAGTACTTCTTCGGGCGGGTCGCCACCCGGACCGAGAACCAGCGGCCGGCGGTGACTGCCGTCGAGGGGGTCGGCTACCCGCAGGATCTCCGCAACTGCGATGCATGCCACCTGGGCGCGCCGCAGGCGAGCGCGACGGTCACGTCGATCTCGCGCAGGACCTGCTCTGGATGCCACCCCGAGGTCTGGTACGGCGCGGTCTCGGGTCCTGCGGAGCTCGATCCGGTCCACATGGCTCACTCCGGCGGCCCGCAGGCCGACGACGGCGCCTGCCGCGACTGCCACGTCGAGCCGCGCGCGGGAGGCCCCACCCGGTGGGTGCCGATCGCCGAGGCCCACCTCGCCCCGGTCAAGAACCCACGCTCGAAGCTGCCGAGGTTCGAGATCGTGGAGGTCCAGAGCCTCCTGCCAGGCACGCCCGGCAGCCCCGGGACGCCAGGGCCGGCCACCGCGACCATCAAGTTCAAGGTGAGCGACCCCGTCGGTCCGCTGACGTCGCTCGGCAGCCCATCACCTGCCATGGACCCCGACACGAGCTCGCCGAGCCCGGTGCCGCGCAAGCTCACGTCGCTGGGTTTCCGGATCGGTGGGCCGAACAGCGACTTCCTGACTGGGGGGGGGCACGAGACCGCGTTCACCTCGACCACACCCGCAACCTACACGCGAACCTTCTCGTACTCGATCACCTCGTCGACCTCGGCGACGGCGGTGGCCCCGCCATGGCAGGTGGCCTGCACGACGCCCTTGCTGACGCTGACCGCGGACGCGAGCGGCGTCTTCACCTGCACCTTCCCGAACCCGCTCGCCGACCTGAACCTGGTCCCGGGGAAGGTGGAGGCGGCGGGCTACTGGACCATCGGAGTGGAGGGGCGGCGCGCGAGCAGCGCGGCGGCGCTCGTGCCGCCGGTGCTCTCCACCAGCCCCTGGTATGGATGGGCCCTGGGGTACGATCCGGTGTCGGATCGGTTCCGCTGGCCCTTCACCGGCGAGGCGGTCACGGAGGCTGGTGAGAACGTCTTCGTCTCGGTGGACCTCGCGACGGGCCGGATCGCGTCGCAGCCTTCCGCGGCGCGCCGCACCGTCGTCGCCAAGGAGCGGTGCAACGCCTGCCACCTGCGGCTGGCCTTCCACGGGCAGAGGACCGAGCCCAAGGCGTGCCTCTTCTGCCACGCTCCCGACGCCACCGACTGGATGTACCGGCCGCGCGACCTCCGTCCCACCGTCGGCACCGGGATGGTCCTGCTCTGGGATCCGCTCGAGTACCCCCCCGACACGACGAAGGCCTGGACCTACGCGACCGCCGACGGGATCGAGGAGCGCTCGATCAGCCTCAAGGTGATGATTCACAGGATCCACACCGGCGAGAGTGAGGGGGTCGCGTCGCTCGAAGGGATCCGCCCGTTCGTCATCCACGCGGGCGCGACGCGCCCGGCGTTCCTCGACGACGTCCGCTTTCCGAACGCTCTCGCCAACTGCGAGGCGTGCCACGTTCCGGGAACCTGGGCGGCCGAGGCCGTCCCGCTGGACGCGGCGCCCACGAGCGCAAACGAGCGCGGCTCGATCCTTCACGTCGGGACGGCTGCGAGCCCGGCCAGGCCCACTCACGCGTCGGCCTCGGAGAAGGTGCTGCCGGTGACGGCGGCATGCCTCGGCTGCCACACGAGCGGCGCGGCTGCTGACCACGCGGCCGGCAAGACGTCCGGCGGCGTCGAGCTGTGCCCGTCGTGCCACGGCGCGAGCGGCGGCGAGTCCGTCCGCAAGTGGCACGCAGTGCCCTGAGAGCCAGGATCACTCCCGTCGCCGGCAGGCCGCCGCACGGGGCTCCCAAACTCCCGAGTCTCCCGAACCCCATCACGGGGCAGCGGAACCCCTCGAAAAGAGTAGGGATAGGGTTCGGCTCGACTCTTGAAAGGTGGACGGTAGAGAGTCACGCGGCGTACGAGAACCGGCCAGTCCAGAGGTGAGAGATGCACGGCGTAGCAACCACACCAGTTCCGCTTCCTGGCTCGCCGCACGCGCGCCCCGTTGCGGCAAGGCTCGCGCCTGCAGGCCCGGCAAGAGCGGCAGCGGTGCCGGTGCCCTCGGCATACGTCCACCCCGGGCGGCTCATGGCCGCCGTCGGCGCCAGCGACTTCACGACCGTGGTCGGCTCCGGTGTGGTCGTCTGTGTCTGGGATCCGATCGCCGACGTCGCCGGAATGACCCATTTCCTCCTCCCCGACAAGGGGAGCGCGGCCCCCGCCCCCCGCTTCGGCGACGTCGCCATGAAGCAGCTCGTCGAGGATCTCTCGCGGCTCGGCGCCCAGGCGCCCCGCCTGCGCGCTGCGGTCGTCGGCGGTAGCGCGCCCCCGATCGCCGCGGAGAGCGGTCACCTGGGCGAGCGGAACGTCGCGGCCGCGCAGCAGTTCCTCGCCTCGCAAGGGATCGCCATCGTCCAGAAGGACGTCGGCGGCGCCGGCGGGCGCAAGGTGGTCTTCGCGCCCGGAACGGGCAAGGCCGAGGTCACCCGCCTCAACGGATAGTGGATTCAGCAGCGCGCGGGCTCCCCCCGGGCCGCCTCCAACGAGGCGGCCCTCGTCGTTTCGGGATCGTCACGTCGTCGCCGTGCGCTCGCCATGCCGCATGGGCATCTTCACGCCCATGAAAAGAATCCTGCTCTTCGCGGCGGTCCTCCTCGCCCCCGCGCTCACCCTCGCCGGGAACACGACGGTGAAGGGCTCCGACACGATGGTGGTCCTCGCGCAGCGCTGGGCCGAGGCCTGGATGAAGCAGCAGCCCACCCGGAAGATCCAGGTGACGGGCGGCGGCAGCGGCACCGGGATCGCGGCCCTCATCAACGGCACCACGGACATCGCCACGGCCTCGCGGGCCATGAAGGCGGACGAGAAGGCGAAGCTCAAGACGGCCGGCGCGGACGCCGTCGAGACGACCGTCGCACGCGACGGCGTGGCCATCTACGTCAACACGACCAACCCCGTCGAGACGCTCACGGTGAAGCAGATCGAGGGCATCTACCTCGGCGACATCACCAACTGGAAGGAGGTCGGCGGCCGCGACGCGCCCATCGTCCTCTACTCCCGCGAGAACTCCTCGGGGACCTACGTCTTCGTGAAGGAGCACGTCCTGAAGGGCGAGGACTTCGCCGCGAGGGCCCAGACGCTCCCCGGCACCGCGGCGGTCGTCAACGCGGTCTCCAGGGAGAAGAACGGGATCGGCTACGGGGGCGGCGCCTACGCCAAGGGGGTGAAGGAGGTGAAGGTCGAGGGCATCGCCCCGACGAAGGAGGCGGTCCTCTCGGGCAAGTACCCGCTGGCGAGGCCGCTCTTCGTCTACACGAGGGGCGCGCCCGCCGGAGAGGTCAAGGAGTTCATCGACTTCTGCCTCTCCACGGCCGGCCAGAGGATCGTCTCCGACGTCGGCTACTTCCCGGTCAAGTAGCCGGCCGACGCCCGGACCTCAGACGTTTCCGTTTCGTCACAGCCCCGCCATGCCCGCGCAATCGCGCCACCCTACAAGTTGGGCCATGGACGCAGCGACGATCACGGCCGGCGGGCGCCCCGCCTCCCCTTCCAGGAGCCGGCGGCGCCAGCTCCGCGAGAAGGCCATCGAGGCCGCCATCACGATCGTGGCGCTGACCGGGATCGCCGCCGTCGCGCTCATCTTCGTCTTCGTCGCGAAGGAGGCGCTGCCGCTCCTCCTCGACGCGGAGGTCCGCGCCGAGGCGAGCCCCTCGAAGATGTTCCTCCCCCAGGTGCTCCGGCAGGGGAAGCCCGCCGGGTTCATGTGGCAGCCCGTCTCGACCATCCCGAAGGTCTCCATGATCCCGCTCTTCATCGGGACGCTGAAGGCCACGCTGGTCGCGATGCTGGCGGCGGTGCCGCTGGGGATCGCCGCGGCGCTCTTCAGCGCCGAGTTCGCGCCGCGCCGCCTCCGCGAGGTGGTGAAGCCGGTCATCGAGCTCCTCGCCGGCGTTCCCTCGGTGGTCCTCGGCTTCTTCGCCCTGATGGTGATGGCGAGCGTGCTG
>CAWJSR010000033.1:0-4099 GCA_963845515.1 uncultured delta proteobacterium
CTCGGCGGCGCTGCTGCTGCCGTCGAGGTTTCCGGCGCTCTCGCCGGCCCCTTCCGTCCGGCGCAGGGCGCCTTCGTCTCCTGGTAGCCCCATCGATCTCGTCGTTCCCTCAAGGCGCTCGTTCACCATCGACTCAACATCGACGCGCTCGAACAGCAGTACATCGACCTCCTCAAGGAGGCGAAGGCGATCGGCTTCGGCGACCACGGGATGAAGTCGAAGAGTCGCACGCATCGACAAGTTCGACCTCGTCTGCCGGCGGGCCCCGACCAGCCCAGCGGCCTCCTGGCTCGTCGGCCACACCGACTGCGTCCCCTTCGACACCGAATGGAAGGACACGGCTCGGCACCATCAAGCGGGAAGACAATCTCCGGGCGCGGCGCCGCCGACAACAAGGGGTTCGTGGCCTCCGCGCTGGCCGCTGCCGCGCGCACCCAGGCCGGCGCGCCCCCGCTCACCATCCTCTTCACCGCCGACGAGGAGGTCGGCTGCCTCGGCGCCGAGCAGATCGTGGCGGAGGGGCGATCCACCCGCGCCACGCGATCGTCGGGAAGCCGACCAGCCTGGTCCCATCCGCGCCCACAAGGGCTACTGCGCCGTCGAGGTGCAGGTCCACGGCTTGGAGGGGCACAGCGCCTACCCCGACGTCGGCGCCTCGGCCATCCACGCGGTCGGCAAGCTCTTCGTGGACCTCGAGAAGATCGGCGAGATGCTGAAGGAGGAGAAGGACCGGAGCTTCAGCCCGCAGTGGACCACCTGGAACGTCGGCGTCATCGGCGGTGGGAAGGCCCGCAACATCATCGCGGGCGAGTGCCGCTTCAGCTACGAGTGGCGGCCGCTCCCCGGGCAGGACCCGCGCAAGGCGCTCAGGCTCCTGGAGGACGCGGCGCGACGGCTGGTGGAGGCGAACGCCGGCAAGATCAACGTCTCGATCGCCCCGCTCCGGACCGACGCGGCCGCCGTGACCCACCCGGAGGCCGAGATCGTGCGGTTCCTCGAGGAGCACAGCGGACACAAGTCCAAGACCGTGCCGTTCGGGACGGAGCTTCCTGAGGTCGTGGGGATGGGGGCCGAGGCCTGCGTCTTCGGCCCCGGCGACATCAAGCAGGCCCACCGGACCGGCGAGTTCGTGGAGATCGCCGAGCTGGAGAAGGCGGCGGCGGTGCTGGAGAAGGCGATCCTGAAGTTCTGCGGGTAGCGCCCAGGCGGCTTGCTCCCCGCAGCCGTCACGGGGGGAGCACCGCCAGCTCCGTCGTGATCGCGATCGCCGCGCGGAGGCTGCGAAAGAGCGGGCAGGCCTCTGCGAAGAAGCCGTGGACGCGCTCGGCGGTCTCGCGCTGCGCCGGCGCGCACCTCAGCTCGAGCCGGACGTGGATCCGCTTGAGCACGAGCGTCTTCCCCTCCAGCTCCACCTCGCCGGTCGCCCTGGCGACCAGCCGATCCTTCGACGCGGGAACCTGGCGCGCCTCCAGCGCGCCTCCGAAGGTCCCGGCCAGTCAACCGGCCGTCGCCGCCACCACGTAGTCGATCGTCGCAGCGTGGGGATCGTAGGTGCCCGGCGCGCGCCCGTAGTGCTCGGCGATCCCGCCGTGGACGCCGAACCAGACTGGTTCCCGCTCGCCGGGGAGGGTCGCGCGGCGGAGCCCTCCCTCGAGCCGCTCGACGGTGACGTCGGACCTGTAGACCACGTCGCTCATGACCCCTCCTGCGTTCGCCTGCCAGTGAGAAGGAGCAGGACCACCAGCCCCCAGCGGGTGACGGCGGAGGCCGTCGCCGTCGTCACTCGACGCGGACCGTCGTCTCGAACGTGTCCGCGGGCGGGCTGGTCTCCCAGGGCCGGAAGTACTCGAGCCGCAGCGTCCCCTCGCCGGCGTCGACCGCCTCGAAGGTGAACGTCGCAGTCCCGCCGCAGCCAACCCAGGGACCGTCATGGATGACGTCGCACGCGAACGAGGCGTCGCCGACCTGCACGAGCGCGGCCGGGACCGCCACCGGCTCCCACTGGTAGCCGGTCCCCGCGGTCGCGTGGAGCTCGACGATGAACTGCTCGCCGACGGCGATCTCGTGGGCGGCCAGCGTGTCGGCCGGAGTGCTGCCGCGCGGCGCTGATTCCTGGTCCGCGCACCCGAGCGAGGTGAGGACGAGCAGTGCGGCGAGCGAGAGCGAACGAGCAGGTGTGTCCATGGGTCCCCCGTCAGGTCCACGATGATACACGCTCGGTGGAACACATCGCCAGGGGTCAGCCCCGGACCCACCTCACCCGCGCCTTCCCCACCGCCCCGCGCGGGGCCCCTTCCGCCGCCTTTCGCCCGGGTGCTAGGGTTACACCCTCAGTCTTCGGGGAGGGAACATGGGACTCTTCGTCGAACGTAGAGGCAGCCTCGCGGTAGCGGTCGTCGCGTCGTTAGCCTCCGCGCTGCTTGCTTGCAGCGCCGAGCCCCCGGGCCTGGACGCGACCGCTGAGGTCGCGCTGCGCGGCGGCCAGGGAGGCACGCCGCGGCGGCATCCCCGGATCACGGTCCAGAGCCTCGGTGGCGGCATGGCGCTCGGCGTGAACGACCTCGGCCAGATCGCGGGCTCCCGGTTCGCAAACCCCGCGAACGTGGGGCTCGCGACGCTCTGGAGCCCCGACGGCAGCGTCTCGACAGACTTCGCCGCGCCGCCGGCTGGGTCGAGCTACGCGTTCGACGTGAGCGACCTGGGCGCCGTCGTGGGGGTCGCCTCCGACTCCTCGTACGTGTTCCCGTTCAATGCCTTCGTCTGGACGAGCTCCGTGGGCCTCGCGGGGCTCGTCGCGCCCGACGGCACGTTCAGTCGCGCGAGGAGCATCAACGCGTCGGGCCAGATCGTCGGCGACGCCGAGGGAGGTCTGGCGGGCGCCACGCTCTGGGAGGTGGACGGCACGCCCAGGAGCCTCGGGACCCTGGGCGGGCCACTGAGCGGCGCCAATGACGTCAACGACGCGGGCCAGGTCGTCGGCTGGAGTCACACACCCGACGACGCGGAGCACGCGTTCCTGTGGACGTCGACCGCGGGCATGCAGGATCTCGGGACGCTCGGAGGCTCGACGAGCTTCGCGACCGGGGTCAACGCGATCGGTCACGTGACCGGATCGAGCACGACCGCAGACGGTGGATTCCACGCCTTCCTCTGGACGCCCGAGACCGGGATGGTCGACCTGGATCCGCAGGGCAGCGAGTCTCTCGCCGAGGCGATCAACGATCGCGACGAGGTGGTCGGCTACCACTACCCGGGCGGCACGGCGCTCGCGTTCTTCTGGTCAGCCGATACCGGCGTCGTCGAGCTAGGCACGCTCGGCGGCAGCTTCAGTCGCGCCTGGGACCTGAACGACCACGGCGTCATCGTGGGGGACAGCACCGACGGGATCACCCCAGAGCTCGCGACGGTCTGGACGATCAGCGTCGGTCGCGGGGACGAGCCGTAGGGAGCTGCTCACCGACCGTCAGAACGGCGGCACGGGGACAGGCGCGCACGCGCTGACGAGCCCCGTCGAGCACGGCCCGACCGGGCACGACAGGTTGTCCGGATCGCGCACGTAGACGAGGCACCCCGCCGAGTCCCAGCACTGGTCGAACGAGCCGGTCACGGTGAAGGAGGGCGCCACCTCGTAGAAGACGTTCAGGCGCCCGGCCTTCGCCGCGTCCCACGAGGCCTTCACCGTCAGCTTGTCACCGCCCATGCCCTTCACGAGCTGGTAGTCGAAGGCGCCGCCGCCGGTCGCGTAGCCTGCGAAGCCGTATCCGAACTGCGGGACGCCGAAGCCGGGGCTCGCGAGCCCCACCATGTCGAGGTCGATCGTCACCGGGTCGGTGGAGCGAACGTAGCCGATGGTCATCGTCCCGTGGGGCGTGTCGCCGTCGGCCATCCCCAGGTTCCAGAACTCCTGGAAAGAGAGCGTCACGGTCCCATCGCCGCGCGAAGCCGACGGGCCCTTGAAGGTCCCGGCGATGAGGTCGGTGAAGGCGGCGGCCCCCTTCACCCGCCCCTGGAACGAGTAGGCGTACCAGGGCCTGCCGTCGACTCCCTCCGGCCAGGTGCGATCGATCACGACCTGGATCTCGTGTCCGGGGTGTCGCTC
>CAWJSR010000034.1:0-36792 GCA_963845515.1 uncultured delta proteobacterium
ATCGCGTCCCGCTCGAACGAGAAGACGTCGCGCTCGGGATCGCCCGTGGCCGGCTTGGGCTTCTCGACACCCAGGACTTCGCAGAGGTCGAGGAGGAAGTGGTCCTTGTTGGCCCGTTCGGCGGCGCCCGAGTCGGACCACTTCTTCACGAAGGAGTGGACGTTCATGGAGGGGAAGTCTACACGGGCGGGAGGACGTTGGATTTCAAGCGCTGCACGAGCCAGCGGGCGAGGCGTCGCGCTTGCACGGTTGCGCCGTTCTGTGGCCGCCACCTGACCAGCAGCCGCCGCTGACGCTTTTCTTGGAAGGCGAGAAGTGCTCACCTCGGGCATGCCCGCGCCGCTTCCGGCCGACCCGCTCTACCGCGTCCTGTTGAACGTCCTGAATCCGTGTCCGCACCTCGAAGGCGCCTGCAAGGGGGTCATGCGCTGGGAGCCCGACAAGGGCCACGCCCCCCGGGGATTCGTCGGGGCGATCGGGAGTATCGACGAGGTTGAACTGGTGATCGTCACCGCGGAGCCGGGGGAACCCCTCAGCGGAGAGCGTCAGGAGATAGAGAACCTGACTCCCGAGGAACGGGTCCGAGTGATCTGCCAGTTCACCTACGACCAGTTGGCCGGCACGACGGCCCGAGCGCGCGACTACCACGACAACATGTTGAAGATCCTCGACCTCATTTGGCCCGGCTTGTCGCTGGACGCGAAGCTGGCCAAAGCATGGATCACCGAGTCGGTCCTTTGCTCTGCGGAGAAGGCGGGGGCGACGGTTCCGCCGCCCATCGAGACGGCGTGCAAGACGAGCTACCTCGACGCGCAACTTCGCGTACTGCGCGGGGTTCCCGTGTTGGCCTTGGGAGGGAAGGCCCAGCGACGTCTTGGCGGAACGTCCTTCGTGTCGGCATACCACCCGTCCGCAGCCCACGGGCGCACTCAGCAGGAGAGGGCGCTCAGGAGTTGGACCGCGGCCGCGGAGAAGCTTCGGGCGGCCATCCAAGAACGGTCACGGCGCAACGTGGCCGAAACCGGTACGGGCGACGCCGGACAAATCGTCGGGAAGTCCGCGCCTTCCGACCACCCCCCCGCCGGTGACTGAAAGGGGTCGGTTTCGGCCAACTGCGCCTGCCTGCTCGGAGCGGGGCAGATTGGCGCCCCTGCCCGCCTCACTCCGCGTAGTCGCCGTGGGCACTGCGCACGAAGCTCGCGGCGCGCCCGTGACCGTTCGCACCCTCGATCGCTTCCGCGACTGACAAGGAGAAGAACTCACGACCGGGGGCCCGGTTCTTCGAAGGGGTCTTGTGGAGCCCCACAACGGGGCTACGGCTCGCGGGCGTGGCTGGGGACGCATCGCTGGCCTGCCACGTCCGCATCACGGGACGCGCTGGGCAGCACGACCGGCGCGCTCTGGCCACCCACAGCGGCGGAACGGCCAGCCGCCCACGAAAAGATGGCCGCGACGAGGGCGCCGAGGACAGCACTCACAATGGCAGTGGCCCACTGCGTGCGAACTTGGGCCCTCGAAGAGGCGGCGAGTTCCTTCACCGCCGCCGCGGTCTCCAACTGGGCGCGGTGCTCGCGCTCCTTTGCGGCGCGTACCCGCTCCATCTGCTCCTCGAATTCGCGGGACACGCGGTGGTCACTCAGCGCCCACGTCTGCGGCTTGAACTGGTCGGCAATCCCCTTCATCGGCCCGAGGAGCCGCGCCTGCTGCTCCGCGATCCTTGCGACGGGCCCCATCGCCGCCTTCTGTGCTTCCGAGAACCTTCGGATGGCCTCACTCGCTGGCCCCAAGGATTGCCTCATGCTCTCAGCGATTTTCGCCAAGGCAAGGCCTGCCTCCCCCATCGGATTCTTGTCGGCCACGGCATCAGACTAGCAGCCGCCCCTGACAATTCTCCGCCACGAGATTGCCGGCAGGCGGCTATGAACGCCCCCCCCCCGTGAGTCCCCGCACCCTCAATCCGGCCGAAAAATGGACGGCTCATAGGGCGTGCGATCATGGGTCATGGCCGCTCAACCTGTGAAGCGCGAGGAAGTCGAGGTTGACCCACCACCGGGCGTCGTGCGCTGGCTGGTCTCCTGCGACGAGTCGGGCGTCCACGGTGCCCGCTACTACGGGTTCGGGACCCTCTGGATGCGGTGGCAGCGCCGAGGCGAATTCGCCCGGATCATCGATCAGCTTCGCGCGAAGCATCGCTTCGCACAGGAGTTCAAGTGGTCGAAGGTCGGGCCGAAGTACCTGCCGCTCTACCGCGACCTTGTCGAGTTCTTCTTCAAGACCCATTGGCTCAACTTCCACTGCCTCGTCGTGGAGAAGGCCATCGTGAAGCAGGAGGACATCGATCTCGCGCGGCGCATCCACTTCACGAAGTTGCTCACGAACAAGATCCGACGCTGCAAGAACACGCACCGCGACCGCGAGCAGACCTTCCGCATCTGGGTGGACCCGATCCACTCGCGCTACGCCAAGGCCGACGAGGCCGTCGAGGTCATCGCCAACAACGTCCTCGCGAAGGTCTTCGGCAAGGCGCGGCCGGTGGACAAGGTCATGACCCACGACTCCAAGGAGACCCCGAGCATCATGCTCTGCGATCTCCTCTTGGGCGCGGTCATGGACGCGTGGCAGCAGAAGGCGGAGTCGGACGCCAAGAAGGACCTCGCGGGATGGATCGCGCGTCACCTCGGGTGGGGCGATCTCCACTCCGACACGCACCCCGACGAGAGGAAGTTCAACGTCTGGGTCTTCTACGATCCGACGCGCGGCCCGCGCGCGGTCAAGACCCGCGCCGTGAAGCTCGTCCATCCGCTGCCTCTGCCGCGCTGATTCGCCCGCACCTGCGATCCGCCGACCCCGCCTGGCCGCCGCGGCCGGGGCGAAGCCCGGTCGCGAGCGCGTGCCAGCCGTTCCGGGATTTCGTCGAGTCGTGTCGTCGCTCGCCGCCGGCCGGAACGCGATGGCGATCTGGCAGGACCTCGTCGACGCCCACGGCTTCACCGGCAAGTACGCGAGCGTGAAGCGGTTCGTGGGCGTCGGAGGCACTGCACTCCCTCGAGGATCTGAGGGAGCGGTTTCCCAACTAGGTTCGTAGGGCGACCCCGTGTTCATGGCACCGGTCGCCCGAGACTCGCAGGGACGCGCTCAATCGTGAGGCGCACGCAGCAGGTCTACGGCGGGCATGGCGTCGCAAACGGGACCCACCGCCCCTTGGTGCAGGTGCGACCCGTGGTGCAGCAGCCGCCGCCACAGGTAAGCCCTTCCTCATGGCACTGGTCGCCGGGGACGAGGCAGGCGGTGGGGCCCGGGGCTTCGCAGCGCCAGGTCAGCGGCTGGGGCGGCTGGGGAACGCCGCTGCACGGCGCGGGGCCGCTCGAGTATCGGCAGACGAGTCCCTCGGGGTACAGGCACGTCATCACCGGAAGCGGCGAGTCCGGCCGCGCCGACACAGGCTCCATCGACGCCGCGGACGTGGGGGGACACCGGTCATCCTGCCGGCAGCTCCCGCGGCCAATCCAGTGCCACGCGCCCGCGTAGCAGACGTGCAGGGTGCTGCAGGATGGCGAGGGGCCGTAGACACAGCGCAGTACGGAATCTCCACAGGGCGCGCCGTCCGCGGGCTTCTGGACCGGGCAGCCTGGGTCAGTCGAGGCGAGCGCGGCCGCCGGAGTCGCCGGGGGGCCGGACTCGACGCTGCTCCCTCCCGAGGCGGCGGTGCTCGCACAGGCGGTCCAGCACAAGGATGACAGGGCGATGGGCAGGAGAGCGGAGACGAGCGTTCGGCGCCGACTGCCGTCGCGCCGAACGGGCGTCGGCGCCCTCATGCCAGCTTCTCCAGCAGCCAGGCCATGTTCTCGCCCAGCACCCGCATCGTCCGGAGCCCCTCCTCGTCCTTCTCCACGTCCCCAGGCTCGCGACCGACGCCGAGGTTCCAGTAGGAGGAGCCGGGGACGATCATCTGGTTGATGGTGAAGAAGTGGTGGAGCGTGTCGAGCGCGTGGATGGAGCCCGCCCGGCGGACCGCGACGACGCCCGCCCCCACCTTGCGCCGGAAGAGGTCCTGGTTCCCCTTGGCCACGAAGCCGCAGCGGTCGATCAGCGCCTTCATCTCCGTCGTGACGTCGGTGAAGTAGGTCGGCGACCCGAGGAGGATGCCGTCCGCGGCGGCCATCTTGGCGATGCAGCCGTTGACGATGTCGTCGTCCCGCGAGCAGCGGCCGTTCTCGAGCGACCGGCAGGTGCCGCAGCCGTTGCAGCCGCGGATCTCCTCGCCGCCGACCTGCACCATCTCCGTCTCGATCCCCTTCGCCTCTAGGACCGCCATGACGTGGCGGAGGAGGATCGCGGTGTTTCCCTGCTTCCGGGGACTCCCGTTGAACGCGACGACTCTCATGCGACGCCTTCTACACGCTGGCGCCGCGAGGGTCCATCGGGTCCCCGTCGGGCTCAGTTCACTCCCCCTCCCCGCCCCCCGCGTCCAGCGCAGGGAGGATCCCGAGGTCTGCAGGACCTCGAGCGTCAGCGCGTCGTCCCGGCCGGCCTCCTTCACCGTCCTCAGCTCCGCCGGCAGCCGCATCAGCGCTCCGAGCACCTCCTGTAGCTGCAGCGAGGTGACCATCCCGTCGGCCGCCCACTCACGCACCTGCTCCTCCAGCATGTCCATGGACAGGAGCACGGTGTCGCGGGCCCGGTCACAGAGCCCGATCATGGGGAGCTCACGGCGGATCGCCCCGGTCTGCATCCGGATCGCGATGAAGTAGATCTGCTGCTTCGACGCTTCCATCGCCACGATCCGTAGCATGGGACGTAGCGTCAGCCACCCGCCTTCGCGACGACGACGTCCAGCGAGACCTCGCGGTCCTGCTTCGCGCACCACGAGCTGCTGCAGGCGAAGAACTCCAGCCGCACCTTCACCGTCTGCGGGCCCGGCGCGCCGGCCGTGAACGGCACCTCGAGGCGCGGCGACTCGGAGGCGTGGACCGACGACGTCGGGCCAGCCCAGCCGGTCGCGTGCCAGCGCGACCCCGGGCGACGCGGTGAGCGTCGCCCGGAGCGGCGCCTGGGCCTGGGCGTGGACGCCCGGCTGGAAGCGGATCACGACCACCAGCGCGCCGCGCCCCCCGACCACGAGCGCGCTGGTGGACCCCGACAGATCGATCGCGTAGCTCTTCGCCGCGCGCTCCGCCAGGCTCTCGGCCCGCGCGCCGGCGGCGACGAGCCCCAGGATCGCCGTGACGGCCAGCTTGACGGCGGCGTTACCCATCTCGACCCCTAGAAGCTGGTCGTGAACTTCGGGGTCGCCGGCGGGCTGAAGCCCGGGATGCTCACCGTGATGGTGGTCTCCCACTCCCCGGCCATCGAGAAGCTGAGCTCCCCCGCGTAGACGCCCGGCGTCGAGGTGAGCGTGGGGTTCACGCTCCCCGGCGAGCCGTGGCCCATCGACGGCATCTGCGGGTCGAGGACGAACGTCGCGTCGTCCACCGGCGTGAAGATCATCGCGCCGTCCATGCGGTGGAGCGTGACGACCACCGGATTGAGCCCGACGCGCGGGGCGCTCACGAAGTTGAGGCTCGAGATGTACTTGGCCGCGAGCGTGTCGGGTCCGTGTAGCAGAAGGGCTTGGCGCGGCCGCTGTCCGTCACGTTCAGCACCGGGAACTCCACCTCCACCAGCGCCGCCGCCGGGCGGGTCACGCCGACGGTGGCGCTCCAGGAGCCAGTCAGCTCGCCCGAGGCCATGTTGAAGACCATGTCGAAGCCATACAGGTCGTCGGCGCCGAGGGTGGGCGGGCCGAGGATGGGGCAGCCGTGGCTCGTGCCGGACAACATCGCCATCACCGGCGTGAAGGTCACGGTCGCGTCGGTGACGGGCTGGCCGCTCGCGTTCGTGATCTTGAGGTAGATCGGCGTCAACCCCGTCGAGAGCGGCCCGTCGGAGAGCAGCTCGACGGTAAGCTCGCCCGCCGACGCCAGGGCGATGCGCGTCTTCGGAGCGGCGGGGTCCTCCTGGCTGTCGGAGGGACAGCCGGCGAGGGTGGCGGCGAGGGCCAGCGAGAGTGCGATGCGGGTCATGGACGTTCTCCCTTCGGTTCAGTGGACGGTGCAGCAGGGGCTCGGCTTCTCGGTGCTGAACAGGGAGCGGGTGATCGTGCAGCCGTAGGTGGGCGACCGGGCCGAGAACTCCCCGTGCCCGTCCAGCACCCCCTGGAGCGCGCGCTCGAGCCACGGCTCGCGCCCTTCGACGCCGGGGAGCCGCTCGTTGTCGACCCACCCGAGGAACCTGACCGCTCCCGACGCGTCGAAGAGGACGACCGTGGGAGTGCTCCCGACGTGGAGCGCCTCGGCGACGAGGCCGCCCTCGTCACGGAGGATTGGGATCCGGACCTGCCGCTCCTTCGCCTCGCGCAGGACGTCCGCGAACGACTCGCCGACGTTGCTCGAGATACCGACCACGCGCACGCGCGACGCCGGGTACGCGTCGAGGAGCCCGTCGACCCGCTCCTGGTAGCGGCGCACGCAAGGGCAGGTGGCGGACCAGAAGACCAGCACGGTCGCGTCGTGACCGCGGCGGAGCTCGTCGAGGGTGGTGGTCGAGCCGTCCGCTGCGGTGAGCGGCAGGGGTGCGCCGCCGGGCGCCGAGGCGCTGGTGGTGGCGCAGCCGGCGCCAACGAGGGCGGCGACCAGCAGGAGCAGATACCTAGAAATGGCCATGGCGAACTCCGAGGTTGAAGCCGAGGCGGGCGTCGCGGTTCATCCCCGCGCCGTCCGGCCAGGCGGTGTTGTTGACGCTCCCCACGAGCGTCCAGCGAGGGTCGACGCGCCACGACAGCGAGGCCGCGAGGGTGACCGAGCGCGCGCTGGAGTCGGGCACGGTGGCGCCGTCCATCCTGATCGCGCCCTCCCACTCGCCCGTGAGCGCGATCGCGGCGACGAGGATGTCCGGCAGGAGCTCCCGCCCCGTCGACACCGCGGCCTGGAAGACGGGGCCGTACCGCTGGTCGGCGCCGGTGTCGCTCCGGGTGAACGGCAGGAAGCCGGTGCCGCCGGCGTCGAACCGCGCGAACCAGGGGAGGAACGCGTACTCGGCCTCGATGGCGAGCGTGCCGCCCCAGGCGCCGCGACCCGTCGTGCCCGCGAAGAGCGGCGGAGTGGTCTCCTCTACGCGCCGTCCGGTGGGCGCCAGCATCCCCGCGGTGACCGCGAACGACGGCAGCCCCTGGTACTCGCCTATCTTCACGAGCTCGAAGCGCACGGCGGTGCCCACGTCGCCCAGCCCTCCAGCGACCTGGGACTCGGGCCCCGAGACCCGATCGTTCACCACGAAGGGAACCCAGGCCTGGAGCTGGACCCGGTCGTGGAGGCGCAGGATTCCCCAGACCTGCGCCTGCGAGAGGCCGTCCGAGAAGTCGCTCCCGTTCCAGCGGAGCGACCCCTGAGAGTCCCATTGGCCCAGGCTGCGCGCGTGGCTGAGCTGCAGCCCCACGGCCCGGTCCTCCCAGACGAGGAGCCGGCCGACACCGAAGGAGGCCGCCGAGGTGCAGCACGCCGCCGCGAGGCTCCGCTGCGGCAGGGCCGCGGCGGCGACGATCAGCGAGGCGGCGAGCAATGGGCGGATTCGGCTGGTGCGACCACCGTGCATGATGGACCTCGGGCTTCATGGCAGGGGGCGGAGGCCCGATGCCGAGCGACACGGATCTCCTGGAGCGACGCAGCGTCTGCGTGCCCTCGGGGAGCGGCGTGGACTGGAACGTGGAGCCGGGCGTTCCGCCCCCAGCAGCGTCGAGGTCGACGTGCTCGCGAGCGAGCGACGGTCCTCCTCGTGGTCGCGGGTGCTGCGGCTTCGTCCGGTCCTGCGCGCTAGGCGGCGCGCGGTGGCGGGGTCTCTGGCTTCACCGGACCCTCACGTGCCGGATCGGCGACTGCGGGCAGCGCCGGCTCCGTGCGGTCAGCGAGGGCGAGCGCCTGGTCCGCCGGGAAGCAGAACGGCCCCAGTCCGTCCGCCGTCGCCGTCGACTCGGTGGGGTCGCCGCAGATGCACTGCATGCTGGGGGCATCGCGAGACCCAGCGGGCGCACGCTCCGCGAGGAGCGCCCTCTGCGCAGCCGCCCGGTGACAGGGCGGAGAGCTCCGGTCGCTGGCCCGCGCCATCAGCGCCGCCGTCCGGCAGAGCGTGCAGTCGCACTCGTGTTGCTCGCCGAGGCGTGCGGCGCACAGGCAGCGGTGCCCCTCTCCGGGGCCGTGGATGGCGTCGAGGACACGCGCCGTCGCACCCGAGAGCGTCACCGCCACGAGCACCGCTGCGATTCGCCCGCCGACAGACCTGTGCACCCCAGAAGGCATCGTTTCCCAACCTTAGGAATGCCCTCCACGGCGCGCCTGTGCCCCTCTTGGGCCCCGTTGCCGCGCCGACCGGACCAGCGCACGCCGGGTGACGTGTCGGCTCGTCGCGTCGACGCCGGCAGCGACGCGGCGGCCATCGGGGCACGCACCATCCTGTCCGTTGATCGAGCGCGCACCTCCCGTTAGGCGCAGTTCGGATCAGAACGCTGCACCGGAGGCACGCAATGACTGCTCGAGCACGACTCGCCGTGGCTGCCCTGTCCCTCACCCTCCCCGCCGTCGCTGCGGCCCAGGCCGCGGCTGCGCCGCCCGCCGCGCCCAAGGCCAGCGTCACGGTCTACGGAACGCTCAACGTCAACCTCCAGTCGACCATGGCGAAAGGTGCCACCGACCCGTCACAGAGCGCCCAGGCGCGAGGGGCGGTCTCCACCGACTCCTCCAACATCGGCGTGAGGGGCTCGGCGGACGTGGCCTTCGGCCTGAGCGCGATCGGCCAGTGCGAGACCAGCGCCTCCATAGACGCCATCGGGATTTCCGGCCTCTGCGGCCGGAACAGCCGCGTCGGGCTCTCCGGCCCTTACGGAACGCTCTTCTATGGAAACTGGGACACGCCGTTCAAGGCGGTCACCTACGGGACCAAGGTCGACGATCCGTTC
The DNA here is from genome assembly GCA_963845515.1 of uncultured delta proteobacterium. GTDB lineage: Bacteria > Myxococcota > Myxococcia > Myxococcales > Anaeromyxobacteraceae > DATIVK01. The sequence goes on from CAWJSR010000034.1 coordinate 8,987, forward strand.
GGGAGCACCGACGTCTTCGGCTTCCAGGGGATCATGGGCAGCCCGGGCTTCAACGCGCGCAGCGGCGGGTGGATCACGGCCGCGGCAGGCGGCGCAGACGTCGCCGGCCCCTTCCCGGCGGGCTCGACCGTCCATGGCTTCGACACCCGCGCGGGCAACAGCGTCGCGTACCACTCTCCGGCCTTCTACGGGGCCTCCCTGAAGGTCCAGTACGCGGTCGACGAGTTCGCGTCCGCGAGCGGTCCGATCAACGCCAACCTCCTCTCGGCTGGCGTCAACTACGAGTGGGACGGCCTCTCCGTCCTCGCGGCGGTCGAGCGGCGTGAGGACGCAGCCGGCCTGGCCGTCATCAACCGGGCGGCCGCGACCGACGGCTCGCCGGCGGCCGCCTTCGCCTTCGATGCGACCGCTGGCAACACCGCCACGCTCGGCTCGGTCGACACGGCATGGAAGGTCGGAGCCGGCTACGAGCTCACCAGCCCGGCGGGTGCCACCACGCTCAGCTTCCTGATCGACCAGCTGAACTACGCCCAGGACGGCGCGCCCGCCGACGCCATCAAGGAGTACTCCCGCCTGGCGTGGCAGGTCGCCGCCAAGCACCGGTACGGTGATCACGAGCTCCGCGCCCGCTACGACGCGGCGGGCGAGGGCGACTGCACGGAGGCGGACGGCAGCGCCTTCACCTGCTCCACCGACGGGTACGGCGCCAGGCAGCTCACGCTCGGCTACGCCCTCCACCTGTCGAAGAGCGCACAGGCCTACGCCTCCTACACGAAGATCATGAACGACAAGAACGCGACCTACACGCTCACGATCGGCGGCTCCTCCGAGATCGCCGGCAAGACGGTGGCCGGCGCGGACCCGCAGGCGATCGGCCTCGGCATCCGGTACGCGTTCTAGGCGACGAGCGCCAGCTCACCCGCCCGGGGCCACGCGGCTGCCCTGTCAGTGCGCGTGCGCCCCGTGGCCCGGATCCCGTGCCGGGACCTTCTCGCCGCGCAGGAACGCGTCCTCGTCGCCGAGGGCGCGCCACTCCTCCGGCGATCTCGGGTTCAGCGCCTCCATCCGCGCTCGCTCCTCGCCGGTCAGCGTGGGGAGGCTCCGGATGAAGCGGACGAGCTGCCAGCTCCCCTCGCCGCTGCCGGCCCCGCCCCACGCCGGCATGCCGGTGAGCCGAACGCCGTTCTCGATGATGTAGAAGAGCTCCCCGTCGGAGAGCGCCTGCGTCTCCGTGAGCCGCATGTCCGGGGCGCGCGGGTAGAGGTTCCTGCCGAGCGCGGTGTCACCGCTGCCGTCGTTGGCGTGGCAGCCCGCGCAGTGGTCCGCGAAGTGCGCGAGGCCGGCGGCGATCGAAGCCGGCCCCGGCGCGGCGCGGTTCGGCGCGGCGCGATCGGTCGAGGGGATGGCCAGGTGGCGCAGCGCGCGCGCCACCCGCACCTCCACCCGCGACGGACCGGGCCGGGCCGAGATCCCGCCGCGCAGGAGCGCGACCGCGCCGAGCGCCGCCGCGAGGACGATCGCGCCCCCGAGGGCGCCCAGCACGAGGCACCAGCGCGGCGTCGACCGCCCCCCGCCCATCAGTCGAGCTTCTTCCAGACGTAGCCGTCCAGCAGCTCGGGCCCGAAGAGCAGCGGCGCGTAGAAGAAGAGGTCTCGCAGCGCGATCACGAGCAGCTGGTGCCCCGTTTCGAGCCCGGTACCGAGGGCGCTCGCCAGGGCCACCACCGCGCCGCCGATGAGCGCGGCGACGACCGCGTCGGTGGCGTGTGCCTCTGAGACGGCCGCGGCAGCGAAGACGAAGAGGGCGACCGAGAGCATGTCGGACTGGCCGCCGCCCGCGACGAGCGCAGCTACCCCCGCCACCCCGGCGATCCTCAGGTACCGGCCGGCACCCTCCCCGGCGACCACCCTGACGAGCACCGTCAGGAGCGCGAGCAGGAACAGGTGGAGCGTCCCGGCGTCCCTGAAGCCGTAGGCGGCGCGAAACGCCGCGCCGCCGCCGGTCTCGGCCAGGATCGTCTTGCCGAGCGAGTAGCCCACGACCCACCAGATGGCGCCCACGGCAAGGAGCAGGATGACGGCGCCGACCAACAACCTCAGTGTCTTCGAGATCTTCATGGGTTCCTTTTCGAGGTCGTGGACGATAGCAGACTCGCGGTGCGGGCCGACTACTTGTTGCACACCGGGCCCGTCGGCGAGCTAGACTGTCACACTCAACCCGTCGTCAGGAGCCTCTTCCAGACATGGTCCGATACGTCTCAGCCGAGCAGGCCGTCAGCGTGATCAAGTCTGGCGACCGCGTCTTCGTCCAGAGCGTCGCCGCCGCCCCGCGACGGCTCATCGAGGCGATGACTGCTCGTGCCCCCGAGCTCTCGGTGGTCGAGATCGTGTCACTCCACACCGAGGGAGAGGCGCCCTACGCCGCGCCGGGGCTGGAGCGCAGCTTCCGCGTCAACGCGCTCTTCGTGGGCGCCAACACGCGGCAGGCCGTCGAGGAGGGCCGGGCCGACTACGTGCCCGTCTTCCTCTCCGAGGTCCCCTCGCTCTTCCGCACCGGGCTGCTCCCGATCGACGTCGCGCTGATCCACGTGTCGCCACCGGACAAGCACGGCTACTGCTCGCTCGGCGTCTCGGTCGACGTGACCCACGCGGCGGTCGAGGTGGCGCGGACGGTCCTCGCCCAGGTGAACCCGCGCATGCCGCGCACCCACGGCGACGCCCTCATCCACGTGGACCAGATCGACCAGCTCGTCGAGGTCGACGACCCGATCTACGAGATGGCGCCGAGGGCGCTCACCGACATCGAGAAGGCGATCGGCAGCCACATCGCCGATCTCGTGGACGACGGCTCCACGCTCCAGTTCGGGATCGGCGCGATCCCGCAGGCGACCCTCGCCGCCCTCTCGGATCACCACAGGCTCGGCATCCACACGGAGATGCTCTCCGACGGCGTGGTCGACCTCGTCGAGAAGGGCGTCGTCACCGGCGAGATGAAGCGGCTCAACCCGGGCAAGATCGTCGCCGGCTTCGCCATCGGCTCGCGCCGGCTCTACGACTTCCTCGACGACAACCCGTCGGTCGCGATGCTCGACCTCGGCTACGTCAACGACCCGGCCTTCATCAAGCTCAACCCGAAGGTCTGCGCCATCAACGGCGCGCTCGAGGTCGACCTCACCGGGCAGGTCTGCGCCGACTCGATCGGCGACCGCCAGTTCTCCGGCGTCGGCGGCCAGATGGACTTCATCCGCGGCGCCGCCCTCTCCGAGGGCGGCAAGCCGATCATCGCCCTCCCCTCGTGCACCTCGGCGGGCGATTCGCGGATCGTCTCGTACCTCAAGCCGGGCGCCGGGGTCGTCACGACGCGCGCGCACATCCACTTACGTCGTGACCGAGTTCGGCATCGCGGACCTCTTCGGCAAGAACCTGCGCCAGCGCGCGGCGGCCCTCATCGCCGTCGCCCACCCGAAGCACCGTGACACGCTCGCGGCCGAGGCAAGGCGGCGTTTCGGTAGCTGGTAGAGGGGGTTCCCCCGAAGGGCCTTGACGGGCCGGATCCGGGGGCGTAGCGACTTGTAGTGGAGGCACTCCACGATGCGCTCAGCCCTCTTCCTCGCCGTCTTCGCCGCGGTGGCCGGGCGCGGCGGCTGTTCCCCTGACCCGACCTACGATCCCTGCGAGGGGAAGGTGCAGTGCGATGCCTGCACGCTCTGCGAGCCGGGCGCGCCGGACTGCGTCGAGACGGCGGACGTGAAGGCCTGCACCGCCGACGGTCGATGCGTCAGCGCGCCCGAGACCTGCATTCCATACGATCCGTGCGCGGGGAAGCAGTGCGGTGAATACTGCGACCAGTGCGCCCCCGGCGAGCCCTGCCCGATGTACTTCGCGGCGACGGCGTGCAACGCGGCTGGGGAGTGCGTGACCGCCGGCACCTTCACCTGCGAGCCGCCGCCCGAACCGTGCGCCGGGAAGCTCTGCGGCGACGACTGCGTGATCGACCCGCCCTGCTATCCGCTGTGCCTCATGCCGTCGATCCTGGGGAAGTGCGACCTCGACGGCGTCTGCCAGCCCGTGACCGAGCTGAAGTGCGGGCCGCCTGAGGGTCCGTGCGCCGGGAAGGCGTGCGGCGAGCCCTGCAGCACCTGCGACTCGACCCTCGGAGCCTGCCCAGCGGTCATGATGTACTGCGACGCCGCCGGACAGTGCGGCTACGCCTACCCCGTCTGCACGACCGCGACACCCTGAGTTGGGTGTGGCTCACGGAGAGTGAGGTTAGCCGACGGGTACGCGACGCCCCCTCACCCAGCCTCTCCCCCGCGGGGGCGGGGGAGAGGTGCATCCCCAGGGCGCGACAATTGCGGGGGGGTGACCAGCTAGGCGGCCTGGCCCTCGAGCCCCATCGACGGGATCCCGATGCGGGCCGCCGTGGCCTCGGCCTCGCCGCTGACGCGGACGACCCGGTGGCAACTCGGGTCGGCGAGCACCTTCCTCACGAGCGCCTGGTTCATGGCGTGGCCGCTCTTCACCGCGGTCAGCGCGCCCACCACCGGCATCCCGAGGAGGGCGAGATCGCCGATGGCGTCGAGCACCTTGTGGCGCGCGAACTCGTCGGCGAAGCGGAGCCCCTCGGGGTTGAGGATCGAGAACTCGTCGATGACGATGGCGTTCGCCAGGCTCCCGCCCTTCGCGAGCCCCATCGCCTGCATCTGCTCGATGTCGCGCTTGAAGCAGAAGGTCCGGGCACGGGCGATCTCGCGCTCGAAGGTCCGGTCGTTCACCTCGACGTCGAAGGACTGGTTCGTGATGAGCGGGTGGTTGAAGTCGGCCGTGAAGGAGACGCGGAAGGAGTCGGCCGGCTCGAAGCGGGCGAGCTTCTCGCCGTCGCGGATCTCGACCGCACGGTCGATGATGACGAAGCGGCGGCCGGCGCGCTGCACCTGGGTGCCCACTTCCTTGATCATGGAGACGAAGGGGGCGGCCGAGCCGTCCAGGACCGGCGTCTCCGGACCGTCCACCTCGACGCGGCAGTTGTCGATCCCCATCCCGTGGAGCGCCGCCATGACGTGCTCGACGGTCGAGACGCGCGCGGGGCCGACGCCGATGGTCGTGTTGAGGCGCGTGTCGACGACGTTCTCGTTGCGCGCGGGGATCTCGACGCCCAGATCCATCCGGACGAAGGTGATGCCGGCATCTGCCGGGGCCGGCGCGAGCGTCAGCGACACGGGGTGGCCGGAGTGCAGTCCGATCCCCGTCGTCGTCACGCGCTTCGCTACCGTTCTCTGATTCCAGACCATGTCGGGGCGCCAAAAAGCAATCGGCGTGCCAGGGCGTTTACTCTGAGGCGGGGCCCGTGAGCCTCCGGGGCTAATGCCAACTGGCTGATACTACGACGGTAATTCCGCCACCCTTCGCGATATCGAGTCGAGCCTTCGTAAGCGACCGTTAAGCTGCGGCCTCCGACGCCGGATCACCCTGACATCCATGTCAGGCTCCGCCGAACGTTTGACGCGGTGATCCACGTCACCACCGGCGCCCGCGCCGCGACGCCGAGGTCATCGGGACGGTGGTAAGAACACCCGGTGCTCCCCCTCCACGACGATCTGCCCACTCGCCGGGTGCCAGTCGTCACGCTGGCGCTGATCGCGCTCAGCGCGGCAGCCTTCGCGTGGCAGGTCCTGGGCGTGGGCATGGAGCGCTCCGTCCTGGAGGGCGGCGTCATCCCTTACGAGATCCTTACGTTCCAGGATCCCTGGCCGCGCGCGCTCGTCCCGCCGCCGCTCACCATCCTGACCGCGATGTTCCTGCACGGCGGGGTCGGCCACCTCGGCAGCAACCTGCTCTTCCTCTGGATCTTCGGCAACAACGTCGAGGACGTGATGGGGCGGAGGCGCTTCGCGGTCTTCTACCTGACGTGCGGCGTCGCCGCTGCGCTCATCCAGGTCTTCGCGAGCGCAGCGTCCGGGGCGGTCGACGCGCCGATGGTGGGCGCGAGCGGTGCGATCGCGGGCGTCCTCGCGGCCTACCTCCGCCTCTTCCCCGGGGCGCGCGTCCTGACGCTCGCGTTCGTCTTCCTGGTCTGGCTCCCCGCCTGGCTGGTCCTCGGGCTCTGGATCCTCATGCAGGTCCTCGCCGTCCTCTCGGGCGGCTCCCCCGGGATTGCGCTCTTCGCCCACATCGGTGGCTTCGCCGCCGGGTGGCTCCTGGTGGCCCGCTTCCTGCCGCGCGGGGGGCTGCGCGTCGATTCCAGCGTGCCTCCGCCACCTTGACAGGGGGCCGGGCCGGCGTTCGAATCGGACCAACCCGCGCGCACGAGCGCCGGGAGGGGGTTTGCGTGCGACTCGGCCACTTGTCTCTCCTCGTCCTCGCGGTTGGGGGCTCCATCGGCTGCGCGTCGGCGCCGAAGCCCAAGGCGATCGCGCCGGCCCCCAGCCGTGCGCCGGTCACTTCGCGCGAGCCCTCGGCCGTCCCCCGCTCGCCCGAGACGCTCGCGACCGGGCTCTTCTTCGACGTCGAGCCTCCCGAGGCAGAGATCGCCGTCGACGGGCGGGACTTCGGGACGGTCGGCTCGCTCGCCGACGCCCGCGGCTTCCTCCCGCTCCCTCCCGGCATCTACCAGGTGAGCCTCAAGGCCACCGGTCACGTCACCTGGCGCGCCGAGGTGGCGGTCAGATCGAGCACCGAGCCGATCCGGGTGAAGCTCGCCCCCAAGCCCTGATCCCTCGAGCCTGAGCTGACTCCCTTTGGCCGCCCCGGCACAGCCGCTCATCTATCGCGTGAAGATCCCGTGCTCCGACGAGCGGGACTTCCGCGAGCGCTTCGCGCCGAAGTACGTCGCCAACGGGATCTTCGTCCCCTCCCAGGATCCGAAGCCGGTCGGGACGCGCGTGCGGATCAAGCTCGAGCTGAAGACGGGCCAGATCCTGGTGTCGGGCGACGCGATGGTCACGAGCCGGACGACGCCCGACCGCTCCGACAAGCCCGGGATGACGATGCGGATCACCGCTCTCCATCCCGAGAGCATCAAGTTCGAGCTGTCGCCACACGCTGGTGGCGCGCCAGCGGTCGCGCCGGCCCGGGCGCCAACGCCCGCCCCGCCCCCCACGGGGGCGGTCCTGACGCCTGCTCCCGCGCAGGCGGCGAGGCCACCGCCGGTGCCCGCTGCCGCCGCTCCCACCCCGGCGCCGCCGCCCATCCAGCGCACCGCGCGCTGCGGAGCGCGAGGACCTCTTCGACTTCGACGAGGAGCCGCAGCGCCCGGACCCGGGCGAGGAGGCGAAGCAGCCGGAGCCCGCCGCGCGGCCACAGATCCAGTACGACGGACCGCTGCACGAGGCGACCCCCGAGCCCAGCCCGATCGCGCCGCCGTCGGCTCCGCCCCAGGCGGCCGCGCGCGGCGCGAGGCGGCTCGTGATCCCGATCGCGGTCGCCGCCGCGCTGGCGCTGGCCGGCGGCGTCGCGATCCAGGTCCTGCGCAGGGCGCCGGCCGCTCCCGACGCCGGCGCAGCGCGCGCCTCCGAGGAGCTCCGGATCGCCGACCTGCGGCTGCGCGAGGGACGGCTCGCTGGCACCGGCGGCGACACCGCGCTCGACCACCTGCTCGCGGCGAGGGTGGCGGCGCCTGGCGACGCCCGCGTCGCGCTGCGCCTCTCCCTCCTCGCCGACAAGTTCGAGCAGCTCGGCGCGCTGGCGGTGGCGCGCAAGAATCCCCGCGAGGCGGCGGTGCACTACGCGGCTGCGCTCAAGGCCGATCCGGGGCGCGAGAGCGCCCGCAGGCAGCTCGGCGAGCTCGGCGCCGCGACATCGCCCGGTAGCGGCAGCGGGAAGTGAGCCACGAACACGGGATTGGTGGCGCCGGGGGGCGGCTGCTAGGCTCTTCCCTACGGGGGGGGTGCGTGCACGGACTTGCCGCGAGCTGCGTTCGCTTCCTGGCGATTGCGCTCTTGGGAGTGCTCGCGCCTCTCGGCGCGCGCGCCGCGTCCATCTCCATCGAGGGCGGGGCCGTCGTGCTCGGCCGGACCGAGTCGGTGCCGATCGTCATCCGCGTCTCCGAGCAGCCCGGGACGGAGGACCGCCCGCTGCGGCTCGCCGTGAACGTGGGGAGCTTCTCCGAGCCGACCAAGGTGGGCAAGGGGACCTACCGCGCGATCTACATTCCGCCCTCCACCCGCTTCCCCCAGCTCGCGCTGGTCGCCGTCTGGAGGGAGACGGGGCCGGACGCGCAGATCGACTTCCTGCGCTTCCCGCTCTTCGGCACCACGAAGATCGCGGTCACGACGAAGCGCGGCGCGGACGTGACCGCACAGCTCGGCTTCGACTCCTTCGGCCCCGTCGTGGCCGACGCGAAGGGGAAGGCCACGCTCCAGGTGGCGGTCCCGCCCGAGGTGCTCTCGGCCGAACTCTCCATCACGGACAAGACCGGCGTGTCGGTGAAGAAGACCGTCCCGGTCGCCGTGCCGCCGTACAACCGGCTCACCGCGGCGCTCGTCCCCCACGCGGTGGTGGCGGACGGGAACGGCTGGGTGCGGCTCGACGTGCTCTACGCGCTCGGGGGGGCGAGCGTGCCTGCAGACCGGATCCACGTGACGCCGAGCATCGGGACGGTGAACATCCAGGGCGCGGCGGGCGGCCTGTACACCTACCGGTACGTGCCTCCTGCCGGGACCCGCGCCGGAGAGGTCAACTTCACGGTCACGGTGGACGGCGACCCCGTGGCGAAGGCCGGGGCGAGGCTCTCGATCGGGCTGCCGCCACCGGCGCGGGTGCTGCTGCGCCCGCCTGCCATCGCGCTGGAGGCGGGGACCGGCGAGTCCGCTCCCGTCTCCCTGCTGGTCATGGACGCGACCGGCCTCGGGCTCGGCGACCAGAGCCCCGAGGTCACCGCCAACGGCGCGCCGGTGACGCCGGTGGTCTACAAGGGCGCCGGCATCTACGAGGCCAACTACCGGGCCCCGGAGACCTATCCGGCAGGCGGCCTCGTCCAGTTCTTCGCCTCCGTCCGCGGGACGGCGGGCCCGCCGATCGCCTCCACCGCCAACTACCAGCTCGAGGCGGCGCCGCGCCCGGGCGCGATCAGCGCCAGCTTCAATCCCTCCCCCGTGCCTGTCGGCGGGCACACTGACGCCGAGCTCCTCCTTCACGTCCGTGACCTCGCTGGCCTGCCGCTCGCGAAGGCGCAGCTCATCACGGTGGTCAGCGACGGGATCCTCGGGAGGCTGGAGGAGCGCGCACCCGGCCTCTACGCGGCCACCTACACCCCGCCCCCGTCGCTCCCCGACCGCGAGTCGACCCTGAAGATCGTCGACGCGAACGGCGGCTTCGAGCAGACGGAGGCGCTGCCGCTCCGGCAGGCTCCGCGCCGGCTGCTCGTCGGCGCCTTCGCCGGATGGGCGCAGAGCCCCGGGGAGGCCGCCGGGCTCCGCCCTGGGCTGGACGCCTGGATGCCCCTCCGCGTCGGAGTCGCCAACCTCTCCGTCGGCGCGGCCGCCTCCTGGGGCACGGCCGAGCTGGACGTCGCCAACTCGAGCGGGACGCTCACGTCGCGCTCCACCGGGTCGTTCGTACCGGTCTCCCTCAGGCTGTCGCTCGAGGCGCTGACGGGCAGGAGGCTCTCGCTCTCGCTGGGGGCCGGCGGCGTCGCGACGCTCGGCTCCTTCAGGAACTCGCTGGGGGGGCCGGCGCAGACGGGCTGGGGGCTGGGCGGGATGGGCTTCCTGGCCGGAGCGTGTGCCCTCGGCAGGGGCCAGGCCTTCCTCGAGCTCTCGTACGCCTACGCGCCGGTCGAGGCGCCGGACTTCCATCTGGACGCCGGCGGCCCGCAGGTGGCGCTGGGCTATCGGCTGGGGGTCTTCTGATGGGGAGCGCCCGCTGCGCGCTGGCGCTCGTCGCCGCCCTCTTCCTCCAGGGCTGCGCCCGCACGACGCCGCCCTCCGGTCCGGTCCCGCTGGCCATGGTCCCCTCGCAGGGGACGGGGCTCGCGCCGCTCCCGGTCTACATCGCAGGCGACCACTTCGACGCCGCTTCCCAGACCGACTTCGAGAAGGGCTCCGGCACGCTGGACGCGACCTTCCAGGCCAGGCTCCTGCCGGCTGGCGGTGGCGCCGCGGTCCCGCTCGACGCCGTCCGGCTGACCGCCGACAAGAGGCTGGAGGCGAGCGTTCCGGCCGGGATCGCGCGCGGCCGCTACGCGCTCGAGGTCACGGATCCGGCGGGACGCGCCGGCGTCCTCACCCAGGCGTTCCGCGTGGTCATGGCGCCGGAGAGCGTGGCCGGCTTCCGCGTCCTGCCGGAGGAGCCCGCGTTCGCGGGCATCCCCTTCCTCGTCACACTCACCGCGGTGGACGGCGCGGGCGCGGTGGTCGATGGCTTCGCGGGCAGCGTGCAGTTGACCGACCTGACGGGGACCGTGGCGCCCTCGACGGCCGGCCCCTTCGCGCTCGGCCGGCTGTCACTCCGGCTCACCATCGCTGCCGTCTCGACCGCAGACGAGGTCACGGCGTCGGACGCCGGTCACTCCGGCACGTCGACCGCCTTCGCGGTCGATCCCGGCCCCGCCGTCGCCGTCGCGCTCGCGAACGTCCCCTCGACGCTCGCCCCCGGCACCTGCTCGCAGGCGGTCGCGGTCGAGCTCCGCGACGCGCTGGGGAACGCCACCCCCGCTCCCTCGGCGATCGAGATCCAGCTGCAGTCGTCGCCGGCCGGCGCCCTGGAGTTCCACGATGCGGGCGGCGGCTGCACCTCTCCGGTGACCTCGGTCGCGATCCCGCAGGACGCGTCGGTCGCGAGCTTCCGCTTCAAGGGGGCTGCCGCCGGGGCCGCCGCGATCCGGGCCGTTCCCGCCGGGCTCCCCTCGGCGATCGCGGCAGTGACCGTCTCGCCCTGATCCGCCCACCCTGAGCGACATCGACGCCGGCGCACCGACACCAGTCAGCCGGTGTCCCACGGGCAAGGCAGGGCGGGCATCCGGCGTCGAGCGTAAAGTCGACGAGGAGGCGGGGCTCGCTCGCCACGGGGACACGATGCGGGGACTCGGGGGAATCTCGCCGGCGTTTGCAGTGGTCATCGCGCTCGTCGCGGGCGGCTGCGGTGCGCCAGCCGTCCCTGCTCCTAATCCACTCAGCGTGACTCCCGATCGCGGCCCGGACTCCCTGGACGTCGCCGTCACGATCCGCGGCTCCGACTTCGCCGCGAGCACGAGCACCGACTTCGCGGGGCGCGACCAGAGCACCCTCGACGCGCGCTTCGCGGCCTCCCTCGGCACGGTGCCGCTCCTCGACGTCCTGCTCCACTCCGACGGCACGCTCACCGCCACGGTTCCGGCTGGGATCCCCGTCGGGACTTACGACCTGACGGTGGTGGATCCAGCGGGGCGCGAAGGACGGCTCGCCTCGGCCTATCGGGTGCTCGACGCCGCCGACGCGACTCCGCTGGTCGCGGGCTACCGCCTCGACCCCATCGGCCCCCAGCAGGCGTGGACGCCGTTCAGCGCCACGATCACGGCGATCGACGTCGCTGGCTCGACAGTGACCGGGTTCAACGGCGCCGTGACGCTGTCGGACCTCACCGGCACCGCCGTCCCGGGCTCGCCCGCGCTCTTCCGGAGCGGCGTCTGGACCGGCCAGGTGGAGATACGGAGCGCTCACGCCGCCGACGTGCTCACGGTCGACGACGCGCTGGGGCACACCGGCGCGAGCAGCCCGTTCCCCGTCGCCCCCACCTCCGCGGTCGCGCTCCGGTTCACCACTCCCGCGCGGATCACCGCCGCCGGCGAGTGCTCCGGCTCGTCGCGACCGCTCACCGTCTCCCTCTTCGACGCGTTCGGCGAGCCGACGCAGGCCGCCGACGACGTCGCGCTCGCCACCGCGCTCAGCCCCTCCGGCCAGATCGACTTCTTCTCCGACGAACAGTGCGCCAACCTCATCGCCCGGCCCATCGTCGCCGCGGGCCAGCACGCCGCGACGGTCTGGTTCCGCGCGACGCGGGCGGGCGCCGCCACGCTGGCGCTCTCCGCGCCGCCGCTGGACGCCGCGCAGCTCCTGACGGTGCTGCCGGGCCCCGCGGGGGCCATCGCCTTCGTCACCCCTCCCCGGACCGTGACCGCGGGGGGCTGCTCCCCGGCAGCGACCGTCGAGGTGCGGGACGCGTGGGGGAACGTCGTGACGGGTGCTCCCGTGCCGGTGGCTCTCGCTCCCGAGCCGGCGACCGCCACCGACTTCGCGCTCTTCTCCGACGCCGCGTGCTCCGCGCCCGCGACTGCGACCGCAACGCTCGCCGGGACCGGGCGCGCTGACTTCTGGTTCAAGGGGACCGCGGCCCGGGTCGTCACGGTCTCCGCCACCGCCGGCCTCGCCACTGCGACGCAGGACGAGACGGTCGCCCCTGCCGCCGCCGACCACCTGGCCTTCACGACGCCGCCCCGCACCGCCACCGCCGGCGACTGCTCCGACCCCGTCTCGTTCGAGAGCCGCGATGGGTTCGGGAACCCGTCGCCCGTCATCCTGGAGACTCCCGTCGCCCTCTCCGCAGCCCCGGGGGCCGGCATCGCGTTCTACTCGGACGCCGCCTGCACGGTGCCGATCACCTCCGTCACCCTCGCCCCGGGTGGCTCGTCCGCGACCGTTCACTTCAGCGCAGCCGCAGCCGGGGACGTCTCAGTCACCATCGCCGCCGCCGGCTGGACGCCGCCGAGCCAGACCGAGACGGTGGTCGGAGGGGCTGCCGACCACCTCACGTGGGACGAGATCCCGTCGCCGCGGGCGCAGGGGCGCCCCTTCTCGGTGCGGATCGTCGCGGTCGACCGGCTCGGGAACCTGGCGTCGTCCTTCACCGGGACCGCGACCCTGTCCCTCGTCATGGGCGCGCCGGCCTCCACCCTGACCTGCACCGGCGGCTGCGGCGCCGGGCTGACGACCGGCGCGTTCACCGGCGGCGCCTGGAGCGGAACCGTCTCGGTGGGGGCACCGGCGAGCGCCACGCCCGGGACGCCGGACCGACGCCTGCTGGCCACGGCCGGCGCGCTCTCGGGCACCTCCAACCTCTTCGAGCTGGTCGACGCCCCCGTCCGATCGCCACCGACCGCGCGGCTCTCGGCCGCGCCCCTCGTGACGTGGGTCGGTCAGGCGGTGACCTTCGACGCGTCCGGCTCGACCGACTTCCAGACGGCGACCGCGGACCTCGAGGTGAGCTGGGACTTCGAGGGGACGGCGGCCACCGCGCCTCCGGGCGCGGGCTGGAGCGGCTGGACGACGACGCCCGGGACGGCGAGCCATGCGTTCGCGGCCGCGGGCACCTACTCCTCTCGCGTCGCGGTCCGGGACGCCGACGGCGATCTGGGCTTCGCCGGCGTCACCGTGATCGTCCGGGCGTCGCGCGACGACGGGCTCTGCCTCGTCGACGTCGAGGAGGCGGCCCTCGACCTCGACGACGGCGCGCTCGGCTGCGCCGCCGGCGCCTTCCATGGGACCGACGGCAGGCTCTCGCTCGCCGAGGCGCTGAGGCTGGCGGTCGACGGCGACGTGGTCGCCTTCTCCCCCTCGATCGGGACGATCGCGACCGGGACGCCCTACGCGGTCACGAAGGCGATCTCGCTCGTCGCCCCGGGCGTGGTCATGACCGGGAGCGCGATCACCGCGGGCTCCAGGTCGACGACCACGATCGTCGGTCTCGAGCTGACGGGGCCCGGCACCCGCGTGACGGTCCCGAATGGCACCAGGGCCGTCCTCCTCGACGTCCACCTCCACGACGCCCCCGGGATCGCGTCGGCCGGCACGCTGACGCTCGAGCGGGTCCGGATGGAGCGGTGCGCGGGGACCTGCGTCGTCGCGAGCGACACGAGCGGGATCGACACCTTCACCGTCCGCCACTCGGACTTCCGCGGCGCGGGCACCGGGGCGGCGCTGGAGCTCGCCGCGTGCGCCTCGAGGAAGCTGGCGCTGGACGCGCAGTCCAGCGTCTTCGCCGGGTTCGACTGCGCGATCCGCATCGCCTCCGCGTGCGGTGGGCCGACGACGATCGTCCAGAACACCTTCGAGTCGAACTCCACCGCGATCGCCTACAACCCGGCGGGCGCGTCGTCGATCAACCTGCTCCGCAACAACGTCTTCACCCACCAGGGGATCGCGGCCGCGTCCGGCTGTGATGGGCTCGGGTTCACGGCTCGCGACCGTCACCTGCTCTGGGCGAACGCCTCCGAGGGCTGCCTCGGCACCGATCCCGACACGTTGGCGGCCGATCCGCTCTACGTGCTCCCGGGGAGCGGCGACCTCCGGCTGCTCCCAGCGAGCCCGGCCGTCGACGCCGGGATCGACCTCGGCCTCTACGTCCTCCCCGCCTTCCCCGCTGCGCCCGGCCCCAGGTTCCTCGGCGCCGGCCCCGACCGCGGCGGGCTGGAGTCCTACTGAACCCCTTCGCTGGCGCCGCTCGCCGCCCGCTGTAGACTCGACCCGCCATGAAGACCTCTCGACAGGCGCTCCTGCTGACCACCGCCCTCCTCGCTCTGGGCGCGTGCAGCAAGAAGGCACCCGTCGAAGGGGACGTCAGCGGCGCTGCCGTGGCCGCGCTGGCGCTCGACTCCATCGTGGCCACCTGCGGCAACGCGACCGGTGAGGTGCAGGTGAAGCGGGCGGGCCTGGCGGCGTGGGAGGCGATCGCGACCGGGACCACCTTCCGCCCCGGCGACGAGGTCCGGACCGGTCCGCTGGCGTTCACGCGCATCGAGTTCCTCTCAGGCGGGGCGCTCGAGCTGCAGGAGAAGGCCTCGGTCGTCATCGACGTCGCACCGCTCGCGCAGGGGGCGCCGGGGGGCGCCGCTCCGGAGGCGCGTGTGTCGGTCACCGAGGGAGAGGTCCGCGGCTTCCTCCCGCAGGGGGCGGCCGGCGCGGAGGCGTCGGGGTTGGTGATCCGCGCCGGCGACGGCTCCGAGACCAGGCTCACCGCCGCGCCGGGCGACGCGCCGGCGACCTTCCGCGTGACCAGCGGCGCGAAGGGGACCGAGGTCGCGATGACGTCCGGAGAGGCGCGGCTCGGCTCGGGCGGCGCGAGCAGGGCGCTCAAGCGCGGGCAGGCCGTGGACATGGCGAAGGGCGAGGTGAGCGACCCCGTCGAGCTGATCGACTTCCCGTCCAGCGCGGAGCCCGGCGTCGACGCGCGCTTCCACTTCAAGCCGGGCATCTCGATCCGGATGACGTGGCGCCCAGTCCCGACCGCCACCGCCTACCGGATCCAGGTCGGGCGCGATCTCGCCTTCCAGACGATCGACGCCACGAAGGAGCTGAAGGAGACCGGGTTCTCGTTCTCGCCGAGGGGGCCGGGCATGCACTCCTGGCGCGTGGCGGCCCGGGACGCGAAGGGACGATACAGCGAGTACGGCTTCGCCCGCCGCTTCTACACGGAGAAGGAGCCGCCCCGCGACCTGCTCATCGGCCCCGAGGACGGCGCCGCGCTCGTCTTCGCGGACGAGGCGCCCCCGATCACCTTCTCGTGGGAATCGGCTGGCGCCGCCGAGAGCTACCGGCTGGTCGTGGCGCGCGGCCCGGATCTCGTCGCGCAGAAGGTCATCTCCATGGTCTCGGAGGGGCAGCGCGTACAGCTCGAGGGGCTCGCCCCGGGAGAGCTGTACTGGGGCGTCTACGTCGACGACGAGGAGACGCCTGAGCCCATCTTCGTGAAGCCGCGGAGGCTCAGCCTCCAGCGGGTCGAGAAGCCGAAGGTGACGGTCCCGAAGGCCCTCACCGACTGGGGAAAGTAGCGTCGGCTTGCGGAGCCGGTCGGCGGCCGCTATTCTCCTGCTCGTGTCTCGTATCTATTGCGCTTGGCGTCGATTTACCTGCCCCCGGCCCCTGCCCGGGCCGAGCGGTGCCGCCCTGCGCGTGATGCGGTAACGCTCGACTCAAGCCACCCAACAATCCGGTCCGGGCAAGGTGTCGGGGGATCCCCTCCTCCAGACGCCGTGCATCCATTTGTCTCGCGCCGACCAGGCGCGCCCCAGCAGAAGAGGTCCTCACCATGCCGCACGCAGTCCTCTCCCCGGAAGCAGCGGAGCGCGCCCTCGCGCTCCGCGATCTCACCGACCCCGCGCAGGGCCCCCACGCCATGCAGCTCCTCGTGGACGCCGCGGTGAGCGCCCTCGCCACGGCCTGGGGCACGCCCGTGACGCTCGAGCGGGCTCACCCGGTCGTCACGGTGGCAGACAACTACGACGCCCTCCTGTACCCGCCTGGTGGCGCGGCGCGCGACTCGCGCTACACCCGCTACCTCACCCGGGACACCCTGCTGCGGACGCAGACCTCGACGATGATCCCCCCGCTCCTCCGTCGGCTCGCGACGGCGGCACCAGAAGACGTCCTGCTCGCCTGCCCCGGCCTGGTCTGGAGGCGCGACCGGATCGACCGGCTCCACGTCGGCGAGCCACACCAGCTCGACCTCTGGAGGATCCGCAAGGGCGCGGCGCTCGCGGGCAACGAGCTGGACGAGATGATCCGGCTGGTCGTCGGCGCCGTCGCGCCCGGCCGGGAGCTCCGCACGGAGCGGACCGTCCACCCGTACACGGCCGGAGGGCTGGAGGTGTACGTCCGCGCCGGCGAGGAGTGGGTCGAGGTGGCCGAGTGCGGGGTGGCCCACCCGCGGCTGCTGCGCGACGCGGGGCTCCCGCTCGAGTACAGCGGCCTCGCCATGGGGCTGGGGCTCGACCGGCTCCTCATGCTCGCCAAGGGGATCGAGGACATCCGGGCGATCCGCTCGGCCGATCCGCGGGTGGCCGGTCAGCTGCTCGATCTCTCCCCCTACCGGCCCGTCTCCCGCCACCCACCGGTGCGGCGCGACCTGTCGCTCGCCGTCGGGGAGCGGCTCACGCCGGAGGAGCTCGGCGATCGCGTCCGCGAGGCGCTCGGCCCGCACGTCGTCGACGTCGAGTCGATCGAGCTGCTCTCCGAGGCGTGGGCCGCTGAGCTCGCCGCGCCGGCTCGCGAGCGGCTGGGGCTGCGCCCCGGGCAGAAGAACGCGCTCGTCCGGATCACGCTGCGCGCCGTCGGGCGGACGCTCACCGACGCGGAGGCCAACAGGCTGCGGGACGAGGTCTACGCCGCGCTGCACGAGGGGAGCCGCTCCGAGTGGGCGTGCGGCGCCCCGCCATACGCCCAGGCCTCCTGAACACGACCGGTCAAGGCGAGATTCCCAGGTGGAGCGCGTCTCCACGTCCGTTGACCGCCGACCGCGGTCCAATAGACTTCGGCCATGCCCAACGCCCCAGAGGTCACAGCGGCGATCGAGAGCTTCGAGCAGGGCTTCAACTGCGCGCAGGCGGTCCTCACCGCCTTCGCCCCCCGACACGGGCTGTCGAAGGAGCACGCGCTGAAGGTGTCATGCGCCTTCGGCTCCGGGATGATGCGCGGCTCCACCTGCGGCGCGGTCACCGGATCCCTGATGGTCATCGGCCTGGCGCACGGCCGCTGCCGGGCGGACGACATGCAGGCGCGCTCCAAGACCTACGCGCTGGCGCAGGCGTTCCAGGACCGGTTCGAGACCGTGCACGGGACCTGCAACTGCGAGGAGCTGCTGGGGCTCGACCCGACCACGCCCGAGGGGCGGCAGGCGGCGCTGGACCGCGGCCTCTTCGAGTCGCGGTGCCCGACGTTCGTCAGGTCGGCGGTCGGGATCCTGCTGGACATGGTCTACGCGGAGCCGGAGCGCAGCCCGTAGGGTTCGGTCGGCGTCGCGAAGCTCCGGCGGGAGCCTCAGAAGCGCCGGAACCCTGCGTCCGAGGCGGCGTTTGCCGCCGGCCGGGGCAGCGCCGGGACGACCGCGCGCGCGCCGGGGCGCACGTGCGGCGACGGCAGCTCCCTGGCGGCGCCGCGCTGCTCGCGCACCCGGAAGAACGCGACGAGCTGCTGCAGCGCCTGGGCCTGCGCGGCCACCTCCTCGGCGGTCGAGGAGAGCTCCTCCGCCGCCGACGCGTTCCGCTGCGTCACCTGGTCCACGACCCCCATCGCCTTGGAGACCTGGGCCACGCCCGACGACTGCTCCTGCGACGCGGCCGACACCTCCTGGACCAGGTCGGCCGTCTTCCGGATCGCCGGGACCAGCTCGCCGAGGAGCCTGCCGCTGCGCTCCGCCACCTGGACGCTCTCGCCGGCGAGCGAGCCGATCTCTCCCGCCGCCTTCTGGGCGCGCTCGGCCAGCTTGCGCACCTCCGTGGCCACGACCGCGAACCCCCGGCCGTGCTCCCCGGCGCGCGCGGCCTCGATCGCGGCGTTCAGCGCCAGCAGGTTGGTCTGGTAGGCGATCTCCTCGACGATCCCGATCTTGTCGGCGATGGAGCGCATGGCGGCCACCGTCGCGGCGACGCTCGCGCCGCTCTCCTCGGCGCTGGCGGAGCCGCTCCGGGCCATCGCCTCGGTCTGGCCGGCGTTCGCGGCGTTCTGCTGGATCGAGGCGCTCATCTCCTCGAGCGAGGAGGTCGTCTCCTCCACGCTGGCCGCCTGCTCGCCCGTCCCCTGCGACACCGTCTGCGCAGTCGCAGAGAGCTGCTCCGACGCCCCCGTGAGGGCCTGCGCCCCGCCCCGCACCTCCCCGATGACCTCGGCGAGCCGCTCGGCCATCCCGCGCATCGCCTCCTGCAGCTCGCTCACCTCGTCCCGCCCCTCGACGTCCACGGCCTCCCGGACGTCGCCCGCCGCCACCCGCCGCGCGAGGGCCACCACCTTCGCCATCGGGGCGGTGATGCTGCGGCTCAGGACCCAGGCCGCGACCACGATCAGGACGGCGGCGATCGCGAGGATCGCCGCGAGCAGCGACCTCACCCGTGCGAAGCCCTCCCGCCCCGCCGCAGCCGCCTCCTCGATCTTCGCCCCCTCGCGGGCGATGAAGTCGCGCCAGGCGTCGGCGACGTCGGTGCGCGCCGAGAAGGCGACCCCGAGTGCCACGGCCCGGGAGGCGCCGCCGCGCTCCTCCGTGAGTGCGCGCCGCGCGCGCTCGACGGCGGCGGTGAGCGCGTCCCCCGCCTCGACGACCTTCCGGAACGTGGGGGACGAGGCGTCGCGGCCCAGCAGCCCCTCAAGCGCCCGAAGATCCTCCGAGCTCCTCCGCCGGCTGTCGTCGACGGCGGCGAGGTGCCGCTCGGCCTCGACGCGGTCGCCGGCAGCGAACGCCATGGCGAGCAGCGTCGAGCCCTCCGCAGCCCGGGAAGCGGCGCCGTGCGCGAGCTCGACGCGGCGCCACTGGCCGGTCGCCGCCTCAGTGAGCCGGGTCTCGACCCCGCCCATGAGGAAGAGCATGAGCCAGACGATCGCGATCGAGATCGTCACGTAGATGGTGAATGCCGCGGCGAGCCGACTCCCGATCCTGACGTTCCTGATCAAATGCGCCTCCCAGCGAACCAGTCAGGTCCGTGTAGCATCGCGGCGCGTCATTCACTAGGGGTCCGCTCCTACCCAGGGTGTGTGCACCGGAGGCAAGGTGAGCCGTGGACCCCCTTGCACTCTCCGCGAACGGGCCGATACTTGGCTCCACCATCGCAGGGGGGGTGAATTCATGCAGACGACGGTCCTCATCACGGGCGCTACGAGCGGCATCGGTCGCACGACGGCGCTCCACCTCGCGCGGCGGGGCTTCGCCGTCTTCGCCACGGGGCGCGATCCCGCCGCGCTCGCGTCGCTCGGCCACGAGGCGAGCGGCCTCGCGCTCACCCCCCTCCGCCTCGACGTGACCGATCCGCGCTCGCTGGCCGAGGCGCGCGCAGCCGTCCTCCGGGCGACCGGGGAGGCCGGGCTCGACGCCGTGATCAACAACGCCGGTTACGCCCTCGCCCAGCCGATCGAGGACGTCTCGCCGTCCCAGCTGCTGGAGCAGCTCGCCACCAACACCGTCGGAGCCCACGCTGTGACGCGCGCCTTCCTCCCCGAGATGCGGCGCCGCCGCGCCGGCCGCGTCGTCTTCGTCGGCAGCATCGCCGGGCGGATCGCCATCCCGCTCCTGGGCGCGTACGACGTCTCGAAGCACGCCCTCGAGGCGCTGGCGGACGCGTACCGCCGCGAGCTCCACGCGTTCGGCGTCCGGGTGATCCTGCTGCGCCCTGGCTTCATCCACTCCCGGCTGGCCGCGCAGACCAGCGCGCGGCTGGCGTCGGCCGTGCCCGCCGGCTCGCCCTACGGCCCGCTCTACCGGGCGGCGGGGAGCCTGGAGCGGATCGCGGAGCGGCTGGGCGGTAGCGCCGAGGAGGTGGCCGCCACCGTGGAGCACGCCCTGCTGGCCCGCCGGCCGCGGGCCCACTACGCGATGCCGCGCCACGCGCGCTGGCTGATCCCGCTCTTCGCCGCCCTCCCGACCGGACCGGCCGACGCGCTCCTCCGGGCGGCGACGGGCTTCTCCGCGAGGGGCCTCGGCCTCGACGATCCCGCCTCCCCGCGGGAGCCGGAGACGGTCGGCTAGCGTCCGAGCGCCTCACGCAGGGCGATGAGCGCTCAGCCTGGGATCAGCCCACGCAGCCAGGTGGTCTTGCCGGTGCCTCGCGGACCGAGCAGGAGCGCTGCGGTGGCTGGAGGCGACGCGTATACATCGCCGGCTAATTCACCGGATTTCTGCCGCCATGGTATACGCGCAGCGTAACCGGCCGGTTTTAGGCACGTTTTACACTACATCTACAGCAGCGTCCCCTGCGGCCCGCCCGGCTTCGCGCGCCCGAGGTGCTCCCAGGCGGACGGCATCGCCACGCGGCCGCGCGGCGTCCTGCCGATGAACCCCTCGCGGACGAGGAAGGGTTCGTAGACGTCCTCGAGCGTGTCGCGCTCCTCGCCGACCGCCGCCGCCACCGCGTCGAGGCCGACGGGGCCGCCGCCGTAGGTGTCGATGATGATCGCGAGCATCCGGCGATCCATGGCGTCGAGCCCCCGGGCGTCCACCTCGAGCCTCGCCAGCGTCTTCTCGACGATCGCCTTCGTGAGGCTCCCGTCCCCCTCCACCTGCGCGAAGTCGCGGGCGCGCTGGAGGAGCCGGATGGCGATCCGCGGGGTGCCGCGTGCACGCCGCGCCAGCTCCTCCGCGCCGGCCTGCTCGACCGGCAGGGCGAGCTTCCCGGCGGCCCGCACCGCGATCTCCTGAAGCTCGGCCGCGCCGTAGTACTCGAGCCGCTCCTGGATCGGGAACCGGTCCCGCAGCGGGCTGGCCAGCAGCCCAGAGCGGGTGGTGGCGCCCACCAACGTGAAGCGCTCGAGCTTCATCTCCATCGTCTGCGCGCCGATGCCGGCGCCGAGGACGACGTCGAAGCGGAAGTCCTCCATCGCCGGGTAGAGTGCCTCCTCGACGGCCGGCGAGAGCCGGTGGATCTCGTCGATGAAGAGGATGTCGCGGGGGCCGAGGGCGGTGAGGAGGCCCGCGAGGTCCCCCTTCTTCACGAGGGCGGGGCCGCTCGTCACGTGGAGCGTCACGCCCAGCTCGCGCGCGAGGATGTGGGCGAGCGAGGTCTTGCCGAGGCCGGGGGGACCGGCGAGCAGGACGTGGTCCAGCGCCTCGCCGCGCTTCTTCGCGGCCTGGGCGTAGACCCGGAAGTTGCGGACGATCTTCTCCTGCCCGACGTACTCGTCGAAGGTGGCGGGCCGGAGCGACTGCTCCAGCTTCTCCTCCCCATCGAGCGCCCTGCCGGAGACGTCACGGATCGGCTTCGCTGACATGCCCGCGGAATCTAGCACAGGGTCCTGCGGCGACCCGCGGCGCCCGGTCCCACAGATGGGCACGTCCCCTCTCCCGCATCGCGGGAGAGGGCTAGGGTGAGGGTTCCGCCGCGCGCCTCCCGCGCAGCCTCGGCACCAGGATGAGCGCGATGCCGTAGAGGCCGAAGGAGAAGAGGAGCGTCGCCGGCCGGCTGCGCGGGAGATCCTCGGTCAGGATCTTGAGCGCGATCGCGACCAGCACCGGGTAGGCGAGCCAGCCCGCCTCCCGCCACGCGGCGGTCCGGCCAGCCCAGGCCAGCGCGAGGACGCCGAGCACCAGCACGCCCGTCCTGACGGCCGCGATCGCGCCCGGGCTCGCCTCCGACCCGAGCTGGGCCGCGACGACCGGTGAGATCCAGCCGATGAGCGCGCCCGCGGCGGCGAAGGCCACCACCGCGTCCAGCAGGAGTTGGGGAATCTGGAGGAAGGGCGTGGCCCGCTCACCGTCGCCAGCCGCGATCCAGGCGCTGCCCGCCACGCACGCGAGGACCAGCACGGAGGCGATGGGGAGCGCGTCCCAGGGGGTGCCCGGAGGATCGCGCAGCGCCCGCACCGCGTGGAGGACCAGGCCGCTGCCGAACGCGGCCGCGAGCGCGTACGCGACGCCGTGGACGGCGAGCGACCTCCGTCCCTTCCAGC
Organism: uncultured delta proteobacterium; assembly: GCA_963845515.1. GTDB lineage: Bacteria > Myxococcota > Myxococcia > Myxococcales > Anaeromyxobacteraceae > DATIVK01. Next base: position 31,317 of record CAWJSR010000034.1, read on the forward strand.
GCGCGAGCCCCGCGGCCACCAGCGCGAGGAGCCCCCAGGCGACTGCGCGCGCCGCGGCCGGGAGCGCCAGCGCCGTCCCCACGAGGACCATGAGGATGCCGACCGTCGTATAGAAGTGGAAGTTTGCACGCCCGCGCTGCCGCTTCTCGACGAAGGCGAAGGCGACCGCGTAGGCGGCGACACCCAGCGCGATGCTCGCCGCGCCGAAGGCGGCCGAGCCCATCCCCGTCCGCATCGCCACGTAGGTGGCCCCGCCGAGGCCGACGGCCAGCGACGCGGCGGTCTGGGCGATCTCGAACGGCACCACGTCCCGTCCGAGCAGGAGGGTCCGGACCGCGATGCTGCCCAGATACGCGGCCATGAGGAGTGCCTGGAGCGCGAACGCGACCCGCGGCCCCTCGACGACCGTCGGCGCGACGGCGCGCATGGCCACCGCCACGAGCACCAGGTCGGCGGCGAGCGCCAGCGGCCAGCGCAGCCCGAACCAGTCGCGTATGTAGCCGATCCAGAGCGCGCCGACGCCGAGCAGGATCAGGTAGAGCGCGGGGGCGAAGAAGTGGCCGCTCACGATCATCAGGGCCACCGCAGTGGCGGCGCCGCCGAGCCCGATGGGCCAGGCGAGCCCCGAGAGGCCGCGCCACGCGGCGACGCCGAGCGCGACGGCGGTGAGGAGCGCCAGCAGGAGCGTCGCGACGGCCGGGGAGAGCAGCCTGAAGCGCGTCGCCGCCTCGAAGAGGAGCGGGAAGCCGATGAGGACCGCGGAGAGGCCGTGGAAGCCGGCGCTCACCGACTGGCCCGCTCGCCCGGCGCGATCGGCCAGCGCGATCCAGACGCCCGCGTACAGGAAGCCGAGCCCTGCGCCGGCCGCCGTGGGGAGCCGTCCGCCGTCGGTGAGGGCGCGGAGCACGAACGCCCCGGCGAGGACGAGCAGCGTGCGCCCTACGAGGGAGAGGATCGTGGTGACCGCCGCCTCGCGGACCGGCGCGGCGCGCGCCGCCTCCGCGACGGCCGCGGCGAGCGCCGCCTCGCGCCGCTCCTCCGCCGACGACGCCGTCACCCCGCTCTCGAGCGCCGCCACCCTCCCCTCCAGCTTGCGCACTGCGTCGGCCAGGTCGGTGACCTGCACCTCGAGCTCGCTGGTCCGGTCGTGCATCGGGCCCTCCCTCGTCCGCCGCAGGGGAACGCATCGGACGCCCGTCATCGGAGACTTGAGCACAGCTCTGCGTCATGCAGACACGCGCCAACGGGTGGCCCTTACAGGGGCCGCATCAGCCCCGCCAATGGGGGCTGGGATTGTGGACTACACGGGCGATATGCCACGGTGAATTGGCGGCGAAGGAGTTTCGATGGCCAGGTGGGCGAAGCAGGTCGGAGCCTTCTTGCGCGTAATTTTCGCACGGGAGAGCCTTCCCCACGCCCCGATCGCGCGCGCGCCGGAGGAACGACGCGGCGCGCTGGGCCTGCTCCTGGCGCCCGACGCGCTCCCTGAAGACCCTCCGCGACCTGCGCCCGAGCGCGGCCGCTGGCTGGCCTGGTTGTTCGCACCCGAGCGGCTCGACGGCTGACCGCCGCGAGAGGAGATGGCCGGATGGAGCACGCACGTCACGTCTTTCGAGCCCTGCTGCTGCTGGTCGTGATCGTGGTGGTGATCTCACTCGGTCGCGGCTTCCTGATCCCTCGCTCCTTCGGGCTCTACGGCCCGTATCGCGCGGACAACGTGGCCGAGCAGATGGCCATCAGGCCGCCGCAGCATGGCGGCGTCCAATCCTGCGCCGGGTGCCACCCCGCCAACGTGGAGAAGCGGCAGGCTGGCAGCCACAAGACAGTGAGCTGCGAGGTCTGCCACGCGCCGCTCGTCCTGCACGTCAGCGGCGGGAAGCGGTCGGCGGCGATGGCAATCGACACCTCCTTCGCGCTCTGCGCCCGCTGCCACCGCGAGATCCTGGGGCGGCCCGAGAAGTTCCCGCAGGTGGTCCTCGATCAGCACGTCCATGAGCAGGGCGCGCAAGGTCTGGTCCAGGGGCGCATCTGCCTGGACTGCCACGACCCGCACAGTCCGAAGCTCTAGGAAGGAGCCGACGCCATGGAGAAGCGTGAAGAGAGCGTCCCCGGCACCCCGGCCAGGACCGCTCCCGCCGAAGCCTCCACCGCGGGCGGGCCGTCCGAGCTCAGCGATACATTGCTTGGTAGAGCGTATTGCTGTTGCCGAACCGCTCGAGCGAGCGCAGGGCCCGGCTGCCTTCCATGCCGCCGAACTGCATGAAACAGCTGAGGTCGCTCGTCTTCACGGTGCGTGCCTCGGCGATGATGCGCGAGGCACAGTGCTCCGGCGAGCCGATGATGACATTGTCGATGATCTGCTCCGGCGTCGGCTCGTCCTTGTAGGGCATGGACCTGAGCTGGGCGCCATCGAGCTCCTGATAGTTGAAGCGCATGCTGAAGGCGAGGCGATTGACGTAGAGGATGCGCTCGGCGGCATCGCGGGCGTCGGCCCTGCTGTCGGTGACATAGATATAGCGCTGAACTGCAAATGGCATGGTGCGCGGGTTGCGGCCCGCCTTGGCAAAGATCCCCTCATAATATTGCCGCTGGCGGGCGAGGACGTCGCTGCCTTGTGCTCCTACGGTGATAAAGGGAATCCAGCCGTCGCGAGCGGCCCGTTCGACAAGCTCTGGCTGGGCGCCCGCAACGTAGATTTCAGGACGGCGGCCGTTCAACAAGCGGGTGCAGATGGGCATTTCCTCGAGGGTGTAGTGCTTGCCGGAATAGGAGAAGGTCTCGGCAGCGGCAAACCGCTCGATGATGTCGGCCATTTCGAGAGTTCGCTCGACACGCTCCTCGAGATTTACACCAAAATGAGAGAATTCGTAGCCTTGATAACCGGTGCCGATCCCGATCACCAGCCGGCCGTCGCTCAGCTGGTCGACAAGGCCCAGTTCCTCGACCAGGCGCACCGGATGATAGAGGGGCAGGACCAGGACGGCGGTTCCCAACCGGATGGTGCGGGTCAGGCCGGCGCAGTAAGCGGCCATGACCAGCGGCGAGACGCACATGCTGTAGTTGGAGAAATGATGCTCCGCCATCCAGGCAGTATCGAAGCCGATGGCTTCGGCCAGCTTCACCATGTCGACGGTTTCTTTGATCAGCTGGCGTCCGTCATCCGGAGCGCGCAGCGTCATCAGGCTGAAAAGTCCAAGCCTCATCCTGGTCTCTCCCTCTTCAGATGCCGACAATGGTTTGGCCGCCATTGGGGCTGATCACCTGTCCGGTGATGAAATCGGCCTCCGAAGAGGCAAGAAAGGCCACCGTCGCGGCAATCTCCGCGGGATCGGCATAGCGGCCCAGCGGCACGAGCTTGATTTTATCGGCCATGCGTTTCTCGATATTCGGCTGCTGCCGCACCATTTCGGTAAGCACGCCGCCCGGCGCGACAGCGTTGACATGGATGTTCCATGGCGCCAATTCGCGGGCCCATGCCTTGGTCAACCCGAGCAGGGCAGCCTTGGCGCCGCAATAGTCGGAGGCGGCATGATGCCCGACCATGCCCCAGATCGAGGAGATATTGATGATCTTGCCGAAGCGCCGCGCCTTCATGCCGGGCACGACCGCCTGCGTCGCGAAGAAGCTTCCCTTGACGTGGACCGCGAACATGCGGTCGAAATCCTGTTCGGTGATCTCCTCGAGCGGCGCTTCGCCGCCGATCCCGGCATTGTTCACCAGGATATCGAGCCGTCCGAGCCGGCGCTCCATGGCGGCAAGCTCGGCCTGCAGGCGTCGGGTGTCGGTGACGTCGCAGATGATCGCCTGGGCTTCGCCACCGGAATCCCTGACCATATGCACGGTTTCCTGTGCCTCGGCTTCCAGAATATCCTGGACGACAACCGATGCGCCGCCTGCGGCCAGGAGACAGGCATGAGCCCGGCCCATGCCGCGGCCTCCACCGGTGATGACGGCAACCCGTCCTTCAAAGTTCGGCATTCGTTCAGCCTCCCTTGCCTAGAAACCGACCATGGTCTTGCCGCCGTTCGGGCTGATCACCTGGCCGGTGATGAACGCCGCCGCATCGGATGCGAGAAACGCGGTGGTGAAGGCAATCTCGCGCGGTTCGCACCAGCGGCCAAGCGGCACCTGCTTCTCCTCCGCGGCGATGCCGGCATCGCCCAGGGTCTGGTGGACCATCGCGGTCTTGACGCCGCCTGGCGCAATGGCATTGACGGTGATGCCGTGCGGCGCAAGCTCGAGGGCCCAGGCCTTTGTCAGGCCGAGGATCGCCGACTTGGCTGCGACATAGTCGGAAGCCGTGTCATGGCCGGCCATCGCCCAGCGGGACGAGGTGTTGATGATGCGGCCGCGGCCGGAGCGTCTTCAGGGCCGGAACAGCGGCTTTGGTGGTGAAGAATGTGCCCTTGACGTGGACCGCGAACATGCGGTCGAACGCGGCCTCGTCGATGGCCTCGATCGAGCGGTCGACGCCGATACCGGCGTTGTTGACGAGAATGTCGAGGCGCCCCCAGCGCTCGAGGGCCGCTGCAACGATCTGCCGGTCGGCCTCGGGATCGGCGATGTCGCAGACGGCGAGGCGAAAGTCGAGGCGTTCCTGGTCAGTCTCGCGGCGGTCAGCGCCGCGCGGTCGGCGTCGATATCCTGGACAAGCACGGCCGCACCACGCTCGGCGAGGAGCCAGGCGGTTGCCTGGCCGATTCCCGAACCGGCGCCGGTTACGACAGCGACGCAACCCTGGAGCTCGCCGCTCATGCTTCCTCCGCAACGATGATGGTATCGCTGGCCCGCCAGGTGACGGTGATCGTATCGCCGATCGCTGGAGAACGATGCCATGGCGGGAAGGGACCCGGACCGTGATGAGAGTCGTCGGCGAGGCGGACGCGGTAGCGTATCGAGCCGGCAGTATAGACCACATCGGCGATGAGACCGGGAAGCGGTTGCCCTGACCGCGTTCTCGCCGAGGGTGATGTTCTCGGGGCGCACGGCAGCACTGCGATACCGGCAGCGTCGGTGCGGCGGTGCGCACGATGCGGCCGCCGGCCACCCGGGCCGTGCACCCCGAAGCGCCCCCGCCGGCGATCTGCTCGATCTTCATGAGGTTGGCCTCGCCGAGAAAGCTCGCGACAAAGCTGGTGTGCGGATTTTCGTAGAGCACGCGAGGCGTCGCGATCTGGATGATCGCGCCGTTGTTCATGACGGCGATGCGATCGGCCATGCAGGCCGCCTCCTGCTGGTCATGGGTAACGTAGATCACCGTGGTACCGATGACGGCCTGGAAGCGCTTGACCTCGTCCTGCATCTCCTCGCGAAGGTTCTTGTCGAGTGCGCCGAGGGGCTCGTCCATCAGGAGGAGCAGCGGATCGTAAACGGCAGCCCGGGCCAGAGCGACGCGCTGCTGCTGGCCGCCCGACAGCTGCTGCGGGCGACGATCACCGAAGCCCGCGAGCCGGACTGCTTCCAGCATGCGCTCGAC
>CAWJSR010000035.1:0-121235 GCA_963845515.1 uncultured delta proteobacterium
ACCACGAAGCGATCGACCCGTGCCGTCCCCGAGACGAGCGGCTCCCCGTGGCCGAAGACCGCCTCGATCACCTGCTCGGTCTCGCGACCGGTGAGCGGGTTGACGGTGAAGAGGACGCCTGCCGCGTCCGGATCCACCTGGCGCTGGACGACGACCGCCATGCCGGGCGCCGACTGGGCGCCGCCGAGCGCCCGGACGTATGCGGCGATGCGCGCGGTGAAGAGCGACGCGAGGCACCGGCGAACGGCGGCCAGCGCCTCCGTCTCTCCCCGGACGCCGAGCACGGTCACGTACTGGCCGGCGAAGCTGGCGTGCGTCAGGTCCTCGAGCGCACCCGACGAGCGAACGACGAGCACCCCTTCCGCCAGGAGGTGCCCTGCCACCGCGCGCAGCGCGTCGACGAGCGAGTCCGGCACCGGGGCGGCCTCGATCCGCGCCCGGACCTGATCCAGCCAGCTCTCCTCGTCGGCGCCGGCGGGCCCCGCGGTCCGGCGGCGAAGCTCCTCCGACGCGCCGGCGACGCCCCCCGCCTCCAGCAGCAGCCTGCAGGCATCGGACGTCACGACCGCGCCGTCTGGGACCTCGAACCCGCCCTCGATGAGCGCGCCCAGCCCGCGCGCCTTCCCACCGACGAGGGCCGGGGGGAGCGCGCCCGCCCTCGCGAGCGGGAGCACCATCGGGAGGTCGTTCGTGTCGTTCATGGCCCCAGCAGCGTGAAGAGCAGGAACCCGAGGCCGGCGACGAGGGAGTAGCCCTCGACCGCCGGGCGCAGGCGCCTCCCATTCGATGGAGACGGCCGGAGCCTGAATGTGACGGCCGCCGCGATCGGCAGAAGGGCTGCCGACGCGACGAGCAGCCCGTAGCCGCGCCCCAGGCCCGCGCTCCCTCCGGCGACGGCGAGGAGGGCGGCCGAGGTCGCGGTCAGGACGGCAGGCACGATCGCCGCGACGCGCCAGCCGAGGACGGACGACCAGGTCTGGTAGGACGTCTCCTCCCCCGGCGTCCTGACCTTGCGGCCGATCTCCCAGGCAGCGATCGGCAGGTAGAGCCCGAGGAGAAGTGCGGCGACCGGCAGCGCCGGCGGAGGCGCCCCGGCCGCCCCGGCGCCGACGGAGACCGCGAAGCCCAGGAAGAGGAGCGCGAGCGGGTTGTGGGTCGCGAAGGCGAGCGGCAGGCTCCTCGCCATCGGAGGGTAGAAGAACCAGCGGGAGGAGAGCCACGCGGCGACGAACGAGAGGCCGCCCAGCAGCACCGCGGCCGGGGGCTGGAGCGCGAGCAGCAACCCGAACAGCGCCGCGATCGCGACCTTGAGCCCGTGCAGGTCCGGCGCGGTCACCCCGCCGGACACCTGGGGGCGGGCACCGAAGCGCGGGTCGCCGGCCTCCGCGAGCCGCCGATCCGTCTCCCAGTCCTTCAGGTCGTCGGCGACCCTCAGGTAGAGCGCGAGGAGGACGCCCGACGCGACGCCAGCCACCACCGGAGGAGTGATCGGGAGAGGCCCAGGACGCGCGAGCGAAGCGCCGCCGGCCTGGGCGGCGAGGGCGAAGACGGTCGCGCCGGCGAGGTCAGCGGGGCCGAAGCGTGCCCACAGGTACCCGGCGACGCGCGCCGCGCGGCCGCTGGTCGTCCGACCGGGATGGGGTGCTGCGGCCACGCTCCATGGTAACCGCTGGAGAACCCGCCCCGCGAGCTATCATCGGGCCATGCGCATCGTCCTCGACGAGGCGGCCGCCTCCGCAACACCTGCTTCACTGGGAGGCAAGGCGACGGGGCTCGTGGAGCTGGCCCGGTGCGGACTGCCGGTGCCGCGCTGGTGCTGCGTCACCGCCGAGGCGGCGGCCGCGGTCGTCGCGCGCGCGCAGGGGGAGCTCGACGCCGCCCTCGCCGCGCTCCCCGGGGCGGCGGCCGAGCGCGCTCCGTTCACGGCAGCGGCTGCGCGCGTCGCCGCGGCAATCCGGGCGGCGCGGCTCGACGCCGAGGATTCGCGCGCCCTCGCGAAGGCCGCCTCCGGGATGCTCGGCGGCGCCGGCACGTTCGCCGTCCGCTCGTCCGCCGTCGGCGAGGACTCCGCGAGCCACTCCTTCGCCGGCCAGCTCGACTCCTTCCTTCGCGTCGCCCCGGCCGAGCTGGAGGAGCGCGTCCTCGACGTCATCGCCTCCGCCTACGGCGAGCGCGCGCTCATCTACCGCAGGCTTCACGGGCTCCCCCTCTCCCCGGTCCGCGTGGCGGTCGTCGTCCAGGACATGATCGAAGCAGAGCGGTCCGGAGTGCTCTTCACCGCCAACCCGACCACGGGAGATCGCGGGGAGGCGATCGTGGCGGCGGCGCTCGGCACCGGCGAAGGGGTCGTCGCCGGGACGGCCGAGGCGGACGTCCTGTACCTGGAGCTCGCCTCCGGCACCGTGCGCCACCGAGTCGTCGCAGGGGCGTCGCCCATCCTCTCCGACGCGGACGCCGCGCGGCTCGTCGCGGGTGGACGGCGGCTCGCGGAGGCGGCCGGCGCGCCGCGCGACGTCGAGTGGGCCATCGACCGGTCGGCCGCGCTCCACTACCTCCAGTCGCGGCCGGTGACCGCGCTCGCCGGTGGGCGAGAGACGGTCTTCGACTCGGCCAACATCGTCGAGAGCTATCCCGGGGTCACGACGCCGCTCACGTTCTCCTTCGTCCGCCCGGCCTACGAGCGGACGCTGCGGGAGGCCTCGCGCCGCTTCGGCGTCCCGGAGTCGACCCTCGCGCGCGAGCGCGCCGTCCACGCCAACCTCGTCGCGCTGGTCGACGGCCGGATCTACTACGCCATCCTCAACTGGTACCGGCTCTACCAGCAGCTCCCCGGCTTCGAGTGGACGCTCCCGGCCTTCGAGAAGGCGCTGGGGCTGCCGCGCCGCTGGATCGCCCCCGCGCCGCCTCCGCGCGGCGTCGAGCGGCTCGAGCGCGCCTGGCTGCACCTCCGGACGTGGGTCCGGCTCGCCGGGCTGCTCCGCCGCCTCGACGGCGACGCCCGCGACTTCGTCGACCGGCTGGCCGCGGAGCGCGAGCGGCTCGCAACGGTCGATCTCGACGCCACCGGAGCCCACGACCTGCTCGACGAGCTGGACCGGCTCACCGACCGGCTCGCCGCGCCGTACGCCGTCTCGCTGATCAACGACTTCTTCACCTTCCAGCTCCACGCGCTCGTCGAGAGGCTGCTGCGCCGGTGGGGCGTGGGCGACGCGGGCGCCGTCCGCGACGCCCTCCTCATCGGGATCCGCGACGTCGAGAGCCTCGCGCCGCTCGCCTCCGTCGCCGCCGTCGCGAGGCTCGCCGTGGAGCACCCCGCGCTGCGCGCCCTCCTCGAGTCGGAGGCGCCAGCGGCCGAGGTCTGGGCGGAGCTGCAGCGCCTCCCGGAGGCGGCCGCGGTGCTGGGCTGCATCGAGCTCCACCTGGCCAGGTACGGCGACCGGACGCTGGAGGAGCTGAAGCTCGAGACTCCCAGCATGGTCGAGGCCCCCGAGCAGCTCGTCACCGCCATGCGGAACGCCGCTCGCCTTTGGCGCCGGCCCGGCGCGGCCGGGAGCTGCCTCGACGGCTGCTCGCGACGCCGCCGAGGCGAGCGTCCGGAGCGCGCTCGCCTGGCATCCAGCCAGGCGTGCCCTCTTCGGCCTGGTCGCCCGGCACTGGCGGAGCGGCGTGCGCCGGCGGGAGTCGCTGCGCCTCGCCCGCGCCGGCGGGTTCGGCCTCGCGAAGCGGCTCTTCCGCGCCCTCGGGCGCCAGCTCGCCCGGGCGGCACTCCTCGACGCTCCGGGCGATCTCCTATGGCTCACCGTGGACGAGCTGGACGGCGCCGTGCGGGGCCACGCGATCACCCGCGACCTGAGGGCGCTGGCGGCCCTGCGCAAGGCCGAGTGGAGCCGCTACGAGGAGCGCGCGCCGCCGCCGCGGCTGAGCGTTCGAGGGATCGTCTCGGCGCGCGCCGACGAGCTGGCGCTCCCGCCGGACGGCGCCTCGCCCGAGCTGCTGACCGGCATCGGCTGCTGCCCTGGACGCGCCCGGGCACCGGCGCGGGTGGTGCTCGACGCGCGCAGCCAGCGCGTGATCGACGGCGAGGTGCTGGTGGCCTCCACCACGGACCCGGGCTGGATCTTCCTGATGGCGGGCGCCGCCGGGCTCGTCGCGGAGCGCGGGAACCCGCTCTCGCACACGGCCATCGTGGGGCGCGAGCTGGGGATCCCCACGATCGTCGGGGTCGCCGGCGCGACGCGGCTCATCGCCGACGGCGAGCTCGTGGAGCTGGACGGCGCGGCCGGCACCGTGCGGCGGCTCGGGACGACCGGTCAGATCCCGCGGCCGTAGAGCGCGTACGCGCGCGTCGCGGGCAGGTGCCGGACGTGGGCGCGGAAGTCCTCGCGCGAGAGGGCCATCAGGAAGCGCTCGTAGCCGGCCTCCAGCGCGATCCGGCAGCCGAGCGCGGCGAGCCCCCCCGCCGCGGCCCCGTGGCGTGCCTCGGGCGCGAGCGCGATGGTGTGCATGACGACCCGCTTCGGGAGCGGCCTGGCGGTCCAGCTCCCCCAGCCGCTCGGGTCGCCGCGCAGCGCGCGGACCTCGTCGATCCAGTCGGGCAGCATGTAGCCGAACCCCACGTCGCGCCCCCGGGCGTCCTGCACCAGGTAGAGGTGCTCTGGCGGGAGGATGCAGAGGAGCGGCCCGAACAGCATCGCGAGCTCGCCGATCGAGAACGGCACGTACCCCGGGTAGCCGGCCCAGGCGCGATCGAGCAGCGGGTGCAGGCGCGGAAGCACCTCGGAGGGATCGCGCGAGACGATCGGCACGAGCCTGAGCCCGCTCCGACCTGCCACCCTCTCGAGGCGCTGCGCCCGAGCCGCGACCGCCGCCCGGTCTGGCTCGTGCGACGCCCAGCGGAAGATGGGCGCGAAGCCGGCGGCCTCGAAGTGGGCGACGTAGCGGGGCGGAGTGCGCGGCTCGAAGAGGTACGGGTCGGACGCGAAGCCGGCGACGAGCAGGCGATGCGCCCGGTGCGCGCCGCCGTTCATCGGACCGACCGCGCGCGAGCAGCCGCGCGCACGGAGCCAGCCCAGCGCTGCCTCCAGGAGGGCAGCGGCCGCGGCCGAGTCGTCGGCGCACTCGTAGAACCCGACCTGACCGACCGGCCGCCCGTGCGCGTCGACGAGCCCCGGGTGAACGAGCGCCGCCACTCGCCCCACCGCGCTCGTGCCGCGCCTGGCGACGAACGGCTGGATCGCTCCGCCGGGCACGGCGGCACCCCCGACCTCGGCGACGATCGAGCTCCGGAAGGGCGGGACGTAGTCGGCGTCCCCGGCGCGCAGCGCTCCGGCGAGATCGACGAACTCCTCGATCCCCTCCGCCCCTACGGGGTCCACCCTCGGCTCGCCCATGGCTCGCCCTCCCTCCCGTGCATGATACTCGTAGCGTGAACGTGAACGACGAACGCGGACGAGTGGAGCGGCTCTACGCCCGACTCGCGGCCCGGCCCGCGCCGTTCGCTGCCGCCGCGATCGCCCTGACGCTCGTGCTCGGAGCAGCCGCAACCCGCGTCCGCCCCGACTTCTCGCTCGAGCAGCTCTTCCCGATCTGGGACGCTGCCCGCGACGACTACGACCGCTTCAAGGAGCAATTCCCTGGCGAGGACTCCCGGGCGATGGTCATCGTCGCAGCGGACGAGCTCTTCACGCCCGCCGCGCTCACGCGGCTGGGGGCGCTCGAGGCGGACCTCGCGAAGCTGCCGCACGTCACCCGCGTCGTCGGGCCGGCCTCCGTGCAGCACGCGGTCGCCACCCCGTTCGGCCCTTCGCGCGAGCCGGTCCTCCCGCCCGGCCTGCCGGGGCCGGAGCTGGAGCGGCGCGCCGCCGCCGCCGCCGCGGACAGGCTCCTGGGGTGGAACCTCTTCACCCCCGGTGGCCGGAGCGTCGCGATCCTCGCCGATCTCGATCGGGAGGCGGCGGGCAGCGATCGGGGGCGGCAGGACTTCGTCCGCGGCGCACGCGCGCTGCTCGCGCGCCACGAGCGGCCTGGCCAGACCCTCACCCTCTCCGGCCTCCCCGCGGTGCGCGCCAGGATCGCGGCCCTCGTGAACGAGGACGTGTCGCGGCTCGTGCCGGCCGCCGTCCTCGCCGTCCTGCTGCTCCTCGGGCTGGCGTTCAGGACGGTCGCCGCGGCCGCCGCGGGGCTCGCGGCCATCCTCGCCTCGCTCACCTGGTCCTACGGCGCGCTCGGCCTGCTCGGCTGGCCGCTCGGGATGCTCATGGGCGATCATGCCGGTGGTGGTGGTGATCGTGTCGGTCGCCGACACGGTCCACATCGTCTCCGAGCACGCCGCGGAGCTGCGGGCGGGGGCGTCCCCAGCGGACGCGCTCGCCGCGCGCTGCTGGCCGGACGGTGCTCCCCTGCCTCGTCACCGAGCTGGTGCTCGCCGCGGGCTTCCTGACGCTGGTCGCGGTCCGCATGACGGCGGTGATCCAGTTCGCGATCCTGACGGCCATCGCCATGCTGCTCGCGTGGCTCGCGAACGCGCTGGTCCTCCCGCTCGTGCTCCGCGCCCTCGTCCGCCGGGCGCCGCCGCCCCGCCCTGCCCCGCGCCCCATCCAGCTCGCCGGCGACGTTGCCGGGTGGATGGCCCGCCAGTCGATCGAACACCCCCGGCGGATCCTCGCGGGCGCGGCGCTCGTGCTCGCCCTCGCCGCGCTCTTCGCCTCCCGCGTCCGGATCGAGTACCGCGTCTTCGACGACCTCAGACCGGGCTCCGACATCGCGGCGGAGATCGCCCGCGCCGAGGCTGCGGTCGGCGGCCTCGTCCCGGTGGCGATCCACGTCGAGGCGGCGGCGCCAGGGGGCGCGCTCGACCCCGCGGCGATCCGGCTCGCGGAGCGGGCGGCCGCCTACCTCCGCTCGTTCCCGGAGATCCGGCAGGCCAACTCGCTCGCCGACTTCCTCCGCCCGGTCCAGGCGCTGGTCGCCGGGGACGAGCCGGGGACGGGCTCCCGGAGTCTCCGGAGGGGGCGGCGCAGCTCCTCGCCGCGCTGGGCGACTCGCGCGCGACGCTCGACGTCCTCTCGCCGGATCGGCGCTCGCTCGCGGCGGTGGGGCGCGCGCTCGACGTGGGTGTCGGGAGGACCGGGGAGATCGTCGCCGCCACCGAGCGCTGGGTGGCGGGAGAGCGGGCGGCGCTGGCGGCGACCGGTGACGCCGGGCTCCGGCTCTCGGTGACCGGACAGCTCCGGCTCTTCAAGGACGTCAACGACCAGCTGCTGACCGGCCTCGCCGCGAGCTTCGGCGGCGCGATCCTGCTCTCCGTCCTCCTGATGAGCGCTGCCCTGCGCTCCTGGAGGCTCGGGCTCGTGGCGCTCGTCCCCAACGCGTCGCCGGTGCTGCTGGTGCTGGCGTTCATGGGGGCGACCGGCATCCCGCTCTCGCCGGTGACGGTGATGGCCTTCGCCATCACGCTCGTCATCGCAGACGACGACACCATCCAGCTCCTGACCCGCTTCCGCGCGCACCACGCCGCGGCCGCGGCCCGCGGCGCGGGGACGGAGCCCCACCTCGAGGCCACCCTGAAGACGGTCGGCGAGGTGGGGGCGCCGATGCTCCTCTCCGGCGTCGCCGTCTCGGCCGGCTTCGCCCTCCTCCTGGCGTCGTCCTTTCTCGGGCCGGCCAGGCTGGGGTCGCTCATCGCCGCGACGCTCGCCGCGGCGGTGATCGCCGACCTCTTCCTAACGCCTCTCCTGCTCGTCCACCTGCGGCCGCTGCGACCGCGCGGCCGCACTGACGGACGCTTTCCCTCTCCCCCACCGGGGGAGAGGGAAGGGTGAGGGGGCGGCCCCGGTGCGTAACCTCAGCGCGGCGCGCGGCCGATCGCCTGCCCGATCCGGACCGGCGTCTCCTCGCCGCGCGCGCTGGCGGCCAGGATCGCGCGATCCCACTCGACCGCCCCCTCCGGCGCCAGCAGGACCAGCGTCGAGCCGCCAAACCGGAAGAGGCTGCGGGGCGCCCCCTTCTCGACCCGGACGCCCGGAGGCGCGAGGTGGCGGATCGTGCCGACGAGGAAGCCACCCACGTCGACGAAGACCAGCCGCGCGAATCTCCCGGTCTCGAGGGTCGTCACGGTGCGCCGGTTCAGGACGTAGAAGGGCAGGTCGTTCCCTGGCCGGGGGCTGACCGACTCGTACCCGCCCGGCACGGGCCGGGGAGCGGCTGGCACTCCGGCACACGGGAAGAAGAGCCTGTGGCAGTCGGCTGCGTAGAGGCGGAAGACGGCGGCGGCACCGCCCATCAACCCGCGCGCGAGCGCCGGATCGGCCACGAGCTCCCGCACCGAGAAGGAGACCCCCTTCACCGAGAGCCGGAGCCCCTCGTCGATCGGGCCTACGACGAGCAGCCTCCCGTCGGCCGGCGAGGCGAGCGAAGACGGATCGGGATCGACCGGACGGGAGCCGGGGAGGAGCGAGCGCGTGAAGAGCGCGTCGAGCGTCGGGTACCCGCCCGGCGGGACGAGCGCCTCCCCGAGGTCGATCCCGTAACGCCGGACCATCCATGGGACGAGCGGGCGCGAGAGGCGCGACCGCGCGATCAGGCCGACGAGGGCATGGAGCAGGCGCGAGCGGGTGAAGAGCGGCCGCAGGAGTCGGCCGATGGAGCTTCCGTAGAGCCAGTCGATGAAGCGCTCCACCAGTGCCTCACTTCCGAATCGCGGCGACGACGCAGCCCGAGTAGCCCGGGGTCCGGCAGCGCCGGTCGAGGTCGCGCCCCCGCTCCACGTCGACGACCACCTCGGGGAAGCGTCCCGGCGGCGGCTCGCGCCGCACGTTGACCAGGTTCGACCACCAGCACGCCCGCGCTCCGGGCCGGGCCACGCGGACGAGCTCTCCGAGAAACCACGTGAACCGCTCCTCCGGCATCCAGTCGAAGCCGTTGGACAGGTTGAAGACGTCAACGCTCGCGTCCGGCGCCGCTGCGATCCAGGCCTCGACGTCGCCGGTGACCGGCACGAGCCGATCCAGGCGCTGCCTGAGCCTCGCGGGCGCGCCGCGCCGGAGCCAGGCGGGGCAGCGTGCGTCGTCGGCGTAGGTCCGGCGGAAGAGGTAGTGGAGGTAGAAGTTGTCGTGGACAGGCACCTCGCGCAGGAAGCGCTCGACCTCCACCCGGAAGCGCCTCGACGGCGAGCCCTCGCGGGCGAAGGCGAAGTGCGCGGGGTCGAAGGCGCGGTCGAGGACGAAGCGGCTGAAGACGAGGCCGCAGACGGCGCGCCAGACCGGGCCGTTCCACTCCTCCTCGTAGAAGCGCCGCTGCTCCTCGCCGCCCCTGGACTCGAGCAGCCTCTCGACGCGCCGCGCTCCCTGCAGCAGCCCGACGACCCGCCCGACCGCGTGGAGGTAGCGGTCCTGCCTGCCGGCGAGGCCGGCGCCGCGGGCGATCACCTCCGGCCTCGCGTCCCAGTACCCTCGCGAGGCCGGAGCCAGCGCCTCCCGGACTTGCGCGTAGAGCGCCGCTCGATCACCGCCCTCTCGCAGCCCCAGGAGGATCCAGAGCCCGGGCTCGTCGAGCGCCCGGATCGCCGCTGCCTTGAGCGCCAGGAGCTCCGTCTGGTGCGGGTTGAAGTCGATCGAGACGACCTCGGCGACGTCGTGGAGCAGGAGCTGCAGCGCGGTGCAGCCGCCGGAGGTGATGGAGAGGGCGCGCTCGCCGGCGGCCGGACGAAGCCCCTCGTCGACGATCCGCTCGTCCTCCCAGACCGACGAGTAGCCGATGCCGTCGAAGAAGGAGGCGCGCTTCACGTCGCTCGCGGCGGGCGGGTGCGAGGAGGGCGCCATGGCTTCGTCGAGGAGAGCACGGAACGCTGCACGCCGCCACGGGGCGCTGCGACCGCTGGCCGCGGAAGCGCCTTGTGCCCCTCCCCGCCTTCCGCGCGGCCCTCGCGTCGGCGACAATCCCGGCGGGAGGGCGGATTGGGCCAGCCATACGACGTGCTGATCCTCGGGGCCGGTGTGGTCGGCGGCGCCATCGCGCGCCAGCTCTCGCGCCACCGGCTCCGCGTGGCGCTGATCGAGAAGGAGGCGGAGGTCGGCTTCGGCACGAGCAAGACCAACAGCGGGATCATCCACCCCGGCCACGACACCTCACTGGACACGCTCAAGGGGCGGCTGGTCGTCCCTGGCAACGCGGCCTTCGACGGGCTCTCCGGCGAGCTCCACTTCGGCTTCCGCCGGATCGGCCAGCTCAACGTCGCCCAGAGCGAGCCGGAGCTGGAGGTGCTGCGGCGGCTGAAGGACCAGGGTGACGCGAAGGGGGTCCCGGGGCTGGAGCTGTGGGACCAGGCGAGGCTGCGGCGCGAGGAGCCGAACCTGTCGCGCCACCTGCTCGGCGCGCTCCACGCCCCGTCGGCCGGCGTCATCAACCCCTACGAGTTCGCCTTCGCCCTCGTGGAGTGCGCGCGCCAGAACGGCGTCGAGCTCCGGGTTCAGAGCCCCGTGCTCGGGATCGAGCCGCGGGGCGAGCGGCTCGCCGTCCGCGTCCCCGGCGGCACGCTGGAGTCCCGCTTCGTCATAAATGCCACCGGCGTCGCCTCGGACCTCGTCGCGCGGATGGTCGGGCTCGACGACTTCCAGATCCGCCCTCGCAAGGGCGAGGAGTACATGCTCGACAAGCGGCTCATGGGGCTCGTCCGGCGGCTCATCTTCCCGCTGCCGACGAAGGTGACCAAGGGCACGCTCATCATCCCCACCTTCGACGGCACGATCATGGTCGGCCCCACGGCCGAGGACGTACAGGACCGCGGCGACGTGTCGACCAGCGCCAGGGGTGCGGACGCGGTCTTCGCCGCGGCGCGCGCGCTCTGCCCGGCCATCGACCCGCGCGACGCCATCACCGCGTTCGCGGGGCTGCGCGCCGTGAGCAGCACGAACGACTTCGTCATCGGACCGACCGCGGTGAAGGGCTTCGTGAACGTGGCGGGGATCCAGTCGCCCGGACTCACGGCCGCCCCCGCCATCGCCGAATACGTGGAGGGGATCCTGGCGAAGGAGGGGCTCGAGCTCGTGCCGCGCGACGGCTACAGGCCCATCGTCGCCGGCCCCACCCGCTTCGCGCAGCGCACGCAGGAGGAGCAGGAGGCGCTAGCCGCGGAGGACCCGCGCTTCGCCAAGGTCGTCTGCCGCTGCGAGCTGGTGACCGAGGCGGAGATCCACGAGGCGATCGATCACGGCGCCGTCACCCTGGACGGCCTCAAGTTCCGCAGCCGCGCGGGCATGGGGCGCTGCCAGGGCGGCTTCTGCACCACGCGCTGCATGGAGCTCCTGGCGGGCCGGCTCGGCGTGCCGCTCCACGAGGTGACCAAGCGCGGCGGCGGCTCGTGGATCGTCCGGCCGATGGAGGTCGCTCCGGCGCCCCCCGGGAGCCCGGAGGGGGAGCCCTGATGGCGCTGGACCGCCTCCAGCGACGCTACGACGTGGTGGTGGTCGGCGGCGGCCCGGCCGGGCTGGCCGCGTCACTCGGCGCGCGCGACGCCGGCGCGGAGCGCGTCCTGCTCCTCGACCGCGAGCCCGAGGCGGGCGGCATCCTCCTGCAGTGCATCCACTCCGGCTTCGGCCTGCACTTCCTGAAGCAGGAGCTGACCGGTCCCGAGTACGCCGAGCGCTTCGTCGAGAAGGCGATCGACCAGGACGTCGACCTCGTCACCCGGTCGTACGTCTCCGGCATCGCGCTCGACAGCGACGGCCGCCACCGCGTCCGCGTGATGCGCGAGGGGCACGGGATCGAGACGGTGGACGCGGGTGCCGTGATCCTCGCGATGGGCTGCCGCGAGCGGACGCGCGGCGCCATACGGATCCCCGGCACGCGCCCCGCCGGCGTCCTCACCGCCGGCCTCGCGCAGAAGCTCGTGAACCTGATGGGGCTCCTGCCGGGCAAGCGGATCGCCATCCTCGGCTCCGGCGACATCGGCCTCATCATGGCGCGCAGGCTGACGCTCGAGGGGTGCGAGGTGGTCGGCGTCTTCGAGCTGCAGCCCTACTCCAACGGCCTCACCCGCAACGTCGTCCAGTGCCTGGACGACTTCGGCATCCCGCTCCACCTCTCCACCACCGTGACCGGGATCCACGGGCGCGACCGGGTCGAGAAGGTGACGGTGGCGCCGGCACCCGGAGGCGTGCCCGACCTCTCGCAGGAGCGCGACGTGGCCTGCGACACGCTCCTCCTCTCGATCGGCCTGATCCCGGAGAACGAGCTGTCGCACGGGCTGGGCGTCGCGATCGATCCGGGCACCGGCGGGCCGCTCGTCTCGTCCACGATGATGACGAGCCTGCCGGGGGTCTTCGCCTGCGGCAACGTCCTGCACGTCCACGACCTCGTCGACTACGTCAGCGCCGAGGCGCTGCTCACCGGCGGCTTCGCAGGCGAGCACTCGCGCGGCGTCCGCCGCCCCAGGGACAACATCCGGCTCGTCCCCGGCCGCAACGTCAGCTACTGCGTGCCGCAGACGCTCGCCCCGGGACGCGAGCAGACCGTCTACATGCGCTGCCGCGAACCGATGCGCCCGTGCGTGATGAAGGTGGGCGACCTGGTGGAGAAGAAGCTCCCCTTCGTCGTCCCCGCCGAGACGATCGTCCTCAAGCTCAAGCCCGACCTCCTCGACCGCTTCCACGGCGACGCGCTGCGCGTCGACATCAGCCCCGCCGGGGAGGTGCAGCCGTGACCGAGACGAGGGCCTTCGTCTGCATCGGCTGCCCGATCGGCTGCCCGCTCCTGCTCACGCACGAGGGGCGGGAGATCGTGGAGGTCCAGGGGAACGCGTGCGACCGGGGGGCGAAGTACGCCCGCCAGGAGTTCACCGACCCCCGCCGCGCGCTCTCGACGACCGTCGCGATCTCCGGCGCTCGCTGGGCCAGGCTGCCGGTCAAGGTCACGAGCCAGCTGCCGAAGGAGCGCGTGCGCGAAGCGGCGCGGATCATCCATGCGCTCCGCGTCGAGGCACCCGTCGAGCGCGGGAGCGTTCTGCTGAAGGACCTGCTGGGCGAGCAGGGCGCCGACGTCGTGGCCTGCCGGGGGATGCGACGAGACGGCGGCGGGTGAGCGACGAGAAGGTCGCCGCTGGCGCCGCTCAGCGCCTGTGGCACCCGTCGCACTTGGTGGGGCCCTTCGACACCTTCTCGTGGCACGCCTTGCAGAGCGCGTGCGCCTTGTCCCGGTCGAGGCCGAGCTTGCCGGGAGCGGCCGGGTGGCAGGACCTGCAGCCGCGCGCGGCGTGGAGCTTGTGCGGGAACTTCACGCTGCCAGCCCTCGTCGCCTCGAACGTGATCTCCTCGGGCGTCGACGCTGCGTAGGCGGCGCTGGCTAGAGCGGCGGCGGCGAGGGCCGCGATCAACCTGTTCATGGCGCGCGACTCTATCCGAAGTTCGAATCGGGGTGCGTCCCTTCGGCCCCCCCCCGTTGGCGGTGAGGGAGGTGGTGCCCGGCATCCCAGCGGGCTATAAGCCCCACACCTTGACTACCTTTGCTGACCTGAAGCTCTCCGAGAAGACGCTCTCCGCCCTCACCCGCGCAGGGTTCGAGGCGCCCACGCCCATCCAGGCCCAGGCCATCCCGCCTGCGCTCGCCGGCAAGGACGTGATCGGCGCCGCCGCCACCGGGACCGGCAAGACGGCCGCGTTCCTGCTGCCCATCATCGAGCGGCTCTCCGCCCGCACCGCGCCCCCGGGACCTCGCGCGCTCGTCCTCGCGCCGACGCGCGAGCTGGCGCTCCAGATCGCAGAGCAGCTCGAGCGCTTCGGCAAGGCGCGCCACATCCGGGGCGCCGTCGTCATCGGCGGCGTCGGGATGGGGAACCAGTCCTCGCAGCTGCGCGACCACGAGGTGATCATCGCGACGCCGGGCCGGCTCGTGGACCACATCCAGAAGGGCTCCGCGAAGCTCGACAAGATCGAGATCCTCGTCCTGGACGAGGCCGATCGGATGCTCGACATGGGGTTCAAGCCCCAGCTCACCAAGATCCTGCAGCGGCTCCCGAAGATGCGGCAGACGCTCCTCTTCTCCGCGACCATCGGGGGCGAGGTGGGCGAGTTCGCCCGCGCCTTCCAGCACGAGCCCGTCCGCGTCGAGGTGGTCCG
Source organism: uncultured delta proteobacterium (assembly GCA_963845515.1). Lineage (GTDB taxonomy): Bacteria > Myxococcota > Myxococcia > Myxococcales > Anaeromyxobacteraceae > DATIVK01. Next base: position 14,109 of record CAWJSR010000035.1, read on the forward strand.
CTCCGGCACGACCGCCGAGCGGGCCGAGCAGCGGCTCTTCCTCGCAGGCCAGGAGGAGAAGCTTCCGCTCCTGCTGGCGCTCCTCGAGCTCGACGAGCTCTCCACCCTCGTCTTCACGCGCACCAAGCGGCGTGCCGACAAGGTCTGGAAGGTGCTCCAGCGGGTCGGCCACAAGTCGGCGCGGATCCACGCAGACCGCTCCCAGGCGCAGCGGCGCATGGCGCTCGACGGCTTCAAGGACGGCAGCTACCGCGTGCTCGTCGCCACCGACATCGCCGCGCGCGGCATCGACGTCGCCGAGATCGGCCACGTCGTGAACTTCGACCTGCCCCACGTCCCGGAGGACTACGTCCACCGGATCGGCCGCACGGCGCGCATGGAGGCCAGCGGGCGCGCCTCCAGCTTCGCGGCGCCCGACGAGCAGGTGCAGCTCCGCGACATCGAGCGGCTGACGCGCAAGCAGATCCCCCGCCACGAGGTCCCGCGTGACTCCGAGATCTTCAAGTCGGAGCTGAAGCGCGCCGCCGAGGGGCAGGCGATGCCGGGCGCGAACGCACAGCCGGCCGGCTTCAACCGGAACCGGCGGCGCGCCGCGGCCCACAACGAGCGGCGCGGGTCGGCAGGCCAGGGCTCTTCGCAGGGCTCGTCCCGGAAGCCCGCGAGCGGCTCAGCCCGCCCGGCGTCAGGCGGACAGGGCGGCGGCCACGAGGGCTCCAGCCCCCGCAAGCCGACGACCGTCGGCACCTGGAAGCCGAAGCGCCGCTAGCGGCGATCCCGGGGGGCTCACCCGCACCTGCCTGCTGCATCGGCGATGAGGGGCTGGTCTACGGGGCTGGCCTCCGCAGCCGCATCGTCAGCACGATCGCGAGCACCGCGAGCGCGGCCGCGAGGCCGAAGCTCGAGCGGAAGCTGCCCGTCCGCTCGGCGAGCGCCCCGGCCACCGCCGGCCCCATGATCTGCCCCAGCCCGAAGATGAACGTGATGAAGCCGAAGGCCGAGAGCGCGTGCTCGGGGCCGACCTGGTCGCTGACAGCGGCCAGCATGATCGACGGGATCGACCAGGCCACCACGCCAAAGCAGGCGATGGAGAGGTAGAGCGCCGTGTCTGGCAGCGGCAGCGCGACGAGCAGGTAGGCGGCCGCCTGCAGCCCGAACACGATGACGAGGCCGGCCTCGCGGCCGAGCCGGTCGGAGAGTGTCCCGAAGACCGGCCCCGAGAAGAGGCTCAGGAGGCCTATGACCGACCAGAAGCCTCCGGCGATCGCCTCCGAGAAGCCGCGCTCCTTCACCAGCGAGGTGACGAAGAAGGTCACGTAGATCACGTACGTGAAGCCGAACAGGTAGTAGATGACGCCGAGCAGCCAGACCGCCGGGCTCCGGAAGCTCGAGAAGTGGGGCGACGACGGGCGCGGCGCCGCGGCCGGGTGGGCCGGCGCGGGGCGGCCGAGGACGGAGAGGCCGCGATCCTCCGGCCGGTCGCGGAGCAGGGCGACCGCGACGGCGGCGACCACCAGGATGATCACCGCGAGCACCGTCCAGCTCGTGCGCCAGCCCTCGGCCCCCGCCCGGCGGTTCACGTACGGGATGAGCCAGCCCGAGAGGATGATGGCGAAGCCGCTGCCGATGACGACGAAGCCGGCGGCCCGGCCCCGGATCGTGCTCGCGAACCAGCGGGCCACGAGCCCCATCACCGGCACGTTTACGGCGCCGCTGCCGAAGCCGGTGAGCGCGTACAGGACGAAGACGGGGGCGAACGAGTGGGCGCGAGCGATGAGCAGCATCGTCGCGGCCATGAGCAGCAGCGCGGCGAAGACGAGCCTGCGCGGGCCGAGCCGCGCCGAGAGCGGCCCGCAGACCAGCACCGCGACGAGGTAGCCGACGAAGTTGCCCGTCCCCACCCAGCCGATCTCGGAGTAGCCGAAGCTCAGCGACGCGGCCATGGACGGGAGCATCATCCCGAGCGCGAAGCGCCCGAGGCCGAGCCCCGCGAAGACGCAGAGCGTCCCGGTGGCGACGATGATCCAGGCGTAGTGGACGCGCGGCGCTGGCGTTTCCATGGGCCCCGCAGTCAACCGGGCGGGCGTGGAATTGTAAAGGCGCTCAGCTGGCGCGCGACGCGGGCACGGCCAGCCGCTCCAGCAGCCGATCCACGTCGGCGCGCCGCTTGACGAAGTACGCCGCCGCGCTGCTCCGCGCGCGGCCGACGCGGACCATGACGGACGGGACGGAGAGCGGCTCCCTGAAGGCGGCCTCGTCGGTCACGTCGTCTCCCACGAAGATCACGCGCTCGCAGCGCGAGACCGCGACCAGGCGGGCGAGCGCGCCGCCCTTGTCGGGCGCCCCGGCCGGCACCACGTTGAGGACCCGCTTCCCCCCGATCAGCGCCGCCCCCGGGAGCCCTGCAGCCGCCGCCTCGACCGCGGCGGCAGCGCTGGCGGGGCTCCGCGCAGCTCGCCAGTGGATCGACAGGGAGACCTCCTTGTCCTCGATGTCGACGCCGTCCACCCCCGCGAGCCGCGCCTCGAGCTCGCGTCGCCACCCGGCGACCCGACGGACGAGGGCTCGCGAGGTCGGCTCGCCGGGCCACTCCGCGCCGTGCCCGCCCACGAGCCAGCGCACCGGGACCCCCTCCATCTTCTCCGCGAGGTCGGTGAGCGCGCGCCCGGAGAGCACGGCCACGTCGCGGCTCGGCGCCAGCGCGGCCACGAGGCGTCGCGTCCGCGAGGACATCCGCACCTTGCCCCGGTCGCGGACGAGCGGCGCGAGGGTCCCGTCGAAGTCGAGGACGACGAGCGTGCCGGGGCTCGCGAGCCCGGCGAGCACGCGCCTCGCCGCGAGCGACAGGATGTCCCTCACGCGCTCGCTCCGCCGGGGCCGCCGGAGAGCCGCGTCGCCAGCCGCTCCTGCCTCCTGGTCCTGCGTCGCGTCGAGCAGCATCTTGCCCGCCCAGCGGTAGACGTTCAGCTCGGCGACGACCGAGCGCATCGCGCGCATGCGCTCCTCCTGCTCCTCCGGTGCCATCGTCACCGCCGCGGCGATGGCGGCGGCCGCCGCGTCGATGTCGTAGGGGTTGACCACCAGCGCCTCGGTGAGCTCGCGGGCGGCGCCGGTGAAGCGCGACAGGATCAGGACGCCGCGCAGGTCCTCACGGCTCGCGACGAACTCCTTCGCCACGAGGTTCATGCCGTCGTGAAGGCTCGACACGTAGCAGAGGTCGGCCGCGCGGTAGAGCCTGAAGATCGCCGGCGGCTCGTGGTGGCGGCGCATCAGCGCGATCGGGCGCCAGCCTGGCCTCGCGAAGCGGGCGTTGATCCGCTCCGCGAGCGCCTCCACCCGCTCGTTGAGCGCGCGGTAGGCCTCTATGACCGTCCGGCTCGGGGCGCCCACCTGGGCGAAGGTGAACCGTCCCACCCACGACGGGTAGCGCTCGAGGAAGCGCTCGACCGCGAGCAGTCGCTCCTCAATCCCCTTCGTGTAGTCGATCCGGTCCACCCCGACGCCGAGCACGACGCCTGGCGCGAGCCCCAGCTCCTTGCGCACCGCCTCCCGGCACTCCGCCGCCGGCGGGGTCCCGGCCGCCCAGTGGCTGGGCCACTCGATCGAGATGGGGTAGGCGCGGACGAGCGTCTCCCGCCCGCCCAGCACCACGGACTGGCGCTCGCGGTCGATGCGCGACTCCAGGAAGCGATCGATCGCCTCGACGAAGTTGTTGCAGTGGGCCTGCGTGTGGAAGCCGATGATGCTCGCGCCGAGCATCCCCTCCAGGATCTCGCGCTCCCACGGACAGATCCCGAACCGCTCGGCGTTGGGCCAGGGGATGTGCCAGAAGGTGAGGATCGTCGCGCGCGGGCGGAGCTCGCGCAGGTACTTCGGCAGCATCGCGAAGTGGTAGTCCTGCACCAGGACGATCGGGTCGGGGACGTCGGCCTCCTGCGCCACCGCCTCCGCGTACCGCCGGTTCACCCGCTTGTAGTGCTCCCAGTCCTGGACGCGAAACTCCGGGCGCGTGTGGGCGATGTGGCAGAGCGGCCAGAGCCCCTCGTTGGCGAAGCCGTAGTAGAAGCCCTTCTCCTCCTCCTTCGTGAGCCAGATCCGGCGGAGCGAGTAGGCCTCCTCACCCGGTGGGACGCGAACGCGGTCGCGGCCGTCCACCGTTTCGCGGTCGGCCGTTCCGCTGCCGTGGGCGATCCAGGTCCCGGAGCAGGCGCGCATCACCGGCTCCAGCGCGGTGACGAGCCCCGAGGCAGGGTGGAGGACCCGGATGGAGCCGTCCTCCCCCCGATCGTGGATGTACGGCTCCCGGTTGGCGACCACGACGATCCCCTCGCCGCGCAGGTTCCGGTGCAGCACCTGGCGCAGCCGCTCCGGGGTCCAGGCCGCGCCGCCGCGGGACTCCTCGGCCGTCAGCGTCGAGACCAGGTCTCGAACGTCACTGAGCAGCGGCTGGAAGCGCCTGGCCGTGGGCGTCGCCTCGTCCATGGAGAACGGCGCCGCCAGGAGCCGCCGCAGCTCATCGGTCCAGGTCCGCCAGGTGAACCTCGCGACGGCCCTGGCCGCGACCGCGCCGACCAGCCCGACGAGGGCGAAGGCGAAGAAGGTGAAGCGCCGCGTGGTGTCGGCGCGCCGGTCGACGAAGCTCATGTCGTGGACCATCACGAGGACCCGGTCGCCGTTCCCCTCCTCCTCGACGGACAGCACGGAGACGTGAACCGATCCTGTCGGGCGCGTCGCCGCGAGATCCCAGCCGCTCTTGCCCGGGGCGAGCGAATCCTTCGGGAGCTGGTCGCAGCCGTAGTCCACGGGGAAGGCGAGGCTCGCCGCCACGGTCAGCCCGTCGCGCGTGCAGACCGCGGCGCCCATCAGCCGCTCGTCCCGCACGAGGGCGTCCACGACCCGCCGCGTTCCGGTCGAGTCCGCCTCCGAGAGCGCCGGGCGCGCGCCGGAGAGCGCGAGCCTCGCACGCGCCGCCATGTCGCGCTCCGCCCACGTGAGGGCCCGCCGGTTGAGGAGCGTGGACGCGCCCCACGCGATTCCGCCGAGGGCTGCCGCGAAGAGGAGCGCGAACCTGAGAAAGGCCTTCATGAACGCCTCCTTGCGGGTCCAGCCCTCCTCTAGAACATGATGCCGCCGGGCAGACAACTCGAGCCGTGAACCCCAGCCCCGTCGTGGGTCCGCCCCAGTTGGCGCGCGACGGCCCGCGCCGCTGGGATAGGCTCGTCGACGATGAGCCTCTTCCTGCGCGAGCCGGGCTGGTTCAAGGACGCGATCGTCTACGAGACGCACGTCAAGGCGTTCTTCGACTCCACCGGCGACGGGATCGGCGACATCCCGGGGCTCGCGTCGAAGCTCGACTACCTGCAGGAGCTCGGCATCACCTGCCTCTGGCTGCTCCCCTTCTTCCCCTCCCCGCTCCGCGACGACGGCTACGACATCGCGGACTACCTCGACGTCCACCCCGCCTACGGGACGCTCGACCAGTTCCGTCACCTGGTCGACGAGGCACACCTGCGTGGCATCGCGGTGCTGATCGAGCTCGTGGTCAACCACACCTCGGACCAGCACCCGTGGTTCCAGCGCGCGCGCAAGGCGCCGGCGGGCTCGGCCGAGCGCGCCTGGTACGTCTGGAGCGACACCGACGCGCTCTACAAGGACGCGCGGATCATCTTCCTCGACACCGAGCGCTCCAACTGGACCTGGGATCCCGAGGCGCGCGCCTTCTACTGGCACCGCTTCTTCAGCCACCAGCCAGACCTCAACTTCGAGAACCCCGCGGTGATCGACGCGGTCGTCGAGGTGATGCGCTTCTGGCTGGAGATCGGCGTGGATGGCTTCCGGCTCGACGCCATCCCGTACCTGGTGGAGCGCGACGGCACGAGCTGCGAGAACCTCCCGGAGACCCACCGCGTGATCAAGCGGATCCGGGCCGAGATCCAGGCGCACGACCCGAGCTGCCTCCTCCTCGCCGAGGCCAACCAGATGCCCCGCGACGTCCGCGCCTACTTCGGCGACGGGGACGAGTGCCACATGGCCTTCCACTTCCCGCTGATGCCCCGGCTCTTCATGGGGTTGCGGCGGGAGGACGCCGAGCCGATCGCCGAGATCATCGCGCAGACGCCGGCCATCCCGGAGAGCTGCCAGTGGGGGCTCTTCCTGCGCAACCACGACGAGCTGACGCTGGAGATGGTGACCGAGGACGAGCGGAGCTACATGGTGCTTGCCTACGCGCGCGACGCGCGCGCCCGGCTCAACCTCGGGATCCGCCGTCGCCTCGCGCCGCTCGTCGCCAACAGCCGCCCGCGGATCGAGCTGCTCCACGCCATCCTCTTCTCCTTCCCAGGGACGCCGTTCCTCTACTACGGCGACGAGATCGGCATGGGCGACGACGTGGCCCGGCCGGACCGTGACGGCGTCAGGACGCCGATGCAGTGGAGCGCCGGGGCCACCGCCGGCTTCTCGACCGCGTCGCCGGAGCAGCTCTACTCGCGCCCGATCTCCGACCCGGTCTACGGCTCGCACGCAGTGAACGTGGAGGCGCAGGTCAGGGACGCCTCGTCGCTGCTCCACTGGATGCGCAAGATGATCAGGCTCCGCCGCCAGTTCGGCGTCTTCGGCCGGGGGACGATGGAGCTGATCCCCTGCGCGACCCGACCGATCCTGGCCTGGCTGCGCCGCTACGGCGAGGACGTCGTCCTCTGCGTCGCCAACCTGTCGCGCACCCCGCAGCCGGCCGAGCTGGATCTCGCGGCCTTCGAGGGCTGGGTCCCGCACGAGCTGCTCGGCTTCACCCCGTTCCCGGCGATCCGGCGGGAGCCGTACTTCCTCAGCCTCGGCGGCTACGGCTTCTACTGGTTCGAGCTGCGAAAGCCGTGACTCGCGGTGCGGCGGCACGCTAGGCTGCGCCCCGCTTCCACAGCCGAGTTCCGCGGAGTCCCACCATGCGCCGTCGGCTCCTACCCTTCCTCCAGCTCCTCGCCGTCGCGGGCGTGGCGCTGGACTGCGCAACGCCCGAAACCCCACGGCAGCTCACGGAGGCCCCAAAAGCTCCCGACACGGCAGCGCCGGTCCTCATCCCCGGCAACAAGCCATACAAGCCGCCCCCTCCGGGACCGCCGGTCTTCATCGGGCTCGACGCCGAGCTCGGCCTGGCCGGGAGCAGCTCCGCGGAGGCGATCCGAAACGGAATCCAGATCGCCCTCGAGGAGATCAACGCGGCCGGGGGCGTGCTGTACGGCCGGCCGCTGACGCTGGAGGTGCGGGCCAACGACATGGAACCCAGGCGGAGCATCGCCAACGTCCAGGAGCTCGCCGCCATCCCGGACATGGTCGCGATCTACTGCGGCCGCTCCAGCCCGACGGTGGTGGAGGCCCTCCCCATCATCCAGCAGCTCGGGATCCCCCTGCTCGATCCCTGGGCCTCCGACGATGCCATCGTCGACAATGGGTTCACCCCGAGCTACGTCTTCCGGCTCTCGCTGCGCGACTCCTGGGCAATGCCGGCGATGATCGACCACGCGCGGTCGCTGGGCACGCGCCGCGTCGGGATGCTGCTCCCCGACAGCGACTGGGGCCGCGGGCAGCTCGCGGCGGCCGAGCGGATCATCGCCGGGGATCCGTCCTTCCGGATCGTGGGGACGCAGTGGTTCGGCGTGGACGACCAGGGCGTCCTGGAGAAGTACTACGCGCTGCGCGACGCCCGCGCGCAGGCAATCCTCCTGGTTGCCGACGCCACTCAGGCCGAGCTCCTGCTGCGGGAGGTGGCGGCTCTGCGAGCGAGGCAGAGGCTCCCGATCATCAGCCACTGGGGCGCGGCGGGTGGAAGGCTTGCCCAGGTCGCCGGGCCGCAGCTCCGCAAGGTCGAGTTCTCCGTGGTCCAGAGCTACAGCTTCGTCGACGCAGGCGACGAGGCCGCGCGCCGCGTGATCGCCGCTCACGACCGGCTCTTCAAGACCAGCGGCGCCCGCACCATCGAGTCGCCGATCGGGGTCGCGCACGCGTACGACCTGACCCATATCCTGGCACGGGCGATCAACCTGGCCGGGACCACCGACCGGAAGGCGGTGCGCGACGCGCTCGAGCGGCTGGGACCGTACACGGGGCTGATCCGCACCTACGTGCCGCCCTTCACCCCGGAGCGCCACGAGGCCCTCGGACCGGAGCAGGCCTTCATGGCGGAGTATGGGCAGAGCGGCGCGCTCGAGCCGATCCGCGTGCCGCGCCGGCGCACGCTCGAGGACTGAGGATCCGCGGCCCGGCCGCGATCACGGGGCGGCCGTGCGCTGGGCTCCCGAGCGCCCGTGGATCGCAGTCAGCGCTCCGAGCCGCGCCGCGAGCGCCGGCGTGAGCGCGCCCTCGAGGAAGCGCCAGCGCCAGTTGCCGGACGCCGTCGAGGGCCGGTTCATCCGCGCCTCGGAGCCGAGGCCGAGCACGTCCTGGAGGGGGAAGACGACGGTGTCGGCGACGGAGGCCTCCAGCGTCGCGATGAAGGTCCAGTTCATCCCGAGGCCGTCGGCGCGTAGGTAGGCGCGCGCGCGCGCCTTCTCGCGCCTGACGTCGTCCGGGGTGCGGACCGAGTCCCCCCCTCGCTGGCCCACCAGCCCTGGACCGTGTCGTTGTCGTGGGTCCCGGAGTAGGCGACGAGGTCGCGCCCGTAGTTATGGGGCAGGAAGCTCGGCGCCTGCGGGTCGTTGCCGAACCCGAACTGGAGGATCGCCATGCCAGGCATCCCGAAGCGGTGTCGCAGCGCCTCGACGGCAGGCGTGATCACGCCGAGGTTCTCGGCGATGAGCGGGAGCGGGTCGCCCAGCTCGAGCCGCAGCCGCTCGAAGAAGGGAGCACCGGGCCCCGGGAGCCACGCTCCCTGCCGCGCGGTGGTCGCGCCGGCGGGGACCGCCCAGTAGGCCTCGAAGCCCCGGAAGTGATCGAGCCTGAGCACGTCGACCTGCCCCAGCCCGGCCCGGATCCGGTCGACGAAGAAGCGGAAGCCGTCGCGCGCGAGCGCGTCCCAGCGGTAGAGCGGGTTGCCCCAGAGCTGGCCGTCGGCGCTGAAGTAGTCCGGCGGTACGCCCGCCACGGCGCTCGGTGAGCCATCCGCGTCGAGCACGAACAGGTCGCGGCGCGCCCAGACGTCGGCGCTGTCGAGCGCGACGTAGATCGGGAGGTCGCCGACGAGCAGCAGGCCGCGCTCGTGGCAGTGGGCGCGCAGCGCCGCCCACTGCTCCGCGAAGAGGAACTGCGCGAAAGCCTGTTCCCTCACCTCCTCGGCGAGCTCGCCCGCCGCCGCCGCGACCGCGGACGGCTCGCAGGCCGCGAGCGGCGCGGGCCAGCGCCACCAGGGCTGGCCGGCTGCGCGGGCCTTGAGCGCGAGGAAGATCGCGAGCCGCTCGAGCTCCGGCGACGCGTGTCGGAACTCCTCGAACGCGCGCCGGCGCCCCGGCGAGGCGCGCTCGGCGAAGCGACGGGCCGCTCGCGACAGCAGCGCGGACTTCCAGGGGATCACCCGCTCGAACTCCACCGCCGCTGCCGGGAACGCGGCCGTGGTGAGGTCTCCAGCCTCCAGCAGCCCCTCGTCGACGAGCGGCTCCAGGGCGACGAGCAGGGGGTTGCCGCCGGACGCGCCGAGCCCCTGGTAGGGCGAGTCGCCGTAGCCGGTGGGGGCGAGCGGCAGGACCTGCCAGACGCTCTGGCCAGCCCTCGCCAGGAAGTCCGCGAAGTCGAAGGCAGCGCGGCCGAGATCGCCGATCCCGTAGGCTCCCGGCAGGGACGATGGGTGGAGCAGGATCCCGGAGCGGCGCCGGTCGCCGAGGCGGCTGGTCGTCATCGGCGCACGCTACATGTGCTGCAGGTCGTCGCCACCGCCACGCTTCGTCTCCTCTTCCGACGCCCCTGCGCGCCGCTCGAGCGCGCGCGCCACCGCGTCGCGCGCGCCCAGGCCGAAGGCGAGCGCCAGCGCCAGCGCGAAGCCCCCGACCACGATCCCCAGGAAGATGGGGAGGACCGTGCCGCCGACCCCCACGTGTTCCAGCGCCATCCCGGACGCCACGACGAGGACGAGCCAGCGCGCCGAGCCGGCCACGAGCCTCGCCGACTGGACGCCGAAGTTGACCGCGGAGATGAGCAGCTGGCGCTCCAGGATCCTGGCAGCCGCGGACCCTGCGACGAGGATGACGGCTGCCGCCAGCACGTGCGGCACGTAATCGGCTGCGCGCGACGTGAGGGTCGTGTTCGCGGCGGCGTCGAAGATCGCGAGGCCGAGCAGCAGGCCGAAGGCGAGCACCGAGCCGCTCCCGAGCCGGACGACGACCGTGGAGGGGGTGGCCCGCCCGGGCGCGGCGCTCGCCAACCCCCACCGCGCCGCCCAGCGGTCGAGCTCCAGCCGCGCGCAGAGCCGGTTCAGCCCGACGCGGACCAGGACCGCCGCCAGGAGGGAGACCGCGAAGACCACGATGAGCGCGAGGAGTCCTGGCGCCACGCGCGCCACCGCCGTCACGGCGCGCTCCATGGACTGGATGAAGATCGACTGAGTCTTCTCCCACATGGCATGTCCCTCCTACGGCGCGAAGGTCTCGGGCCAGCGAAAGCGCCCAACCAGGTAACGCTTCTCGGCCTCGAAGGCGCGGCAGAGCCGCTCCACCCGCTCCTCCGCGGCCACAGGATCGAGCCCATGCAGCTCGCTGGCGAAGCTCCCCACCCATCCAAGGTAGAGCGGGGTCATCGAGCGCAGGAGCTGCTGCCGCTCGACCGAACGGACGGAGTGGGCGACCGCGAAGTCGAAGACCACCCTCGCCCAGAGCCGGTCCTCGATCCGGAAGGCCGTCGCGGGCAGGGCTCCGGAGCGCTGCAGCTGGAAGAGGGTCCCTGGAGGCAGGACCTGATGCCAGATCGGCACCAGCTCACGCAGACCGAGCCGGAACGCCTCCACGAGCTTCCCGACGTCTGGCTGCGGCGACGGCCCCTCGGGGCGCGCCGGGCTCCCGAAGACCGGCACCCGCCGCGGCGCGGCGATCCGCTGCCAGAACGCAGGCTGGCGCTCCGCCTCCGCGAAGACCAGCCCGAGCACGCGGGCGAGCACCTCGCTCGGATCCGTGCGATCGAGGTTGGGGCGCGGCCAGTGGCCGAGGTGGGCCTGGCAGACCCGTGCGCCAGAGGAGAGCGCCTTGCCCACGAGCCATGCGTCGCCACCCGCGGCGCCGGGGTCCCGGCGCCAGTCGGGGTCGTCGAGGAGCCGGGCGCCGAAGCGCATGGAGAGCGCGACCTCGCCGCCCAGCGGCTGCCGCAGCGCCACCCCGTAGAGGGCCCGCGTGAACGGGTAGACCACGCCGGTGTTGAGCGCGCCGTCCAGCGGATGCCGGTCGTAGGTGACGCTGACGAAGTCGAACCCCTCGGCGAGGATCGGCCGGAGCAGGCCGCGCGTCCAGCCGGCGGGGAGCCCCTCATGCTCTCCAGCCACGAAGGCGACGGCCGCCGCGTCCCTGGCCGCCCCCTCGGCTAGCAGGAGGCGGGAGGCGCTCGCGCCTCCACCGATGCCACCCACGGCGAGGGAGACCGGGAGGCCGCGCTGCCCGTCGGGCGGCGGCGCCTCGTCGCCATCCAGGAGCACCGGCACACCGGCTCCCCACGAGACGAAGCGGAGGCGGAGATCGACCGGGCCGCGCTCCCCTCGCACGGCTGCTGCGATGGCGCGCACGTTCGCGTCGGTCGCCGCAGGCGAGCGAAGGTCGATCGCGACGACGGCGATGGGCGCGGCCACCGCGGTCGCGGCCGCCGAGTCCTGCCCCTGGGTCGCAGGCGCGCTGTCCGCCGGCTCGCTCACCGCTCAACCGTACCGGGATCCCGCCGGTGCGCAATGGCTCGCTGCCAGCGCGCCCCGTCGAGGCTTCCCACCGCGGCGCGTCCGTTGCGCCGACGGAGGCCGCTTCGCACGGTCGACAGCCCCGTTCGCCCGTGCTCTCCTCCGCGCCATGCGGCCCGTTCGCGACACCGGCGCCGACCACGTCGCCACCGCCGTGACCGTCCGCAGGGCGGTCGTGGCGACCGTCGTCGTCGTGACGTGGACGCTCCTCGTGGCCGCCTACGCCTGGCTCGGAGAGCCCGGCTGGATCGAGGTGAGCCACGGCACCGTGGGCGTCCCTGCAGCGGGCCGCCGCCCCTTCCGGATCGTCCAACTCGGCGACCTTCACCTCCAGCGGATCGGCGCGCGTGAGCGGCGGGTGGCGGCGGCGGTGAGGGAAGCACGTCCGGACCTCGTCGCACTCTGTGGCGACCTGGTCGACGGGCCGGAGGCGCTCCCGGTGCTCGACGCCTTCCTCGCGCTGACAGGGGAGGCGCCCAGGACCGTGGCCGTGCTCGGAAGCTGGGAGGGGCTGTCGGGCGTCGAGCGGGAGTCGCTCCGGGCCGTCCTCTCGCACCGTGGGGCAAGGCTGCTGGTGAACGAGACGATGAGGCTGGAGCACGACGGTCGCCCGCTCGCCGTCGTCGGGCTCGGCGACGCCACCGCGGGCCGGGCGGATCCCAGGAGGGCGGCGGAGAGCGCCGCCGGACTCCGCAACGTGGTCGCGGTCAGCCACTCTCCCGTCGCGCGCGACGCGTGGGACGGGCCCCCAGTGACGTTCATGCTGGCGGCCAACACCCACGGCGGACAGGTGGCCTTCCTCGGCTACGCTCCGGCGCGCCCCGCGGGGAGCGGCGCCTACCTGGCCGGCTGGTACCGAGGCGCGCCCTTCGACGCGTACGTCACGAGGGGGATCGGCACTTCGATCCTGCCCATCCGCTTCGGGGCGCGGCCGGAGGTGGCCGTCTTCGACTGGTGGCTGCGCTAGGAACCCGCCGCGACGGCGTCCCTTCGCCCGCGAAGAGTGAGCGCCTCTCGACACGCTCAGCCTTGACCGTGAGTGACGCTGCGCATCACCTGCAGGGGTGCGGCCCCGCGCGGGGTCTACCTTTCCCCACATCGGAGCCGGATCGAACACGGATGAAGTACTCGGTGAAGGCTACGCGCGTGGGGCGGCCCCATCGCTCGTGGCCCTCGGCGTTGAACCCGATCGACTGGCTCCCAAAGGCAGGGCCCCACATGCGCACCATCGACCGAATCCTGTTGCTGATCCTCCTCGGCGGCGCAACTCGCACGGTTGCTGCGCCGCTCCCCGGCGGTTCTCTCGACCCGCGCACGGTTCCCAAGTACGTGGAGTTCGTCACCATTCCGCCCATGATGCCGCTCGCGACCGACGCGGGTGGCGTGCCGCTCCCCAACACCTACGACGTCGCCATCCGGCAGTTCCCGCAGCAGGTCCTCCCGCCTGCGTTCCCCGTGACCACGGTCTGGGGCTACGGCTCCACGCAGGACCCGGCCACGTTCAACTACCCGGCCTTCACGCTCGAGGCAGCGCAGGGGGTCCCGACCACGGTGACCTGGAGAAACGAGCTCGTTGACGCCGCGAACAACTACCTGCCGCACCTCATCCCGGTCGACCAGACGCTCCACTGGGCGAACCCTCCGATGGCGTGCATCACCGGCATGGTGTCGACCGACTGCCGTGGCTTCGACCAGGCGGCCTATACGGGCCCGGTCCCGATCATCACGCACCTGCACGGCTCCCACGTCGATCCAGTGAGCGACGGCTATCCCGAGGCCTGGTACCTCCCCGCAGCCGCGAACATCCCCGCCGGGTACGCGACCCAGGGATCGAACTACGGCACCGCGCTGCCGGCCCCCGCCGGCGCGGCGGTCTTCGTCTACCGGAATGACCAGCGGGCGACGACGCTCTGGTACCACGACCACGCCCTCGGCATGACCCGCGCCAACGTGTACGCGGGGCTGGCCGGGTTCTACCTGCACCGCGACGCCTACGAGGCGACCCTCGGCCTTCCCGGGCCGTACGGCGCCTACGAGATCCCGCTCGTCATCCAGGACAGGTCCTTCAACGCCGACGGTTCGCTCTTCTACCCGACCAGCCGGGTCTTCTTCGACGGCTTCGCCGGCCCTTACATCCCGACCGCCGGCAGCGACGTCTCCCCGATCTGGAACCCCGAGTTCTTCGGCAACACCATGGTCGTCAACGGGAAGACCTGGCCGAAGCTGAACGTCGAGCCGAGGAAGTACCGCCTCCGCTTCCTGAACGGCAGCGACTCGCGGTTCGTCATCATCCAGTTCGCCAGCACCAGGCTGAGGAAGATCCCGCTCAACATCAACGTGATCGGGAACGACGGCGGGTTCCTGGTGGGCGCTCCGGTCCCCGTGGGGTCGCTCCTCATCGGCCCCGGCGAGCGGTACGACACGATCGTCGACTTCTCGGCGTTCGCGCCCGGCACCCGGATCATCCTTACGAACGTCGGCCCGGACATGCCGTTCGGCGGCGGGGCCGTCCCGCGCGGCCGCGCGGCCGATCCGGGCACCACCGGCCAGGTGATGGCGTTCGACGTCGTCCCGCTCACCGCGCCCGACACGAGCACCCTCCCGGCCATGCTCAATCCGCCGCCCGACCCGTTCGGCATGCCGGCCCCCGTGCTGAACCCGTTCCGCACGGTGACGCTGACCGAGTTCCAGTCGGTGATCGCCCCCGGCCCCTCCGAGGCGCAGCTCGGCGACGCGTACGGGCCGCTCCCGTGGATGGCTCCCATCACCGAGAACCCCGCCGCGGGCACGACCGAGGTCTGGGGCATCGTGAACACCACGGCTGACGCGCACCCCATCCACCTCCACCAGGTCCAGTTCGAGGTGGTCGGGCGCGTCGCGCTCGACATGAAGCTCTACAATGCGGCGCTGGCGGCGTGCCCGCGTCCCGTGGCCATGGCCCTGGCCAGGCCACCGCCCCCCGCGCCGAGCTGCCCGCCCGACCCGCGGCTCTTCGTGAAGGCCGGCGCCGTCCAGACACCCCCGGCACCGTGGGAGATGGGCCAGAAGGACACCGTCGCGTCGAACCCCGGCGAGCTGACCATCCTGCGGGCGTTCTTCGACATCCCCGGGCTGTACGTGTGGCACTGCCACATCCTCTCGCACGAGGACAACGAGATGATGCGGCCGTTCTGCGTCACCGACGCGAACACGCCGTCCTGCACGCCGTAAGGGCGCGTAGCTGACGGCGGGGCCCCGCTCGCCTGGAGGCGGGCGGGGCCCTTGTCGTCTCGATGAGCCGACGACTGCTTTCGCGGCGCCCTTCGGAGCTCAAGCGGCCGCTGGGACGGCCGCGACCTTCTTCACTGCCTCGAGCTCGATCGAGATCTCGACCTTCTCCCCGACCAGCACGCCACCGGCCTCCAGCGCGGTGTTCCAGAGGAGGCCGTAGTCGCGCCGGTCGAGCGAGGTCTTCGCTGCGAAGCCGGCCCGCTGGTTGCCCCAGGGATCCTTCGCGAGCCCGGCGAACTCGGCGTCGAGCACCACCTCGCGGGTGGTGCCGCGGATGGTCAGATCACCGGTGACGCGGTACGCGTCGCCGCTCTTCTCGATGCGACGCGACTTGAAGGTGAGCGCCGGGTGGTTGGCCGCGTCGAGGAAGTCGGCAGACTTCAGGTGGACGTCGCGGTCGGCGACCTGGGTGTCGATGGAGGCTGCCTCGATGCTCACGTCGACGCTGGAGCGCGTCGGATCCTGCTCGTCCAGGTTCACCGTGCCGGTCCACCTGGCGAAGCGGCCGTGCACCTTGGAGATGACGAGGTGGCGCACCCAGAAGTGGATGGCCGAGTGGCTGGTGTCGATGTCCCACGTGTTCGTTGCCATGTGTCGGAGTCCTTTGCTGGGGCGTCTCGCTCCCCGTTCGCTTTCGTGGGGAGAACTTGTCGCCGTTCCGACTCTGGCGCAATATGCTAGGAATAGCTTCTGTGTTCCCCGGGAGGAACGATGGATCTCAACCACCTGACGCTCTTCGAGGCGGTCGCGAGGACCTCCAGCTTCTCGGGGGCGGCGAAGGAGCTGCGGCTACCCAAGTCCTCGGTCAGCCGCGGCATCGCGCGGCTCGAGGAGGAGCTCGGGACCCAGCTCCTCCTGCGCACGACGCGACAGGTCTCGCTCACGAGCGCCGGCACTGCGCTCTACGACCGGATCACGCCCCTCCTCCGGCAGGTCGGCGCGGCCCTCGGAGAGCTTCCGGAGCGTGAGGAGGAGCCGGCCGGACGGCTGCGGGTCACCGCGCCGGTCGATCTCGGCGTGCTCATGCTCGCCGACGTCGTGACGCGCTTCACCGCCCGCTACCCGGCCGTCACCGTCGACCTGCACCTGACCGGCCGCGTCGTCGACCTCGTGGCCGAGAAGTTCGACGTGGCGCTCCGCGTTGCCTCCTCGCTCAAGGACTCGACCCTGGTCGCGCGCCGGGTGGCGCCGATCGTCGTCCAGCTCTTCGCCTCGCCCCTCTACCTGGCCCGGCGCGGGACGCCGCGGAGCGAGGCGGAGCTGGCCGCGCACGACTGGGTCGCCTTCCGTGGTGGCCCGCAGAAGCTCAAGCTCGGCGGCCCCAGGGAGGCAGTCGGCGTCGAGCCCCGCGAGCGGATCCTGTGCGACGACCTCCTCTTCGTCCGCGATGCGATCGCGGCGGGCGCCGGAGTCGGCCTGCTCCCGACCTTCGTCGCCGAGCCGGAGCGGATCGCCGGGAAGCTCGTTCGCGTCCTGCCGCGGCTGGAGCGGCAGATCGGGAGCCTCCACGTCGTCACGCCCGCGGCGAAGCACGTCCCGCGCAAGGTGACCGCCTTCAGGGACCTGATAGTGGAGCTGCTCGGGCCGGGCGCGCGCGCGTGACCCGAGCGGCTGGATTCCCTCCCTGTCCCCCTCCGGCCGGGGAGAGGCAGCTCACCGTGTGAAGATCTCCTCGAAGAAGGCCTTCATCGCGATCCAGGAGCGCCTGTCCGCCGTCTCGTTGTAGGCGGCCCCCTTGGAGTTGTCGCTCCCCGCGCCCGGGTTGGTGAAGCTGTGGACGGCGCCGGAGTACTTCACGAGCTGCCAGTCCACCTTCGCGGCGCGCATCTCGTCCTCGAACGCAGCGACCTGGGGTGGCGGCACGTTCGGATCATCCGCGCCGTGGAGCACCAGTACCTTGGCCCTCACGTTCTTCGCGTCGCCCGGGGTTGGCGTGTCGAGCCCGCCGTGGAAGCTCACCACGCCCTGGATCGCGGCGCCCGAGCGGGCCAGCTCCAGCACCGCGGTGCCGCCGAAGCAGTATCCAATCGCGGCGATCCTGGCGGGATCGACGTTGGGCTGCCGCGCCAGCTCGTCGAGCCCGGCGCGCGCCCGCTCGCGGAGCAGCGCCCGATCTCCCTTGTAGCGACCTGCGGTCGCGGCGGCCTCCTTCGGCGTCGCGGGGCGGACTCCCTTGCCGTATATGTCCGCGGCGAACGCGACGTAGCCGAGCGCCGCGAGCTGTTCGACCCGCTTGCGCGTGTACGGGTTGATGCCGGTCCACTCGTGTACGACGAGCACGCCGGGGCGCTTCGCCGGACCCGCGGCGTCGTAGGCGAGGTAGCCCTCGAGCACGGTCTCCCCCTGCCGGTACTCCACCGTGCGGGTCAGGACCTCCGCCCGCCCGGGAGCGGCGGCGCAGAGGTACAGCAGGGCAAACAGTGCTCTGAGCGAGGTGTGCATGGCTCTTACCTCCGGTCGCGACCGATAACCGCGAGGATGCCTCCCCGCATCACCGCACCCGGGGCGGGTCACGCAAGGCTTGCCGCGGCACCGCCCCTGGGGGTCATTTCGCGCAACGAAGGGGCGCCGCGCGCAAATTCAGCGCGCTGACCCTTGCAGACGGGGTGCGAGAAATGCCAACATCGCCGATTCCGAGGCCATCGCGAGCGAGGTCTACGGTCCCAAATAGCCAGTCCCAGTAGGGTGCAGTCCTCAGCCTGTCTCAAGGCCGGCGCTCTTTTAGGAAAGGCCCGCCGGCCAGGTGGTGGATCGTAGTACCGGAGAATTCGATGAACGTCCTCGTGCTCAATTGTGGCAGCTCCTCGGCGAAGTTCGCTGTGATCAACGCGTCGGACGGCCAGGAGCTTGCCTCGGGCATCGCGCAGCGGCTCGGCTCCGCGCACGCCTCCCTGGACTGGAAGATCGACGGGAAGAAGCAGTCCAAGGACCTTCACCGCGCCGACCACGACATAGGGCTCCGCGCCGTCGTGGACCTCCTGCGGGAGGCGAAGCTGGTCGATGCCCTCGTCGGCGTCGGCCACCGCGTCGTCCATGGCGGCGCCAAGTTCTCGGCCTCGATGGCGATCACGCAGGAGGTCATCGACAAGATCACCGAGTGCATCCCCCTCGGCCCGCTCCACAACCCCGCCAACCTGCTCGGCATCAACATCGCGAAGGAGCTCTTCCCGACGCTCCCTCAGGTCGCGGTCTTCGACACCGCGTTCCACCAGACGATGCCCGAGCGCGCCTACCTCTACGCGGTCCCGTACGAGTGGTTCGTCGAGAACGAGGTCCGCCGCTACGGCTTCCACGGAACGAGCCACCGGTACGTCTCGGAGCAGGCTGTCAAGCGGCTCGGGCTCGATCCGAACGACCACACGCTCGTCACCGCCCACCTCGGCAACGGCTGCTCCTGCACCGCCGTGAA
Organism: uncultured delta proteobacterium; assembly: GCA_963845515.1. GTDB lineage: Bacteria > Myxococcota > Myxococcia > Myxococcales > Anaeromyxobacteraceae > DATIVK01. Next base: position 32,636 of record CAWJSR010000035.1, read on the forward strand.
GAACGGCAAGAGCATGGACACGACGATGGGGCTGACGCCGCTCGAGGGGGTCGTCATGGGGACCCGCTCCGGCTCGATCGACCCCTCGATCATCTCGCACATGAAGGGCGCCCTGGGTAAGTCGGCCCACGACGTGATGGACATCCTCAACAAGCGCTCGGGCCTCCTCGGGATCTCGGGGCTGTCCAACGACATGCGGACGCTCCACGAGGCGGCCGTCGCCGGCCACAAGCGGGCCGCGCTCGCCATCGACAAGTTCTGCTACTCGGTCGCCAAGGCCTGCGCCGGGCTCGTCGTGTCCGCCGGCGGGATGGACGCGCTCGTCTTCACCGGAGGCATCGGCGAGAACGCGACCTTCGTCCGCGCGAAGATCGTCGAACACCTCAAGTTCCTCGGGCTGACGCTGGACCCGGCGGCGAACCTCACCCACGGCAAGGAGAGCAACGGCCGGATCACGGTCGAGACCAGGCCGCAGGCGGTCGTCATCCCGACCAACGAGGAGCTGATGATCGCCCTCGACACGGCAGAGATCATCGCCAAGAAGCCCAAGGCGTAGCAGGCCGGAAGTCCAACCCGCACCCCCAGCGAAGACAGCCATGCCCCAGACCCTCCTCGTCGCCCCGTCGGGCCGTCAGGTCGGCCTCACGACCTCCTGTCTCGGCCTCGTCCGCGCGCTCGATCGCCTCGGCGCCCGCGTCGCCTTCGTGAAACCAGTCGCCGCCCGCGGGGTGGACCGGACCGTCGCCCTCATGAAGCAGGGGGCGCGCCTCTCGCCGCCCGAGCCGATCGCCCGGGCCGAGGCGGAGGCGCTCCTCGCCGCCGGCGACGACCAGACGCTCCTCGAGCGCGTGGTCGCGCTCTGCAACGAGGCCGCGAAGGGTGCCGACGTCCTCGTCGTGGCCGGCATGGAGCCGGAGCCTGGGATGGTCTGGGCGACCCGGATGAACAACCTGATGCTCAAGGCGCTCGACGCGGAGCTGGTCCTCGTCGGGGCCCCGGGGGCCGACGGCCCCGCCGACGCCGCCAACGCGGTCGCCATCGCCGCGGCGGGCTACGCGCCCCTCCCCGAGGGGAGGGTCGTGGGGGCCATCCTGAACCGCGTCTCGAGGCAGAGTGGGAGCGACGGCCGGAGCACCTGGGTCGACGCCGGCATCGCCGTCCCGCAGCTCAGCGCCGACGACATCGACGCCTACAAGAAGGCGCTCGACGCGAAGAAGCTGAAGGCGGTCGCGGTCCTCCCGGCGACGAGCGCCATCGCCTCGCCGCGCGTCAAGGACGTCGCGGACGCGCTCGGCGCGAAGGCGCTGCGCCCCGGCGACTACGAGCGGCGGCGCGTGACGAGCATCGCCGTGGCGGCCTCCACCGCGCCGACCGCGTCGCGCTACTTCAAGCCCGGCACCCTCATCGTCACGCCGGGCGACCGGACCGACATCATCGAGGCGGCCGCCCTGGCCGTCCAGAACGGCACGCCGCTCGCCGGCCTGCTCCTGACCGGCGGCATCGTCCCGGGCGACAAGACCCTCGCCCTCTGCGAGGGCGCCCTCAAGACGGGCTTCCCGATCCTCACGATCGAGAGCACGACGTTCCCGACTGCGACGGCCGTCGCGAACATCGACCTGCAGATCGCCGCCGACGACGCCGAGCGCGTCGATCGCGTGATGAACACCGTCGCCGACCAGCTCGACGCGGAGTGGGTCAAGGCGCTCGCCGGGTCCACGCGGGTGACGCGCCTCTCCCCGCCGGCGTTCCGCTACAAGCTCGTCGAGACGGCCCGCGCGCTCAACAAGCGGATCGTCCTGCCGGAGGGGAACGAGCCTCGCACCGTCAAGGCGGCCGCCATCGCGCAGGAGCGCGGCATCGCCCGCTGCGTCCTGCTCGGGAACCCCGACGAGATCCGCGCGATCGCGCAGAAGCAGGGGGTCAAGCTCCCCGCCTCCATCGAGATCATCGACCCTGCCAGCTCGGCGCCGAAGTACGTCGACGCGCTCGTCGAGCGGCGCAAGCACAAGGGGATGACGGCGCAGACGGCTGGCGAGGAGCTCTCCGACACCATCATGCTCGGCACCATGATGATGGTGCTCGACGAGGCGGACGGGCTCGTCTCCGGCGCGGTCCACACGACCGCCCACACGGTCCGGCCGGCGCTGCAGCTCATCAAGACTGCGCCCGGCTGCAACCTCGTGTCGTCGATCTTCTTCATGTGCCTGCCGGAGCAGGTGCTGGTCTTCGGCGACTGCGCCATCGTGCCGAACCCGACGGTGGAGGAGCTGGCCGACATCGCGATCCAGAGCGCCGACTCCGCCGCGGCTTTCGGTATCGAGCCGCGCGTCGCGATGCTCTCCTACTCCACCGGCGTCTCGGGCGCCGGCGCCGAGGTGGAGAAGGTGGCGAAGGCGACGGCGCTCGCGAAGAGCCTCCGCCCCGACCTCGCCATCGACGGCCCGCTCCAGTACGACGCGGCCCTCATGCCCGACGTCGGCCGGTCGAAGGCGCCGAAGTCCCCGGTCGCCGGAAAGGCCACGGTCTTCATCTTCCCCGACCTCAACACGGGGAACGTGACCTACAAGGCGGTGCAGCGCAGCGCCAACGCCCTCGCGATGGGGCCGATGCTGCAGGGCATGGCGAAGCCGGTGAACGACCTCTCACGCGGCTGCCTCGTCGAGGACATCGTCTTCACGATCGCGCTCACCGCCATCCAGGCCGAGCAGGCGAAGACCCGCGGAAAGAAGTAGCCCCGCCTCCGGCGATCGCGAAGACCTCTCCCGCAGCCGCGGGAGGGGGCTTTTCAGTTCGCCTCGGCGCCATGGCGAGGCGCGCGGACCCTTGGGGCCGGGAGACCGCACCCATGAGTCCTCAGTCACTCGCGACAATCCGTCCGCGCAGACGCTGCATGCGCCTTCACGAAGCGTGACTGCCGCGCCGCGGCAAGGCGGGCTGCGCGCGCAGAGCCGCGTGATCCCGCCGGATCCAGTGGCGCTGACGCTACCAATGGGCGAGCGGACTCAATGCACCCCGGGTGAATGCAGATTGTCGCAGGGCGCAGCGTTTGCGCGCGCCGCTGGGCCGGTTCGATGCACGTGGGTCGACGTTCGCCACGGGACTTTGAGGAGAGACACATGAGGAACCTCGGTATCGGTGCTCGGCTCGGGACTGTCTTCGCTGCGCTGCTCGCTGCCGTCGCAGTCGTCGGCTGGCTCGGCATGGACCGGCTCGCGAGCCAGAAGCAGTCCCTCGGGAAGATCGCGGGACCGCGCTGGGAGGAGACCGAGGACGCCGTGAAGGGGATCGAGCTGATCGGTCACCGCACCGCGCTCGTCTCCGCGGTCTTCCTCTCCGCCGACGACCGGACGATGTCCGCCGCGCTCCGCGCCGCAGGCGAGGAGGAGCGGACGGCTGCCGCCGAGCTCGACGCCCTCACCGCGCACGTCAAGGGGCTCGGCTGCAAGCCCGGCATGGAGACCCTCGCGCAGGTCCACGCCGCCACCGACGCGTTCGACGCGGCCTTCCAGCGTTCGAAGGGGATGCTCGACGCCGGCCAGCGCGATGAGGCCCGGGCGTTCGCAGCGGCCGAGGTGCTGCCCAGGCTCGACGACGTCCAGCAGGCGTGGATGGCCTTCTTCGCCCACGAGGGCGTCCACGTCCGCACCGCCTCCGACGGCGTCGAAGCCGAGTACACGAGCGCACGGAACATCACCGTCTCGCTCATCGCCGCCGCCATCATCGCCGCGGCGCTCCTCGCCATCTGGATCACCCGCGGGATCACCGGGCCGGTGGCGGACGCCGTCTCTGCCGCGGCGCGCATCGCCGCCGGCGACCTGCGCGACCCGGTCAAGGTCACCTCGCGGGACGAGATCGGCCTGCTCCAGCAGGCGATGCGGGACATGGGAGAGAAGCTGGCGGAGGTGATAGGCGAGGTGCGCGGCGGCGCGACCGCGCTCGGATCCGCCTCGGCCCAGGTCTCCAGCACCGCCCAGACGCTGTCGCAGGGGACTGGCGAGCAGGCCGCGTCCGTCGAGGAGACCACCTCGGCCCTGGAGGAGATGGGGAGCTCCATCACGCAGAACGCCGAGAACAGCCGCCAGACCGAGATGATGGCCAAGGAGCAGGCCGCCCGCGCCGAGGAGAGCGGCCGCGCGGTCCTCGAGACCGTGGCGGCGATGCGCACGATCGCCGAGCGGATCTCGATCATCGAGGAGATCGCGTACCAGACCAACCTCCTCGCGCTGAACGCCGCCATCGAGGCGGCCCGGGCCGGCGAGCACGGGCGCGGGTTCGCCGTCGTGGCGACCGAGGTCCGGAAGCTGGCGGAGCGGGCGCAGAAGGCGGCCCAGGAGATCGGCGCCATGGCGGGGACGTCCGTCGCCGTCGCCGAGCGGAGCGGCAACCTCATCTCGGAGCTGGTCCCCGCCATCCGCAAGACCGCCGACCTCGTGCAGGAGGTCTCCGCGGCGTCGCAGGAGCAGGGGGCGGGCGTCGGGCAGGTCAACAAGGCCATGGCCGTCGTCGACTCGGTGACCCAGCGGAACGCGAGCGCCGCCGAGGAGCTCTCCTCGACCTCCGAGGAGATGGCGTCGCAGGCGGAGGCGCTCCAGTCGCTCATGTCCTTCTTCCGGCTCGCGGACGAGCGCGCGACCCGCGCCCTGCCGCGCCCGATGGCTGCCAGGTCCGCGGAGGCCAGGCCGCCCAGGGTCGCGCCGGAGTACCCGCACCCGGTCCTCCCCAGCCCCGGACACTCCGCCCCAGGCGCGGCGAAGCCGGCACGCGGCGACGGCTCGTTCAAGCGGTTCTAGCGGACCATCCCGCGCACGAGCCCGTCGAGCTGACCCGGGTCGATCCCTGCCTCGTGCAGGACGGCCCCCCAGGTCGTCCGGCCCGCACGTACCTCGACCACGAGCGGTAGGACCGGCGCGCCCAGCTTCGACGAGACGACCGTGGCGACCACCAGCTCCTCGGTGCCGGCGCCAGCGGCACGGATCGCCTTCAGCGCCGCTGGGCTCGCCCGCGTTCGGGCCACGAGCACGTCGTCCACGGCCAGGGCGGCCAGCTCCGGCGCCCCCGCATCCCGCGCCAGCGCTGCGTCGAAGGCCGGGCCCAGCGTGCCGGCCCCTGCCAGCGCCGCCCTCCAGGAGCCCTTCTCGGCGCGCGCGTCCAGCAGCCCGGCGGGCTGCCGCTTCGAGCGCGCGGCGGCCCAGTGGGCGACCCACAGATCCTCCGGCGTCGTCCCGGTCATCACGGCGCGCACCAGCTCCGTCTTCGGCACCCCGAAGGCCGCCGAGAGGAGGGAGCTGCGCGTCGTGGCGAGGATGTACGGATTGGCAGCTCCGGGGCGCGCCGGCTCGAAGGTACGGTCCTGGAAGCAGTGGCAGCCTGCTGTCGCCTCAGGGCGCGCGACGGCGGGGAGGAGAACGAGGGCGGCGGCGAGTGTCAGGGCGGGGGTCGTCCAATGCATTGGGGGGGGGCCTCCAGCACCCTGATGTAACGGCATGTTCACTGCGGCGCCAGACCTGCTAGAAAGCACCCGTGCCCTTCCTGTCCCTTGGCGCGCACCCCTTCCTCGCACGCGCCCTCGCCCTCCACGGTTACGAGCAGCCCACGCCGGTCCAGTCCGCGGTCCTCGCCGAGGCGCTGCGGGGCCGCGACCTGCTGGTCTCCTCGCGAACCGGCTCCGGCAAGACGGTGGCCTTCGGGCTCGTCCTCGCCGACACGCTGCTCGGCGCCGAGACGTCCTTCGGTCGGGCCGGACCGCCGCTGGGGCTCGTCGTCGCCCCGACTCGCGAGCTGGCCGTCCAGGTCCAGCGTGAGCTGTCCTGGCTCCTCGCCGAGGCAGGCGGGAAGGTGGTCGCCTGCGTCGGTGGCATGGACGCCCGGCGCGAGGCGCGCTCGCTCTCCGATGGCGCCCACCTCGTGGTCGGCACCCCGGGCCGCCTCCTGGATCACCACAGGCGCCGCTCGCTAGACCTCTCCCAGCTGCGCGCCCTCGTGCTCGACGAGGCGGACGAGATGCTCGACATGGGGTTCCGCGAGGAGCTGGAGGCGATCCTCGCCGCCGCCCCTCCCGAGCGCCGGACCATCCTCTTCTCGGCGACGCTCCCGAAGCCGATCGTCGAGCTCTCCAAGAAGTACACGCGCGACCCGGTCCGCGTCGCGGCCACCAACCCGAGGCAGGCGCACGAAGACATCGCCTGGCGCGCCCACGTGGTCGCGGCGAACGAGCGGGAGCACGCGATCGTCAACGTGCTCCGTCGGCTGGAGCCCGAGAGCGCCCTCGTCTTCCGCGGTACGCGCGAGGCCGCCCACCACACGTCCTCGAGCCTCTCCGAGCGCGGGTTCGCCGCGGTCGCCATCTCGGGAGAGCTGACGCAGGGAGAGCGGACGCGCGCGCTGAAGGAGCTGCGCGACGGCCGCGCCCGGGTCCTCGTCGCCACCGACGTCGCCGCCCGCGGCCTGGACCTGCCCGGGATCGAGCTGGTCCTCCACGGCGATCCGCCGCGCGACCCCCAGGCCCTCCAGCACCGGAGCGGGCGCACCGGTCGCGCCGGCAAGAAGGGGCTGGCAGTGCTGCTCGCCGCGCCCAACGAGCGGCTCAAGGTCGAGCGGATGCTGAAGGAGATCGGCGCCGCCGTCGAGTGGACGCCGGTCCCCACGCCCGAGGAGATCCGCGGCTGCGACGAGGAGCGGCTCGCCGCCCGGCTCGACGCGATGAGCGCCGAGACGACCGAGGAGGAGCTCTCCGCCGCCAGCCGCCTGCTGGTGGGGCGCGACCCGAACCAGGTCGCCGCAGCGCTCGTCCGGCTGGAGCGGTCCAGGCTCCCCGCCCCCGAGGAGCTCACCGAGACGGCCGCCGCCGCCAGGCAGCTTCCGGTGGCGCGCGGCGTGCGCAAGGCCCGCGGCGGTCCGCCGAAGGACTGCGTCTGGTTCAGGATCGGCATCGGGCGCGAGAAGAACGCCGACCCGAAGTGGATCCTGCCGATCATCTGCCGCCGCGGGGAGGTCACCCGCGACGAGATCGGCAAGATCGTGATCGAGGAGCGCCAGACCCGCTTCGAGGTGGCGCGGGAGGCCGCCGAGGCCTTCCAGAAGGCGGCCGCGCAGCCCGACCCCCGCGCGCCCGGAGTCCGGATCGATCCGTGGCGTGGCCCACCACCGTCCGACCGGCCCGCCCCTGCGGCCCGGACCCACGCCGCCCCCGCCGCGCGGCGCGGCGACGGCCACCTGGAGCCCGGCGGCGGCCACCGGCCGCCCGCGCGGAAGCCTCGCAAGTGACGAAGAGGGGCCCGGCGGCAGCCGAGCCCCTTCGGTGAAGCGCGCGAGCGCTCTTCAGGCGCCCTTGACGTTGGCCGCCTGGAGCCCCTTCGGCCCCTTCTTGACCTCGAACTCCACCTTCTGGCCCTCCTTCAACGTCCGGAAGCCGTCGGCGACGATCGCGGTGTGGTGGACGAAGACGTCCTCACCCCCGCCATCCTGAGTGATGAAACCGAAGCCCTTCGCGTCGTTGAACCACTTCACCGTACCAGTAGCCATCCTGCACGCTTCGCTTTCGTGAATTCGGACGGCGACTTTGCCGGCCGCCACGCCACGACGGGGCGGGAATATTCATCTTAGAAGGGGGTTCCGAATCCGTCCACATCCGCAGGGCTTCGCTACCAGTGCGGGCGATGGCCCCATGCCGCAGAGCGTCACGACGTCAGCGCGCGTTTGCCAAAAAACCCTTCCTCGCGCATGTGAACCCGTGGCAGGTATGTCGGACCGTGCTTTTCTTTGATCTCCAGCAATCGGCCAGGTGGCGATGACCCAGGGAACCGTCACGGTCGCTTCGGAGCTGTGCAAGGGGTGCGAGCTCTGCATGGCTGCCTGCCCGCAGGAGTGCCTTGCAATGTCGCCGGAGTTCAACGCCCGCGGTTACCGGTTCGCCGTGCTCGCGCCGGACCGCTGCACCGGCTGTGGCGCCTGCGCCATCGTCTGCCCCGACACGGCCCTCACCGTCTTCCGCGTGGCGCGGAAGCCCCGCGCGGCCTGACGAACCGTGAAGAGACCCGACCGCCATGACGCTCCCGGACTCGCCCAGAGAATGACCTCCAGCTCCGCCAGCGACGTGCGGCTGATGAAGGGGAACGAGGCGCTCGCCGAGGCCGCGCTTCGCGCCGGGATGAAGGCCTACTTCGGCTACCCGATCACGCCGCAGTCCGAGGTGCTCGAGTACCTGGCGCTGCACTCGCGGGAGCACCCCGGGACGGTCGTGCTCCAGGCGGAGAGCGAGATCGCCGCGATCAACATGGTCTTCGGCGCCGCCGGCGCCGGCGCGCGGACGATGATCAGCTCCTCCAGCCCCGGCATCAGCCTCATGCAGGAGGGGCTGTCCTACATGGCCTGCTCCCAGCTCCCGGCGCTCGTGGTGAACGTGCAGCGCGGCGGACCCGGGCTCGGGACGATCCAGCCCTCGCAGGCCGACTACCACCAGGCGGTGAAGGGGGGCGGCCACGGCGACTACCGGCTCATCGTCCTCGCGCCGGCCTCGGTGCAGGAGCTGGTGGATCACGTCTTCCTCGGCTTCCAGCTCGCCGAGCGCTACCGGAACCCGGCGATGATCCTGGCCGACGGCGCGCTCGGGCAGATGATGGAGAAGGTCACCCTCCCCCCGGCCGGCAGCCTCCCCCACGTGGCGCCGCCGTGGGCGACCACCGGCAAGCCGAAGGACCGTCCCCGCAACGTGGTCCTCTCCGTCTTCATCCAGCCAGAGCGGATGGAGCAGCAGAACCTGCTGCTCCAGGAGAAGTACCGCGTGATCCGCGAGGCCGAGCCCCGCTGCGAGCAGCTGCGCATGGAGGACGCCGAGATCGCCCTGGTCGCGTTCGGCCTCTCGGCCCGGATCTGCCAGAAGGCGATGGACCTCGCCCGCGAGAAGGGGATACGGGCCGGGCTCATTCGCCCGATCACGCTCTTCCCCTTCCCGTCGGGGGTGCTCGCGCGCGCGGCCGGGACGGCGCGGACCTTCCTCACCGTGGAGCTCAACGCCGGTCAGATGGTCGAGGACGTCCGGCTCGCCGTCGACGGGCGCCGGCCGGTGGAGTTCACTGGCAGGATGGGCGGCATGGTCCCGAGCCCGGACGACGTGCTGGCGAAGATCGAGGAGCTGGCCGCGCGGCTCGGCTCCCGCGCCGGCGCCTGAGGAGAAGCCATGGAGCGCACCGCGGCACCGGATGGGATGGAGGTCGTCTTCGAGCGGCCCGCGTCGCTCGTGGCGACCCCGACCCACTACTGCCCCGGCTGCGGCCACGGCGTCGTCCACCGCGCCCTGGCGCAGGCGATCGACGCGCTCGGGATCCAGTCCACCACCGTCGGCGTGGCCCCGGTCGGCTGCTCCGTCTTCATGTACGACTACCTCGACATCGACATGCAGCAGGCGGCGCACGGTCGCGCGAGCGCCGTCGCCGCCGGCGTGAAGCGTGTCCTCCCGGACCGGATGGTCTTCTCGTACCAAGGGGACGGGGATCTCGCGGCGATCGGGACCGGGGAGACGCTCCACGTCGCGAACCGCGGCGACGACATCCTGATGCTCTTCGTGAACAACGCCATCTACGGTATGACCGGCGGCCAGATGGCCCCGACGACGCCGCTCGGCATGAAGACGACGACGACGCCCTTCGGCCGCGAGCCGGCCACGTCCGGCTACCCGCTCAAGATCACCGAGCTCGTGGCCCAGCTGCCGGGCACCTGCTACGTCACCCGCCAGGCGGTCCACACGGTCGCGGCGGCGCGCCGGCTCGAGAAGGCGATCGAGCGGGCCTTCCGGCTCCAGGCGGAGCGGCGCGGCACCTGCTTCATCGAGGTCGTCTCCGCCTGCCCGTCGGGCTGGAAGATGACGCCACGCGAGGCCAACGCCTGGGTCGAAGAGTCCATGCTGAAGGAGTACCCGCTCGGCGACATGAAGGTGCCGACACCGTGAGGGAGCGTCTCGCGCAATGAGCCTGACGGAGGAGATCGTCATCGCGGGCTTCGGCGGCCAGGGAGCCCTCTCGATGGGGCAGCTGGTGGCGTACGCGGCGCTGGACGAGGGCAAGGAGGTCAGCTGGATGCCCTCCTACGGCCCGGAGATGCGCGGCGGGACCGCCAACTGCATCGTGATCGTCTCCGGGGACCGGATCAGCTCCCCCATCGTCACCCGCTTCGACGGCGCCATCGTCCTGAACCAGCCGTCGCTGGAGAAGTTCGAGCAGGCGCTGCGCCCCGGTGGGCTCCTCCTCTACGAGCGCTCGACCGTGACCACGCCCCCGTCGCGGAGCGACGTCGAGATCCTCGGGATCGACGGGGTCGCAGAGGCCCAGCGGCTCTCGTCGAAGCAGGTCGCCAACACGGTGCTCCTCGGCGCCTACCTGGCCCGCCGTCCGGTCGTCTCGGCGGCGTCGGTCGTGCGGGCGCTCGCGAAGGTGCTCCCCCCGCACCGGCAGCACCTCGTCCCGGTGAACGAGCAGGCGCTCGCGCGCGGGGCGGAGCTGGCGGCCCGCTAGCGCACCGCCCTTGCCTCCACCGCCAGCCCCGGAGCCGACATGTTCCGTGCCCTCCTCATAGAGAAGACCGACGCTAGCCAGCAGGTTCGGGTCGCCCAGCTCGACGACGCCCAGCTCCCGGACGGTGACGTCACCGTCCGGGTCGAGTGGTCCACGCTCAACTACAAGGACGCGCTCGCCATCACGGGCCGCTCGCCGGTCGTGCGCCGGTTCCCGATGGTCCCTGGGATCGATCTCGCTGGCGTCGTCGAGGCGAGCTCCCACGCGGGTTTCCGCGCTGGGGACCGGGTCGTCCTCAACGGCTACGGGATCGGCGAGAGCTCCTTCGGCGGGCTCTCCGAGCGGGCGCGCGTGAAGGGGGAGTGGCTCGTGCCGCTCGCGCCGGCGATCTCGACCCGGCAGGCAGCGGCAATCGGCACGGCGGGCTACACGGCGACGCTCGCCCTCCTCGCGCTGGAGCGGCACGGGCTTCGGCCCGGCGCCGGCGACGTGCTCGTGACCGGAGCGGCCGGCGGCGTAGGGAGCGTGGCGATCGCGCTCCTCGCGAAGAACGGTCACCGGGTGGTCGCCTCCACCGGACGGCGTGCAGGAGGCGGAGTACCTGAAGGCCCTCGGCGCGGCGGAGATCATCGACCGCGCGACGCTCTCGGCGCCGGGGAAGCCGCTGCAGAAGGAGCGCTTCGCCGGCGTCATCGACAGCGTCGGCAGCCACACGCTGGCGAACGCCTGCGCCCAGGTCCGGCAGGGCGGCGCGGTGGCGGCCTGCGGCCTCGCTGGAGGCATGGACTTCCCCTCCACCGTCGCCCCGTTCATCCTCAGGGGCGTCGCGCTCTACGGCATCGACAGCGTGCAGGCGCCCATGGACCGCAGGATCACGGCGTGGGCCCGGCTCGCGACCGACCTGGCCCCATCCCTGCTGGAGTCGATGACCCGGGAGATCGCCCTCGGCGACTCCATCGCTGCCGCCGAGGAGCTGCTCGGCGGGCGAGTCCGTGGAAGGTTGGTGGTGGACGTCCGCCGCTGATGGGTGATGGAGGTTCAGGCCGCGACATTTTGTCGCCGCAATCCGCGCACCTGTTACTTCAATGGGTTGCAGCAGAATGTCGCAGTGCGTTACCCCGCCGGTCTTCCCTACAATCCGGCGGGATGTTAGCAGACGCGCGGGCACGTGTACCGCAAAGCCGCGGGGAAGGCGTTGACCCTCTCTCGAAATGAATCTCTGACCTGTCTGGACCGGGAAGGCGACCAGCTAGCATCGACGGGCTGGCGCCGAACTCGAGCCTGCGGAGGCCAAAACAGATGACGAATCGCAAGGGTTGGATCGTAACGCTCGCCGGCATGGGCCTCAACCTCGCCCTCGGCATCCTCTACGCGTGGTCGGTCTTCAAGAAGGCGATGGTCTCCCCCGTCTCCGACGGCGGCTACGGCTGGACGAACCAGGCGGCGACCCTCCCGTACACGGTCGCGATCGCGATGTTCGCGCTGATGATGATCCCTGCCGGCCGCCTGCAGGACAAACTCGGCCCCCGGGTCGTCGCGATGACCGGCGGACTGCTCACTGCCACGGGACTCATCATCGCCAGCTTCTCGAGCCCCGAGAGCCCCCTGCCCGCGATCATCGGCTTCGGCGTCTTCGCCGGCACCGGCTTCGGGCTCGGCTACGCCGCGAGCACGCCGGCGGCCATCAAGTGGTTCCCACCCGAGAAGAAGGGGCTCATCACCGGCCTCGTCGTCGCCGGCTTCGGGATCGCCCCGGTCTACATCTCGCCGGTCTCCAAGGTGCTGCTCGCCAACTACGGCATCGCGATGTCGTTCCGGATCCTAGGCGTCGCCTTCGCCGTCACCGCGACCCTCTTCTCGTCCATGATCCGGAACCCGGAGAAGCCGCTCAACGTTGCCAAGCCCGGCGTCTCCAAGACGTCCTTCGGCGGCGACAAGACCTGGCGCGAGATGGTCAGGACGCCGTTCTTCTACATGATCTGGCTCCAGTACGCGTTCGCCGCCACCGCGGGCCTGATGATCATCGGCAACATGGCGAGCATCGTGACGGCGCAGTCGGGCGGCGCGCTCAAGGCCCAGGCGGCCATGTTCGTCGCGCTCCTCGCGATCTTCAACGCCAGCGGCCGCGTCATCGCCGGGGTGCTCTCCGACTACATCGGCCGGATCGTGACGCTCGCGCTGGTCTCCATCAGCCAGGCGTCCGTCCTCCTCTTCTTCCCGCGCTTCACCACCTTCGGCGAGTTCGTCGTCGGCGCGGCGGTCGTCGGCTTCAGCTACGGCGCGTGCCTCTCGATCTTCCCGTCGATCAACGCCGACACCTGGGGCACCAAGAACATGGGGCTCAACTACGGCGTGCTCTTCACGGCGTGGGGCGTGGGCGGCGTCTTCGGCCCGATGCTCGCGGCCAGGATCGTCGACGCGACCGGCTCGTACCAGACGGCCTACAACGTGGCGTCGATGCTGCTGCTCGTCTCGTTCTTCCTCGCCATGCTCAACTACGTTCAGGTGGAGTTCGACGTCGCGCAGCGTGAGGTCACCATCCGGCTCGGCAACAAGAAGGTCGCGGCCGAGAAGGCCGCCTAGCTCGGCGCGGGGACGCCACGTTTCCCTCCCGTCCGCGGGAGTGGCCGTGGCAGGATGACCGTGAGCTCGCCCCCGGCGGGACGTCGCAGCGACGGCGTCCCGCCGGACCGTTTACGGAGTCGATCTTCCACGAGGAGTCCCTGATGCTGACCGCCATCTCGCTCGCGACGCTGCTCGCTGCCGCCCCAGCCGGCAACGCGCGGCTCGACCACGGGAGCGCCACGGAGATCACCCTGCGGCTGACCTCCTTCGAGACGGAGCGTGTGGCGGTGCCGAAGCGCGGGACCTTCACGTCGGTCGAGCTGCTCTACCGCTCCCCGAAGGGCGACCGGCTGGACCTCCGGTTCCTCTACCGGGCGCCCGGCGAGATCCCCGCGAAGAACCTCACCTCGGTCACCGCTCAGAGCGCGAAGGGGGGGCTGTCGAGCTGGACCCCGGCCAGGAAGTCCGGCTGCCGCGTGAAGCTCTACGCCGCGACCGAAGACGCCGTGTCCGGCAAGATCGAGTGCACGGCGCCGGAGAGCGGCGAGCCGTTCGACGCAGCGTTCGACGCGAAGAAGTAGGGCAGCGCACCGTCACCCCTGCCCTCTGCCACGCTGGGGGAGAGGTGAGGCCAGCGCCTTGAGCGCGGTCTCCCAGAGCTGCGCCTCCCGCCGCCCGAGCCGCGCGCGCCGCAGCGCGTCCATCAGGTCCCGCACCGCGTGGCGCTCCGGACCGCGCAGGAACCCGCCTCCGCGCAGCGCCCCGCGCAGCGACTCCTCGATCCGCGAGAGCTCCGCGTCGGTGGCCCCGGTCGCCGGACGGGACGCGCCGGTCGGCGCGCGCTCGGCCCGGCGGAGGGCGCGCCGGGCCTCGTAGGCGTAGACCAGGACGGCCTGCGCGAGGTTCAGGGACGGCTGCTCGGCCTCCGTGGGGATGACCGAGAGATCGTGGCAGCGCTGCACCTCCGCGTTGGTCAGGCCGCTCCGCTCGTCGCCGAAGACGATCGCCGTCCGCCCCTCGCCGGCGCGCGCCACGGCCTCGGTCGCCACCTCCTCCGGCGAGAGCAGTCGCTTGCCGCGGACGCGGCGAGAGCTGGTCCCCACCACCCACGCGCAGTCCGCGACAGCCTCGTCGATGGTGCGCACCAACCTCGGCCGATCGAGGAGCTCCTCGGCGTGCACGGCGACCCGTCGCATGGCTGCGAAGTCGTTCGTCCCCAGCTCTGCGATGGCCCAGTCGGAGAGCCCGAAGTTCTTCATCGCGCGTGCGGCGGCGCCCAGGTTCTCCGGGTTGCGGGGCCGCAGGAGGACGATTCGAAATGGGGAGGCAGGCACGAGGGGACTCTAACGCAGAGCGGCGTACCTCCGAGCCAACGCCGGGCCACGGCGCGCCATGAGCCAGGCAGCGCCATTTGGGTTCGAGGTTTGTCCCCGATCAAGGCAGGTCCTGGGGGTGGGCGAGTAGATTGCCGCCCTACTTTCCCCACATCCGGGACCATCGTCCGCTAGGAGAATCCATGTCGCACGTCAAGAGGCTCGCTCTCGCCCTGGTCGCGGTGGCTCCCGCCGCCGCCTTCGCCGCCGGAGGCCACGACGCCGTCGGCTGCACCGGCTGCCACTCCATCCACGCAGCCAAGGGCGCCATCATCTTCGCGGTCGGCCCGAACAAGGTCGACGTGAACCCGAAGACCAAGCAGCCGTACACGGGGATCACCGCGCTCTGCCTCGGGTGCCACCAGGAGTCGAACAAGGGCGGCCAGGGCTACGCGCCGGTCCACTCCAACATGAGCCACCCGTACGGCATCGACAAGATCAACGCCAAGATCGCCAAGGTTCCGGCGGAGCTCGTCGGCGACAACGGCAGCTTCAGCTGCATGGGCTGCCACGATCCGCACCCGTCGAACCCGTACTACAAGTACCTTCGGGTCGACACCGCCAAGGGCGCGAAGATGGACAACTTCTGCGCGGCCTGCCACCCCATCAAGGCTGACGACGCTGCCCAGGCCGCTGGCAAGAGCGGCTTCTACACCTCGATGGACGAGACGGGCTCGCGGGTGATGAAGGCCTCCGGCGCCGCCCCGGCCCCTGCGAAGAAGAAGTAGTAGTCGCTCCAGCGCAGGGCAGGATCCGAACCCCCGGGCCGCCTGGCCCGGGGGTTCTTCTTCATGAACCTCTTGTTGCTCGAACCATCGGAGCTCTCCGCTGACGGGACCGCCCGGGTCTGCGGCCGGCGCGCGCTCCACGTCTCGGCGGTCCTGCGCGCGGTACCGGGAGACCGGATCCTGGTGGGGGTCATCGACGGCCTGATGGGCGAGGCTGAGGTTCGCTCCATCACCGCGGAGCAGGTGCTGCTCGCGCCGACGCTCGACCGACGGCCCCCTCCCCCGTCTCCGGCCTCGCTCCTGCTGGCGCTCCCGCGCCCGAAGACCCTTCGCAAGGTGCTCCAGTGCGCCGCCGCGATGGGGGTGAAGCGGATCGCCCTCGTCGGGAGTTACCGCGTCGAGAAGAGCTACTTCAAGTCCCCGCTGCTGGAGCCGCAGGCGCTGCGAGAGCAGCTGCTCCTGGGGCTCGAGCAGGGTCGGGATACGGTCCTGCCCACTGTCTCCATCGATCGGTACTTCAAGCCGTTCGTCGAGGACGTGCTGGATGGCATCTTCCCGCCGGGGCTACGGCTCGTCGGCCACCCGGTCGATGCAGCGCCGATGGAGGCGCTCGCCGGCGCAGGCGGCAGCGAGGCGGTCATCGCCATCGGCCCCGAGGGAGGGTGGACGCCCTACGAAGTCCAGGCGTTGCAGGGGCGCGGCTTTCTCCCGTACTCGATGGGGCCCCGTCCCCTCCGCGTGGATCAGGCGGTCCCGTTCGCCGTCGGGCAGGCGGAGATGCTGCTCCGAGCCCTCCGGCACGACCCCGCATGATTCCTCCCACGGTGGGATGCACCCTCCATCTCGAAGGCGCAAGGATGATGCATCGGGGAAGGAGAAGGCCGTGCGGTTCCTCTGTCGGCTGGAGGGTGGGCGTGCGCTGGCGCGACGGCTCGAGCATCTGCGGGGTGAGGGACGCAACGTGGTCCTGCTCGCGCTGCCGCGCGGCGGGATCCCGATCGGCTACGAGGTCGCTCGCTCGCTCGGTCTCCCGCTGGAGGTGTTGCTGACGCGGCGGCTCGCGACCCCGGGGATCAACGCCGCGACTCTCGGCGCCGTCGCCGAGGGAGGGACCGTGGTCGTGAACGACGCGGCCGTCCGCGAGCGTGGCGTCCTGCCAGAGATCGTCAGCGCCCTGACCGAGGCGGCCACCCGAGCGCTCCGGCGCGACGTCTCCGTGTATCGCGGGGAGCGCCCGCTCCCGCGCGTCGAGGGGCGCTCCGTGGTCCTCGTGGACGACGGGATCACGACCGGCGGAACCTCGGTGGCGGCGGCGAGGGCGCTCCGCAAGCGCGGCGCACGGCGGATCATCGTCGCCGTGCCGGTGGTGGGTCCAGGCGCGATCGAGCTGGTCCGCCGCGAAGTGGACGAGCTGATCTACCTGCAGGCGCCAGCGGAGCTCATCGGCGTCGGCTACTGGTACACGCGCCGTGGGCTCTCGGAGGACCAGGCGCTGTCGCTGATGGCGCGCGCGCGCCGGGAGCTGGGCGAAGCGGTCACGCAGCACGGCTGGGCCGCAGCCGGCGCTCCCTAGTGGCTCGATCCGGACCAACTCGGAGCTCGCACCCTGGCGCGGGAGGGACGGGCCCGCGCCAGGGTGGAGCCCCTAGCGTCCCCCCCCGGCCAGCCAGATCAGGAGACGTCGCTCGTCGATGGGCTTCTGCAGCGTCTGGCAGGCGCCGGCCCGGCGAAGCTCGAAGGCGTTCTCGTCGCGCCCCGACACCCCGAGGACGGGCGCGTCGCGGAGCCGCGAGTCGCTCGAGGAGCGCAGGCGGCGAACCAGCTCGGAGCCGCTCATGTCGGGCATCGTGTGATCGACGATCCAGGCGTCGGGCGGGTCGACGGCTGCCAGCTCCAGCGCTGCCTCGCAGGACTCTGCGGTCAGCGGGATGTAGCCGTTGGACTCGAGCGCCAGCGAGAGGAGCGCGCGGAGCGTCGCGTTGTCCTCGACGAGCAGGATCCGCCGTTGCGATCCCGTCTCGTTGAGGTGTCTCGACGCGTCGTGCATGCCTGACCTTGACCGAAAGTAACACCGGCCACGCGACACGAGAAGTACCGTGATCGAGCTACGCGACCTCGCCACACCGCCGCACCGCCGGGCGCCGGCGCGCCTCGCCGGCCCCAGCAGTCCGCGACCCCGTGGGGTGGGGCGTCAGGCCGTCCTGATCGCGGCCGCCCG
Source organism: uncultured delta proteobacterium (assembly GCA_963845515.1). Lineage (GTDB taxonomy): Bacteria > Myxococcota > Myxococcia > Myxococcales > Anaeromyxobacteraceae > DATIVK01. The sequence goes on from CAWJSR010000035.1 coordinate 50,025, forward strand.
CTGGAGCCCAAGCTCCTGGATGGCGGTCTCGCGCATCTTGAACTTCTGGATCTTCCCCGAGACGGTCATGGGGAAGGAGTCGACGAACTTGTAATACCGAGGGATCTTGTAGGTCGCGACCTTGCCGTGACAGTACGCGCGGATCTCCTCCCCCGTGAGCACGGCCCCCGGGCGGAGCTTCACCCAGGCCATGAGCTCCTCGCCGTACTTCTCGTCCGGGACGCCGATCACCTGGACGTCCGAGACTCCGGGGACGGTGTAGAGGAACTCCTCCACCTCGCGCGGGAAGATGTTCTCCCCGCCGCGCAGCACCATGTCCTTGATGCGCCCGACGATGTTGACGTACCCGTCGTCGTCCATCGTGGCCGAGATCCCCGGTGTGCATCCACCGGCCGTCGTCGATCGCATTGCGCGTCGCGTGCGGGTCGTTCCAATAGCCGAGCATCACCGAGTAGCCCCGCGTGCAGAGCTCGCCCGTCATCCCGCGCGGGACGACCCGGCCGGTCGTCGGGTCGATCACCTTCACCTCGACGTGCGGGTGGACCGGCCCCACCGTGGAGACGCGCTTCTCCAGCGGGTCGTCGGTGCGAGACTGCGTCGACACCGGCGCCGTCTCGGTCATGCCGTAGCAGATCGTCACCTCCGGCATGTGCATGTCCTTCTGGACCTTCTTCATCACCTCGACTGGGCACGGCGAGCCGGCCATGACCCCCGTGCGGAGCGTCGAGTAGTCGAAGGACGCGAACTCGGGGTGATCGAGCTCGGCGATGAACATGGTCGGCACGCCGTAGAGCGAGGTGCAGCGCTCGTCCTGGACGGTCTTCATCACAGCGAGCGGCTCGAAGCCCTCGCCGGGGTAGACCATCGCGGCGCCGTGCGTGGTGCACGCGAAGTTGCCGATCACCTGCCCGAAGCAGTGGTACAGGGGGACCGGGATGCAGACGCGGTCGGCCTCCGTGTACTTGAGGATCTCGCCGATGAAGTAGCCGTTGTTCAGGACGTTGTGGTGAGAGAGCGTGGCCCCCTTGGGGAAGCCGGTGGTGCCGCTCGTGTACTGGATGTTGATCGGCTCGTCGAACTGGAGCTCCACCTCCTTGTGGTGCAACTCCTCCTCGGAGAGCCGCAGGGCGTCGGCGTCGAGCTCGTGCCACTCCTCCTCGATCACGACGGTCTGGCGGAGGTCAGGGCACTTCGACTTCACCTCCCAGACCATCTGGACGTAGTCGGCCCCGCGGAAGCCCCGCGCGAGCACCAGGGTCGAGACCCCGGACTGCTTCAAGGCGTACTCGAGCTCGTGCGTCCGGTAGGCGGGGTTGATCGTCACCAGGATCGCGCCGATCCGCGCCGTCGCGTACTGCACCACGACCCATTCGAACCGGTTTGGCGCCCAGATGCCGACCCGGTCCCCCTTCTTCACGCCGCGGACGAGCAGGGCCCGGGCCACCCGGCCGGTCTGCTGCCAGAACTCGCGGTACGTCGCGCGGTAGCCCTGGTACGGGACGACGAGCGCGTCGCGGTCCGGGAACCGCTCCGCGGTGCGGCGCAGGTTCTCACCGATGGTCTCGCCCAGCATTGGCTTCGCGCTGGGGCCGGACACGTAGGACGGGGCTGGCATCTGTGGTCGACCTCCCTGGGTGAAAGGGCGCGATCCTAGACCGCAGGCGCCGGCCGGATCCACTTCCAAGCCACCGATCGCGCGGGCGCCTTGACGCACCTCTACGTTCAGACTATTCTGAACGTACGATGAGCACGATGAAGCCAGAGAGCCAGGACCGGTTCGTCGACGCGTGGGGGGCGATGGGGGCCCTCTGGGGGATCAACCGGTCGGTGGCGCGCGTCCACGCGCTCCTGATGGCGAGCGAGGCCCCCGTCTCGCTCGACGAGATCGCCGAGCGCCTGAACATCTCGAAGGGGAACGCCTCGATGTCGCTGCGCGAGCTGCGCGGTTGGGGCGTGATCCGGCCGGTTCCGGTCGCGGGGGATCGCCGCGACTTCTACGTCACAGAGCCGGACGTCTGGATCATGTTCTTCCGCATCCTGCACGAGCGGAAGCGCCGTGAGTTCGACCCGGCGGTGCAGGCCGTCCAGGGGCTGCTCGACGAGGCGGGGGGCTCGGGAGAGGTGCGCGCCCGGCTCGTGCAGATGACCGATCTCCTCGCCACCCTGGATGGGGTGGCCGGGCGCTTCCTGAAGGATCCGGCGACCTCCCGCGCGGCGCTCTCCGTGGTGGCGAGGCTCACCGTCCCCGGCCTCGGCCGCAAGAAGGCGAAGAGGAAGCGGGAATAGGCGCGTTGGCGTTGGGCGGCGGCGGGCGGTCACCTTCACCCGAGGAGTCCACATGTTTCGGTCTTCGCACGCGATCACCGGCGCCTTCGGCTACAGCGGGCGCGCCATCGCCGCGCGGCTCCTAGCCAGCGGCCTTGCCGTCCGGAACCTCACCGGCCACCCCGACCGCACGGATCCCTTCGGCGGGCGCGTCGAGGTGCGTCCCCTCCCGTTCGGCGACCCCGCCGCGCTGCGCGGATCGCTCGACGGCGTGCAGGTCCTCTACAACACCTGGTGGGTTCGCTTCGCGCACGGTGACCGGAGCCACGAGCGCGCCGTCGCCGCGAGCACCGCCCTCATCGAGGCCGCGCGCGACGCGGGGGTCGAGCGGGTGGTTCACGTGTCGATCACGCGCCCATCGCTCGACTCGCCCCTCCCCTACTTCAGCGGGAAGGCGCGCGTGGAGCAGGCCCTGCGCGCCTCCGGCCTCTCCCACGCGATCCTGCGCCCGGCGGTCTTCTTCGGCGGCCGGGACGTCCTCCTCAACAACATCGCCTGGCTGCTCCGTCGCCTGCCGGTCTTCGGCCTCGTGGGCGGGAGCTACGGCCTGCGCCCCATCCACGTGGAGGACTTCGCTGCGCTCGCCGTGGCCGAGGGAGAGCGCAGGGGGGACGTCATCCGAGACGCGGTCGGTCCCGATGCGTTCACCTTCGAGGAGCTGGTCGGGCGAATCCGCAGCGCGGTCGGCTCACGCGCGCGGATCGTCCGCGTCGCGCCGTGGATGCTCCAGGCCGCGTCGGCGGCGCTCGGCATGGTGGTCCGCGACGTCCCCCTGACGCGCGACGAGATCGCCGGCCTGACCGGTGGACTCCTCGAGTCCCCCGGCCCGGCGACGGGCGAGGTCCGGCTCGGCGACTGGCTCGACGAGCACGGCCCGGAGCTGGGGCGCGAGTGGGCGTCGGAGCTGGGGCGGCACTTCGCGTGAGGGCGCCGATGGGCCGCCGCGCGCGCATCGCGCTCGAGCTGCTCGCGCCACCGATGGTGGCGTCCGTCCTCTTCACCGCGATCTTCGCGGTCCTGGACCGGGACGCGGCGGCCTTCGTGGGGCTGCCGCTGATCCTCGTCTTCGCCTACCTCTTCGCCGGGCTCCCCGCCGCGGCCTTCACCCTCGTCCTGGAGGTCACGTGGGCGAAGGGCGTGGATCCCGGTAGCTGGCGCGCCGTCGGGATGGCGGCGCTCGCCGGGCTGCCATCCGGCCTCCTCGTCACGCTCTGGTTCGCGCCGTGGGCCCACCCCGGGCCGCTGCCGGGCTTCGCGATCTTCGGCGCCCTCGGGACGGCGACGGGAGGGATCACGGGGCTCCTCGTCCGGGCGCGAACGCGCTCGCAGAGGGAGTGGTAGGTCGCCCCGTCGCCCCGCGTCGCCCCGTCGCCCCGCCCCGTCGCCCCGCCCGAGAGGCCCGTTCCGCGAACCGTGGCTCGTGCCGCGAACGGTCGGCTACAACCGGTCTCAGTGATTCCGGGAGGTCCAGACAGGCACACCACCTGCTCATGCCTGGCGGCGTGACTCCCGTCCGACAAGTCCTCAGGGGAAGCACTCACCTCGTCACCCGCCGCTGCTCTGAGCGCCGCTTCTTCCTGAAGCCCTCACCGCGCACCGAGCAGATCTTCCTGTACGCTCTCGCGCTCGTCGCCGGGCGGTACGGCATCCTGCTCCACGCCTACTGCGTCCTCTCGAACCATTACCACCTGCTGCTCACCGACCCCCTCGCCAGGCTTCCCGACTTCCAGCGGGACCTCAACTCGCTCCTCGCCAAGGCGACCAATGCAGCCCTGGGGCGCTGGGATGGCTTCTGGGAGCGCACCAGCTACAGCGCCGTCGCGCTTGTCAGTTCCGCCGATGTCTACGCCAAGCTCGTCTACGTCCTGGCGAATCCGGTCGCCGCCGGCCTCGTGCGCACCGCAGCCCAATGGCCAGGGCACTGGTCCGACCCTCGCCTCATCGGAGCCGGGCCTGTCACCATCCAGCGACCGAAGGGATTCTTCGACGAGAAGGGTGACATGCCTGCCTCCGTCGATCTCAAGCTCACCGCTCCTCCTGGATTCGAGAACGATCCCGGCTTCGTCGAGCGGCTCCTCGAGTCGCTCCGCGAGGCCGAGGAGTCCGAGGCGGCGAAGCTGGCCGAGGAGGGACGCTCCTTCATGGGTGCCGCTGCGGTCTGCGCCCAGAGCTTCTTCGCCAGCCCGGCTCCCGGAGAGCCTCGCCGCGTCCTCAGCCCTCAACTCGCCGGCCGCAACAGGCGCAAGCGCATCGACGCGCTGCAGCGTCTCGTGGAGTTCAGGGACGCCTACCGCGAGGCGCTCACCGCTTGGCGCAACGGGATGCGCGACGTCCTCTTCCCGCCGGGGACTTGGCAGATGCGCGTCCTGCACGGCGCAGCCGTCGCAGGCGCGGGCTAGCATCCCTTTCTCCTTTCACACCACCCGCTCTTGCGGCGTCCGAGACGAGACGCCGTGCGACCAGGAATGCCTCCACGTCGGCGGCGCCTAGCTTCGCCTGCCCGTGGGGGTCGTGATCTGCCCGTTCGGATCGGTCATTTCGTTCGATTGGCGCCGGTTAGGGCTGCTGGTTTCATCCCCGCGTGCATCGCTCAGCTTCTCGGCACCCGGGCGTCACCTTCCGTCAGCGTTTCCCTTCGGGCGGGGCGCGCCGTCAGCGTTTCCCTTCGGGCGGGGCGCGCACGCTTCGCGCGCCCCCTCGCCGACCGGATCCGCTCGATGGGGGGCGTTCGCTACATGTTCCTCACCCACCGCGACGACGTCGCCGATCACGCCCGCTGGACGGAGGAGCTCGGCTGCGAGCGGATCCTCCACGCGCGCGACGTGACGCTCGGGACCCGCGCGGTGGAGCGGAGGATCGAGGGGGACGCGCCGGTGGCGCTCGCCGACGACCTGCTCGCGTACCGGTGCCGGGCCACACCGCCGGATCCCCGGCGCTCCTGTTCCGCGAGACGCTGCCTCTTCACCGGCGACCACCTCTGGGGAAACGGGCGCGGCCGGCTCGGCGCGTCGCGCAGCGTCTGCTGGTACGACTGGGGCGAGCAGACCCGATCGATGGAGCGGCTGCTCGCGCTCCGCTTCCAGTGGGTCGTGCCAGGCCACGGCCGCCCGTGGCATGCCGCCTCCCCGGAGGCGGCCCGCGCCGAGCTCGCTGCGCTCGTCGAGGCGATGCGCGCTCGTTGAGCTGCTACGGGGCGTCGGTAGGGTCCCAGCTGGTCCGGTATCCCTCGTCGAGCCCGTCGAGCGACCTCCATGTCCTCGGCGTCCAGGGCGAACCCGTACAGCTCCGAGTTCTCCCGGATCCGCTCCGCGTGGACCGACTTCGGGATGACCACCAGACCGTGCTGGAGCCCCCAGCGGAGCAGCACCTGCGCCCCGGTCCGCTGGTGCCTCGCCGCGATCCGCCTGAGGATCGGGTGGTCCATTCGCTGCCCGCGCACGAGCGGCCCGTACGCCTCGAGCTGGATGGCGTGGAGCTGGCAGTGCGCGAGGAGCGCGCGCTGGTTCAGGAAGGGGATGGAACTCCACCTGGTTCACCGACGGGGGCACCTTCGCCTGCGCGAGGAGCTCGTCGAGGTGACGCACGGTGTAGTTGGAGACGCCGATCGCCGCGCGCCTTCCCGTCGGCGAGGATCGTCTCCATCGCGCGCCAGGTCTCGCCGCGCAGCCCCTCGACCGGCCAGTGGATGAGGTACAGGTCCACGTACTCCAGCCCGAGCTTCCCGAGGCTGTGGTCGAGGGCGCGGATGGCGCGCCCGTAGCCGTGGTCGTCGTTCCAGAGCTTCGTCGTGACGAACAGCTCACCGCGCGGGATGCCGCTCGCCCGGAGCGCGGCACCCACGTCGGCCTCGTTCCGGTAGGCCCTCGCCGTGTCCACGTGGCGGTACCCGGCCGCAAGCGCCGTGGCGACCGCGTTTCGCGTCTCGTTCGCCCGGCGCGGACTGCCAGACGCCGAGGCCGAGCATCGGCATCTCGACGCCGCCTCTCAGCGTCACGGTCGACCCGAGGTGGAGCTCCCTTCGTGTCCACGTTGCCTCCAGATGAGGCGATCTTACGGGAACCGGTGCCGTCCCGCCCGCGGCCGCCTTAGATCCGGGTCATCGGGCACGTGATGATCCCGCCCTTGAAGGAGTGTGTCATGCGCATCGGCGTGCTTGGTTCCGGCGTGGTCGGGCAGGTGCTTGTCGGACGGGTTCCTCAAGAAGGGGCACGAGGTCACGCGCGGGTCGCGCGAACCCGGCGAAGCTTCAGGCGTGGGCCACCGCTGCCGGCCCAAAGGCGCATGCCGGCACCTTCGCCGAGGCGGCCCGGTTCGGCGAGCTCGTCGTGATCGCCGTGAAGGGGACGGGAGCGGTGGCGGCTGCGGAGTCCTGCGCCGGGGCCCTCGCCGGCAAGACGGTCATCGACACCAGCAACCCCATCGCCGACGGGCCGCCGGTGAACGGCGTGATCCCGTTCTTCACCGGACCGGGCGACTCCCTCCTCGAGCGCTTGCAGGCAAGGGTACCCGCAGCCCACTTCGTAAAGGCCTTCTCCTGCGTCGGCAACGCGCTCATGATCGACCCGAAGCTGCCGGGCGGGCCCCCGACCATGTTCATCTGCGGGAACGACGACGCTGCGAAGCGCGAGGTCGTCGGCCTGCTGGGTCAGCTAGGCTGGGAGCACGAGGACCTCGGCGCGGCCGAGGCGGCCCGTGCCATCGAGCCGCTCTGCATGCTCTGGTGCATCCCCGGCTTCCGCCAGAACCGGTGGAACCACGCGGGAGCTGCTCGGGCCCCGCCCCGCCGCCCGAGCTGGTCCACCACGACGGCGAGACGACCACGATGGTCTTCAAGCAGTCGCAGAACTCCAAGCCGGTGGCGGCGTGGCTCTGCCAGTTCGATCGCCGCACCGGCCGCTTCTCCGACCTGGTGAAGCGTCGCGGCCTCCGGCCCATCGGCTTCGACCCGCCGGAGCGCTACTTCTACTTCGCGCGTGGAGGTCTACCCGACCGGCGACGCGCCGAAGACCGGTCCGGTGACCCTCGAGCTGGCGCGCGTCGCGCTGAAAGGCCTTGCCAGCGACTGGAAGATGACGCTCGAGCTGCCGAAGCGGAAGCAGCCCCCTGGGGCTCCGCGAGCGCCACTTCAGCCCCGACGGCAGCCGGCTCGCCCTCGTGGAGCACAACGAGCGGAGCTACCCCGCGGCGACGCCGCCCCAGAGCGTCTACGTGATCGACCTCGCGAGCCGGAGGGTCGACGTCTACCCCGGCCCGTTCTCGCGTACGGCGTGCTTGCATCCCCGGCTTCCGCCAGAACCGGTGGAACCATGCCTTCAAGCTCTTGAAGGGGTGAGAGGCGTCGGCGACGACCCTTCGCGGGGGCCCCCTCCTGGGACACCTTTCACTCCACGCGACGGGCTTTCTGGAGCTGCCCGAACTAGATGTAAGAGGACAGCGTCGCTGACTCGCAGGGGCCGGGCATGACCGTCAGGGGAGTGGTGCATGGCGGTAATGATTGACCCGGAGAAGAGCAGCCTGCGTGCGAGCGGCGCCGCGACTGCTTCAAGTCCTGCGCGTGCTCGCCCGACACAAGTTCCTGGGTGCCTTGCGCGGCAAGGGACACTGGCCATCCCCCAGGGAGGTGCGAGAGACCTTCGAGGAGCTCGGGCTGACCTTCATCAAGTTCGGCCAGGTCCTCGCGATGAGGCGCGACCTGCTGCCGGACGCGTACATCAACGAGCTGGAGCTGTTGCACGACCAGCTCCCGGCGCTCGGCATCGACGCGGTGCGCGCCACGGTCGAAGCCGAGCTGGCAGCCCCGCTGGCGCAGCACTTCGCGTCGTTCAGCGAAGTGCCGCTGGCCGCCGCCACCATCGCCCAGGTGCACGAGGCGACCACCGTGGACGGGCGTCACGTCGCGGTGAAGGTGCAGCGGCCCCAGCTCGAGGAGATGATCGCCACGGACATCGCGGCGCTGAACTACCTGGTGGCGCTGGGGGAACGGTTCTTCCCGCGCCTGCGGGCGCTCGATCTGCCGGTCCTGGTCCGGGAGTTCGCCAACAGCCTGGACCGGGAGACCGACTTCAGTCACGAGGCTCGCTCCATCACGCTCTTCCGCGCCGCGCTCGCGGACGTTCCCGGCCTCTGGATTCCCGCAGTCGTGACGGAGTGCTCCAACGGGAACGTGCTCACGATGGAGTTCTCGGCGGGCGAGCGGGTCGACGTCTACGCCAGGGACAATCCGGAGGAGATGCCCCGGCTGATCGCCACCCTGGTCAGGCTCACCCTGCAGACGATCTTCGAAGAGGGGCTCTTTCACGCCGATCCGCATCCCGGCAACGTCTTCGTGCAGCCCGACGGCCGGCTCTCCTTGCTGGACTTCGGGATGACGGGCGAGCTCGACGAGCAGATGCGCGAGTCGCTGAAGCTCCTGCTCGAGGCGGTCGTCAAGGGCGATGCCCGGGCCGCCACCGAGGCCTATCTCGAGCTGGCGCCGCAGGGCAGCGAGAAGGTGAACCGCGCCGCCCTGTCGATGGACATCAAGGCCGTGCTCTACAAGATCCACAGGAGCGACCTCGAGGAGGTCTCCATCGGGGACTCGTTCGACTCGCTGCTTCGCGCCGGGAGCCGACACGGGGTCCACAACCCCGGCGAGTTCTTCCTGCTTACCCGCACGTTCGTCATCCTCGAGTCGATGATCCGGCAGCTCGACCCCGCCCACAGCTACATGGGGTCGTTTCGGGAGGAGATCGCGCGGCTGACCGCGCAGCACTTCTCCGTCGAGCGGATCACCGAGAAGACGACCAAGCTGGCGCGCGAGCTGGAGCGGCTCATCCACGATGCGCCCGGCGACACGCGCCGCGTCCTCCGTCGCATGGCCGAAGGGAACCTGGGGCGACTCCAGGCTCCGGCGATCGAGGCGCTGGGAGGCCGGATCGGCCGCAACGTCGAGCGGCTCACCGGCGCGATCGCCGCCGCGTCGCTCGTCATCGGCGGCGCGATGCTGACCAGCGCCCCGCTGGAGGGCTGGCACCACTCCCTCGGCGAAGCCATGGTCGGCGGCGGGATCTTCGGCACCGCCGTCATCGTCATGGGCGTCTTGCGCCCTGACCGGGGGCGCCGTGGCCGGCGCTGAAGGTCCACCATGAACGACTACGAGAAGACCAAGGCCGAGCTCGTCCACGAGGTCACCGACCTTCGCAAGCGCCTCGCGGCGCTCGAGAGGGCGGCGCATGAACGCGTGCAGCTCGACGCCGACATCCAGGATGCCCGGGAATATGCCGAGAACATCGTCGAAACCGTGCGCGAGCCGCTGGTGGTGCTGAATTCCGACCTGAAGATCCTCACCGCCAACCACAGCTTCTACGATACCTTCAAGGTAACGCCCGAGGAAACCATCGGGAATTTCATCTACGACCTCGGCAACCGGCAATGGGACATTCCCAAGCTGCGGGTACTCTTTGAGGAGATCCTCCCCCATGATACCGTGATCAACGGCTATGAGGTCGAGCATGATTTTCCCGGCATCGGCCGCAAGATCATTCTGCTCAACGCCCGGCAGATCTTCCGGGAAAATATCGGCTCACACATCATCCTCCTGGCCATGGAGGACATCACCGAACGCAAGCAGTTGGAAACGGAGATCCAGGATGCCCGGGAATATGCCGAGAACATCGTCGAGACCGTGCGCGAGCCGCTGGTGGTGCTGAATTCCGACCTGAAGATCCTCACCGCCAACCAGAGCTTCTACGATACCTTCAAAGTAACGCCCGAGGAAACCATCGGGAATTTCATCTACGACCTCGGCAACCGGCAATGGGACATTCCCAAGCTGCGGGTGCTCTTTGAGGAGATCCTCCCCCATGATACCGTGTTCAATGGCTATGAAGTCGAGCATGATTTTCCCGGTATCGGCCGCAAGATCATTCTGCTCAACGCCCGGCAGATCTTCCGGGAAAATATCGGCTCCCACATCATCCTCCTGGCCATGGAAGACATTACCGAACGCAAGCTGGTGGAGGAGCGGATCAGCGAGGTCATCCGGCAGCAGCAGGCCATTCTCGACAATATCCCCAACATCGCCTGGCTCAAGGACAGGAAGGGAAGGTATGTCGCGGTAAACGATCCCTTCGGCAAGGCGTTCGGCAATGACACCGAAGGATCTGGTCGGGAAGAACGATTACGATATCTATCCGCCGGGAACTTGCCGTGAAATACGAGACAGGACTTCAGGGAGGTCATGGCGACCGGCACGCGCACCTATTTCGAGGAGTCCGCTCGTCGACCGGGACGGGAAGATCCAGTACGTGGAGAAGATCGAAACGCCCATCTTTAACGACGCCGGAGTGGTCATCGGGATCATCGGCATCGCCCATGACATTACCAGCCGCAAGGAAGTGGAAGTGCACGCTCCGTCACGACAGCACCCACGACATGCTGACCGGCCTCTATAACCGGGCGTTTTTCGACGAAGAGCTGGAACGGCTCTCCCACGGCAGGATGTTTCCCGCTGAGCATCGTGATGGCCGATGTAAACGGTCTGAAAACGGTCAATGATACCCTGGGGCATGAAGCGGGAGACCAGCTGATCCGGCTGGCGGCCCGGATCATCCTGGGGGCCTTCCGGGCCGAGGACATCGTGGCCCGGATCGGGGGAGACGAGTTTGCCGTTCTTCTTCCGGGGACGCCGGCACCGGTCGCGGAGCAGGCGATCGTCCGGATCATGGCGAGCCCCGAGGTCGCAGGCAGTCAGGTGAGCATCGCCTTCGGCCTGGCCACCGCAGAGTCCAGGGATCAGCTCGACGGCGCGCTCAAGCTGAGCGACGAGCGGATGTACCTGGACAAGACCGAGCAGAAGGCCTCCTCGTGAGGGGCCTCACCCGCTCCCCACGCCCTCCCCTCTCCCCCGCCGGAGCGGAGGAGAGGGACTCGGGGGAGCTGGCTGGGCGCGTCAGGCCAGGACGAAGATCAGGTCGTCCTTCTCGATCTTGTCCCCTTCCTTGAACTTCACCTCGCCGACGATGCAGTCGGCCTTGGCCTTGATGTTGGTCTCCATCTTCATGGCCTCGGTGACCATCAGGACGCGCGCCGGCGGCGACCTTGTCGCCCGGCTTGACCGCGACCTTGACGACCTTGCCCGGCATCGGCGCGCCGACGTGGAGCGGGTTGCCCTTGTCGGCCTTCGGCCGCGTCACGCTGGTGGTCGCCGCCGCCTGGTCGCGGATCGTGACCGAGCGCCCGTCGCCGTTCAGCTCGAAGTAGAGGTCGCGCGTCCCGTCGGGATGCAGCTTCCCGATGGTGTTGAGCTTCACGATGAGCGTCTTGCCGGGCTCGATGTCGATCGAGGTCTCCTGCCCCGGCTCGAGGCCGTAGAGGAAGACCGGCGTCGGGATGACCGACGTGTCCGAGAACTCGTCCTTGTGCCGGTCGAGGTCGGGGTAGACGTTCGGGTAGAGCAGGTACGAGACGAGCGCCTTGGCGTCGATCGGGTGGCCGATCCGCGCCTCCGCCTTCTTGCGTCTCCGCGTCGAAGTCGACCGGCTCGATCAGCTCGCCCGGCCGGCTCGTGATCGGCTCGACCTCGCGGAGGATGATCTTCTGCAGCTCCGCCGGGAAGCCGCCGTGGAGCTGGCCGAGCATGCCCCGCGCGAAGCCGATGACCGACTCCGGGAAGGCGAGATCCTTCCCCTTCTCCGTGAAGAGGTCCTCCGGCTCGAGCCCGTTCTTCACGAGGAACATCGCCATGTCACCCACGACCTTCGACGACGGCGTCACCTTGATGACGTCCCCGAAGAGCAGGTTGACCTTGCGGTACATGTCCTTGCACTCCTCCCACTTGTCGACGAGGCCGAGCCCGATGACCTGAGGTCTGTAGTTGGAGTACTGGCCGCCCGGGATCTCGTGCCGGTAGACCTCGGCGGTGCCGCTCTTGAGCCCGGACTCGAACGGCGCGTAGTACTCGCGGACCGTCTCCCAGTAGTTGGCGAGCAGCTGGAGGCCGTCCTCCTCCAGGTGGGAGTCCCACTCGGTCCCCTTGAGGGCGGCCACGAGGGAGTTGAGGTTGGGCTGCGCGGTCAGGCCCGAGAGGGAGGAGAGCGCCGCGTCGACGACGTCGACGCCCGCCTGCGCCGCCTCGAGGAGCGTCGCGCTGGCGATGCCCGAGGTGTCGTGCGTGTGCAGGTGGATCGGGAGCCCGACCTCCTGCTTCAGCGCCTTGACGAGCTTGCGGGCGGCGAAGGGCTTGAGGAGCCCGGCCATGTCCTTGATGCCGAGGAAGTGAGCCCCCATCGACTCGAGCTCCTTCGCCAGCTTCACGTAGTAGGTGAGCGGGTACTTGTCGCGCTTCGGGTCGGTGATGTCGCCCGTGTAGCAGACCGCGGCCTCGAGGATCTTGTTCTGCTTGCGGACGGCCTCCATCGCGACCGCCATCCCCTTGGTCCAGTTGAGGGCGTCGAAGACGCGGAACACGTCGATGCCGTTCTTCGCGGCCTCCTCGACGAAGCGCTGGACCACGTTGTCGGCGTAGTTGGTGTAGCCGACCGCGTTGGAGCCGCGCAGCAGCATCTGGAAGAGGACGTTGGGGATGGCCTGCCGCAGCTTCACGAGCCGATCCCAGGGATCCTCCTTGAGGAACCGCATCGCGACGTCGAAGGTGGCGCCGCCCCACATCTCGAGCGAGAAGAAGCCCGCGCCGTAGTGGCTGGTGGCGGGGGCGATCTTGAGCAGGTCGTGCGTGCGGACGCGGGTCGCGAGGAGCGACTGGTGCGCGTCGCGCATCGTGGTGTCGGTGAAGAGCAGCTTCTTCTGCGCCCGCACCCACTTCGCCACGGCCTCCGGCCCCTCGGCGAGGAGCAGGTCCCGCGTCCCGCGGGGGCGCGCTGCGTTCGCGTCGATCTTCGGGACCCGCGGCTCGCCCAGCTCGGCCGACTTGAGCGGCCTCGCGACGCCCTGGGAGCCGTTCACCGTCACCTCGCCGAGGAACTTCAGGAGCTTCGTGCCACGGTCCTTCTTCTGCGGGACCTGGAGGAGCTCGGGGTGCGCCTCGATGAACGAGGTGTCGCACTTCCCCGCGAGGAACTCGGGGTGCGATCATCACGTTCTCGAGGAACGCGATGTTGGTCTTCACGCCACGGACCCGGAACTCCTGCAGCGACGCGGTGCATGATGTGGGCGGCGGCCTTGAGGTCGAGCCCCCAGGTCGTCACCTTCACCAGCATCGAGTCGTAGTGCGGCGTGATCACCGCGCCGACGAAGGCCGAGCCGGCGTCGAGGCGGACGCCGAACCCGCCGGGGCTGCGGTAGGCCTTCAGGACCCCGAAGTCGGGGGCGAAGCCGTTCTGCGGATCCTCGGTCGTGATCCGGCACTGGATCGCGACGCCGCGCATCTGGACGTCGTCCTGGCTCTTGATGCCGATCTCGGGGTCGGAGAGCTTCTTCCCCTGCGCGATGAGGATCTGCGCGGTGACGAGGTTCCGTCCGGTGATCGCCTCGGTGACGGTGTGCTCCACCTGGATGCGCGGGTTCACCTCGATGAAGTAGTGCTTGCCCTCCTGGTCCAGGAGGAACTCGACCGTGCCGGCGTTCAGGTAGTTGACGCTCTTCGCGATCTTGAGCGCGTCGCCGCAGATCGCCTGGCGCTGCCCTTCGCTGAGCGCGAGCGACGGGGCGAACTCGACCACCTTCTGGTGGCGGCGCTGGATCGAGCAGTCGCGCTCGAAGAGGTGGACGAGGTTCCCGTGCTTGTCGCCGAGGACCTGGACCTCGATGTGCTTGGGCTGCTCGATGTAGCGCTCGAGGAAGACCGCCGGGTTGCCGAACGCCGCCTTCGCCTCGCTGCGGGCCGAGACGAGCCCCTGCAGCAGCTCCTCCTGGCTCCGGGCCACCCGCATGCCCCGGCCGCCGCCGCCGCCGCTCGCCTTGATGATGATCGGGTAGCCGGCGCTCCGCGCGAAGAGGAGCGCCTCCTCGTCGCGCTCGACCGGCTCCGCGGTGCCGGGGACGATCTGGACGCCGGCGCCCTGGGCGGCCTTGCGGCCGGCCACCTTGTCGCCGAGCTTCCGCTGCATCTCGGCCGTGGGGCCGATGAAGAAGATCCCTGCCCGCTCGCACGCCTCGGTGAACTCCGCGTTCTCCGAGAGGAAGCCGTAGCCTGGATGGATCGCGTCGCACTCGATGCGCCGCGCGAGGTCGATGATCTCGTCGATGTCGAGGTAGGCGTCGATCGGCGCCTTCCCCTTGCCGATCAGGTAGGCCTCGTCGGCCTTGTAGCGGTGGAGCGAGAGCCGATCCTCCTCCGAGTAGATCGCGACGGTCTTGATGCCGAGCTCGGTGCAGGCTCGGAAGATGCGGATGGCGATCTCGCCGCGGTTTGCGGCCATCACCTTCCGAAAGGGAATGGGCATGTGTGCTTCTCCGGTCGTGCGCGCGCCGTCGTGCCATCGTGGCACGCGGCATTGAACTCAACGGCTGTTGCTCGCGCTGGGCCCGGAAATGCGGGGGGAGATACGTGCGACTTGGATCGGGTCGAGCGTCACGGTCTCGGCTCGGTCCAACGCGGCGCTTCGTGAAACGAACGGACGCAGTATAGAGCAAATCGGGGCGCGCGGTGTCGAGCCCCGACCGCACAGGAGGCTACGATCCTTCGCGATCAGGGCGCGTTCGCCCAAGCGGGCGTTACCCTCGAAGGGCGCACGCCGGCGCCCAGGGGCCGGTGCAAACGTCCGTAACGGCTCGACCTTCGCCGGGACACCGACCGCGTCCCGTGTTATCTTCACCCGCTCCGCTCCACATTGAGTCCGCCCCACATGCCCATCCACAGGCCGCCTCGCGAGATCCCCTTTAACTACACCTCGGCCGACGACCGTCAGGCCGTCACGCTGCTGCTCGGCGCCGAGGTCTGGACCAGGCTCGAGGAGCTGAGGGCGCGGCGCGTCACGGGCCGCTCGGCCCGGCTGCTGATGCGCTTCTTCGGCGAGGTGCTGATCCACCGGCGCAACCCCTTCCTCCTCCAGGAGCTGGCCGACTCCGGCGAGCGGCGCCGCCGGCTCTTCGCCAACATGGAGAAGGACCTCTCGCTGGTGGAGAAGAACTCGGGCGGCGAGCCCCGCGTCGTCGACGTGCTCTCTGCATGCCGCACGCTCTTCGCCGAGTTCAAGCGCGAGATCGAGGAGACGCCGGACCTCCGCCGCCGGATGCAGTCGGAGCTGGGGCGGGTCGTGGGGCGCGAGAACGTCCTCTTCGACCCGTTCACGCTCGTCTCGCACGCGACCGACGCGACCGACTGGCGGCTCCACCTGCCGGTCGCGGTGGTGATGCCGGATGAGGAGGGGCAGGTCGCCCCGCTCCTGGCCGCCATCGGGAAGCTCGGGCTGAAGGCCATCCCGCGCGGCGCGGGCACTGGGCTCACCGGTGGGGCCGTCCCGCTGCGCGCAGCCTGCGTCGTCGTCAACACCGAGAAGCTCAACCGGATCCGCGGGATCGTCGAGCGCAAGCTGCGCCTCCCGGATGGGCGAGAGATCGCCACCAAGGCGCTGGAGCTGGAGACTGGCGTCATCACGGAGCGGGCGATGGAGGAGGCGGAGCACCACGGCCTCGTCTTCGCGACCGACCCGACGAGCGCCTGGGCCTGCACGATCGGCGGCAACATCGCCGAGAACGCCGGCGGCAAGGACTGCGTCCTGTACGGGACGTGCATCGACAACCTGCTCTCGTGGCGGATGGCCATGCCGAGCGGGAAGAGCTGGACCATCCGCAGGCTCGATCACCAGCTGCGCAAGATCCTCCCGGACGACGTCGTCACCTTCGCCATCTTCGACGAGTCCGGCGCGGAGCTGGAGCGGATCGCGCTGGGCGGCACCGAGGTGCGCAAGAAGGGGCTCTGGAAGGACATCACCAACAAGGCGCTCGGCGGCGTCCCCGGCCTGCAGAAGGAGGGGTGCGACGGCGTCATCACGTCGGCCGAGTTCATCCTGTACCCCGAGTACGAGGTGAAGCGGACCCTCTGCCTCGAGTTCTTCGGCCCTGACTTCGACGAGGCCAGCCGCGTCATCCTCGACCTCGCGCGCGCCTTCCCCTTCCCCAACGCGGGGCGGGAGGCGCTGGAGGCGCTGGAGCACTTCGACGGGGAGTACGTCCGGGCCATCAACTACAAGATCAAGGCCGCCAGGGCGGAGACCCCCAAGGCCGTCCTCCTGGTGGACGTCGTCGGGCACACGCCCGAGCAGGCCGCCGCAGGGATCGCGAGGATCCGCGGGATCCTCGACCGCCACCCGAACACCCTGCTGTTCGAGGCGCGCGACGCGGCCGAGGGCAAGAAGTTCTGGGCCGACCGGAAGCGGCTTGGCGCCATCGCCCGGCGGACCAACGCGTTCAAGATGAACGAGGACATCGTCCTCCCCCTCGAGGCGCTGGCGGAGTTCGCGCGCTGGGTCGACGACGTCAACGTCGAGGAGGAGCGCTTCGCGCAGCTCCGGTTCGTCGAGCGGGCCGAGGAGGTCCTCGGTGCGGGGCCGCGCATGGACGCCCCGGAGTGGACGGCGGCCAAGGCCCCGGCCGCGCTCGAGCGCTGCGCCCTGACCCGGGCCGCGCTCCAGGCGGCGGCCGCTGGGACGCTCCGGGGGCTGGCCGAGCTCCAGGCGCTACAGAAGGACCTCGGCGCGCTCGTCAGCGGCTACTCCGACCTGACCTCCGACCTCGATCGCGTCCACAAGGAGGTCCGGGATCGGCTCATCGTCCTCGCGACCCACATGCACGCCGGGGACGGCAACGTCCACGTCAACGTCCCGGTCCTCTCGAACGACCGGGCGATGCTGCGCCGGACCGAGGAGATCATCGACCGGGTGATGGCGAAGGTCGTCTCGCTCGGCGGCGTCGTGTCCGGTGAGCACGGCATCGGCGTCACGAAGCTCAAGTACCTGGAGCCCGAGCGGATCACCGAGCTCGACGCCCACCGGCGCAACGTCGACCCCACCGGGATGATGAACCCCGGGAAGCTGCAGGACGTCGAGATCCTC
Source organism: uncultured delta proteobacterium (assembly GCA_963845515.1). Taxonomy (GTDB): domain Bacteria; phylum Myxococcota; class Myxococcia; order Myxococcales; family Anaeromyxobacteraceae; genus DATIVK01. The sequence continues at coordinate 67,340 of CAWJSR010000035.1, forward strand.
GACCGCGTCTTCACCCCCTCGTTCAACATCCTGGAGCTGGAGGCCCGGATCCTCAAGCACGGCCAGCTCGAGGACCTCGCGCGCTCCATCGCGCACTGCGTCCGCTGCGGCAAGTGCAAGCCCGACTGCTGCGTCTTCCACCCGGCGCGCGGGATGTTCTTCCACCCGCGCAACAAGAACCTGGCGATCGGCTCGCTCATCGAGGCGCTCCTCTACGACGCCCAGCGCGAGCGCTCGACCCGCTTCGAGCTGCTGCGCTGGCTGGAGGAGGTGGCCGACCACTGCACTGGCTGCCACAAGTGCCTGAAGCCCTGCCCCGTCGACATCGACACCGGCATCGTGTCGATCCTCGAGCGCGAGATCCTCTCGAGCTGGGGCTACAAGCGGACGACGCCGATGACGGCGGCCACCCTCCGCTACCTCGACAGCCGCTCTCCCACCTTCAACAAGCTCTTCCGGACCGGGGTCGTCCGGATCGGCGGCGCCGTCCAGCGGGCCGGCTGCGAGATCACCGCGCCCTTCCAGCCCAGGGACCGGCCACCGCGCTCCTACGCGCTGCAAGTCCTCCGCTCGCCCGTTCCCCCCGCGCCGCCGATGACGCTGCGCGACGTGCTCCCATACTGCGAGCCGGACCAGGTCCTGGTCTTCGAGCCCGCGGCGGAGACGAACCACACCGTCTTCTACTTCCCGGGCTGCGGCTCGGAGCGGCTCCACTCGACCATCTCCATGGCTGCGCTGCACGTCCTGAGCGAGATGGGGGTCCGGGCCGTCGTCCCGCCGCCGTTCCTCTGCTGCGGCTACCCCGCCCAGTTCAACGCGAAGACCGACCAGTACTCGCGGACGGTGCTGCGGGACACCATCCTCTTCAGCCAGATCCGGGAGATGTTCAGCTACCTCACCTTCGACGCCTGCCTCGTCACCTGCGGCACCTGCCGCGAGGGGCTCGACGAGATGGAGGCAGGGAAGCTCTTCGGCGGCCGCATCATCGACGTCGCGCGCTACGCGCTGGAGCAGGGGCTGCAACTCGAGGGCGACGGCGACTGGCTCTACCACGCCCCGTGCCACGACTCGCTCGAGGGGCAGGCGCTCGAGGTGATCGGCAAGCTGGGTGGCTTCGGGAAGGTGAAGCCCGTGCCGCACTGCTGCTCGGAGGCCGGGACGCTCTCGATGTCGCGTCCCGACATCACCGACTCGATGCTGCACAAGAAGCGCACGGCCCTCGCCGAGGCGCTCCAGGATCGGCCCGGTGGCGCCCGGATCCTGACCAACTGCCCGTCCTGCGTGCAGGGGCTCGGCCGTAACATCCCGCTGGGCGTCGAGCCGCGCCATATAGCCGTCGCCCTTGCCGAGAAGATCTCGGGGACCGGCTGGCTGGACCGCTTCCGGGAGACCGCGCAGCGCGCGCACGCTGTCCGCTTCTAAGGCAGCTAGCGACCGCGAATCGGGCAGCGCGCACGGATTCAGTGCAGCCTCCATTTGGCAGCCCAGATTTCGATCAGACTGCGCATTTCGCGTGCTAGCGTGCCTGCCTTTCGATCACCCGTGCACGTGTCAGCGACACGGGGAGATCCCTTCCGAGCGCGCTGCTCAAGGAGAACGCACATGGCTGCACAGGCAATGGACGAGAAGCTGGAGACAATCTACCAGGACATCCTGCGCCGGAACCCCGGCGAGGCTGAGTTCCACCAGGCGGTGCGCGAGGTGCTCGAGTCGATCGGGCCCGTGCTCACCAAGTACCCCGAGTTCCGCGAGCGGAAGATCCTCGAGCGGATGGCCGAGCCGGAGCGGCAGATCATCTTCCGCGTGCCCTGGACCGACGACAAGGGCCAGGTCCAGGTCAACCGCGGCTTCCGCGTCCAGTTCAACAGCGCGCTCGGCCCGTACAAGGGCGGCCTCCGCTTCCACCCCTCGGTCTACCTCGGCATCGTCAAGTTCCTCGGCTTCGAGCAGATCTTCAAGAACGCCCTCACCGGCCTCCCCATCGGCGGCGGCAAGGGCGGCTCCGACTTCGACCCCAAGGGCAAGTCGGACGACGAGGTCATGCGCTTCTGCCAGAGCTTCATGACCGAGCTCTGGCGCTACATCGGTGAGCACCAGGACGTCCCCGCCGGCGACATCGGCGTCGGCGGCCGCGAGATCGGCTACATGTACGGTCAGTACAAGCGGCTCACCTCGAAGTACGAGGCGGGCGTGCTGACCGGCAAGGGGCTCGACTGGGGCGGCTCGCTCGTCCGCACCGAGGCGACCGGCTACGGCGCGATCTTCTTCGTCGACGAGATGCTCAAGGTCCGCAAGGACGGCTTCCAGGGCAAGAAGTGCGTCGTCTCCGGCTCCGGCAACGTCGCGATCTACACCGTCGAGAAGATCCACCAGCTCGGCGGCAAGGTCGTCGCCGTCTCCGACTCGGACGGCTACATCCTCGACGAGAAGGGGATCAACCTCGACCTCATCAAGGACATCAAGGAGCGGCGCCGCGGCCGCATCAAGGAGTACTGCGAGAAGGAGAAGTCGGCCAAGTACGTGCCGGCCGGCAACATCTGGGAGGTCCCCTGCCAGGTCGCCATGCCCTCCGCGACGCAGAACGAGATCAACGGCAAGGACGCCGCGCTCCTCGTGAAGAACGGCTGCATCGCGGTCGGTGAGGGGGCCAACATGCCCACGACCCCCGAGGGCATCAACGTCTTCCTCAAGGCGAAGATCGCCTACGGCCCGGGCAAGGCGGCCAACGCCGGCGGCGTCGCCACGTCGGCCCTCGAGATGCAGCAGAACGCCGGCCGTGACTCCTGGACCTTCGAGTACACGGAGAAGCGGCTCGGCGAGATCATGAAGAACATCCACACGGCCTGCTACGAGACCGCCGAGGAGTTCGGCGCCCCGGGCAACTACGTGGTGGGCGCCAACGTCGCCGGCTTCATCAAGGTCGCCAAGGCGATGGTCGCCCACGGCCTGATCTAGCCGCCACCGTCAAACCTGAAGCACGGAGGCCCTCTTCCCGAAAGGGAGGAGGGCCTTCTTTCATGCGCGCGCTACCCCCCGCTCAACCTGAGGGGCACCTCGACGTGAAACACGTCCCCCTGGAACTTGGGGAAGACCATGAGCCGCGCCGCCGCCTTGAGGCACTCGCCCAGGTCGGTGCGGTTGAGGGTCACGTCGTCGAGCGTCGGGTAGGTGACGAAGCCGTTGGGGTTGACGTTCAGGCGCAGCGCGACCGTCCGCCCGTCGAACTTGGTGTCGGTGCCCTTGCGGGCCGCCTGCTCGATGCATGACTCGAAGGCGCGCCGGCTCCCGTTGACCACCTTCTGGACGGCCGGCGGAGAGAGGGCCGACGCGGCGTCGGGCAGCTCCACGGGCTTCGCGCTGGCGACGGGCTTGGGCTCGGGCTTCGGCTCGGGCTTGGGAGGAGGAGGCGGTGGTGGTGGTGGGGGGGGAGGCTTTGGCTTCGGCTCGACCCTGGCGACCTCGACCCTCTCCTCGCGCCTGCGCTCCTCGCGGCGTGGCCTGGGCTCCGGCTCCGCCCTGACCGGCTCTGCCTTCTTCGGCTCTGTCTTGGGCTGGGGCGCTGGCGCTGGCGCCGAAGCCGCGACAGGCTCGGGCGGCGGCAGTGGCTGCGCGGCGGCGATCGGCGGCGGCGCAGGCGGCGCAGCCTTCTTCCCGCTGGTCAGGGCGACGACCACCACGATCCCGACGACCACCGCGAAGCCGATCCCGATGAGCGCCACTGGAAGGCCGCTCTTCTTCCCGTCGTCGGAGTCGCGGGGAGGCGGCGGTGCGAAGGCGGACGGCGGCGGGACCTCGCGCCCCGCCGCGTGTGGCGGCTCCGAGGCCTCGGCGCCCGGCGCGTCGAGCTCGGCGCGCATGTCCGCGAACGGGTCGGCGAGGCCGCGCCCCGCGAAGTCGTCGGGCAGGGAGCCGCGCGCCGCCTTGAGGAAGGGGTCGTCCGCGACGGCGGGAGTCGGCGAGGAAGGCGCCGAGTCGGCGAAGATGTCGACGTAGCCGCCCTCTGCTGCGGGTGGCTTCGGATCCTCCAGCGACGGAAACATCGAGATCTCGGCGGTCGGCTCCGCAGCGCTGGAGTCCACCTGCGCCGAGGGCGGGTACTGGAGCGGCGCCGCGTCGGAGGCGGGCGGCTGGTCGATCTCGACCTCGACCTCCTCCGCTCGCGGCGCAGCAACGGGCGGCGACGGCGCCGCGGCAGGAACGGCCGGCGGCGTCTTGACCACGATGAGGTGGCCGCATGCCTTGCACTTGAGTTTGTAGACCCGACCGGGTGCGGGGGCTTCTGCGGTGGCGTACTTCTTACCGCACCGGTCGCAAGAGAATTTCACGGTGGAATCCTACTTTTAGCCCGGACTCGGGGCAACTATCGGGACTCTGCCTCCGTCCCCCGATCACGGGATCTCAGTCGCGCCTGGTCTGGCCCAATCAGGTCTGGTCGGTCACCGAGACCGTCTTCATGTTCAGGAACTCCCGCATGCCGACCGCGGACAGCTCCCGCCCGTAGCCCGAGCGTTTCACGCCTCCGAAAGGGAGCCTCGGATCCGAGGCCACCATGGAGTTGACGAACGTGGCCCCCGCTTCGATCTCGTCCACGAAGCGCTGGCGCTCACTTTCGTCCCGGGTCCAGACGGAGGAGCCGAGGCCGAAGGGGGTCTCGTTGGCGATGGAGATGGCCTCCTCGACGTCGCGAACGCGGAAGAGCAACGCCACGGGGCCGAAGATCTCGTCCTTCGCCGCCGCCGAGCCGCGGGGGACGCCCGCGATGACCGTCGGCGCGAAGAAGAAGCCCTTCCCCGGAAGCGCCGAGCCACCCGTGAGCAGCGTCCCCCCGGCGGCCGTCGCTGCCGCGACCTGCTGCGACAGCTTCTCGCGCTCGGCGCCGCTCACGATCGGTCCGACGTCGGTCGCTGCGTCGAGCGGATCCCCCACCCGCAGCGCCGCCATCCGAGCCACGAAGTCGCGGGTGAAGCGATCGTAGACCTGGTCGTGCACGATGAAGCGCTTCGCCGAGATGCAGGACTGGCCGTTGTTGATGCACCGTGCGGTCACCGCGGTCCGCGCGGCCGCCTCTACGTCGGCGCTCGGCATCACGATGAACGGATCCGAACCGCCCAGCTCGAGCACCGTCTTCTTGATCGCCTTACCGGCGGCCGAGGCCACCGCGGCGCCGGCCCACTCGGAGCCGGTGAGCGTCGCGGCGACCACGCGATCGTCCTCCAGGATCCGCTCCACCCGCGAGGAGCCGACGAGGAGCGTCTGGAACGCGCCCTCCGGGAAGCCGGCGAGCCGGAACACCTCCTCGATGGCCAGCGCCGACTGCGGCACGTTGGAGGCGTGCTTGAGCAGCCCCACGTTGCCACCGACCAGCGCGGGCGCGGCGAACCGGAAGACCTGCCAGAAGGGGAAGTTCCAGGGCATCACCGCGAGCACCGGACCGAGCGGGAGCCACCGCACGTAGCTCCTCGTCGCGCTCGACTTCAGCTCCTCGTCGGCGAGGAAGCGCTCTCCGTTCTCCGCGTAGTAGCGGCAGACCAGCGCGCACTTCTCGACCTCGGAGATGGCGGCCTTCAGCGTCTTCCCCATCTCCAGCGTCATCGTCCGGCCGAAGCGCTCCTTCTGCGTCTCCAGCACCCCGGCCGCGCGCGCCATCAGCCCCGCGCGCTCGGCGACGGGCAGGCGTCGCCAGGTCCGGAAGCGCTCGGCGGCAAGCGCGAGCCGCGCCTCCAGCTCGGCGTCGGTCAGTTCATCGAAGCGGGCGAAGGGCTCGCCGGTGGCCGGGTTGACGCTCGACAGGGTGCTCATGTCGCTCCTCCGTGGCTGGGGCGCCGTTGACCCCTCTCAATACCACGCCGCCAACGCCTGCCGGCGAACGGTAGAGCCGTTGTCGAATCGGGACCGGCCGCCTACTATCCGCGCCCGTGAAGCGATCACTGTTCTCCATCGACGCGGGGCTGCCCCCGTCGGGACCCGCACGCTGGGCCGTCCTCGCCTACATGGCAATCGGCGGGCTCGTCGCGCTGCTGGTGCCGATCTTCCTGGGCGTGATGCTCTGGTATTACCTCTTCGGGGAGTGATGGAATCGCTCGAACAGCTCCTCGCCCGTGACGCAGCGTGGAGTCCACCGCGCGCCGAGCTGGAGGCATGGATCGAGGAGGCAGCGCGTCCCGGCGCTCCGCCCGGGCTCCTGCACGAGGCCCGCTGGTGGCAGGCTCACGAGGCCGCCCTGCGCGCCGACTGGGCGCGCGTCACGGCGCTGGCCGAGGAGGGGCTCGGCGAGCCGTTCTCGGAGCGAGAGGCGATCCGGCTCGCGCTCCTGCAGGCGATCTCCGGCAACGTCCACGAGGCCCAGCACGTGCTGGCGCAGGCGATCCAGTGGCAGGGCGGCGAGGACCTCCTCGTGCGCTTCGCGGAGCTGTGCGCGGCCGAGGGGCTCCCCGAGGCGGCGGAGCGCTTCCGCCTTCTCAGCGGGCGGGGTGCCGGCGGCCGCCCGCCGTCACCGGCCTCCCGGTGAGGGAGAAGCTCCCTGCCGACCTGCGGTGCGGGTCGTCCTCACCGCCCTACTCGATCGGCAGCCGCTCGCCCGCCAGGAAGCGATCCACGAGCGTGGGCTCGTCGAGGAAGATCCCGGCCATCCCCGACACGTCGCGGCAGCGCGAGTCGACGCCGCGCCCGGCGAGCGCCTGCTGGAGCGCCGCGACCGCGTCCGTGTAGAGCACCTGCTGCAGCACGTTCATCCGGACCTCGCCCCCGCCGTCGCGCTCCATCCGCTCCCGCAGCGCGCGGCGGCAGTCGGCGGCGTCGAGCGAGCTCAGGCTGCGGCATGCCAGCGGCCTGACCGGGTGGATGGAGCAGCGCCCGGCGCCGTCCAGGCAAGGGCAGGTCTCGCGCCAGGAGATCCGGTCCTCGTCCTCCAGCCACCGGACGCGATCGTGGAACGCGAGCAGCGCCCGCGCCCGCTCGGCCCGCTCGGCCTCGGGGAGCCTCTCGGCCAGCCACGCCGCGGCCACGGCCCCCTCGATCGGCAGGGTGGCGACGTTGACCGTGCAGCAGGCCGCGCAGCCGGGGGCGCAGGCCGGCGCCGGCTGCGCTGCGCCGCGCGCCGCGTCCAGCTCACGCTCGATGACCTCCGTCACGGCGCGCATCAGCCTGGAGAGGCCGGCGCCGCCGGACGGCCGCGACAGCGTCCCCTCGGCCAGCCGCTCGACCTCGTGGCGGCAGCGTTCGATTGGCCCATCGGTCATCGTTCCTCCGCGGAGCGCACAGCCGCCCCGGTCATCAGGTCAAGTCCGGACGTGGGCTGTCAACCTGCCGCGAGCCGGCGCACGCCGCCGCCGTGATTCCGCGACGTTGGCCCCTGCGCGAAACGCGGACGTTGACAGCGCGTCCGTGCGGCGCGATAGGAGGCTGACAACACGAACACCACTCGGGTGCCCGCGAGGGCAACCAGGGAAGCCGGTGAGAATCCGGCGCGGTCCCGCCACTGTGAGTGAGGGAGCCGCCTCCAAGCGCCACTCGGCCCATGTGCCCGGGGAAGGCGGAGGCGGCGTGGGAGGTGAGAGCCTCCCGAACCCACGAGCCAGGAGACCTGCCCGAGTGCGGAAGAGGATCGGCATGGCTCGAACCTGCCGCTTCCAGGGCGCGGAGATCGCCCTGGGGGCCAAGCGCACATGACGTCGTTCCGTCTCGCCCTCGTCGGCGGTGGCGTCCGCTCCGGCAAGAGCGCCTTCGCCCTCGCGCTCGCCCGGACGCTCGGTCCGCGGCGCGTCTTCGTGGCGACCGCGCAGGCCTGGGACGCCGAGATGGCGGCAAGGATCGCCGCGCACCGCGCGGAGCGAGCGACCGGCTTCGAGACCATCGAGGAGCCCTTCGACCCGGCCGCCGCCATCGCGCGCGCGGGGGACGCCGACGTCGTCCTCCTCGACTGCCTCACCCTCTGGCTCTCCAACCTGCTCGTCCGCGGCGACTCCGAGGCGGAGATCGGCGACAGGGTCGTGGCGCTGGCCGACGCGCTGCGCGCGGCCCCGTTCTCGTCGATCGTCGTCACCAACGAGGTCGGCATGGGGATCGTCCCCGAGTCGCCGCTCGGCCGCACCTTCCGCGACGTCGCGGGGAGGGCCCACCAGGCCTTCGCCTCCCGCGCCGACCGCATCTACTTCGCCATGCTCGGCACCGTCCTCCGGCTCGCTCCTGGGCCGGTCGCGGTCGAGCGCTTGCCAACCCCCGGAGGACATCCTTGAGCCTGCTCCAGACGACCCTCGCCGCCATCCGTGAACCAGACGCAGCAGCCGCCGCCGAGGCGCAGCGGAAGCTCGACAACAAGACGAAGCCGCTTGGGAGCCTGGGACGGCTCGAGGACGTCGCCCGCGCGGTCGCGGGGATCCGCCGCAGCGCGGCGCCGGAGCTGCCGGTGAAGGCGATGGTGGTCATGGCGGGCGACCACGGGGTCGCCGAGGAGGGGGTTAGCGCGTTTCCGCAGGAGGTCACGGCCCAGATGGTGCTCAACTTCGCGGGCGGGGGGGCCGCCATCAACGTCATCTCCCGCCAGGTCGGCGCGCGCCTGATCGTCGTCGACGTCGGCGTCAAGGGGGCCCTGCCGCCGCTCGAGGGCGTGCGCTCCGCGCGCGTGGCGAATGGGACGCGCAACCTCGCGGTTGGGCCCGCGATGACCCGCGACGAGGCCGTGAAGGCCCTGGAGGTCGGCATCGCGATCGCCGACGAGCTGGCGCGCGACGGGGTGACGCTCATCGGGCTGGGAGAGATGGGGATCGCCAACTCCACGCCCGCCGTCGCGCTGACCGCCGCCTGGACGGGTCGGCCGCCGTCCGAGCTGACCGGGCGCGGCACCGGCATCGACGACAAGACCCTCGCCCACAAGGTGTCGGTGATCGAGCGCGCTCTGCGGGTCAACGCCGGCGCGACGGACCCCATCGACGTGCTGGCCCGGCTGGGTGGGCTCGAGATCGCCGGGCTGGCCGGCGTGGTGCTCGGCGCGGCCGCGCGATCCATCCCCGTCCTGACCGACGGCGTGATCGCGACCGCCGGAGCGCTGGCCGCCGCGAGGATCTGCCCTGCGGCCGCCGGCGCGATCCTCGCCTCGCACAGCTCTGTCGAGGTGGGCCACCGGGTCCAGCTCGAGGCGCTCGGGAAGAAGCCCCTCTTCGACTTCGATCTGCGGCTGGGCGAGGGGACAGGCGCGGCGCTGGCGATGGGGATCGTGGACGCGAGCATCCGGATCCTCCGCGAGATGGCCAGCTTCGAGGACGCCGGCGTCAGCAACCAGGAGCGCTAGATGGCGTCCCGGTAGCTGCGGTAGCGGAGGACGACGCCCAGCTCCCGGACGATCGCGGATCCGTCCACGCGACGGGAGCCGGGCGGGTCCGGACGATCCCCCGGGCTCCAGTCGGCTCCCGACCACGCCGCGAGGAGCGCGCGACCGCTCGCGGGCTCCTCGTCGGCGACCGGCCACGCCCCCTCGACGCGGCTCTCGAGCGCCGCGACGGCGATCGCGGCCAGGTCGTCGACGTGGATCCGCGAGACGACGGCGTCGAGGGATCTCGCGTGCGTGAAGCGCGGCTGCTCGTCCGCGAGCAGCCCCCTCCCGGGACCGTAGATGGCTGCCGTACGGAGCACTAGCGACGACCAGGGGCCATCGCGCACCGCGCGCTCGGCGTCCAGGTACAGCTCCCCACGCGCCGACGAGGGGGTGGCGGCAGACGCCGCCTCCACCCTCGCAGCGTCGCCATAGACCACGCTGCTGGAGAGCTGGACCACCCGTACGACGTGGCCGTGCAGCGCGCGGAGGGCCTCCGCCGTCCGCTCTGCGCCGTCGGCCAGGCGGGCGGGCGGCAGCGCGACGAGGACGCGGAGCCCGACGCGCTCACCCGCGCAGCGCCGGGAGAGCGCGGCGCGTGAGGCCGCGTCGTCCGCCTCGAAGATGACCGGCTCGGCGCCGGCCTGGGTGACTGCACCCTCCTCCACGGCCTGCCGGACCGTGCCGAGCACGCGCTCGCCTCGCCCGGCGAGCAGGCGTGCCACGCGCTGGCCGGCGTAGCCACAGCCCAGGATGAGGGTCGTCCTGCCCATTCCGCCTCCAGTTGGATCGGTCCCCGGCGAGCCTAGGCACGGTGGCGCGAGCCGCTCAAGCGCCCCTGCCGATAGCGCTCGACGTGCCCGACGACGTGCCTGGTGATTCGAGCGGGGGGGTCTCATGCGCCTGGCAGGCGGGTCGGGTTGAATATTCCAGCCACGCCGGCCGTGTTACGTTCAGAGTTTCCTATCCTTCGCTCGAGAGGACTGTGATGATCAAGAAGCCCTCGATACTCCTCCTGGTCGCGACGTCCGGCTGCTTGGGCGTCCCCGTCTACTCTCCATCCTATCGTCCGGCCCAGACGTACACCCCTGCGCCGCAAGCTCAGCTCTGGTACTCGGGGAACCACCCCATCGCCGAAGCACAGGGCGGCGGCTGGTGCTACCTCGATGGCCCCCACCAGCACGCCTACCGGCCCGACCGGGAGGACTGGTTCGGGCTGGACCGCGGCTACCTCATCTTCCGCGGCCCGAACGTGCACTACTACGTGGACGGCCACCCGCTGCCGGGCAATGGCTGGTGCTCGATCCGCGGCCGTCACACCCACGAGTTCTTCGCGCCGCACGACAACGACTGGGAGTGGCAGCGCGGAGCCGGGTTCCGCTATCGCGGCCAGTACTCGGCGCAGCGCCCGCCCCCCCCCGGCTACTGGCGGATCCCGGGCAGGCCCGCCGACGTCCGGCCGCCCCCGCGCTTCGAGGACGACCGACGCCGGGTGCCGCCGCCGGCGGTGGAGAGCCCCCAGGAGCGGGCTGCCCGCGAGCGCGCCGAGCGCGAGCGCGCACGTGAGCAGGACCGGCTCGACCGCGAGCGGGCCAGGGAGCAGGATCGGCTCGATCGCGAGCGCGAGAAGGCCGAGCGCGACCGGTTCGAGAAGGAGAAGAAGGACCGCGACGACCGCGACCGCGCCGAGAAGGGGAAAAAGGAGCGCGAGGAGCGCGACCGGTTCGAGAAGGAGAAGAGGGACCGCGACGAGCGTGACCGCGTAGAGAAGGAGAAGCGCGACCGCGAGGACCGCGAGCGCTTCGACAAGGAGAAGCGGGGCGCCGAGGAGCGCGCGCGCTTCGAGAAGGAGAAGAAGGATCGCGACGACCGCGACCGGGCCGAGAAGGAGAAGAAGGACCGCGACGACCGCGAGAAGTTCGAGAAGGAGCGGAAGGACCGCGAGGACCGCGACCGCGCGGAGAAGGACAAGAAGGACCGCGACGACCGCGACAAGTTCGAGAAGGAGCGGAAGGACCGCGAGGACCGTGACAAGGCCGATCGCGACCGCGCGGAGAAGGAGAAGAAGGACCGCGACGACCGCGACAAGGCCGATCGTGACCGCGCCGAGAAGGACCGTCAGGACCGCGACCGCGCCGAGAAGGAGAAGAAGGACCGCGAGGACCGTGACAAGGCCGACCGTGACCGCGCCGAGAAGGACCGTCAGGACCGCGACAAGGCCGATCGCGACCGCGCCGAGAAGGACCGTCAGGACCGCGACAAGGCTGATCGCGACCGCGCCGAGAAGGACCGCCAGGACCGCGACAAGGCCGACCGCGACCGCGCCGAAAAGGACCGCCAGGACCGCGACAAGGCGCGACCGCGACCGCGCCGAGAAGGATCGCCAGGACCGCGACAAGGCGGCCGCCGACAAGGCCGACCGCGACCGCGCCGAGAAGGATCGCCAGGACCGCGACAAGGCGGCCGCCGACAAGGCCGACCGCGACCGCGCCGAGAAGGACCGCCAGGACCGCGACAAGGCGGCCGCCGACAAGGCCGACCGCGACCGCGCCGAGAAGGACCGCCAGGACCGCGACAAGGCGGCCGCCGACAAGGCCGACCGCGACCGCGCCGAGAAGGACCGCCAGGACCGTGACAAGGCGGCCGCCGACAAGGCCGCGGGCGGCAAGACCGACGACGGCAAGGCCAGCGGCGGCAAGACCCGCGGCGGCGGCAAGGCGGACGCGGACAAGAGCGACGCCGAGAAGCAGGACGAGCAGAAGGCGACCACGGATACGCGCAAGAAGCGCCGGTAGTCGCAGCGAATACGCGCGATGAATGGACGGGGCGCTGCGTCAACCGCAGCGCCCCGTTTTGTGTCATGCGGCCGGTTGACACACGCTGGCGCCGCGCGATAGCAGGGCACTACATTGATGATGTCTCGGGTGCCCCGTCGAGGGCATTCCAGGGAAGCCGGTGCGAATCCGGCGCGGACCCGCCACTGTGAGTGAGGGAGCCGCCTCCAGAGAGCCACTCGGGCGAACGCCCGGGGAAGGCGGAGGCAGCGTGTGAGGGCGATAGTCGCCTTCCGAACCCACGAGCCAGGAGACCGACCCGAGACAGCGAGGATCGGCATGGTTCACACCTGCCGCTCGTCGGGCGCGGAGATCGCCCGGGGAGCATTCGTACCGTCCGCAGTCCTGACCACGCTCACCGTGGCGATCGCAGCGCTCCCTGCTCCCGCGCGCGCGATGCACCTCGCCGAAGGAACCCTCCCCGCCGGCTGGTCGGCCGCCTGGTGGGCGGTCACCGCGGCGGGCCTGGCCGTCGCGCTGGACCGGCTCCGCGGACGAGCAGCGCGAGACGCGATCGCGCGCCCGCTCACCGGCACCATGGCCGCGTTCGTCCTCGTCCTCTCGAGCATCCCGATCCCGGTCCCGGTCGCCGGCTCCAGCGGCCACGCGTGCGGGACCGGGCTCGCCGCAGTCCTCATTGGGCCCTGGCTGACGCTGCTCGCCGGCTTCGTCGCGCTGCTCCTGCAGGCCTTCGTCGAAGGGCACGGCGGCGTCACCACCCTGGGCGCGAACGCGGTCTCGATGGGGCTCGCGGGCGCCTTCGCGGGCTGGGGAGCCTTCCGGCTGCTGCGCCGCGCGGGTACGCCCCTCCACGTCGCGGCGGGGGCAGCCGGCTTCGTCGCCGACGTCGCCACCTACGGCGCGACGACGCTCCAGCTCGCGCTCGCGCACCATGGAGACCGCTCGCTCGCCGCCGCGTTCGCCGGCGTGGGCACCGCGTTCCTGCCGGTGCAGCTCCCGATCGCCCTCCTCGACGGCGCGCTCGCGGCCGGGGCGATACGGCTCCTCTCCGACCGGCGCCCGGACCTGCTCGCCCGGCTCGGCGTGGTCGCTCCCACGGCGGAGGGCGCGTGAGCCACCGCTCGCTCGACGCGCGGGTGGGGCTCGGAACGGCCGTCGCAGCGTGGGGAGTCGCGCTCGTCGCGCCCCACCCCGCGACGACCGCCACCGTCGCTGCGCTCGCGCTCCTGCTCAGGCTCCGGCGGCCGCGCGCCCTCCGCGCGCTGCTGCCGTCCGCCGCGATCGCCCTGGTGGCCGCCGGCTTCCTGGCGATCTTCCACGTCGCGGGTGGGCCTGGGACGGGCCACGGCCAGGCCGCGGGGATGCTCGCCGTCCGGATCGTCTCCGCCGGCTGGGTCGGCGCCGCGCTCGTCGCGTGGCTCCCGCTCCCCGAGCTGCTCTCCGCGCTCGCCTGGGCGCGTGTCGCGCCCGCGCTCCTGGAGCTCGTGGCCATCGCCGACCGCCAGCGGCACGCCCTGGGCGCGTACGCCGTGGCGGTCCGCGACGCGCAGCGGCTCCGGCTCGGGTGGTCGGAGCCGCTGCGCGCGATCCGCTCCGCCGGTGGGCTGGCTGGCCTCGCCGTCTGGCGCGCGGTCGCGCAGGCAGAGATCGCGTCCGACGCGCTGGCGCTCCGTGGCGCGCGGGGCCAGCTGCGACCGCCGCTGGAGCCGCGCCTCGGCTGGCGCAACGCGGCCTTCGCGGCGAGCGCCGCGGCGGCGCTCTGCGCGTGCCTCCTCCTCCCCGGACTCCTGCCGCCGTGATCCCCGCGCTCCACATCGACGCCGCACAGGTCGGCCCCGCCGCGGGCAGGTGGGCGCTCGGCCCGGTCCGGCTGGAGCTTCGCCCCGGCGAGCGCGTGGCCATCCTCGGCGCGAACGGCGCGGGAAAGACGACGCTCCTGCGTGCGATGACCGGGCTGGGGCGGCTGCGGGGCGGCGAGGTTCGCATCGGGGGAAGGACCATCCGGACGCCGGAGGAGGCCGTCCGTGCAGGGGCCGGGCTGGTCCTCCAGAACCCGGAGGACCAGCTCCTCGGCGCGACGGTCCTCGAGGACGTGACCATCGGCCCGCTCCACGCCGGGCTCGATGGCCCCGCCGCCCGCCAGCGAGCGCGCGCCGCGCTGGCCACCGTCGGCCTCCAGGGGATGGACGAGCGACGGGTCGACGAGCTCTCCTTCGGCGAGAAGCGGCGCGTGGGGCTCGCCGGGGTCCTGGCCATGGAGCCGTCGCTCCTCCTGCTGGACGAGCCGACCTCGGGGCTCGATCCGCTCGGCGAGCAGGAGATCGTGGCGCTCCTGTGCCGCGTCGCCGGCGAGCGGGGCGCCACGCTCGTCATCGCCACGCACGCCGTCGATCTCGTCCCGACGGTGGCCGATCGCGCGATCGTCCTGGGGGACGGCCGGATCCTCGCCGACCTCCCCGTCCCCGAGCTCTTCGCCGACGCGCCGCTGCTCGCGCGCTCGCGCCTGCGCGCGCCGTGGGTCGCTGAGCTCTGGCGCGCCCTCGGGCGGCCCGCACGCGACGGTCGCTCACCACTCACGCTTCAGGAGGCGCTCGCTTGGAACGCCGATCCGTCCTGATCCTCGGCCACGGCAGCCGCCGCGAGGCCGCCAACGCCCAGTTCGAGGCACTGGTCGCGCGCTTTCGCGCCCGACGACCCGAGCTGGACGTCGCCCACGCCTACATCGAGCTGGCGGAGCCGCTCCTGCCCGACGGGCTCGCCTCCCTGGCCCAGCGCTCCGACCGGGTGACGATCCTTCCGCTCTTCCTCTTCGCGGCGGGGCACGTGAAGAGCGACGTCCCGGAGGCGATCGAGGAGGCGAGGCGGCGCTTCCCCGCGGTCCGCTTCGAGGCCGCCGCCGAGCTGGGCGTCGATCCGGTGATGATCTCGATCGCGCTCGACCGGGCCGGGGCCGCCGTGCCGCTGGGGGGGCGCGAGGCGGCGAGTACGGTCCTCCTGACCATCGGCCGCGGCTCGCTCGACTCCGACGCGAACGGCAACTTCTACAAGGTGAGCAGGATCGTCGCGGAGCAGGGCGGCTTCGCCCGGCCCGAGCTCTGCTTCATCGCCGTGGCAAGTCCGCTCCTGCCCGAGGCGCTGGAGCGCGTCGCGCTCTCGACGCCCGAGCGGCTGCTGGTCCTCCCCTACTTCCTCTTCGAGGGACTCCTCGTCGAGCAGGTCCGGGCGGAGGTCGCCGGCTTCGCCGCCCGCCACCCGGCGATCGACGTGAGGCTCGCCGCCTTCCTCGGTCCCGACGAGCGGCTCTGCGACGTGCTCGACGCGAGGCTCGCGGCGACGGGTGGCGGCGAGGAGGCCAGCGGCGAATGACCGAGGTGGGGCTCAGATCCGGCTTCACCACCGGCGCCTGCGCGGCCGCGGCGGCGCTCGCTGCCGCGCGCGCGCTGCTCGAGGGCCGGGTCCCCGCGACCGTGGAGCTGCGGCTCCCAAACGGGACCCTCGCCCGCTTCGCGGTCGCGAGGGGCGAGCTTCTCCCCGGGAGCGCGACCTGCGTGGTGTTGAAGGACGCGGGCGACGATCCCGACGCGACGCACGGCGCCGAGATCGTGGCCACCGTCACGCTTCGCGCCGAGCAGGGCGTGGAGGTGCGCGGCGGCGCCGGCGTCGCGACCGTCACGAGGCCGGGGCTCGGGCTCGCGGTGGGGTCGCCGGCGATCACTGCAATTCCCCGGCGCCACGTCGGGGAGACCGTGGCGGCGGCGCTCGCCGCCACCGGCAGGGGGGCGGTCGTCGAGATCTCCGTGCCGCACGGCGAGGAGATCGCCAGGCAGACCCTCAACGCGAGGCTCGGGCTGCTCGGCGGCATCTCCATCCTCGGGACGACCGGGATCGTGCGCCCCTTCTCGGCAGCCGCGTACGGCGCGTCCGTGATGCGCGCCGTGGACGTGGCCAGGGCGAGCGGGCTCGACGAGGTGATCCTGTCCACCGGCGCGCGCACCGAGGCCGCGGCGATGCGCGAACACCCGGAGCTCCCCGAGGTGGCCTTCGTGCAGGCGGGCGACTGCATCGGGATCGGCCTGCGGCGTGCGGCGCAGCGCGGCGTCGCCCGCGCGCGGCTCTACGCGATGGTGGGGAAGCTGGCGAAGATCGCCGGCGGGCTGATGCAGACGCACGCCTCGAAGGGCGAGGTCGATCCGGCCCTGCTGGCCGCGATCGCCGGCGAGGCGGGGGCGGATGGGCCGCTCCGCGCCTCGGTGGCCGGCGCCACGACCGCGCGGCACGCGCTGGAGCTGGTGGAGGCCGCGCGGCTCGGGGGCTTCGGCGCGGCGCTCTGCCGGCGAGCGGCCGAGCGCTGCGCGGCGCACGCCTCGCGGCGGCTGCGGGTCGAGGTCGTGATGATCGGCTTCGACGGCGAGACCCTGGGGCGAGCGGAGGCGCTTCCATGAGCACGCAGGTCCCCGCTGGACGGGAGATCGAGGCCGAGAGCTTCAGGATCATCGAGGCGGAGTTGCCCGGCCACGGCTTCGCCCCCGGCCCCTGGCGCGTCGTCCGCAGGATGGTCCACGCCACCGCCGACCTCGACTTCGCGCGCAACGCCGTCGTGGCGGCGGGAGCCGTCAAGGCAGGCGCGGACGCGCTGGCCCGCGGCGCTCCCATCGTCTGCGACGTCCGCATGATCGCGGCGGGGCTCTCGGGCGAGCGGCTCGGCCGTCTCGGCGTGACGGTCCACTGCCTCCTCTCGGAGCCTGACCTGGCAGCGCGGGCGCGCGAGGCGGGGATCACCCGCTCCGCCGAGGCGATGCGGCTGGCGCACCGGCGGGGGCTCCTCGAGGGCGCCGTCGTCGCGATCGGGAACGCCCCGACCGCCCTCTTCGAGCTCATCCGGCTGGTCCGTGACGAGGGGGCGCGCCCCGCGCTGGTCGTCGGAGTGCCGGTGGGCTTCGTCGGCGCGGCCGAGTCCAAGGAGGCGGCGCTGGGCCTCTCGGTCCCGCACCTCGTCGTGCGCGGCCGCAAGGGGGGCACCCCAGCGGCGGTCGCCGCGCTCCACGCGCTCCTCGATCTCGCCGCGGAGCCGCTGCCGTGAGCGCGCGCGGCACGAGCCAGGTCACCGTCGTCGGCGTGGGCGACGACGGGCGCGACGGCCTCGCTCCACGCGCGCTGGCGGCGGTCGCGCGCGCGCGTGCCGTCGCGGGCGGCGAGCGCCACCTCGCGCTCTTCCCCGAGTTCTCCGGCGAGCGGATCCCGCTCGGCGCGGGGCTCGACGACGCCATCTCGCGGCTCCGCGCGCTCGCCGCGACCGGCCCGGTCTGCGTGCTCGCCTCGGGCGACCCGCTCTTCTTCGGCGTCGGCGCCCGGGTGATCCAGGCGTTCGGCGCTGGCGCCGTCGAGGTCCTCCCGCAGCCCTCGTCGCTCCAGTGGGCCTTCGCCCGGCTCGGGATCCCCTGGGACGACGCCGCGCTCATCTCCCTCCACGGGCGGCCGCGCGAGGGGCTCGTCGCGCGGCTCCGCCGCCGCTCCAAGGCGGCCTGCTTCACCGACTCCGAGTGCTCCCCGCCCGCGCTGGCCGCCCACCTCCTGGCCCACGGCGAGACCGGCTGGACGGCCTTCGTCTGCGAGCGGCTCGGCGGCGCACGCGAGCGGGTGCGCTCGTTCCGGATGGAGCCCCTCGCCGCCTGCGCGGACGTCGACCCGCTCAACGTCCTCGTCCTGGTGCGGGACCAGGGCTGGCGCCAGCCTCCGGTCATCCCCTTCCTCCCGGAGGGGGCCTTCTCCACCCGCGGCGGCCTCATCACCAAGCGGGAGGTCAGGCTCGTCGCGCTCGGCGCGCTCCGGCTCGCCGAGGACTCGGTCCTCTGGGACGTCGGGGCGGGCTCCGGCTCGGTCGCGATCGAGGCGGCGCTCCTCGCCGCAGAGGGGCGCGTCTTCGCGGTCGAGCGCGATCCCGAGATGCTAGAGCACCTCGCGCGGAACGTGCTGCGCCACGGCGCGGACAACGTGCGCATCGTCCCGGGCGCCGCGCCGGGTGCGCTGGAGATGCTCGAGGCCCCGGACGCCGTCTTCGTGGGCGGGAGCGGCGGCGACCTCTCCGCCATCCTCGCGCGCGCGCTCGACGCGCTCCGGCCCGGCGGGCGGCTCGTCGTGAACGCCGCGCTGCTCGACACGCTCGAGGAGGCGCGCCGCTTCTTCGCCTCCCGCGAGCTCTCTCCCGAGGTGACGCTCGTGAGCATCGCCCGCGGCGCGCCCATCGGCGGGAAGCTGCGGCTCGACCCGCTCGGCCCGGTCCACGTCGTCACGGTGACGAAGGGGGGCGACCAGTGAGCGCGCGGCTCATCGGCGTCGGGGTGGGCCCCGGAGCGGCCGACCTCCTCACGCTGCGCGCGGCGCGCGTGCTGCGAGAGGCAGACGTCCTCGCCCTGCCCCGCTCCTCCGCGGAGGCCTCCTCCTCGGCAGGCGCGATCGTCCGGGCGGCGGTCGGCGAGGTCGCCGGCCAGGAGATCCTCCCACTCACCTTCCCGATGACGCGCGATCCTGCGGTGCGGCGGCTCGCCCTCGACGCCGCGCTCGACGCGCTGGCCAGCCGCCTGGAGGCGGGGAAGCTGATCGCCGTCGCGTGCGAGGGGGATCCGCTCGTCTACGGCAGCTTCATCGACCTCCTGCACGCCGCGCCGGCCCGCTTCCCCGGCGTCCCGGTGGAGGTCGTGCCGGGGATCACCGCCGCCACGGCGGCCGCCGCCGCCGCGCTCGTCCCGCTCGCGGACGGCGACGGCGCGCTGGAGATCCTCCCAGCGCGGCGCGCCATCGCAGAGCTCCCCCGGATCGCGGCCAGCGGCGACGCCGCAGTCATCTACAAGGCCGGCCCGGTCCTGCCGGAGCTCGCCGCAGCGCTCGCGGAGCAGGGGCTGGCCGGCCGCGCCGTCCTCGTCACCTCCGCCACCCGTCCCGACGAGGAGATCGTCCGCGGCCTAGACGCCGACGTGGGGAAGCGCCCCTACTTCTCGCTCGTCATCGTGCCGCCGCGCGGAAGCCGGGAGGAGGGGTGACCGCGCGCGCTGCCGTCGCCATCCACGCGCTCAGCCGCGGCGCGCTCCCGCTCGCGCTCCGGCTCGCCGCCGCGCTCGGCGACGCGGAGCTCCACGTCTCCGAGCGGATCGCCCCCGAGGCACCGGCGGGGGCCAGCCCCTTCGCCCTGCCGATGCGCGAGGCGCTCGCGCGCTCCTTTCACGCCCACCGCGCCCACGTCTTCGTGATGGCGATCGGCGCCGTCGTGCGGATGATCGCCCCCCTCCTGCGCGGGAAGGGGGCCGACCCGGCCGTGGTCTGCCTGGACGAGGCGGGGCGCTTCGCCGTCCCGATCCTCGCGGGCCACCTCGGCGGCGCCAACGCCCTCGCCACCCGGATCGCCGCTGCCATCGGCGCAGAGGCCGTCATCACCACCGCGTCCGACGTGCAGGGCACCCTGGCGGTGGACCTCCTCGGCGCCGACCTCGGCTGGCGCTTCGAGGACCCTCGCGGCAACGCCACGCGTGCCGCCGCCGCCGTGGTCAACGGCGACTCCGTGGCCATCGTCCTCGGCGATGGGGCGCCTCCCTGCTGGCCCTCCGGCTGGCCCCTCCCAGCGCACGCCACGCTCTGCGAGACGCTCGACGATCCGGCGGTCTGCGAGGCGGAGGCCGCGCTCGTCGTGACCGATCGGATCCTCCCCTGCGACCTGCCGGCCCTCGCGCGCGCCGTCCTCTACCGGCCGCGGAGCCTCGTGCTCGGGATCGGCTGCGACCGCGCCACGCCGGCGGAGCTGGTCGCCCGTGGCGTCGAGGCGGTCCTCGCCGGCCACCGCCTCGCCTTGGGCTCGGTCCGCGAGATCGCCTCGGTCGACCTGAAGGCGGACGAGCCCGCGCTGCTGTCGCTCTCGGAGCGGCTCGGCTGCCCGCTCAGGACCTTCCCGGCGGCGAGCCTCGACGCGACGCCCGGGATCGAGAATCCGTCGGAGCGGGTCTCCCGTCTGGTCGGAACGCGCGGAGTCTCCGAGCCGGCCGCCCTCCGCGCGGCGGAGGCGCCCCGCCTCCTCGTCTCCAAGCAGGTCTACACGGAGCCGGGCGCCGGCCGCTCCATGACGATCGCAGTCGCCCGCGTCGCGGGCTCGAGGAGCAGCGAATGAGCAACGGCCGACTCTCCATCGTCGGGATCGGGCCCGGCGCGCCCGACCAGATGACCGGCGCCGCCCGCGCGGCCATCGCGTCGGCCGAGCTCGTGGTCGGCTACCGGAGCTACCTGGACCTGCTGGGCCCGCTCCTCGACGGCAAGGAGCAGTTCGCAGGCCGGATGACCGAGGAGATCGACCGCGCGCGCGCCGCCGTCGAGCGTGCTCGCGCCGGCGCGCGGGTCGCGCTCGTCGGCTCCGGTGACGCTGGCGTCTACGGCCTCGCAGGGCTGGCGCTGGAGCTGCTCCGCGAGGCGGGCTGGCGGCGGGGCGACGCGCCGGACGTCGAGATCGTCCCGGGCGTCACCGCGCTCCTGTCCTGCGCGGCGCGCGTTGGGGCCCCGCTCGGCCACGACTTCTGCGCCATCTCCCTCTCCGACCTCCTCACCCCCTGGCCGGTGATCGAGCGGCGCGTCGAGGCGGCCGCCTCCGCCGACTTCGCCATCGCCTTCTACAACCCGGCGAGCGCGCGCCGGCGCGAGCCGCTCGCGAAGGCGAGGGAGATCCTGCTGCGCCACCGCCCTCCCGCGACGCCGGTGGCCGTGGTGACCGACGCCTTCCGTGACGGCGAGCACGTGGTGCTGACCGACCTCGCCGGCCTTGGGGACGCCGAGGTTGGAATGACCAGCACCGTCCTCGTCGGGGCCGCCTCCACCTTCTCGTGGGAGGGGTTCCTGGTCACGCCGCGCGGCTATGCGGCGAAGTACGAGTGGGATGGCTCCGCGCGTCCGGGCGAGAAGCCGGGCGCGCCGCTACGTGGAGAAGGGGAAGAGGAGCGATGACGGTCTGGTTCATAGGCGCTGGGCCCGGGGATCCCGAGCTGCTCACCCTGAAGGGCGCCCGGCTGATCGAGCGGTGCCCGGTAGTCATCTTCGCCGGGTCGCTGGTCGCGCGGGAGGTGGTGGCGCGAGCGAGGCCGGGGGCGCGCGTCCTCGACTCCGCTGGCATGACGCTCGACGAGATCGTGGCCGAGATGGTCACGGCCAGCGGGCGCGGCGAGGACGTCGCGCGCGTCCACACCGGCGACCCCGCCATCTTCGGCGCCATCGGGGAGCAGATGCGCCGGCTCGACGCACTGGGGATCCCGTACGAGGTGGTCCCAGGCGTCTCCTCCTTCACCGCGGCCGCGGCAGCCGTGAAGAAGGAGCTGACGCTCCCCGGCGTCTCGCAGGCGGTCGTCATCGCCCGCGCCGAGGGGCGGACCGGCGTCCCCGTGGGGCAGCGGCTCGGCGACCTCGCCAGGGCGCGCGCGACGCTCGCCCTCTTCCTCTCGGCGGGACTGCTGGACGACGCGGCGAGGGAGCTCGCCGTCGCCTACGGCCCCGCCTGCCCGGCGATCGTCGTCCACAAGGCCAGCCACCCCGACCAGAAGATCGTCAGGGCCACGCTCGCGGACGTCGCCGCGCGAGCGCGCGAGGCGGGGATCGGCGCGACCGCCATGGTCCTCGTCGGGCCGGCGCTCGCCGATGGGGCCGGCGAGGAGTCGAAGCTCTACGACCCTGCGTTCGCCCATGGCTTCCGCGCCGCGGGCGGCGCGCAGTCCGCCGCGACGGCGTCCGCGCCGCGCGCGCCCGGCATCGTCTACCTCGTCGGCGCCGGTCCGGGCGACCCGCGCTTCCTCACGCTCCGTGCAGCGGAGCTGCTGGCGCAGGCCGACGTGCTGGCCTACGACGAGCTGGTGCCGGCGCCGCTGCTCGCCATGGTGCGCCAGGGCGCCGAGCTGGTCCCGGTCGGACGCCGGCACGGCGATCCGGCGCCGGCGTGGGAGCGGATCCACCCGGAGGTGATGGCGCGCGCCCGGGAGGGCAAGCGCGTCGTCCGGCTCAAGGCAGGCGATCCGTTCGTCTTCGGCCGCGGCGGGGAGGAGGCGGAGGCCCTGCGCGAGGCAGGGATCCCGTTCGAGGTGGTCCCTGGCATCTCGGCGGCGCTCGGCGCCGCCGCGGGGGCGCTCATCCCGCTCACCCACCGCGACCTCTCCTCGGACGTCACCTTCGCCACTGCGCACGACCTCGCGAACGAGGGTGGGCGGACCGACTGGAGGCGGCTCGCCGCCGGCGGGACGCTGGTCCTGTACATGGGGGCTAAGGGGATCGCGCGAAACCTGGCGAAGCTGGAGGAGCTGGGCTGGAGCCCCGCGACGCCGGCCGCCTGGGTCGCCGCGGCGACGCGCCCCGATCAGAAGGTGATCACCGGGACGGTGGGCGACCTCGCGGCCCGCGTGGCCGGCGAGCGCCATCCGGGGCCCGCGCTCCTGATCGTCGGCGCGGTGGTCGCGCTCCGCGCCCGGCTCCTCGGCGTCGACGAGGAGGGGTGCGGGACGTGACCGCCACGGCGCCAGGGCTCGTCCTCGTCTACACCGGCGAGGGGAAGGGCAAGACGACCGCCGCGCTGGGGCTCGCCTTCCGCGCGCTCGGCCGCGGGCTCCGCGTCGCGGTCCTCCAGTTCGTGAAGGGGCGCTGGGAGACCGGCGAGCGGCTGCTCGCCGAGCGCGGCATCCCGGGTCTTGACTGGCACGTGATGGGCGAGGGGTTCACCTGGGAGGGGAACGATCCCGCGATCCACGCCGACGCGGCGCGCGCCGGCTGGGCGAAGGCGCGCGCGGTCATCGAGGCTGGCGCGCACGACGTCGTGGTGCTCGACGAGGTGATGCTCCCGCTCGCGCGCGGCTGGATCGACGCCGGGGAGCTGCTGTCCGTCCTGCGCGCGCGGCGGCAGGCGATGCACGTCGTCCTCACCGGCCGCGGCGCGCCGCCGGCGCTGATCGAGGCGGCCGACCTCGTCAGCGAGATGCGCGCGATCAAGCACCCGTTCGACAGGGGAGTGATGGCGATCTCCGGGGTGGACTTCTGATGGGCGCGCCCGCCTCGCCACGGCTCGTCCTCGCCGCCGCCTCCAGCGGCTCGGGGAAGACGACCGCCGCCGTGGCGCTCGCGGCGGCGCTGCGGCGTCGCGGGCTCGCCGTGGCGCCGTTCAAGTGCGGCCCCGACTACCTCGACCCCACCTGGCACGCGCTCGCCGCAGGCAGGCCGAGCCACAACCTCGACGGCTGGATGATGGGGCGCGACGCATCGCTCGCGACGTTCGCCGCCGCGTCGGCCGGCGCCGACGTCGCGCTCGTCGAAGGGGTGATGGGGCTCTTCGACGGCGCCTCGCCTCGCTCGGAGGAGGGCTCCACGGCGCAGCTCGCCAAGTGGCTGGCGGCACCGGTCGTCGCGGTGGTGGACGCCTCCGGGATGGCCCGGACCCTCGCGGCGGTGCTCCACGGGCTCGCCGCCTTCGACCCCGCGCTGCGGCTCGGCGGCGTCCTGTGCAACAGGATCGGGAGCCGGTCCCACCTCGACCTGCTGCGCGAGGCCGTCGCGCCGCTGCCGGTCTTCGGTGGGCTGCCCAAGGTCGAGTCGCTCCGGTTCCCCGAGCGCCACCTGGGGTTGGTGTCCGCCACTCGCGACCTGCTCGGTGACGACGCGCTCGCGCGCTGGGCAAATCTCGCGGAGGAGTGGATCGACCTCGGAGCCGTCCTCGCCCTCGCCAGCAGCGCCCCGCCGCTCCCAGCGTTCCCGCCCCGGGCGTCTGCCGCCGAGCGGTGCAGGATCGGCGTCGCCTTCGACGAGGCCTTCCACTTCTACTACGACGACAACCTGGCCCGGCTCGAGGCGCTCGGGGCGCGGCTCGTCCGGTTCTCGCCGCTGCGCGACCCGGCGCCGCCCGCGGTGGACGGCCTGTACCTCGGCGGCGGCTACCCCGAGCTCCACGCCGCGGCGCTCGCCGGAAACCGCGCCATGCTCGACGGGATCCGCGCCTTCGCGGCCAGCGGACGGCCCGTCTACGCCGAGTGCGGAGGGCTCATGTACCTGTGCAGCGCCATCCGCACGCTCGACGGGATCGAGCACCGCATGGCTGGGCTCGTCCACGGCGTCGCGCGCGTGCGCGACAGGCTCCAGGCGCTCGGCTACGCCGAGGTCGAGACGACGACGCCGACGCTGCTCGGACCCGCCGGCCTCCGGCTCCGCGGTCACCAGTTCCGTTACTCCGACCTCGACCCCCTCCCCGCGGAGGGCGCGCGCGCGTACCGCGTGGCCCGCCGCCGCGGCGGGGAGCCATTCTCCGAGGGGTATGGCGGCGGCTCGGTCCTCGCGTCGTGGGTCCATGTCCACTGGGCGAGCTGCCCAGAGGCGGCCGAGGGATTCGTCGGATCCTGCGAGCGCGCGAGGAGGACGCCGTGACCGCGGCCGAGGCCCTCCCGCTCCTGGCGCTCCCGCTCGCCTTCGCGCTCGACGCGCTCGCCGGCGAGTACCCGAACCTGCTCCACCCGGTCGTCTGGATGGGGAACGCCATCGGGGCGCTGGAGCGGCTCGCGCCGAAGGGCGGGCGGGCGGCCCAGTTCGCGCACGGGCTCCTGATGGCCCTCGGCGTTCCCGCGCTCTTCGCGGCGGCGGCCTGGGGGCTGCTGGCGCTCCTCCGCCCCTGGCCGCTCGCGGCCCTGGCCGCCGAGCTGCTCCTCCTGAAGTCCACCTTCGCCGTCAGGGCCCTCGGGGCCGCAGCGGGCGAGGTGCGCGCGGCGCTGGAGCGGGACGACCTCCCGTCGGCCCGCCACGCGCTCCGCTCCCTCTGCAGCCGCGACCCCTCCTCGCTCACCGAGCCCCAGCTCGCCGCGGCGGCGATCGAGTCGGTGGCGGAGAACCTCTCCGACAGCCTCGTCGCGCCGCTCTTCTGGTACGCGGTCGCGGGGCTCCCCGGCGCGATCGCCTACCGGGCGATCAACACGCTGGACGCCTCCATCGGCTACCGCGGCCGGTACGAGTGGCTCGGCAAGGCGTCGGCGCGGCTCGACGATCTCGCCAACCTCGTCCCGGCGAGGCTCACCGCGGCGCTCCTGCTCGCCGCAGGCGCCGTCGCCGGTGGCCGGGCGCGCGACGGGGTGCGGATCCTGTGGCGCGATGGCGGCAGGACCGAGAGCCCCAACGCCGGTCGGCCGATGGCGGCGATGGCGGGGCTGCTCGGCGTCGAGCTGTCGAAGGTCGACCATTACCGCCTCGGCGACCCGCTCGTCCCGGTCGGCGCGTCCACCATCTCCCGCGCGTGGCGCGTCACGCGGCTCGCCTCGGCGCTGGCCCTCATCCTGGCGATCACGCCGCTGCTCCTCCGCGGAGCCCTCCATGCCGTCTAGCGCGCAGCCCGCGGCCCGGCCGCGCGTCCACGGTGGGCTCCGGCCAGCCGAGCTCCGTGCGCTCGGCATCGACCTGGCCCAGGTCCTCGACCTCTCGGTCAACGTGAACCCCTACGGTCCCGCTCCCGGGGTGGTCGAGGCGATCCGGAGCGCGCCGCTCGACGCGTACCCGGACCCCGAGGCCCTCGCGGTGCGCGAGGCGCTGGGAGATCGCTGGAGCGTCGTCCCTGAGCGGGTCGCCTTCGGCAACGGCGCGAGCGAGCTGCTCTGGGCGCTCGCGCAGGTCCTGCTGCGCGACGGCCGGACGCTCCTGATCGTGGAGCCAGCCTTCTCCGAGCTCCGCGTCGCGGCCGGGTCGGCCGGCGCGCAGGTCCTGGAGTGGCGCGCCCGGCTGGAGGGCGGCCTCGTGCCCGACCTGGAGGCGATCGGCCGCGAGCTGGACCGTGTTCACCCCGACGTGCTGGCGCTCTGCTCGCCAACTTCCCCGGCCGGCGCACCCGTCCCGGCCGACGAGCTCCTGCGGCTCGCCTTCGACCACCCACGGACCACCGTCCTGCTCGACGAGTCCTTCCTCTCGCTCTCTGACGGCCACGCCGACCTCGACGAGCCGCTGCCGGACAACGTGGTCCGGATCCGGTCGATGACGAAGGACCACGCTCTCCCCGGACTGCGCGTCGGCTACCTGCTCGCTCCGCCCGAGCTCGTGCGGGCCGTCGACGGCGTCCGGCAGGCGTGGCCGACGGGGACGCTGGCGCAGGCGGCGGCGCTGGCGGCCATCTCCGCCGAGCGCTTCGTGGCCGAGAGCCGCACCGCGCTGCGCGCGGACCGGCTCGCGCTCGCCGACGGGCTGCGGGCGCTCGGCCGCCCGCCCCTCGCGTCCGCCGCCCCCTACCTGATCTTCGACGCCGGGGACGCCGCCGCGCTGCGCTCTCGCCTCCTCGCCGGCGGCGTCCTGGTCCGGGACTGCGCGTCGTTCGGACTGCCCGGCTTCGTCCGAGTCGCCGCGCGCCCCGCCGCGGACCGCGACCGCTTCCTCGCTGCGCTCGCGGTGGCGCTGCGCCAGGGGGGCTCCCTGTGACGGCGAGGACGCTGATGGTCCAGGGGACCGCGTCATCGGTGGGGAAGAGCCTCGTCGTCGCCGGGCTCTGCCGGCTCTTCCGGCGCGCGGGGCTCCGCGTCGCCCCCTTCAAGTCGCAGAACATGGCGCTCAACGCGGCCGTCGCCTCCGACGGCGGCGAGATCGGCCGCGCCCAGCAGGTCCAGGCCGAGGCGGCCGGCATCGACGCCACCGTGCAGATGAACCCGATCCTCCTGAAGCCGGAGGGGGATGCGCGCTCGCAGGTGGTCCTGCTCGGCCGTCCCTGGAAGACCCTCTCCGCCGCCGAGTACCACGCGGTGAAGCCCGAGCTGCGCGGGATCGTGCGCGAGTGCCTCGACGCGCTCAGGAGCCAGGTGGACCTCGTCGTCATCGAGGGGGCCGGGAGCCCGGCCGAGGTGAACCTCAAGGACCGCGACATCGTCAACATGGACGTCGCGAAGGCGGCCGACGCTCCCGTCCTCCTCGTGGGCGACATCGACCGCGGCGGCGTCTTCGCCGCCTTCGTTGGGACCATCGCGCTGCTGGAGCCGGACGAGCGCGCCCGCGTCGCAGCCTTCGTCTTCAACAAGTTCCGCGGCGACCGCGCGCTCCTGGAGCCAGGCTTCGAGCTGCTGCGCGCGCGGACCGGGATCCCGACGCTCGGCGTCCTGCCCTGGCTGCGCGACCTCGGGATCGCCGACGAGGACTCTGTCGCCCTGGACGATCGCCGGGGGCGGGGCTCCGTCGCCGTCGCGGGCGAGGTCGACGTCGCGGTGGTCAGGCTGCCGCGCGTCTCCAACTTCGACGACTTCGCCCCGCTGGAGCAGGAGCGCGGCGTACGGCTCCGCTTCGTGGAGCGTCCAGGCGACGCGCGCGGCGCGGACCTGCTCGTCCTCCCGGGGACCAAGAGCACCCTCCCCGACCTCGCCTGGCTCCGCGCGACCGGCTTCGCAGACGAGGTGATCGCTCGCGCGCGGCGGGGCGAGCCGGTGCTCGGCGTCTGCGGCGGCTGCCAGATGCTGGGGACCCGGCTGGAGGATCCGCACGGCGTCGAGTCGGAGGTGCGCGCGGCCGACGGGCTCGGGCTGCTGCCGCTCGTCACCCGGTTCGAGCGGGAGAAGCTGACGGCCCGCTGCCGCGGCCGCGCGGCGAGCGCAGGGTTCCTCGCGCCGGCCGACGGCGCCGAGATCCAGGGCTACGAGATCCACATGGGGACGGTGGAGCGGACGGACGGCGGCCCACCGGCCTTCGCACTCCACGAGCGGAACGGACGCGGCTGCAGCGCGGGAGACGGCGCGGTGAGCGGAGACGGCACGGTGGTCGGGACGCTCATCCACGGGGTCCTCGAGAACGACCAGGTCCGCGCCGCGCTCCTCGGCCACCTCCGGACGCGCCGGTCCCTCCCGCCCCTCCCGGTGACGCCGCGCGCCGCCGCGCGTGAAGCCGCCTACGACCGGCTGGCCCGCACGCTCCGCGACGGGCTGGACTGGAGCGCGCTCTGCAGGATCGCCGGCCTCGACCTGCCACCCCCGCGTCTCCAGGAGGACTGATTGCCATCGTTCTTGAGCCGTCCCCTCGTCGCCGTCGCCTTCCTGACGCGCATCCCGGTCCCGCTACCGCCTCGCTCGACGGCGAGGGCGTCGGCCGCGCGTCGCTCTTCTTCCCCGCGGTCGGGCTCCTCGTCGGCGCGATCCAGGCGGGCTCCGCCTGGCTGCTGCTCGAGCGGCTCCCCGACACGGTCGTGGCAGTCCTGGTGGTGGCGCTGGGCGTCCTGGTCACCGGCGCGCTGCACCTCGACGGGCTCGCCGACACCGCGGACGGCTTCGGCGGCGGGAAGGACAAGGAGCACGCGCTCCGGATCATGCGCGACCACTCGGTGGGGGCCTATGGCGCCGCTGCCATCGCCCTCTCGCTGGCGCTCAAGATCTCGATCGTCGCCACGGTCACCATGTTCGGGACGCCGGGGCTCCTCTGGATCGCGCTCGCCCCGGCGCTCGGACGCTGGGCGCCGGTCCTGCTCGGGCGCGCCCTCCCCTACGCACGGGCCGAGGGCGGGCTCGGGAAGGCGGTGACCGACGGCTCCACGGGGGCGCTGGAGCTGGGCGGCGCCACCGTCCTGGCGATCGGCGCGGCCGCGGGGCTCGCGGGGCTGAACGGGGCGATCGCCGCCGCCGCCGCGGCGCTCGCGACCCTCCTCTTCGGACTGCTCTGCCGCCGGAAGATCGGCGGCGTCACGGGCGACACGCTCGGCGCCTCCGTCGAGCTCGTCGAGGCGGTCGTCCTCCTGCTGGCGGTGGCGCTCAGGTGATGGGCGTGCCGAAGAGCGACGCGACGCGCCTCCTCCTGCTGCGGCACGGTGAGGTCGAGGAGGGCGCGCGCGGCCGGATCTACGGCCGGCTCGATCCGGACCTGTCTCCAGCCGGGCGCGACCAGGCCGAGGCGGCCGCGCGCCTCGCGGCGGCCGCGCGCCCCGTGGCGATCTACACGAGCCCCAGCGTCCGCGCGCAGGACAGCGCAGCTCCGCTGGCAGCGCTGCTGGGGCTCGCGCCGATCGTCGAGCCCCGGCTCCGCGAGATCGAGTTCGGCGAGCTCGAGGGGCTCACCTTCGCCGAGGCGGAGCGCCGGGATCCAGTGACGTGGCGGGAGTGGATGGAGCGGCCGGGGGAGGTCCGGTTCCCGGGTGGCGAGTGCTGGGACGAGATCCGTGCGCGCGCCGTCGAGGCGGCCGAGTCGATCGCCGCTGCCCACGCCGCCGCCCCGGTCGCCGTCGTCACGCACGGCGGCGTCATCCGGGCGCTCCTCGCCGAGGCGCTCGCCATCCCGGCGAGCCGCACCTTCCGGATGGAGGTCGGCTTCGGCTCGCTCACGATCCTGCGGCGAGAGCCGTTCGGCTGGATGGTGGAGGCCGTGAACCGGCGGCCGTGACGGGGTCAGCCGATCTCGACCTTCTTCGCCGTCGGCTTCGCACCCACCGCCTTCGGCACCCGGACCTCGAGCACGCCGTCACTGTAGGACGCGTGCGCCTTCTCGATGTCCACCTCGGTCGGCAGCCGGACGGTGCGCGTGAACGTCCCGCTGGCCCGCTCGAAGCGGTAGTAGCTCCTCCGCTCGACCTTCTCCTCCTTCGACTTCTTGCCGGTGACCGTGATCGTCTCCGGTCCGACCTCCACGGTGAGGTCCTCCTTCTTCATCCCTGCGACCTCGCACTTGGCGACGATGTCGGTGCCCTCCTCGAAGACGTCGATCGGCGGGAGCCGAGCGGCCATCTCCTCGGGCGAACGGAGCGCTGTCCAGAGCGGCGCCCACCGCTCCATGAACATCTCGTCGAGCCGATCCATCAGGTGAGGCATCTCAGTGAGCTTCTCCCGGAGCGGCGCGAGCCTCGACGGGAGCTGCGTCTTCATTAGCCTTGCCATCGCTCTTCTCCTCCTTGCAGGACTGAGCTTGGGCCTTGGACGCGCTGCGTCAAGACGCTCGGGAGGGGTCGTCCGTAGGGGTCGGCGACGCCGACGAGGGTTCCCCCTGTGGGTTGGTGCGGCCCGCGGGCGCATTCCGCCGGCCCGTCGAGCGTGGGAAACGGTTAGAGGTGGAGGGCATGGCGACACGCCGCGGCGCGAGAGAGCTGGAGCAGGTGGCCGCCGCGCTCCGTCCCGCGGCGGCCGCACCCGTCCAAACGCTCCCGGAGCCGCTGGCCATGCTGCGGCGGCGCGGGCTCGATCCACGCCGGTCCCACCCGGATCTGCCGTTCGACCCGAACCTCCCGGCAAGGCGGCTCGACGCGATCGCCGCGCGGCTCAACCACTACGCCTTCCGGCTCTTCCTGCGCGGCGCCATCCTCCACCGCGATGGCTTCACGCCGGAGGAGGCGACGAGGTACCTCCCAGCCGACGGCGCGCTCGAGCTGGCCGAGGGCTGCGTCGCCGAGGGGATCGCCGAGCGGCGGCCCGGCGGCCGCTACCGGCTCCTCCACCCTGCCCGCTCCTTCGGCGGGACGCTCGAGTGGTGGCTGGCGCGGGAGCTGGCGTCGCGCCTCGCGTGCGAGACCGCCTTCGGGATCCGCTCCGGCGCGCCCGGGCTGGGCGGCGACATCGACGTCGTGGCCTCGCTCGAGGGGAAGCTCATCTACCTCGAGGCCAAGTCCTCGCCCCCCAAGCACGTCACGGTCGAGGAGATCGCGGCGTTCCTGCAGCGGATCGAGGCGCTGCGTCCCGACGCGGCGCTCTTCGTCGTCGACAGCGCGCTGCGCCTCTCGGACAAGATCCTCCCGCTCTTCGGCGAGGCCTTCGAGCGGCTCGGCGCCGTTCCCCCGAAGCCCCGCAGGCTCTTTCGCGAGACCTGGGCGCTCACCCCTCACCTCTTCGTCGTGAACGCCAAGGAAGACCTGATCGACAACGTCTGCCGCGCCGTCGCAGAGGGGCTGCGAGCGCTGGCGCCGGAGGCCCCATGCCCTACGTCAACATCAAGATCACCCGCGAAGGCAACGTCACGTCCGAGCAGAAGGCGGCGCTGATCCGCGGCGTGACGGAGCTGCTGCGCGACACGCTCGGCAAGAACCCGGCGACCACGTTCGTGATCATCGAGGAGGTGGACACCGACAACTACGGCATCGGCGGGGAGTCGATCACGGTGCGGCGGAAGAAACGGGGATGAACTCGGCACCATCCTCGTCTCTCTCCGCGCAGGAGTCCGGCAGTGGGGCCGCCTTCCGGGGCTTCGCGACGATCCCCTTCCGCTTTGCAGCGCGCTCGATCACGAGGTCGAGGCCCGCCTCCAGGATGGCCTCGAGGTCGGCGCCCGCGTGGGAGTGGGAGAGGGCGTCCTTCGCGGCCTCCACCTTCTCCATGAACCGCTTCGACACCGTCATGTGAAGCCGGCGCAGGTCCGCCGTCAGCGGCTCCGCCTCGGCGTGGGGTGGTGGGACGGGGCGCCGGACCGACACTGTGGCACTCCTCACCAGGGCGGGGGCGGCCAGCGTCGCAAGGAGTTCAACGGTTGAACTGGAGGAGGAGTGCGGAACGGGGTTTGCGCCCATGAAGATGGGCATCGCCGTCACCACCGTTCGGGTAGGTACCGCCTCGGCCGGGCGGAGCTCTGCCGAGACCGCCTTCGCCTCCTGCCGGGAGCAGTGAAAGAACCGGGGAAGTACCTCCTCCTGGTTCTCGAGCGTCACCACCCTGGCCAGTTCGATGATGCTCGTGATGCAGAGGCGGCCGTCCCGAAGCGGCTGGGCGACTGCTGGAACCCGCTGGATGAGCTCTGCAGCAGTCTTCCGATAATGGGCCGCTCCCTTGGACATCCCCAGCTCGCGGTTCAGGTAGTGGAAAAGGCTGGAGTAGCCGAACTCGACCCACAGACGTCGGCGGTCGAAGTCGGCGAGGGCGAGAAGGAAATCGGCCATCGCCCCGTGCTCGCGGCGAAGAAGCGCGAGGAGGCGGGAAGAGAGTTCGCGTGCGTTGTCCATGCACGACAGTGTCTCACTGAAGTTGGCACCCTCCGTGAACGCACGCATTCGGTCTCTGGCGCGAGTTCCGGAGCGCGGGCTTTTGCCTCCGAAGCCAAGGTCCTCGCGCTGCGAGGAAGGTGCCCAGCGCTGCGTGACGCGCGTCTCCGATCGACGCCGACAAGCGAAGCGCGGCTTGGGCGAGATCACGTCAAGTGAAGTTCACCGCGACCATTGCGGCTTGTTGCCGCGGTGGTCAGCCTCCACGCGAAAGGGCCGCCCGGCCCGCTCGAACCCCCGCCGCGCCCCGGGACGCGTCAGCTTCGGCGAGCGGTCGCCGGGAGTCGGGCGCAGGCGCCTGCGCTCCCCGTGATGAGCCGCTCCTGGTGCGGCAACGGCCCTGGCGGAGGACGGCGCGACGCACGTCGCGCCCCTGCCGCGTAGCCGTCCGCGGCGATGTGACTCTCCCGTGGGGGCTGGGCGGATTCACTGTTCGCCAACTCCGTCCGACGGCCGGCTAGGAGCGACCTCCCGGCAACCCCAGCGCCACCAGCTCGGCCACGTCCATCGCCTTCAGCGTGTCGTCCTTGCCCAGCTCGGCGATCCCGTCCTTCACCATGGTCAGGCAGAAGGGGCACGCCGTCGCGACCACGCCGCCCGACGGGCCGAGCGTCGCCGCGGCCTCCTCGACCCGCTCCTGGTTGATGCGCGTCCCGAGCTTCTCCTCGAGCCACATCCGTCCGCCGCCGGCGCCGCAGCAGAACCCCTGCCGCCGGCTGCGCTCCATCTCCACCGGCGCGATGCCCGCCGAAGCCAGCGCGGCGCGCGGCTCCTCGTAGATCCCGTTCCAGCGCCCCAGGTAGCAGGGGTCGTGGTACGTGACCGCCGCGCCCAGCGCCGCGCCGGCCGCGGCGGACGGGAGCCGCCCCTCCTCCACGAGCCTCGCGATGAGCTGCGCGTGGTGGACCACCTCGTAGCGCCCGCCGAAGTCCGGCAGCTCGTTGGCGATGGTGTTGAGGCAGTGCGGGCACTGCACCAGGATCTTCGTCACCCCGTGCCGGCCGAAGGTCTCTACCAGCGCCGCCGCCTGGAGCTGGAAGAGGTACTCGTTGCCCAGCCGCCGCGCGGCGTCGCCCGTGCAGGTCTCCTCGTCCCCCAGGATCGCGAAGGAGACCTTCGCCGCGCGCAGGAGCTTCACGATGGCGCGCGAGACCTTCTGCTGCCGATCGTCGTACGCACCGGCGCAGCCGACGAAGAAGAGCCACTCGAAGGGCCCGCCGGCGGAGGCGCGAGGCAGATCGAGATCGGCGCACCAGTCGGTCCGCCGGTTGGAGCCGATGCCCCACGGGTTCCCCTGCGTCTCGATCCCCTTGAAGATGCGCGCCGCCTCGTCCGGCATCGCCGCGTCCACCTGGACCGCCTGCCTGCGCAGATCCACGAGTCGCGGCACGTTCTCGATGAGGACCGGGCAGGCCACCTCGCACCAGCCGCACGCCGTGCAGGCCCAGAAGGTGTCGGGCTGGATGACGGTCGAGAGGGCGGGGAGCTTCGCGACGGCCGCCTCGCGCGCGGCGGCGTCGGCTGCGCGGGCCACCTCCGTGAGCGACGGCCCCACGTCGAGGAGGTGGCGGCGCAGCGTCCGGTTCACCTCCTTGTGCGAGAGCGGCTTGCCGGTGACGACGGTCGGGCAGCGGGTCTCGCAGCGCCCGCACTCGGTGCAGGAGAGGACGTCCCAGCCCTCCTTCCACGAGAGATCCTTCGCCGTCGCGGTCCCGAAGCGCGCGTCCTCCGCCTCGAGGTCCAGCTTCGCGAGCCGTGCCTCCGGCGGCAGCCGGCGGAAGAAGACGTTCGGCAGCGCGGTGACGACGTGGAAGTGCTTGCCGAACGGGAGGAAGACCAGGAAGACGAGGACGAGCACCAGGTGCAGGAGGATCGAGATCGCCGCCAGCACGTCCAGCCCCTCCGAGGACGGCGCGAGCGCGGCGAGCCCCATCCCGGCCGACGACCCGAGCGGCGCGAGCGGATCGAAGGCCATGGCGGCCCCTTCGTCCCTGGCGACCATCAGGTGGAGCGAGCCGTCGAGGAGCGCCTCCGTGACCATCAGGCCGAGGATGAGCCCGAGGATGAAGGTCCCCTCCCAGGAGCGCGTCACGCGCGCCGGCCTCGTCACGAGTCGCCTCCAGAGGAAGCCCAGCGCCCCGAAGATCGCGGCGAGGACGGCGAGGTCCTTCAGGAAGAGGTAGACGCGCGCCGGCCCCGAGCGCGCCCAGAAGCCGGGCAACTCGAAGCCGGTGGCCGCCGCGAAGAGCGTCGCGGTCCGGTACGAGAGGACGAGGAACGCGGCGAAGACGAGGACGTGGAGCACGCCGGAGAGCCGCTCCTCGGGATCGACGAGCCTGCGCTGCAGGAGGCCGAACCGGAGGAGCGACGCGCCACGCTCGCCGCGGCGGTCGCAGCGGTCGTCCCGCCGGAGCGCCCGCAGCGGCGCGACCCGCCGCCAGACGGCGTGGGCGAACAGGCCGAGCGCGGCCGCCAGCATCGCTGCGACGAGGGGCGTCACCGGGGCGGAATCGGCCATGCAGACGCGACGTTAGCGGTGGACCGCGGACGGGGCAAGCCGCCGGGGCGGGGCGCGGCGCACGGTCGGGCCGCCCTTGACCGGACGGATTTGCTACAGTCTGGCTCAGCCACACCCCGGTTCACCCCGAGGAAATCGTGGAAACGCAGAAGGTCTTCGTCGCCGGCCACCCGATGGCCTACCACCGCTCCGGCCGCGGCGAGACCGTGCTGCTCGTGCACGGGACCCTCACGCACTCCGTCATCTGGGAGGAGCTCGTCCCCAGCCTCTCCGAGCGGCGGCAGGTCGTGGTCGTGGATCTGCTGGGCTGTGGCGACTCGCCCAACCCGCACCGGCTGTCGCTCTCCGCGAAGGCGCAGGCGGAGTACGTGGCGGAGCTGGTGCAGTGGCTCGGCATCGGCCCGGTCCACGTCGTCGGCCACGAGGTGGGCGGCGCGGTCGGCCAGCTCCTCGCGGTGAGCCACCCGAAGCTGGTCCGGTCGCTGACGCTCGTGAACTCGGTCGCCGGCGAGCTCTGGCCGGTCTGGCCGATCACCGCGCTCCGGCTGCCGATCGCCCGCCAGCTCTTCCTGTCGCTCTGCGACACCGTGGTCGGCGAGTGGCTCGTCCGGAGCGCCCTCCATCACCGCGAGAAGGCGACGCCGGCGCTGGTGGGTGCCCTGCGCAACCCGCTCCAGACGCTCGCGGGGCGCCGCGCTGCGATCGACTTCGCGCGCAGCCTCGACAGCGCGGAGCTCACCTCGATCGCGCCGGAGCTCGGCCGGCTGGACATCCCGGTGAAGATCGTCTGGGGCGCCGCCGACCGCTACCTGCCCGCCGAGACGCCCGCGCGGCTGCTCGCGGCGATGCCGACCGCGACCATGCACCGGATCGAGACCGCGGGTCACCTCGTCCCGATCGACGAGCCTGAACGGCTGGTGGAGATCATGCTGGACGGCGCCCGGTAGCGTCGAAAAGAGGCTCGGATTCGTCCACTTTCGAGCGCTGCGCGACGGCCTCGCGGACCCGGATCAACTTCTTGACATGCCCGCACGGGTCGCAGCATGGTGCACATCCTGCGGCGCTCATCCTTTGTGCACTGCGTCGCGATTCTCGACTTTTTCAGCTGCCAATCCACGAAGAAGGGAAAGCCTAATGCGACTGTTCTCGGACTCGATCGGAAGAAAGGCGGTCATGGCGGTCACGGGCCTGTTGATGGTCCTGTTCGTCGTCGGCCACCTGCTGGGTAACCTCACCATCTTCGCCGGGCCCAACGGCATCAACTCGTACGCGGAGCACCTCCACGCGCTCCCGCCGGTGGTGTGGGGCACCCGGATCGTGATGGGGCTGGCCGTCATCTTCCACATCATCCTGTCCATCCAGATCACGCTCGAGAACTGGGCGGCGAAGCCCGACAAGTACGCGGTCAAGAAGTCGCTGCGCGCCACGTTCGCCAGCAAGAACATGATCTGGACCGGCGTGCTGCTGGGCGCCTTCATCGTCTACCACCTGCTGCACTTCACCTTCCGCGTGACGCCGAACCTCGTGCTCGGAACCGACGCGCTCGGCCGCTTCGACGTCTACACGATGGTCGTGCTCAGCCTCGCCGGCGCCCTGATCGGCATCATCTACATCGCCGCGATGGCCGCGCTCTTCCTCCACCTCTCGCACGGCGTCCAGAGCCTCTTCCAGACGCTCGGCCTCAGCACCGCCAAGCTGCTCCCGAAGTACGGCACCTTCGGCACGGTGCTCTCGGGGCTCTTCTTCGCTGGCTTCGCGGCCATCCCCGCGGTCATCCTCGTTGGCATCCTCAAGTAAGGACGACACAATGATCCTCGACGGCAAGGCGCCTTCAGGCCCCATTCAGGAATCCTGGGACAAGTACCGCTTCGATCTGAAGCTGGTGAACCCCGCCAACAAGCGCAAGTACAAGATCCTCGTGGTCGGCACCGGCCTCGCCGGCTCGTCCGCCGCGGCGAGCCTCGGTGAGCTCGGGTACAACGTGGAGGCGTTCTGCTACCAGGACAGCCCCCGCCGCGCGCACTCGATCGCAGCGCAGGGCGGCATCAACGCCGCGAAGAACTACCCGAACGACGGCGACAGCATCTACCGCCTGTTCTACGACACCATCAAGGGCGGCGACTTCCGCGCGCGTGAGGCCGACGTCTGGCGGCTCGCGCAGGTCTCCAACAACATCATCGACCAGTGCGTCGCGCAGGGCGTGCCGTTCGCCCGCGACTACGCCGGCTACCTGGACACCCGCTCCTTCGGCGGCGCCCAGGTCTCCCGCACCTTCTTCGCACGCGGCCAGACCGGCCAGCAGCTCCTGCTCGGCGCCTACACGGCCCTCTCCCGCCAGATCAAGGCGGGGTCGGTGAAGATGTTCGCCCGCACCGAGATGCTCGACCTCGTCGTCGTCGACGGCGAGGCGAAGGGGATCACGGTCCGCGACCTCGTGACCGGCGAGATCCGCACGCACGTCGGCGACGCGGTGGTGCTCTGCACGGGCGGCTTCGTGAACGCGTTCAACCTGTCGACCAACGCGATGGGGTGCAGCGTCACGGCCAACTGGAAGGCCCACAAGAAGGGGGCGTTCTTCGCGAACCCCTGCTTCACGCAGATCCACCCGACCTGCATCCCGCAGGCGGGCGACTACCAGTCGAAGCTGACGCTCATGTCCGAGTCGCTCCGCAACGACGGCCGGATCTGGGTCCCGAAGAAGAAGGAAGACTGCGGCAAGCCCGCGAACCAGATCCCGGAAGAGGATCGCGACTACTACCTCGAGCGTAAGTACCCGACGTTCGGCAACCTCGCCCCTCGCGACATCGCGTCCCGCGCGGCCAAGGAGGCCTGCGACGACGGCCGCGGCGTCGGCCCCGGCGGTCGCGGCGTCTACCTCGACTTCGCCGCCTCCATCAAGCGGCTCGGCGAGAACGTCATCCGCGAGCGGTACGGCAACCTCTTCGAGATGTACGAGCGGATCACCGACGAGAACGCCTACAAGCAGCCGATGCGCATCTACCCGGCGCCGCACTACGCGATGGGCGGCCTCTGGGTGGACTACAACCTGATGAGCAACCTCCCCGGACTCTTCGTCCTCGGCGAGGCGAACTTCTCGGTCCACGGCGCGAACCGCCTTGGCGCGAGCGCGCTCATGCAGGGGCTCGCCGACGGCTACTTCGTCATCCCGAACACGATCGGCGGCTACCTGGCGGCCACCAAGCCGGCCAAGGTGAAGGCCGACGCGCCGGAGTGCACGCAGTCGATCGCCGAGGTGAAGGCGACGAACCAGAAGCTCCTCTCGATCAACGGCAAGAAGTCGCCTTCCGACTTCAGGCGCGAGCTCGGCGCGGTCATGTGGGAGAACGTCGGCATGGCGCGCAGCGAGGCGTCGCTCAACGACGCCCTCAAGAAGATCCCGGCCATCCGCGAGGAGTTCTGGAAGAACCTGAAGGTCACCGGCGCCCCCGGCGAGACCAACCAGCAGCTCGAGAACGCCGGCCGCACGGCCGACTTCATCGAGTTCGCGGAGCTGCTCTCCCGCGACGCGCTGCACCGCAACGAGTCCTGCGGCGGCCACTTCCGCGTCGAGCACCAGTACCCGGACGGCGAGGCGAAGCGCGACGACGCGAACTACACCTACACGGCGGCCTGGGAGTACAAGGGCGTCGGCAAGGAGCCGGAGCTTCACAAGGAGCCGCTTAAGTTCGAGAACGTCCACCTCGCGGTGAGGAGCTACAAGTAATGAGCGCGCAAGCTACCGGACACGAGACGATGAACCTCAAGCTGATCGTCTGGCGCCAGGCCGGCCCGCAGGCGCCTGGGCGTTTCGAGACCTACGAGGCCAAGAACATCACTCCGCACCACTCCTTCCTGGAGATGCTGGACGTGGTGAACGAGGACCTCATCAAGGCGGGCAAGGACCCGATCACGTTCGACCACGACTGCCGCGAGGGGATCTGCGGCATGTGCTCCGCGGTCGTCAACGGCGTCCCGCACGGCGGGCAGCAGCGCACCACGCTCTGCCAGCTGCACATGCGGAAGTTCAAGGACGGCGACGTGATCTACCTCGAGCCCTGGCGGGCTCGCGCCTTCCCGCTCATCCGCGACCTCATGGTCGACCGCGGCGCCCTGGACAAGCTGATCCAGGCGGCCGGCTGGGTCTCCTGCCACACCGGCGGGGTGCCTGACGGCAACGCGACCCCGATCCCGAAGCGCAACGCCGAGTACGCGATGGACGCCGCCGAGTGCATCGGCTGCGGCGCGTGCGTGGCGGCCTGCCCCAACGGCGCGGGCATGCTCTTCGCCGGGGCCAAGGTTGCTCAGTTCGCGGCCCTGCCCCAGGGCCAGGTCGAGGCTCCCGAGCGCGTCGCCGCGATGGTCAAGGCGATGGCCGACAACGGCTTCGGGAACTGCTCGAACCACTACGAGTGCCAGGCGGCCTGCCCCAAGGGCGTCGACGTGAAGTTCATCACGCGCCTGAACCGTGAGTTCGCCAAGGCCTGGATCCAGGAGAAGGTCGGCGCCATCCCGTCGCAGGAGGCGTAAGCCGCCTTCGGATCGAGGTAGTCCGTATCCGAGACGGGGCAGGGGCGCACGCGCCTCTGCCCCGTTTCCCTTCCTGGAAAGCGAGAGGAACGATGAGCCTCGATCCCGAACTGACCGAGCAGCTGAA
Organism: uncultured delta proteobacterium; assembly: GCA_963845515.1. Classification (GTDB taxonomy): domain Bacteria; phylum Myxococcota; class Myxococcia; order Myxococcales; family Anaeromyxobacteraceae; genus DATIVK01. The sequence continues at coordinate 106,553 of CAWJSR010000035.1, forward strand.
GCGGGTCCTCTCGGCGCTGGAGCCGATGCTGCCGAGGCCCGCCCAGGAGATCGACTGGTCCACCTGCCACGCCGCCAACTGGCGCCGCAGCGCCTTCGCGGGAACCATGGAGCCGGTTCCGAGCATCGAGGCGATCCACCTCGAGGACCTGCTCGGCATCGAGCCCCAGAAGCGGACCCTGGAGGCAAACACCCAGCAGTTCCTGGCCGGCCTCCCGGCGAACAACGCGCTCCTCTGGGGAACGCGCGGCACGGGGAAGTCCTCGGTGGTCCGCGCCCTGCTCCACGCCTACGCGGGCCGGGGGCTCCGGATCATCCAGATCGACAAGGACGACTTCGTCAGCCTCCCTGCCATCGGGGACGCCGTGAAGGGGGAGCCCTACAAGTTCATCGTCTTCTCGGACGACCTCTCGTTCGAGTCGACCGACCCCAGCTACAAGGTGCTCAAGAGCGCCCTCGACGGCGCCGTCTACGCGCTGCCGGAGAACGTGCTCATCTACGTCACCTCGAACCGGCGCCACCTCGTCGCGGAGTACGCGAGCGACAACCGCGGGGCGATGATGGTCGAGGGAGAGGTCCACCACGGCGAGGCGGTCGAGGAGAAGATCTCCCTCTCCGGCCGCTTCGGCCTCTGGGTGGCCTTCCACCCCTTCAGCCAGGAGCTCTACGTAGACGTCACCCGCCGCTGGGCGGAGAAGCTGGCCCGGCAGCTCGGCGCGACGCTCGACTGGACGAAGGAGGCGCAGGACGAGGCCATCCTCTGGTCCCAGAAGAAGGGGGACCGCAGCGGCCGGATCGCCTACCAGTTCGCCTGCGACTGGGTGGGGCGGAAGCTGATGAGCGCGCGCCCCCGATAGGGGCGTCACATCCTTTCGCGTCATGGCTCCCGGCGGCGCGCCGCGCCGAGCACTGGCAGTCGTGGCTCGCGATGCACCCCTCAGGCGCCCTCGCCGACGCCATCCGGAGCGAGGTCGCCGCGCTCCGCGCGGTCGCTGCGCGCCCTGGCGGCGCCGAGCGACTGGCGCTGCCCGCTGAGCTGGAGCCGACCGTCACGGCGCCGCGCCGCTCCTTCGAGGGCGATCCGATCGAGGTGGTCCTGACCGCCCCCCAGAGCGGGCGACGAGCGGCTGCGCGAGGAGTCCACGCGGCAGCTCATCGATCTCGAGCGGTAGCCGCTCCCATCCGCCCCTCCCCGAACACCGCGTGGAGCGCAACCATCCCACGCGACGCTACGGGCCGCTGCCGCGCACCACCTGCTTGGCGATCACGTCGTGGTTGAGCCAGCGCACCGGCGCCGACGGCTCCCATGACGCGTCGAACATCAGCCGTCCGACCGCCGGGAGCACCGTCCGCGAGAGCTCCGCCGCGACGGGGTTCTTCGGATCCGGGCTCATCGCGAGGATCGCTTCGGAGGCGGAGAGCATCGCCTCCAGCTGCTCGCGGCTCGTGTGCTGTGGCCACGTCGCCCGGTCCCGGAAGGCCGCCGTGACCGGTGAGCCCAGGTAGGCGTCGGCCCGCGCAAGCAGCGCCTCCAGCGTCGCCCCCTCGCGCAGCAGCGCGCGGCAGCGGGACTCCAGCCCCGCTGCGGTCGACCCGGCGGGATCGGCCTCGCGGACCGCGCGGAGGAGCGGGTAGAGCGCGACCTCGACGCCCAGGAAGAGCGCGCTCGAGTTGCTCCAGATCTCGGGGCAGTTGAAGACGGTGCAGTGCACTCCCTCCGTCCAGGCCTCCTGGGAGAAGCGCTCGAGCCTCAGCTTCGCCCAGCCCTGCAGGTAGGGGACGTAGGTCTGCCAGGTGAACCGGCCGCCGACGAGCACCTCGCAGCCGTGGTAGCCGAAGGCGGCGTACCGGACGCGCCGGCCGCTGGCGCGCAGCGGCGCGGTGGCGGCCACGAGCCGCTGGAACGTCCGGGCGGTCACCTCCTCGAAGCTCTCCTGCCAGAGCCTTCCCAGGTCGCTCCGCATGAAGGGCTCGGAGGGCAGGTACTTCTCGCCCACCCCGCGGAAGACCCGGGTCATGAGCGGCATGTAGACGCGGGCGCGCGGGAAGCCGCCTGCCATCGTGTGGACGAAGAGGACGTTCGCGCCCTCCGGGATGAGCGGGGCGAGCGCCTCGGCGAACAGCGCGGCGTTCCTCTCGAAGCGGCGCGCGCCGGCCTCCCTGGAGCGGGCGACGAGGTCCCAGTCGAGCTTGAACGTCTCCCACCCGTCCGGCCTCACCCTCTTCAGCTGCTCCACCGGCGAGGGACCGCCGTCGGCCGGCTCCAGATCGAAGCCGGCTTCGAGCGGCACGTTCACGATCCGCCCGCCCAGGTTGGCCTCGGCCGCCGCGAGCTCCGCGCCATCCAGCGGACGGAGCGGGCCCTCGCCGTCGCGCCGCCCGACCGTCGCACCGACGATCGTCATGCCTGCACGCCTCGCCTCGTCGACGATGCCGTTCGCATAGCCCCGCCCGAACAGCTCGCCGAAGACGACGAGGACGTCGCCTCTTCCGTAACCTGCCCTCGCCGGCAGCTCGCGCAGTGGGTCGTAGCTCATGCGTTCCCTCGCTCTCGGCCCGACAAGATGCCCCACGCCGGCCCCGCGGTCACGCCTTCGCTCGCAGCCGTCGTGGAGGACGGCTCAGCGGCAGCGGTATACGTCGGCCTGCGTCACCGGCATGTAGCTGTTGGCCTCGGCGTGAGTCACGACGTACGCGTTACCGCCCTTGGACGCGACGCGCCGGCGGATCTCGCTCATCGCGCCGAGCTGGTCGTCCGACATGCTCCAGCCCGACCTGTCGACGCTCTCGACGACCCCCAGGTACTTGCACTTGGACGCGCCGTCCGCCTGGATCTCCCGGATGCGTGCCCGGCTACCGCCGAGCTGCGCCGCGCAGCCTGAGGAGAGTGTCACCGTGAGCGCAACAGCCATCCACTTCATGTCGTCGGTCCTCCTGGGGAAGCTGGCCGGACTATGTGTCTTGCCACCCTCTCCGGCAAGTGAGCGCGGGTGGTCGAGTGGCGGACACCTACCTACGCGCAGCGCGACGACGACGTCGGCGCCGACCGGCGGATCGGCATCTGGCGCGTGCGGGCAATCGTCGCGCCGCAGGAGGGCACCGTTAGCCTTCAGCGCCTGGTCCCACCACCACCGGCTCATCCGGTTGGCGAAGACCAGCCGCAGCGGCCCCAGCGGCCCAGCGCCGAAGCGCTCCGGGCGCGCGAGCTCGGCGAGCGTGCCCACGTCCAGCCGCCCCGACGCCCCCAGCCCGCGCCCGAGGGACTCAAGCCGGCGGAGCGTCGGCCCCGTCATGAAGGGCGGCTGATCGCGCATCCCCTCTGCGCCCGGCTTCAGGATCGTCCCCAGGTACGGCGCTGCCAGCCGCCGCGCGAGCTTCTCCAGCCAGCGCTCCACCGGGCGCATGTGGAGCGTCTCGGGGAAGCCGTTCTGGACGAGGAAGAGCAGCGCCGGGTTGCCGGTCCGACCCACGTACGACGCCAGCCGCTGCACGAAGGCGACGACGGGAGCCGGTGGGCCGTCGGCGTAGAGCGGGAACGCCAGCAGCACCGTCCCAGCCCCCGGGAACGCCCGGACGGCCACGGTCGCGTCCACGTGGCTCACCAGCCGCAGGCGCGCCGCGACCTCGCCTCCCGCCCCTTCGAACCCGGCGAGGAGCGCGTCGACCAGCAGGTCAGTGTTCCCCCGCTGGGCGCGCGGTGACCCGTTAAGCACGAGCAAGCGCATCGGAGACCTCCTCTGGCGGACGCGTGGTGGAAGCGGCGAAGGCGAGCGTGCTCTTGAAGTCGATCGCCAGCCGGCGGTGAAGCAGCAGGAGGAGCTCCTCGTCCTCCGGATCGCACCCGTCGGCGCCGTAGAGGAGCGCCATCCGGGGATAGTGATCGTAGCGGCCGCGATGGTGGACCTCGCCGCCCACTACCTCGAAGTGCGGGTGCAGGACCGGGAGCATCCGCTCGATGGCGCGCCGCAGCAGCGCGGTGGTCATCCCCATCGAAGTCGGCGAGGCCAGGACCAGGAGGTCCGAGGCGAGCAGCTCGCGCAGCAGCTCCTCGGTCCCGTCGCTGATGTCGCAGCGGCCCGGCGTCTTCGTCCAGCACGCGAAGCAGCCCTTGCATTGGCTGAGCGTCCGCTCCCGCAGCCGTAGTGCGCCGCACGGCGTGGCCGCGACCTGTCGAGCCCTCGCGCGACCTCGTCCACCCACCCGTCCATCGCCCCTAGCAGCCTCGGCTCCGTCGAAGATCGTTATCCGCATCGGGCCCCTCCTGGCGTCCTCGCCGCCATCTAGTCACCGCCAAGATAGAGCCGCCATCTTGGCGGTGTCAAGTTGGCCGTGCTAGCGTCCCCACATGGCGCGACGCCCCGCCTCGAAGCCCCCCGGCCGGTACCACCACGGAGAGCTCCGGCGCGCGCTGCTCGACGCTGCGCTGACGGTGATCGAGCGTGAGGGGGTCTCGGCGCTCTCGCTCCGGGACCTGGCGCGGCGGCTGGGCGTCTCCCACGCCGCGCCCGCCCACCACTTCCCCGACAAGACGGCGCTGCTCGTGGAGATCGCGCGGGAGGGCTACGAGCGGTTCGGCACCGCGCTGGACGCGGCGTTCAGGCAGGCGCCCGACGACGACGCGCGGCTCGCCGCGGTCGGACGGGCCTACATCGCGTTCGCGCTCGCCCACCCCGCGACGTTCCGGGTCATGTTCGGGCGCGAGGTCGCGGAGCTGCACGCGCCGCCAGCTGCGCTGGCCGAGGCGAGCAAGAACGCCTACGCGGTGCTGCTTCGGGGGGTCGAGGCCGCGTTCACCGGCACCCCACCCCACCCCCGGCCGCCCGCCGACCACGTCGCCTTCGCGGCGTGGGCGTCCGTCCACGGCGCGGCGATGCTCTGGCTGGACGGCCCGCTGCGCTGCGGCGTGCCGGAGGCAGAGGCGCGCGCGCGCTTCGAGGCGGGGCTGGACTTCCTGTTCAAGTCCGCGGCGGAGCTGCAGCGGCGGGGATAGGCGGCGAGCCCGAAGGTGAGGGTGGCCCCTGGCAGGACGGCGTTGCCGTCGCCTCAGGCCGAATGCACCTCCAGGCGGTGACGCGCTGGATCGAAGGGCTCGAAGAGCGCCCGCCCGATGACGAAGAGCCCCCGCTGCGGAATCCAGAAGTCACCAAGGCGGTCCTGCTCGGGAATTGGCCCGAGGTCGCCCAGGTCCACCCCCTCGACCCAGGCCCGACTGCTCGGGATCGTATAGGCCACCAGCGGGTTCGCGATGAAGTGCTGTCCGCTCGGTGCGCGCCCCGCGAGCGCGAGTCGGCCCGTCCCGAGGAGGTGGCGAGCCATGATCCCCATGACGCGCAGGACGCCTTCGCTCCGCCACAGCGCCACCGGCATCATGGCCGCCATCAGGTTCATCGCACGGATGGACGCGGGGGACGCGAGCGTCACGTCCCACCGGAGCGTCCTGCCACCGCCGATCTCGACCGAGAACGCGTCCGCGGCCGTCCAGCGGACCTCGATGGGACACTCGACCGACCGGCGCAGGCTCGGTCCGAAGTAGCGGGCGCAGGACCGCTCCGGAGAGACGTCCTGGTAGAACGTCCACTCGCCGGACGGCGTCCGTAGCCAGACCGACGTGTATCCGCGACCGATCGAAGAGGCCGAGAACCGCCGCAGCCCGAGGACGTGCCCCGACCGGAACGGCAACCCCATGACCCCGTACCCCGAGAACCGCTCCTCGGTACCCCCCGGTAGTGTCGGGCTCGTCTCGGTGAGCTCGGCGAGGCGGCGTGCTTGCAGCATGGCGGTGTCCTCCTCCCGCTCGATCTAACCGGCGGAGGTCGGGGCGCCGCGGAGAACGTCAGCCCTGAAAGCTGCGTACCAGCCTGGCGATGGCGCCCGGCATCGAGCGCACGCACATGCGGCGGCCGGCCTCGTCGAACGTCTCGGAGAGGACGCGCGCGGTCTCGTACACCTCGCCGATGCGCCCCTGGCTCGCGTAAGGGATCAGCAGCTCGGCCTCGACCATCTGCGCCTCGAAGAAGTCGAGCACGGCCCGCCGGAGTGCGGCGACGTCCTCGGGCGCGTGCGCCGAGAGCAGGATCGCCCCCGGGAACCTCTCCTTCAGCGCGAGGCGCGCGGCCTCGTCGAGCCGGTCGACCTTGTTGAGCAGCAGGAGGCTGGGCACCTCCGCCGCGCCGATGTCACGCAGGACCGCCCTGGTGACGTCGAGCTGGTCCTGGCAGGTCGGGTCCGAGGCGTCCACGACGTACAGCAGCAGCGAGGCCTCCAGCGCCTCGTCGAGCGTCGAGCGGAAGGAGGCGACCAGGTCGTGCGGCAGCTGGCGGAGGAAGCCCACGGTGTCCGACACCAGCACGCGGGGACGGGACTCCGGCTGCAGCGCCCGCACCGTCGTGTCGAGCGTCGCGAAGAGCTGGTCCGCGACCAGCACCTCGCTGCCGGTGAGCGCCCGCATCAGCGACGACTTGCCGGCGTTGGTGTAGCCGACCAGGGCCACTCGCAGCTGGTCCCTCCGGGCGAAGCGGCGGTGCTCCTGATCCCGCTGGACCGCGGCCAGCGCCGCGTTCAGCTCCGCGAGGCGGTCGCGGATCTTGCGGCGGTCGAGCTCGACCGCGGAGTCGCCTGCGCCCTGCCCCTGCTGGCGCTCCGACCGGCCCGCCGACTCCCGCAGCCGGGGCGACATGTACTTCAGGCGGGCGATCTCGACCTGCATGCGCGCCTCGCGGCTGCGGGCGTGCCGATGGAAGATGTCCACGATGACGCCGGTGCGATCGAGCACCAGCGCACCGGTCGCCTTCTCCAGATTTCGCAGCTGGCTCGGCGACAGCTCGTGGTCGACGACCACCACCGTGGCCTTCTCCCCGACCACGACCTGCGGCTCGGTGCCGGCGGCCTCCTCGTCCGGGGGAGTCGTCGTCCTCGGCGGCCTCTGCCTCCCACCGCTCCCTCGCCTTCGAGGTGCGGACGGCGGCCCCCGAGGCGATGACGCCCGGACCGCCGGTGAGGGTCGCCAGCTCCTTCAGCTTTCCCGTGCCGAGCACCGTGCCTGCGCCGGTCCCCGCGCGCCGCTGGCTGAGCGTGGCGACCGTCTCGTAGCCCAGGGTGTGCACCAGCCTGCGGAGCTCGGCCAGGTGCGTGGCGTGCTCGAGGTCCGACGCGTCGGGGGTCTGGACGCCGACGAGGACGGCTCTCGGCCTATCGGCAGGGGGGGTCGCCATGAGGGTAGCGGTCCTTCTACACGCTTCCGGACCTTCTCCAAACCCCCGGATTCCTGGTCACCCATGAGCGGCGCGCACGCGGGGCTCGCGGGGCGTGAGAGGGCTTCAGGAGCAGGGCCGAGAGCGGGTAGCCGCGGATCGGGCTCCCGAAGTAGAAGAGAACGCACGCAGGCGCCGCCGCAGGCGTCCCCATCGCCGAAGGTGTCCGATGTCGCCGTTCCTGACCGATGCCCAGCTGCGGACCGAGCTCCAGAGATGCCAGTCCTGCGAGACCAGGCCCTGCAGGAGCGGCTGTCCGGCGGGCGTCTCGCCGGCCGACTTCATCATGGCGGCGCGGTGCGGCGAGCCCTCCGACTACCGGCGGGCCGCGGCGCAGATCCTCGCGAAGAACCCCCTCGGCGGCGTCTGCGGCTCGGTCTGCCCGGACACGCTCTGCATGGCGAGGTGCACGCGCAGCGGCTTCGATGGGGCGGTGAACATCCCCGCGGTCCAGGCTGCGATCGTGCGCAAGGCCCGGCAGCTCGGCGTGCTCCCCCGCTTCGAGCCCCTGCCCGCCACGGGCGAGCGCGTCGCCGTGGTGGGCGCTGGACCCGCCGGTCTCGGCGCAGCGGCCGTGCTCGCCAGGGCCGGGCACACGGTGCACGTCTTCGATCGCGCCCGCCAACCCGGGGGAATGGCCAGGCTCATCCCGCGCCGGCGGCTCGATCCCGGGCTGCTCGAGGCCGACCTCGCCTGGCTTCTCGGCCTGGGCGACCTGCGCCTCGTGCTCGGCAAGCCCGTGGCGCTCCCGCGCGACCTGCTCGCGCGCGGCTTCGCCGCCGTGGTCGTGGCCGCTGGGCTGGGCGAGCCGGTGGAGCTCGACGTGCCGGGGCGCGAGCGCGCCGTCCACTGGACCCGGTTGCTCGGCCGGCGCCCGCCGGCATTGCGCGGGAGGCGCGTCGCCATCGTCGGCGACGGCGCCGTGGCGCTGGACTGCGCCGACGCGGCCCTCGCGCAGGAGGCGGCGCACGTCGAGCTCTTCGCGCTCAAGAAGCTCTCGGAGCTGGGGGTCACGCGCCAGGAGCGCGACCGCCTCTTCGCGTCCGGGGTGCACGTGAGCAGTCGGGTTCGCGTCACGGCGATCCGCGGGCGTGGCCGCGGCCGCGGAGCGCGGGTGACCGGGCTCGAGCTCCACAGGGTGGAGCTGGCGCCAGGCCAGGCCTTCCACCCGAGCCGCCTCTCGGACTCGAGGCGCGGCGAGCACGAGCGCTGCGACCTCGACATCGTGATCCTCGCGATCGGCAGCCGACCTGGCATCCGCTGCGAGCCGCATCCACGCATCGTCTACGCCGGCGACCTCGAGACCGGCCCGACCTCCGTGGTCGAGGCGCTGGCCTCGGGCAAGAAGGCCGGCCTGGCCGTGCACACGCTGCTCGCGGGCGACGAGCTCGCCGCCTGCCCGGACAGGGGGTCGTGCCCTGACGGGAGCGGCTGCCCGAAGCGGGCCACCTGCGCTGAGTGGACCCGGCCGACGGGACCGGCGCGTCCTTCGGGCGGCGCCCCCGCATCGGTCGGGCTGCCGGTGGCCCTGGACTGCGACTTCCTCGGCCGGCGGCTCCGCTCTCCCTTCCTCCTCGCCGCCTCGCCCTTCACCTCGGGTTATGCCCAGGTGAAGCGCGCCTTCGAGGCCGGATGGGCGGGGGCCGTGATGAGCTTCCCCACGGGCGAGGAGGCTACGGGCGACGCGCTGGACCGGCTGCGCGACGGTGTTGAGCGTCTCCGGCAGGAGTTCCCCGACCGGCTGACGCTCTCCTCGCTCGAGGGCCCGGCCACGGGAGACCCCCTGGATTACCGTGCCGCAGCGGAGCTCCTCGCCCGTGGAGCGCAGGCCGTGCTGATCGATGCCCTGGTGAGGAGCCACGGGCTCGGGATCGTGAACGAGCTGCACGGCGGGCTGTCTTACTTCCTGGCCGAGCGGGGCTTGCGCTCGGTCGCCGCGCTCGTCGGCTCCGCCCCGGACAGGTCCCCGACGCCCTCCGGTCAGTCGCCGAGAGGGAAGACCGTGTGCGAGGTCGACGCTGCGCGCTGCACGGGCTGCGGCAACTGCTCGCGCTGCCCGCACCTCGCCATCTCACTCGATGCGGCGGGGCTCCCGGCCGTCGACCCGAGCCGCTGCGCCGGGTGCGCCCTCTGCCTGCAGCCGTGCCTCGCGGGTGCGCTGTCGATGCAGCAGCGCGTGAGCTGACTCGGGAGCACCCCGAACCGAGGCCGCCGCACCTGCTCCCTTCGGCGGGCGCGACGCGAGTCTCTCACAAATGGGGAGAAGCCCTCGGTGTCCGACGCTCCTACCTCATCCCGCCCGCGCCGGGAAGGCGGCGCCCGAGATCGCGCGCGCCTCGTCCGAGCAGAGGAACAGGACTGCCCGGGCCACGTCCTCTGTCGACACCCAGCCCGAGCGGTCGGCGGTCGGCATCGATCGGCGGTTCGCCTCCGTGTCCATGGTGCCGGGGAGCACCGCGTTCACCCGCACGCCCTTGCCGCGCAGCTCCTCGGCCGCCGTGAGGACGAGCGAGAGGGCCGCGGCCTTCGACGCCGCGTAGGCCGCCTGGCCGGGCTGGGGGCCGATCGCGGCGAGCGAGACGATCTCGACGAACGCGCCCTCGCCGCTCGCGACGAGGACCGGCAGCGCCGCGCGCAGCAGGTGGTAGCCCGGCAGCAGATTGAGGGCCAGCATCCGGCTGAGCACGTCGGCGCCCTCGGACGGGAGGGTCGCTCCGCCGCTCCACCCGCCCACGGCGTTCACGACGGCACGGAGGCGGCCGAGAGCCTGCGCCGCAGCCACCGCGCGCTCCGCTCCGGCCGCGTCGCCGACGTCCGCCTGGGCGAACCTCAGCCGGACCCGCGTCGCCCCCGCGGCGTCGGCGAGCGCCGCCGCCTCCGACTCGCGCCGCCCCACCGCGACCACCGTCGCCCCCTCCGCCAGGAAGGCGATGACGACGGCCCGCCCCAAGGCACCCGTTCCACCCGCGACCAGCACGGTTTGACCGTCGAAACGCATCGCGTAGCCGATACCTCCGCGAAGCTCCTTCCGCCCGCCCAACTTGCCCCCCCCCGAAGGAGCAGCCGTCGCAGGGCCCGCGTCGAGGGCCGAAGCGCAGGCGGCCGCCCCGGAGGACGCCGCCAGATACCTCCGCGACGCCGCGCGCATCCTGCGCAGGGAGCACGCGCTGTTCGAGCGGTGAGCCGCCCGCCCATGGCGCGGGCACGCCGCAGCGTTCACGACCTGAGAGGGGGCAGACCCGGGGCCTTCCCGCGCTTAAGGAGACGGGTCGGCGCTCCTCGCGCCTCAAGGAGTCACGGGTCATGTCGAGGCTTCGAGTGGCCGCGTTCGGCATCTCCATCGACGGCTTTGGCGCCGGTATCGATCAGAGCCTGGACAACCCGATGGGCGTCGGGGGCATGGCGCTGCACAAGTGGGTCCTGGGCACGAAGACCTTCCAGAAGATGAGCGCCGACTTCGCCGGATCGCTGATCGGTGACGTGGTCGGCCGAGAAGGGGTCGACGACTCCTTCGCCTCGCGCGGCTTCGAGAACCTCGGCGCCTGGATCCTCGGCCGCAACATGTTCGGGCCGAGCCGGGGCCCGTGGACCGACGACGGCTGGAAGGGATGGTGGGGCAAGAACCCGCCTTACCACGTGCCGGTCTTCGTGCTCACGCACCATGCTCGCGCGCCCATCACGATGGAGGGCGGCACGACGTTCCACTTCGTGACCGATGGCATCCACGCCGCCCTGGAGCGGGCGAAGGAGGCGGCCCGGGGCAAGGACATCCGCCTCGGCGGTGGAGTCGCCACCATTCGCGAGTACCTCACCGCGGGGCTGATCGACGAGATCCACCTGGCGATCTCCCCGGTGCTCCTCGGCAGGGGCGAAAGCCTCCTGGCCGGGATCGACACGGTGCGCCTCGGCTACAGGTGCACGGAGCACGCCTCCACGGACGACGCGACGCACGTGGTGCTGGCGAGGTGACTCCGTCCATCCGTCCGCGAAGGTTTCCTGCACTGCCCATCCACTTCTCACCTGTTTCCCGGACGCTCGCGGGCGCGTAGGTTCCTCCGGGCGGCCGTCGAGCGCGGTGTCACCTTCTTCGACACCGACCCCGCCGTCGAGCCCCCCCTGCCGGGTCCTCCGTCTTGGGATGCGAAGCGCGGGGCCAAACGACAGATAACACCAGCAGGGAGGATTCCTTGAGCGCGGTGACGTCTGCGGGCGCGAGATTTCGGGCGGCGGTCGAGAGCGAGCGACCGCTCCAGATCGCCGGCGCGATCAACGCATACTCGGCCCGGCTCGCGGAGGCCGCAGGGTTCCGCGCGCTCTACGTCTCCGGCGGCGGCGTGGCCGCAACCTCCTGCGGACTGCCCGACCTCGGCGATCACGACGCTCGAGGACGTCCTCGTCGACGTCCGGCGCATCACCGACGCCAGCCTCCCTGCCGGTCCTCGTCGACATCGACACGGGCTGGGGCGGGCCTTCCATCGCGCGCACCGTCCGCTCGATGACCGGGCGGGAGCCGGCGATCCACATCGAGGACCAGGTCCAGCAGAAGCGCTGCGGCCACCGGCCCGGCAAGGCGATCGTCCCGGAGAGGAGATGGTCGAGCGGATGAAGGCCGCCGTCGACGCGCGGACCGACGCCGCCTTCGTCGTCATGGCTCGCACCGACGCCCTCGCGCTGGAGGGTGGATCGGACCCTCGACCGGGCGCGCTCCTTCGTCGAGGCGGGCGCCGACATGATCTTCCCCGAGGCGGTCGAGACCCTCGACGTCTACCGCCGATTCGCCGAGGCGCTGCAGGTGCCGTCCTGGCGAACGTCACCGAGTTCGGCCGCACGCCGCTCTTCACCGTCGAGGAGCTGAGGAGCGCCGGGGTGGCGCTGGCCCTCTACCCGCTCTCCGCCTTCCGCGCGCAGAGCGCGGCGGCGCTCGAGGTCTACCGGACGATCCGCCGGGACGGGACGCAGCGGAGCGCCTCGACTGGATGCAGACGCGCGACGAGCTCTACCGCGCAGCTCGACTACCACGCCGAGCGGAAGCTCGACGAGCTCTTCGGCGAAGGAGGAGGGCGAACGATGAGCGTATCAACCCGCCGAGCGAAGAAGTCGGTCGCACTCTCCGGCGTCATGGCCGGCAGCACAGCAATCTGCACCGTCGGCCACACGGGCAACGACCTCCACTACCGCGGCTACGACATCGCGGACCTCGCCGCCAGAGCCACCTACGAGGAGGTCGCCCACCTGCTGGTGCACGGCGCCCTCCCGAACGCCGCCGAACTGGATGATTATGTGCGCACACTCAGATCGCTGCGCACCCTGCCCCCCGCCCTCGTGACCGTCCTTGAGCAGATCCCCGCAAGCGCACACCCGATGGACGTGCTGCGCACCGGCTGCTCCATGCTCGGCACACTCGCGCCCGAACCGGATGACCACGGCACGCGGGGCGCCCGCGCGCTCGCCGACCGGTTGCTCGCCAGTTTCAACTCGATGCTCCTCTACTGGTACCACTACAGCCGCGACCGCCGACGCATCGAGGTGCAGAGCGATGATCCATCGATCGCCGCCCATTTCCTCCGGCTCCTCCACGGCCGCGCCCCCGCCCCCACTCCACGCCCGGGCACTCGACCAATCCCTCGTCCTCTACGCCGAACACGAGTTCAACGCGTCGACCTTCACCGGCCGGGTCATCGCCGGCACCGGCTCCGACGCATACTCGGCAATCGCCGGAGCCATCGGCGCGCTGCGCGGCCCGAAACACGGCGGCGCCAACGAGGCGGCCATCGAGATCCAACAACGCTACGCCACCCCCGACGAGGCGGAGGCCGACGTCCGCGCCCGGCTCGCGCGCAAGGAGATCGTCATCGGGTTCGGCCACCCGGTCTACACCGTCTCGGATCCGCGCAGCGCGGCCGTCACGGAGTTCGCCCGCGAGCTCTCGCGCCGACGCGGGGGCCCACACCCTCTTCGCGGTCGCCGAGCGGATTGTGCGGGTCATGCGTGAGGTGAAGCGGATGTTCCCGAACCTCGACTGGTTCAGCGCGGCGGTCTACCACGTGCTGGGCATGCCGACGCGGATGTTCACGCCGCTCTTCGTCATCGCGCGGACCGCCGGCTGGGCCGCCCACTCCTGGAGCAGCGGCACGCCGGGAGATTATCCGGCCGAGCGCCAACTACGTGGGGCCGGACGACCGCCCCTACCTCGCCGCTCGGGGGTCGCTGATCCGAGGCCCCGACGTGAGCGCCCATCCCGACGCCAACGCTCGACCCGCCCCCGACCCCGAGCTGGTGACGTTGCGCGGTACGTCGCTGGCCACCCCGTCGAGAGCGCGGAGGCGATCGACACCGCCCGGCGCTGCCTCATCGACTCGCTCGCCTGCGCCCTCATGGCCCTGCGATTCCCCGCCTGCACACGATTGCCGGCCCGATCGTCCCCGGCCCCGGCGACCGCGGCGCTGTCCGAGTGCCGGGCACCCCGTTCCTGCTCGACCCCGTCAAGGCCGCCTTCGATACCGGCACACTCATCCGCTGGCTCGATTTCAACGATACCTGGCTCGCAGCAGAGTGGGGGCATCCATCAGATAACCTCGGCGCCATCCTCGCCGTCACCGATTACCTCGGACCGCACCCGGCAACGACCGCTGACCATCGGCGACGTGCTCCGCGCCATGGTCAAAGCGTACGAGATCCAGGGCGTGCTCGCCCTCGACAACAGCTTCAATAGGGTCGCGCTCGATCACGTGATCCTCGTCAAGGTCGCGAGCACCGCCGTGGCGACCCACCTGCTCGGCGGAGACGAGACCCAGATCATCAACGCGCTCTCGCACGCCTGGATCGATGGCCAACCGCTGCGCACCTATCGCCACCCGCCCAACACGGTCTCCAGAAAATCGTGGGCAGCCGGAGACGCCACCAGCCGCGCCGTCCGCCTCGCCCTCATCTCCATGCAGGGCGAACCGGGATTGCCCGCGGCGTTGAGGCGCCGAGGTGGGGATTCTACGACGTCCTGTTCCGCTCGCGCCGCTTCGCCTCCAGCGGCCGTACGGCTCCTACGTGATCGAGAACGTGCTCTTCAAGGTCTCGTTCCCCGCGGAGTTCCACGCGCAGACGGCCGTCGAGTGCGCATTCGCACTCCGCCCCGCACGTCGCGGTCGCGTGGACCAGATCGCACGGGTGGAGATCGCACGACGAGGAGCCGGCGATCCGGATTATCAGCAAGACGGGGCCGCTCGACAACCCCGCCGACCGCGATCACTGCCTCCAGTACATGGTCGCCGTCCCGCTCCTCCAGGCGCCCTGCTCCGCCGAGTGTTACGAGGACGGACTTCGCCGCGATCCCGCGATCGACGCCCTCCGCGCGAAGATGCACGTCGTGACCGAGGAGCCACGATTCACCGCGGCCTACTACGATCCGGACCAGCGCGTCATCGGCAACTCCCTCCAGGT
>CAWJSR010000036.1:0-32838 GCA_963845515.1 uncultured delta proteobacterium
TCCGCTGTATCCTGGCCCACCTACGCCTGGCACTTCCCACCTCCTCCCCGCCTCTTCTCCCGCGGGCTGGCGAGCGGTCGCGCGCGCGCGCGGCGTCGTCGAGGGAGGCCTTCGCGCCAACCCACATGCTCTCGCGCGCTGCGGACATCGTGGCAGGGTCCCTCTCATGGCGAATCGCCGCCAGCGGCCGGCGCGCGCGTTCGCGGTTGCAACGGCCATCCTCCCTACGCTGCCAGCTCGCCGACAAATCGGTGGTGGCGAATCACAACGCGGGTCTCCGCCGCCGCGTCGATGATTCAGTGCGGCCTTCAGGCCGACAAGGCGGTCGCGTGGGACTACCCCTGCGGCGTCTTTATCTCCCACGGCGTCGCGGTCAAGGTCTCCCGAAGCGCCGCCCCAACCGTCGTCTACGCCGGAGCGCCATCGCTTCCAAGGGTGCTTACACGGATTTCGTCGCCGGGGTGGAGCGATGCCGCCGCACTGCCGCGCGCGTTCGACTCGGCGCCGTGTGGGCGCGGCCCGCTGCGCGCGACGATTGCCGCCCACCCCGGGGTGTTCGCGCCGGGCCGGCCTGGAGTCGCGGGTGCGTCCCCCGAGCGACGAGATCGGGGCGGATGCGGACGCCTGGGCCGTGGTGGTCCCCACGCGACCGGAATACCCGGAGGCGCTTCCACCGGCCACTGCCGAGGCGCTGACGACGCGAACTCCGGGGTAGTCCTCAGCGACCACCCGATTCTTCGCGGGCTACTTCCGCGGGACGGCCGGCACCCGGTTCAGTTCCGGTGGCGACTTCCGGGGCCCCCCCGCGGTGGTCTCTGCGGCGGACGCAACCGCCTACCGAGAGGACTCGGAGGAGGTGCGGCGACGTGGAGCCGCCTTCAGGTCGAAACCAAAGTCCACCACGCGCGCGGGCGCGAGCATGGGAGTTCCCTTCGAGCCGCGGCTCGACGGCGTAAGGGGGCCCGATCGCGATCCGGGCATTGACGAGGTGGCCACGTGCAACTGCGGGGACAACCTAGGCTTGCACAGAGCCGCGCCGGGGTCGTGGCGACCACGGCTCGGCGTCTGGCGGAGGATGCGCCGGGCCCGCGCCCAGCCTCGGTTCACCGTTCACCGGCTCCTGTGGTAGCCGTGGCGGTTCTTCCTCCACGTCGAGATCCCCACGTCCGCGCGCGTGCCGCTCGTTCACCCGTACAACGTCCGACTGCGCCCAGCTCGGCGAGGACTGTTCGCTCTTCCACGAGGTCACCGTAGGCACCGGTCCAAGTCCTGGCATGCCTCGTATCGGAACGGGGTCTCGCGCTCTTCGTCGGCTCCCGTGTCCTCGGCGGGGTCGAAGTAGGCGACGGGACGGAGGTGGGCGCCAACTGCGTCGTCACAAGGCTCCCGCCGGGGTCAATGTTGCCGACGCCCTGTCGGGGCCTTCCCCAAGCCCCCATGCGCGTCACCAAGGAGGGCACAAGTGCCAGGTGATGACCACATTGGCCGAAGCCGACCAGCTCGTTGGCGCCGCGCTCTGCGTGGCATGGGGCTCGCGACGCTTGGGCTGGCGTGGGGTTCGCGACGCAGGGACCAGCGACGCGCGCGTCACCACCGACGCCCGCCAGGAGAGTCCTCCAGTTGGGAGTGAACCTGGAGGGAGTGGCGGACTGGACGCCGCAGCGGTTGCCCACCTGATCAAGCAGGGGCGCGCCTGGAACGTCATCGGCAGCCTCTCGACCCCCGCCCCCGTCGACGCCAACGGCTGGCCCACCGCTGACGCCCAGATCGTCGTCGCCACCCCGCGATGGTGGCGCGGACCGAGCCCTACAAGCTCTCCTTCGTCGGCAACGCCACCGTCTCGGCGCTCGGCGGCACGATCGCCAACAAGGCCTACGACGCCGCAACCAACACCACCACCGCCGACGTCTTCATCGACGGCGTCGCGACCCAGCCCAGCCCCACCTCAACGACAACTTCTTCCTCTCCTTCTCCGGCCAGCCAGGCGGAGTGAAGCAGGTCCGACTTCTCCGCCCCGGCCACGCCCCCTCGGACATCTTCTCCCGCGACCTCCTCGCCCGCATCTCCTGGTTCTCCACCCTGCGCCTCATCGCCTTCCTCGGCCCAGGCAACAGCCAGGTGACCGCCAACACCGACCGTGAGTGGTCCGACCGCGGCCTCCCCGGCTACTCCGTCCAGACAGTCGACGCCCCCGCCTGGGAGTACGTCACCCTCCTCGCCAACGCCGCGAAGAAGGACCTCTGGATCGGCATCCCCTACTACGCCAGCGACGACTACATCACCAAGCTCGCCCAGCTCTTCAAGTACGGCTCCGACGGCGTCAACCCCTACACCTCACCCAGGCAAGCCCCGTCTACCCTCCGCTCGCCCCCGACCGGAAGGTCTACTTCGAGTTCTCGAACGAGATCTGGAACTACGTCTACCCGACCACCGCCCAGAACGTCACCGACACCGAGGCCGAGGTAGCCGCAGGCGACCCCCACCACCTCGCCTACGCTCCCGGCAACCGCTACGAGCTGGGCTGGCGACGCGTCGGCTGGCTCGTCCTCCGCACCAGCAACATCTTCCGCTCGGTCTTCGGCGACGCCGAGATGATGACCCGCGTCCGCCCAGTCCTGGCCCGCCAGCTCGTCAACTACGACACCTACGACCAGCCACTCAACTACCTCAACGCCGTCTTCGGCCCCGGCAACGCCTACGGCAACCCCGGCCACCCCATCAGCTACTACCTCTACGGGATCGCCGGCGCCCCCTACTTCAGCAACGCCGACGCCGACGTCGGCCGTCAGGACCTCACCGTCGACACGATCTTCCCCTCCATCGAGGTCCACCTCGCCACCGTCATCTACCCTGCCATCGACAGGCTCGTGTCGAAGGCCGCCCAGTGGGGCATCGTCCCCGTGGGCTACGAGGGCGGCCAGGGGCTCGTTCCACAGCAGGGCAGCGGCGCCGCCAAGCTCGCCGCGCAGATGGACCCGCGCATGACGACGGCCACTCTCGAGGTGCTGGACTACTGGACCGCCGCCGGCGGAGGCGTGCTGAACTACTACACGCTCGCCAGCCAGTGGGGAGACTACGGCTACTGGGGCCTCTCCACCGACATCACCTCGGAGGCCACGCCGAAGTGGGACGCGTTGAAGAAGTCGTGTGCGCACGGGAAAGGAGGGCGCGGCTCATGACCGCTGTCGGGGAGTCGGCTCCCCGAGGAACATACTCGCGCGCGCCGCTGGTGCCGTTCCCGCCGGCCTCGGCGCAGCGCATTCGGCAGATCGGCTGCGGCGGGGCGCCTTCGCGAGGCGGCGAGGAGTTGGCGCCGGGGGTGCGAGTATGCCGGGCGTGGAGCCAACCCGGCGACGTGGGGTGCCGCGCGCAGGAATCCGCTCATCGAGGAGCCGTGTCCCTGGGTGTGCTTCGTGGCGAGGCATCTGCGTCGTCCTCCAATGATGTGTTCTTCCAGCACCTGCAAGAAGGTGCCCTCCAGACACGCGCTTGCTCCTGCTTCCCGCCGGCCACGTCGTCGCTTCAGTCGCCCGACATCCGCTGCTTCCCGTACCTCTATCGGCTCGCGTGGCTGGGGGAGCTAGAGTACGAGGACCGTAAGCTGGCCGTGCTCGACCGCACCCCTGCGGCTCTTCACGCCGCGGAGCATTGGGCGGCTCTTCCTCCGCCAGGGTTACGTGGTCCGGACGATACGCGGCATCAACAGCTTCCTCACGCGAGGCGAGTCGCGTCCTTCTACGTCCTGAACCTCACGCTCGGGGCGCTTCAGGGACGCGCGCTACAGCCACATTCGTGGTCGTCGCGGAGCGCGAGCCTTGAGCGCTGCGGCGAGCCCGTCCCCAGCTACCTCGGCAAGCCCCGGCCGAGCCGCGGCTAGAGGTCGCCTGCAACCTGCGCCGGCGGTGAGTACCCACCGTCCTCTTCGAGGCGGGCGTGGCAGGCTCACGGATCGTGCGCTGCCGCCGCTGCGGCCTCATGTACGCCAGCCGCGCGGCCCGCCGATCACGTCGCCATCGCGTCGTGGGGCGACGCACCCGGCGTGGGACTTCGCGCGCGAGCACCCCACAGCGCTTCGAGAAGGAGCGACTCCAGCTACCGCGACTACGCAGTGGGAGCGCGGGCGCTCCTCGGCCGCTGCCCCTGAGGCGCGGCACGCTCGTCGAGGTGGGCAGCAGCCTCGGCTTCATCCTCGGCCTCTTCCGCCGGGACGGCTGGGACGTCCTGGGCGTCGAGCCGGAACGCCACCCGCCACGCGGCGAGCGGCGGCTCCGGCATCCGGGTGCTCACCTCGACGTCTTTGAGGAGGCTCGCCTTCCTGACGGGCTGGCCGATGCCAGGGCTGACGTGCACGTGATGCGGGAGGTCTACCGGGTGTGAAGCCGGGGGCCACCCGATACTGGAGACGCCTCGCTACGACACGCTCTGCTTCCGCGCCCTGGGGCGCCGGGAGCGGAGCCTCAGCTGCGACGGCCACATCTTCTTCTTCACGTCGGACGCTGCGGCGGACGCGGGCTCTTCCAGTGGTCCGCAGCTGAGCTGCGGTGGCGCTCGCTGAACCAACGTCGGCGTCATGGCTAAGAGCCCGGCCCTCCAGCGCGCGAGGCCGACGCCATCGCGCGCTGGAGGGCCGGGCTCTTAGCCATGACGCCGACGTTGTAGAGGAGGCGGTCGAGCGTCAGCGAGCGCCACGGCAGCTCGCTGCGGACCAGCTCGAGGCCCGCGCGCTCGCACGTCCGCCGCAGCGTCTCCGAGGTGAAGAAGAAGATGTGGCCGTCGCAGCTGAGGCTCCGCTCCCGGCGCCCCAGGGTCCGGAAGGCGAGCGTGTCGTAGCGAGGCGTCTCCAGGATCAGGTGGCCCCCGGGCTTCAGCACGCGGTGGACCTCCCGCAGCGTGCCGAGCGGATCCGGCACGTGCTCGATCACGTGCAGCATCAGCATGGCATCGGCCAGCCCGTCGGGGAGGCGAGCCTCCTCGAGCGTCGAGGTGAGCACCCGGATGCCGAGTCGCCGCTCCGCGTGGCGGGTGGCGTTCCGGTCTGGCTCCACGCCCAGGACGTCCCAACCGTCCCGGCGGAAGAGGCCGAGGATGAAGCCGAGGCTGCTGCCCACCTCGACGAGCGTGCCGCGCGCCGGGTGGAGGCGGCCGAGGAGCGCCCGCGTCCGCACGTAGTCGCGGATCTGGAGTTGCTCCTTCTCGAACCGCTGTGGGTGCTCGCGCGCGAAGTCCCACTCCGGATCGTCGGCCCACGACGCGATGGCGACGTGATCGGCGGGCCGGCGCGGGCTCGCGTACATGAGGCCGCAGCGGCGGCAGCGCACGATCCGGTTGACCTGTGCCACGCCCGCCTCGAAGAGGACGGTGAGGTCTTCACCGCCGCACAGGTTGCAGGCAACCTCTAGCCGCGGCTCGGCCGGGGCTTCGAGGGTGGCGACTGGGGACGGGCTCGCCGCAGCGCTCAAGGCTCACGCTCCGCGACGACCACGATCTGGCTGTAGCGCGCGTCCCTGAAGCGCCCGAGCGTCAAGAGGTTCAGGACGTGGAGGGACGCAGACTCGCCTCGCGTGAGGAAGCTGTTGATGCCGCGTATCGTCCGGACCACGTAACCCTGGCGGAGGAAGAGCCGCCGAATGCTCCGCGGCGTGAAGAGCCGCAGGTGGGTGCGGTCGAGCACGCCAGCGTCCTCGTACTCTAGCTCCCCCAGCCACGCGAGCCGATAGAGGTACGGGAAGCAGCGGATGTTGGGGACTGAAGCGACGACGTGGCCGCCGGGAAGCAGGAGCAGGCGCGTGTCATGGAGGGCACCTTCCGGATCTTGCAGGTGCTCGAGCACGTCATTGAAGACGACGCAGTCGAACGCCTCGCCACGAAGCGCCGCCGGGGCGAACGGTCCCTCGATGAGCCGGTCCACCGCCTTGCGCGCGGCACCCCACGTCGCCGGGTTGGGCTCCACGCCCCAGTACTCGCACCCACGCGACTCCTTCACCAGCCTCGCGAAGGCGCCCACGCCGCAGCCGACCTCCAGGATGCGCTTCGCCGACGCCGGCAGGAACGGCAGCATCTCCGAGCGCGCGCGTGAGTAGTATGTTCCTGCGGCGGCCGGCTTCGCCTCAGCGTCCATGAGCCGCGCCCTCCTTTCCCGAGCGCCGCGCGGCCTTCTTGATCGCGTCCCACTTGGGCGTGGCCTCCGAGGTGATGTCGGTGGAGAGGCCCCAGTAGCCGTGGCTCCCCCACTGGCTGGCGAGCGTGTAGTAGTTCAGCACGCCGCCGCCGGCGGTGGTCCAGTAGTCCAGCACCTCGAGGGTGGCCGTCGTCATGCGCGGGTCCATCTGCGCGGCGAGCTTGGCGGCGCCGCTGCCCTGCTGTGGAACGAGCCCCTGGCCGCCCTCGTAGCCGAGGGGGACGATGCCCTACTTGGCGGCCTTCGACGACGAGCCTGTCGATGGCGGGGTAGATGTAGGTGTCGGGTAGGTCTCATGGACGGGAAGACCTGGTCGACGGTGAGGTCCTGACGGCCGACGTCGGGGTCGGCGGGTTGAAGTAGGGGGCGCCGGCGATCCCGTAGAGGTAGTAGCTGATGGGGTGGCCGGGGTTTCCGTAGGCGTTGCCGGTTGCCGAAGACGGCGTTGATGTAGTTGAGGGGCTGGTCGAAGGTGTCGTAGCGGACGAGCTGGCGGGCGAGGACGGGGCGGACGCGGGTCATCATCTCGGCGTCGCCGAAGACCGAGCGGAAGATGTTGCTGGTGCGGAGGACGAGCCAGCCGACGCGGCGCCAGCCGAGCTCCCAGCATGTTGCCGGGAGTGTAGGCGAGGTGGTGTGGGTCTCCTGCGGCGACCTCGGCCTGGGAGTCGGCGTCGTTCTGGGCGGTGGTCGGGTAGACGTAGTTCCAGATCTCGTTCGAGAACTCGAAGTAGAGCTTCCGGTCGGCTGGCGAGCGGAGGATAGACGGGGTTGGTCTGCTGGGAGGTGTAGGGGTTGACGCCGTCGGAGCCGTACTTGAAGAGCTGGGCGAGCTTGGTGATGTAGTCGTCGCTGGCGTAGTAGGGGATGCCGATCCAGACGTCCTTCTTCGCGGCGTTGGCGAGGAGGGTGACGAACTCCCAGGCGGGGGCGTCGACGGTCTGGAGGGAGTAGCCGGGGAGGCCGCGGTCGGACCACTCACGGTCGGTGTTGGCGGTCACCTGGCTGTTGCCTGGGCCGAGGAAGGCGATGAGGCGCAGGGTGGAGAACCAGGAGATGCGGGCGAGGAGGTCGCGGGAGAAGATCTCCGAGGGGGCGTGGCCGGGGCGGAGAAGTCGGACCTGCTTCACTCCGCCTGGCTGGCCGGAGAAGGAGAGGAAGAAGTTGTCGTTGAGGTGGGGCTGGGCTGGGTCCGACGCCGTGATGAAGACGTCGGCGGTGGTGGTGTTGGTGGCGGCGTCGTAGGCCTTGTTGGCGATCGTGCCGCCGAGCGCCGAGACGGTGGCGTTGCCGACGAAGGAGAGCTTGTAGGGCTCGGTCCGCGCCACCATCGCGGGCGGGGTGGCGACGACGATCTGGGCGTCAGCGGTGGGCCAGCCGTTGGCGTCGACGGGGGCGGGGGTCGAGAGGCTGCCGATGACGTTCCAGGCGCGCCCCTGCTTGATCAGGTCGGCGAAGAACGGCTGCGGCGTCCAGTCCGCCACTCCCTCCAGGTTCACTCCCAACTGGAGGACTCTCCTGGCGGGCGTCGGTGGTGACGCGCGCGTCGTTGGTCCCTGCGTCGCGAACCCCAGCGCCAAGAGCCCAAGCGTCGCGAGCCCCATCACGCAGAGCGCGGCGCCCGAGGTCGCGCATCGGCTTCGGCCAATGTGGTCATCACCTGGCACCTGTGCCCTCCTTGGTGACGCGCATCAGGGCCTTGGGGAAGGCCCGACAGGGCGTCGGGGCGACGATTGACCCCGGCGGGACGCTGTTCGTGACGACACAGTTGGCGCCCACCTCCGTCCCGTCGCCTACTTCGACCCCGCCGAGGACACGGGAGCCGACGAAGAGCGCGACCCCGTTCCCGATACGAGGCATGCCAGGACTTGGACCGGTGCCTACGGTGACCTCGTGGAAGAGCGAACAGTCCTCGCCGAGCTGGGCGCCAGGGCCTATCAGGACGTTGTACGGGTGAACGAGCAGCACGCCTGGGCCGATGCGCGCGGACGTGGGGATCTCGACGTGGAGGAAGAACCGCCACGGCTGCCGCAGGAACCAGTAGACGATCTGGACCGGAAGCCGCAGCAGGAGCGGGAGAGTCCTCGCCCAGACGCCGAAGCGGTAGGTCGCCACGACCCAGAAGCCCAGGTTCCTGTGCCAACCTCCGTATGCCGCATAGGCAGCCGCGTCCCTGGTCATCTCCCGGATCACGATGGGCCCCCTTGCGCCGTCGAGCCGCGGCTCGAAGGGAACTCCCATGCTCGCGCCAGCCGCTCGAGCACGTGGTGGAACTTGGTTTCGACCTGAAGGCGGCTCCACGTCGCCGCAGTTCCCTCCGAGTCCTCTCGGTAGGCGGTTGCGTCCGCCATCAGCTCGAGGAGGACCGCCGCAAGGCTCCGGAAGTCGCCAGCCCGGAAGAACCGGGTGCCGGCCGTCCCGCGGAAGTAGCCCGCGAAGATCGGGTGGTCGCTGAGGACTACCGGAGTTCGCGTCGTCAGCGCCTCGGTGATGACCAGTGGAAGCGCCTCCGGGTATTCCGGTCGCGTGGGGACCACCACGGCCCAGGCGTCCCGCATCCGGCGAAGGATCTCGTCGCTGGGGAGCACGCCCGCGACCTCCAGCCAGCCGGCGCGAACACCGGGGTGGGCGGCGATCGTCGCGCGCAGCGGGCCGTCGCCACACAGCACGAGTCGAACGCGCGCGGCAGTGCGGCGGCATCGCTCCACCCCGGCGACGAGATCCATGACGCCCTTGGAAGCGATGAGCATCCCGGCGTAGACGACGGTTAGGGGGCCGCGCTCCGGGAGAACCTTGACCGCGACGCCGTGGGGATCAAGCGCCGCAGGGTAGTCCCACGCGACCGCCTTGTCGGCCTGAAGGCCGCACTCGATCATCGACGCGGTGGCGACCGCGTTGTGATTCGCCACCACGAAGACGTTGGGCGCGTTCGCGAGCTGGCAGTACTTCAGGTTGGGAGGATGGCCGTTGTCGAACCGCGACGCGAGGACCACGCCAGTCGGTAGCTGGCGGCGATTCGCCCATGAGAGGACCCTGCAGCCCACGATGTCGGCAGCGCGCAAGAGCATGTGGGTTGGCGCGAAGGCCTCGATGACCTCGACGACGCCGCGCGCGCGCGCGACGGCTCGCCACCGGCCGGGAAGCCAGGCGGGGAGGAGGTCGGGAATCCCCACGTAGGTGGCAGGGCCGTCGCGGACGGTGACGGCAGGGGCGTCAAGGCTGACGACCAGGTGCGGGATCCCGGCCGCCATCCGCTCGAAGGACGAGACTGAGTACCGCTGGCCGCCATAGGTCTCGGCGAGACCGGAAGCGAGTCGGGCGTGAGCGCCGCCGAAGTCCCCGTGCTGGACACAGGCGAGCCGGATGGACGCGGCGGGGTCGGTGAGCGCTCGCTCTGGCTGGCGGAGGGACGTGCTCAACGGCTGCTCCCGCGCTGCGTTCGCACCCAGGCTCCCGACGGGTGCTCGGAGGAATCCAGCGAGATGCCGATCTTCCAGGCGAGGTACGCCGGCGCGTGCAGCAGCGCAGCGAGCCCCCTCACCCCCGTCCCCGAGAGCCACCAGCCGGCCGCGACGTGGACGAAGAGCGCGGCGAGGCTCAGCCCCCACGGCCACGCCGCCCAAAGGGTGCGCTCCGCGAGCGCGGATCCGATCGCCGTGC
Organism: uncultured delta proteobacterium; assembly: GCA_963845515.1. Classification (GTDB taxonomy): domain Bacteria; phylum Myxococcota; class Myxococcia; order Myxococcales; family Anaeromyxobacteraceae; genus DATIVK01. Next base: position 9,839 of record CAWJSR010000036.1, read on the forward strand.
CGGCGACCCCCGCGACGGCCATCAGTCCGAGCCGGGCGAGCGGTGGGACCAGGAGGTCGAGCCCGAGGTCGAAGAGGACCGGGTCGCGAGCCGCCACGGCGCGGCGCAGGAGGGTGCGCGCGTGCGTCCGCGCCAACGCGCGCCTCCCGACTTCCCAGCGCAGGCGCTGCGGTCCGGAGCCGCGGGCAGTCGCGAGCGCGTCCGCACGGACCGAGGCCTCTGGCGCGAAGTGAACCCGGTGTCCGGCGAGCCCGAGCCGGAGCCCGTACTCGAGGTCCTCCACGATCGAGAAGGCGTCCTGAGGCACGTCGCGCAGCACGGAGGCGGCGAAGCACATGCCGGTGCCGTGAAGTCCGGCGGAGAGTCCCAGGCGCTCGCGCCCGCGCGGCCGGAGGACGTTCACCAGGGCGAACGCGACGGCCATGAGCGCCGTTCGCCAGGAGGCGTGCGGGTTCCCCACGACGTACGCGGACTGGACGGCCAGGGCGCCTTCGTCCAGGCACGCCGCGAAGGCGGCCAGGATGTTGGGCGTGACGAGGCAGTCGGCGTCCACGACGACGACTGCCTCGCACCTCCCCTCCGAGAGGATCCGGTCGAAGGCGAAGGCGAGGGCGTAGCCCTTGCCTCGCCGCTCAGGGTCGGTCCGGACGAGGACGGTGGCGCCTGCATCCTTCGCGCGAGCGGCGGTCGCGTCGGAGCAGTTGTCCGCGACGACGAGAATACGCCGCAGCGAGGCGGGGTAGCAGACCTCGCTCAGGCTGCCCACCGTCGCTGCGATTCCTTCCTCCTCGTCGTGCGCCGGGACGACGATGTCGAAGCGCAGGTGCGGCGCGCGCCCTCGCTTCGGGTGCAACCCGAAGGAGAAGAGCGTGAGGACGAGGAGGTAGCCGGACGCGAGCGCCACGGGGAACGCCGCCAGCGCGAGCGCAACGTCGAGAGCTGCGACCAGCATCTGCCCTCCCCCGCACGTCACTCTACACGGCGCGTTCCCGAGCGGCGTTCAGCGGGCGTGTGAAACCCGAAAGGATGTCCCCCTGACGGGACGACGGCAGCCGCGTCGTGCCTGATCAGCCTTCCGCGAAAGGATCCCGATAGGAGCCGAGGCGCTGCTGGGCCAGGCGCCAGAGGACCGGCGGTTGGTGGAGCAGGTAGCGCCGCCAGCGCGCGCGTGGCTCCCGGAGCAGGCGGTAGAGCCACTCGAGGCCGGCGTCGGTGAGCCACGACGGCGGGCGCGGCAAGGCGCCAGCCTCGTAGTCGATGGTCCCGCCCAGAGGCAGGAAGGTCCGCACGTGGGGGAGCCGCTCGCGGTACCTGACGACGAACTTCTCCTGCCGGCCCGCGCCGAGGCCGACGAGGAGGACCGTTGCCCGGGACGCGTTGATCTCCGCGATCATCCGCTCGGTCTCGCCGGGCCGTCGATCGAAGTCGAAGGGAGGCGAGTGCGCGCCGACGACCATGTCCCGCCCAACCCTCGCGTTGATCCTGCGCGCGGCGAGCTCGGCCACGCCCGCCTGACCGCCGCAGATGAAGACGGTCACTCGGGGATCGCTGGCGTGCCGTTCGTAGAAGCGCGGAAAGAAGTCCGAGCCGGAGACCCGCTCGCGGAGCGGGGTCCCGAGCAGCCGCGACGCCGCGAACAGGATCTGGGAGTCGCAGGTGACGACGTCGAAGCTAGGGAGCAGCTCGTAGAACTCCCGGTCGGCCTGCAGCTTCATGATCATGTCGACATGGAGTGTGAGGAGCATCCCCTCCCGGAACGACTCCACCAGCTCGTCCATCGTGACGTCGTCGACCTCGACGTTGAGGAGCCTCACCCGACGGCGCGCTAGGGTGCCTGGCGGCATCTTCACACCGCCGTCGCGGGAGCCTGGCGCCGCACCGGGTCGCGCCCCCCCCAGGCAGACGCGACTAGCTCCCTGGTGTGTCGGATGTTCTCGGCAGAGGACGCGCCGAACACGATCGAGTGCACCCCTTCGAGGCCGCAGACCCACTCGATCGCCTCACGGGGAGGGATGGCACCGGACGCGAAGACGGACATCGCGATGGCTCGGCAGCGCCCCGAGGCGAGCGCGCTGCGGTAGGCGTCGATCCCACCGCACATCCTGAAGCCGAGCTTGTTGACGCTCGCGCAGATGATCGGGTTGCGCACGCCGACCCGCTCCAGGGCTTCGAGGAGCGCGGGCAGGTTCATCGTTATGAACCCCGCCTCCGCCCCGTACCGGCTGGCGGCGTAGGCGTGAAACTCGGCGAAGACGTCGTAGAGCCTCATCCCGAGCAGGAGATCCGTCACGACGTTCTGGAGGAAGAGGACCGGCGTGTTCAGCCCGTGGAAGCGCTTCATCTCCGCGTCGACGAGGAGCTTCATGAGGCGATACACGTCGCGAGTCGCCGTTCCCAGCGCGCCGAGGTAGAGCGTGCTGAGGAGGCTGCGGCTCGCGAAGCGCCTCAGCGTCTCGACGATCCCGAGCTGGCCCAGGGCGTTTGCGTACTTGTGCGCGTACGGCATGCACGGCAAGTAGACGAAGTCCGCATACCGGTCCGGGTGGGCCCGCATGTGATCGCAGATCTCGCCGATGCGATCGTGGGTCGTGCACATGAACGAACGGATCCCCATGCCGTGAGCGAGGTCCAGGACGTCGATCACCGCCGACGTGTCCCGGAAGCGGGCCAGCTGCTGGCGCGCCTTCTCCTCGGACATGTGGTTCACGCCGAAGAACTGGTTGTCGCCGAAGAGCAGTGGATCAAGCGTCACCGTGAGGCCCCCCTTCCCCTTGCGAGCGGCTGGCCTGCGCGACGAGCGCGAGGATCCTGTCGACGTCGCACGCGCTCGCGAAGGAGCTCGCGGTCGAGGGCGTCCCCTGCGCGATCGCCTCGATGAAGGCGTCGAGCTGGGCCGAGTACTCCTCCCCGCGTAGGTAGTAATCCACCGGCTCCTGCAGCTCGGTGATGTACCGCGCGCTCGCGCCTCGTGGGTACCGCTCGAACGGTCCGCCAGGCAGCTCGACCTTCAGCTCCTGGCGATCGACGTTCAGCCTCCCGCTCGTCCCCTCGATCGCGAGGGTGGTCGTCATCTTCCGGACGCGCGCGTCGCTCCAGTTGGCCTCGAGGGCCCCGGTCGCGCCAGCGGGGTAGTCAAAGGTGGCGTGAACGACGTCCTCGACGTCCGTGGAGAACACCGACTCGAGGGAGGCGCTCGTGACGCGGGTCGGCTGGCCCACCACGAACTTCATGAGGTCGATGACGTGACAGGCGTAATCGCTGAGGCAGCCGCCGCCCTCGGATCTGCGTGACCGCCAGGTGGTGGCCTGCGCCTCCACGACCGCCGGCCCGAAGGCGCTTCCGCGGACGTGGGTCACAGTGCCGAGGGCGCCGGCGTGCACCAGCCTGCGTGCTTCGCGAAAGGTGCCGATGAAGCGGTTGTGGAAGCCCACCTGGTTGACGCGTCGTCGCTCCTCGGTGAGGTCCGCGAGCGCGCGGCTCTCGAACGGCGAGAGGGTGAGCGGTTTCTCGACGAAGACGTGCAGTCCGCGCCGCAGCGCGAGCTCGGTGCACCGGTAGTGGGTCGCGGTGGGCGTGGCGACGATGATCGCGTCGAGCCCCGCGTCGTCGATCATCGCCTCGAAGTCCCGGTAGGTCGCCACGCGCGCGAACTTCTTCAGCACGGAGAGCACGTAGCGCGACGTGTCGCAGACGGCGACGACCGTAGCCTTCGGATGCGCGTTCGCGATCGCGAAGTGCGAGAGCCCCATCTTCCCCGCGCCGACGATACCGATGCGGATCGACATTCTCCGTCCCCCCCTCCGTCGCGCTCCCGCGTCCGGTCACTGCCCCGTGAGGCTCCCGCTGTCGCCGCGTCCCTCGATCACGTCGATGATCCGCCTCCCCACCAGCGGCGCCGCGAGGCTCGCCAGCGCGCCGTTCGGGTGCGAGTCGGTGGGGCTCGCCGCGTAGGCGGCCTGGAGATAGAGCCCCCCGCCGGTCTCGCTCTCGCGGAAGTCCCAGACGAAGACGTTGTCGCCCGGCTCGTCCCAGGTGGACTTCACCCAGGCGAAGAAGTCGCGAGCACGCTGCGCCTGCGCCGCGTCAGTGGAGGCCTCCGTGAGCGCGGCGCCCGTCCACACGACGAAGCGCTTGCCCGGAAACTGCCGCATGCGGCCCCTCAACGCCAGGTACTGCGCCCTGTAGTTCTCGAAGGTCTTGAGGTCGGAGGAGACGCTCGGCGTTCCCGTGTCGGGACCGATTGCACTAACGGAGAAGCAGTGCTTGAAGACGATGACGTCATTGGCCGCAGCGAGGTCGTCGAGGTTCTGCTCTCCCCTGTCACGGCGCGTCCCGGTGAAGCTCACCCACAGGTTCCAGTAGTCGTACGGGTAGTTCGCCCAGGGATAGCCGCCGGTCGTCGCCGGATATGACTGCTCGGTGATCTGGTAGCGAGTTCCGTGCGCGGCGTTCCAGCCCTGTATGAAGGCTCTGGACGCCCCCGCTCCATACCACGCCGCCGGTGCTGTGATGCAGGAAGACGATGCGGACTTCTCCGGTCATCGGGGTTCCCGGGACTGGAGCGCCGGCGGGGCTGGCCCCGCAGGAGGCTGCGAACAGCAGGACAGCGAGTCCGAGCTCGAAGATCGCGCGAACGGCCATGTGTGCTGCCCCCAGAAGCCGACTGAACACCCCGCTTCGACGCCGACCAAGCACAGCACAAACCCACTGGGCGCGGAAGTGCCCATACCGGTCAATGCGATCAATAAGCAGGGGATTGCGCGGGAATCCCGGCCAGCAGCGCGATCAGCGCGCGCGCCGCACGCCGGCTTCCCTGAGGGTTCAGGTGGCCGCCATCGTTGGTGTAGTCGCTGGCCAGAATGGGTATCTGGCGGCCTCTCCATTCCAGGGTGACCTCGCGCCCATCGAGCCCGGTGGACTCGATCGCCGCGAGGTCGAAGACGGGCTCCTTGCCCTCGTACGCGGCCCGTAGGAGCGCGTTGTACTCGGCGCGACGGGCGTTCTCCTCGATCCCGTATGGGGTCCTGCCAAGCAGGCGCTTGATGAGGGCCCTGGGCCCCCCCTGGATCGTGGTCAGCGGAACGGTGACGTGGACGAAGGTCGTGCGCGCGCTCACCCGGCGAAGGTCGGCGATCGTCGCCTGATAGCGGGAGAAGAGCGCGCGCACGTCCGTGGAAGCCTCGAAGTCCGCGTAGCAGAACTTGAGCAGCGCCAGCTCGGCTCCCAGTGCCGGGCCCGCTCGAAACATCTTCGCGAAGCTCTCCAGCTTCAGCTCGGGCCGGCCGTTCTCGGCGACGAAGCCGTGCAGGAGGGCGCCGTCGACCGGGCCGTCGGCCGCCGTCACCTCGACGATCCGGAGCGGCATGCCCGACTCGGTCGCGAGCGAGCGCATCCCATCGAGCACGTTCATGCCGACCGACTGGTGGCCGACGAAGACGCGCCGCCGGGAGAGGGCGGCCAGGCCGGCGCGAAGCCTGGCCTCGTCGGACGCGACGGCCGCCGGCTGGCCCCCGAGGGCGGCAGCGGTCATGAACCAGATCGTCGCTCGTGCGATTACGCTCGTTCCCTGCATGGCGCCTGCCTCCGCTGCTCGCCGGGCCGGTCAGGCCGCGCGGCGTCCCGTCGTCTGGCTGCTGGACCTATCCACTCCCTCGCCGTGCGATCAGCTCCCCCTTCAGCAGCTTCCCGGCGGCGTTCCTTGGAAGGGAGTCCACCCGCGTGAAGCTGACCGGGATCTCGTACGCCGGCAGGCTCTCCCTGCAATGCCGCCGCAGGGCTTCGTCATCGGGCGCAGCGCTCGGCCGGCAGACGACGAACGCTGCCGGAACCTCGCCCATCAGGTCGTGAGGGATCCCGACGACGGCGGCCTCCGCGACCTCCGGATGGCGCGCGAGGACGTGCTCGATCTCGACCGGGCTCACGCGGTGCCCGCCGATCTTCATGATCTCCCTGGCGCGCCCCCGGTGGAAGAAGAACCCGTCGGCGTCGCGTCGCGCGAGGTCGCCCGTCCAGAGCCAGCCATCGCGCAGAATGGCGGCGGTCTCCTCTGGCTCGTCGAGGTAGCCCGGCGTGACGTTGGCGCCGCGCGCGACGAGCTGCCCGGTCTCGTCGGGCGGGAGCTCTCGCCCCAGCTCGTCCACCACGCGCAGCTCGACCCCGGGGATCGGGATCCCGATGGAGCCCCGCTTCTCGTCGGCGCGCTCCGGCGGCAGGTACGAGAGCCGCGCGGTGGCCTCCGTCTGGCCGTACATCACGAAGAGCCTCGCCGGCCGGAACGCGCGCCGCACCCAGTCGATCGTGTCGGGCGCCATCGCGCCGCCGGCCTGCGTCAGGTACCGCAGACGCGGGAACGAGAAGTTGCAGACGTCCACCTGCCTGCGGATGAGCTCGTACGTGAGCGGCACGCCTGCGAAGCCGGTGCACCCCTCCGAGGCGAGCGACTCCAGCACGACCCGGGGGAAGGCGAAGCGGCCGTCGAGGAAGACGGAGCCGCCGGCGAAGAGGTGCGTCTGCAGGACGCTGCGGCCGTAGCAGTAGTGAAGGGGCAGGACGAGGAGCGCGCGATCCGAGGCGCCGAGCCCGAGGTACCCCACGATCGAGCGCGTGTTCGCGTCGACGTTGCTGAAGGTCTGCACCACGCCGCGCGGCACGCCGGTGCTGCCGGAGGTGAAGAGGACGAGCGAGGGATCGGACGGACCGATCGCCGGGGTGGAAAGCCGCGGTGCGGGTGGGAAGTCGGGCTCGAGGCGGCCGTCCAGGAGGAGGCGCGCCGCCGGGCGCGCGAGGTTCCCCGGGGCCTCCACGCGGGACGTGTCCGCCTGCACCATCCAGATCCGCTCTAGCGGTCGCTCCGCGGTGACCCTGGCCCAGGTGCGCTCGTCGCGCGACCAGACGAACGCGTGCCGGGCGCCGGCGCGGGCGACGACGCTCGAGAGCACCTCCGCGCTCCAGTCCCGGTTCAGCTCGACGGACGTGGCGCCCGCGGCGTTGACCGCGAGCCCGGCGACGACCGTCGCCGGCACGTTCGGCAGGGCGAGCAGGACCCGATCCCGGGGGCCGACGCCGCCGGCCGAAAGGTGACCGGCGAGCGCTCGAACGCGCGTCGCGAGCTCGCCGTACGTGAGGCGGAACCCGGGCGTCGCGACAGCGGGCGCATCGGGCCGTCGCGCGGCGTGCTCGAAGACCCAGTCATGTGGAAATGGTGAGTCCACGCATGCCCCCATCCGTGGCGCCTCACTGGGGTGGTTAGCACCGCCAGTAACGCGACTGTATCGTGAACGCGGTCGTCGCACTTGCCTCCAGATCGTGGGACGGGCGCCGACACGAGGCAGTTGCCAGGTTGGCTGGTCGAGGGGGCCATGTTCTCCACAGACGTTCTCGCGATCGATCCGGCTGCGGTCTCCGCGGAGGTGGAGCAGTCCATCCGCGATCAGGTGCTGGGGAAGCTGCGTCGGCGCGGCGCGATCGTCGGGATGTCGGGCGGAATCGACAGCTCCGTGGTGGCCACGCTCTGTGCGAAGGCCCTGGGGCCGAGCCGGGTCTTCGGTCTCCTCATGCCCGAGCGCGACTCGTCGGACGAGGCGCTCCGCCTTGGTCGGATGGTCGCAGACGACCTCGGGATCCCATACGGGGTGGAGAATATTTCCCCGGCTCTCATGGGGCTTGGCTGCTACGCGCGGCAGCTGGAGGCCATCCGCTCCGCGGTGCCGGAGTACGCCGAGAACTGGCGCTGCAAGCTCACGCTCCCCTCGCTGCTCGATGGGGAGCGACTCAACGTCACGATGCTCACCGTCGCCGACCCCGACGGGCGGGAGCGTACGACCCGCATGTCCGCGGCGAGCTACCTCCAGCTGGTCGCGGCCACCAACTTCAAGCAGCGCGTGCGGAAGACGGTGGAGTACTACCACGCGGATCGGCTGGGCTACGCGGTCGCTGGCACGCCCAACCTCCTCGAGCACGACCAGGGCTTCTTCGTGAAGCAGGGCGACGGCGACGCGGACCTGAAGCCGATCGCGCACCTCTACAAGACGCAGGTCTACGCGCTGGCCGCCCACCTTGGCGTCCCCGACGAGATCCGCGGGCGGCCGCCCACCACCGACACCTTCTCGCTGGCGCAGACGCAGGAGGAGTTCTACTTCGCGCTGCCCTACCACCAGATGGATCTCTGCCTCTGGGCGGTCAATCACGGCACGCCGGTCGAGGAGGTCGCGGCCGCGCTGGCGCTCACCCCAGGGCAGGTGCAGCGGGTCTACCGGGACATCGAGGCGAAGCGCCGGGCAGGCCGGTACCTCCACCAGGCACCGCTCCTCGTGGGCGATGGAGCGGGGGCCTAGATGTGCGGGATCGCCGGCTCGCTCGCGCTCCGTGACGGGGTCCCGCCCCCGGCGAGGGAGGATCTCGTGGCGATGGTAGGGGCGCTGCGTCACCGCGGCCCGGACGAGTTCGGCCTCTATCGCGACCGCCACGTCGGGTTGGGCCACGCGCGGCTCTCGATCATCGATCTCGCCACGGGCCAGCAGCCGCTCTGCAACGAGGACGGCACGAAGTGGGTGGTCTTCAACGGTGAGATCTTCAACTACGTCGAGCTGCGTGACGAGCTGATCGCCCTGGGCCACCGCTTCCGCACGCGGAGCGACACCGAGGTCGTGGTGCACGCCTGGGAGGCGTTCGGGCCGCGCTGCTTCGAGCGCTTCAACGGGCAGTTCGCCGTGGCATTGTGGGATTCCGTCGCGGAGACGCTGGTCCTCGCCCGCGACCGGCTCGGCGTGCGTCCGCTCTACCTGAGCGAGCACGAGGGGCGGCTCTGGTTCGCGAGCGAGGTGAAGGCGATCTTCGCGGGCGCTCCCGGCATCGTCCGTGCCCTCGAGCCGGCCGGTCTCGCCGAGACCTTCACCTTCTGGACGCCGGTGGCCCCCCAGGGGGTCTTCAGCGGCGTGACCGAGCTGGAGCCCGGTCACGTCCGGACCCTCCGCGGAGGCGGAAGCAGCGACCGCGCCTTCTGGACGCCGCGCTACCCGCAGTCGCCGGAGCGGGGCGCGCCGGGCTCGCTGGACGAGGCCGTCGATCGGACGACGAGCGCGCTGGAGCTGGCGGTGCGCCTGCGGATGCTCCGGGCCGACGTGCCGGTGGGCAGCTACCTCTCGGGCGGGCTCGACAGCTCCCTGATCGCGGCGATGGGCCGGCGCGCGAAGGACGAACGCTTCCTCACCTTCTCGATCCGGTTCGAGGACGCCGAGTACGACGAGACGCACTTCCAGCGCCAGGTCGCGGCGCGCATCGGGAGCGAGCACCGGGACGTCGTCGTGCGGCCCAGCGACATCGCCGAGGTGTTCCCGGAGGTCGTGCGGCACGCCGAGCGACCGCTCCTCCGCACCGCCCCGGCGCCGCTCTTCCTGCTCTCCCGGCTGGTGCACGACGCCGGGATCAAGGTGGTCCTGACCGGCGAGGGGGCCGACGAGATGTTCGCCGGCTACGACGTCTTCCGGGAGGCCAAGGTCCGGAGGTTCTGGGCGCGCGTGCCGGGTTCGTCGCAGCGCCCGCGGCTCCTCGAGCGGCTCTACCCCTGGCTCGCCCGCTCGCCAGTGGCGGCGCAGGCGATGGCCCGCGAGTTCTTCGGCCGTGGGCTGGAGCGGCCGACCGAGCCCGGCTTCGGCCACATGCCGCGGTGGGTGGCGACCGCTGCGCTGCAGCGCCTCTTCTCGCCAGACCTGCGCCGCGAGGCGGCGAAGGTCGACCCGATCGCGCGCCTGCTCTCCTCGCTCCCCGCGGAGTTCGCGCGGTGGGCGCCGCTGGCACAGGACCAGTACCTCGAGGTCCGCACGCTGCTCTCCGGTTACCTGCTCTCCTCCCAGGGGGACCGGATGCTCATGGCCCACTCGGTCGAGGGCCGGTTCCCGTTCCTGGACGTGGAGCTCGTCGAGCTCGCCAACGCGCTGCCCGCCGCGCTCAAGCTCCGCGGGCTCGACGAGAAGCACGTGCTCAAGCGCGTCGCGGACCGGTGGGTGCCACCGAGCGTGGTGCGCCGCAGCAAGCAGCCCTACCGCGCCCCCGACGCGCTCTGCTTCGCAGATCACGACGCGCCCGGGTGGGTGGGCGACCTGATGAGCGAGCAGACGGTGGCGGACGCTGGACTGTTCGACGCGCGCGCCGTGGCACGCCTCTGGAAGAAGTGCCGGGAGGTGCCTGCAGGGACGCAGCTCTCGAACTCGGACAACATGGCCGTCGTGGGAGTCCTCTCGACCGGGCTCCTGTACGACCAGTTCGTGCGGCGGCAGCCGACGAGAGAGTCTCCGGGCGAGTTTCGCACAGTGGTCGATCGGCTCACGCCGCGGGGGGCGGCGGGCGGCCAGATCGCGAGGCGTGGAGAGAGGTGTACGACATGACCGTCCAGGAGCGCGTTCGGCAGTTCATCATCGAGAACTTCTACGTGGCCGACGCCTCGGAGCTCGGAGGCGCCAGCTCGCTCATCCAGGGAGGCTGGGTCGACTCGACGGGCATGCTGGAGCTCATCGCCTTTCTCGAGGTGGAGTTCGGACTACGGATCAGCGACGCCGAGATGATCCCGGACAACCTGGACTCGATCGATCGCATCGCGGCCTTCGTCGCGCGGAAGGGCGAGCGCGTGTCGGCGTCGGCCTGAGCTACAGCGGCCCGGTCCTCCAGGCGACCGCCGCGACCACCGCCGACTCGGTGAAGGATGGGTACTCGGGCCGCAGGTCGAGCTGGGTCCGCCCGACCAGCCCTCCCTCCAGCGTGAGCCGTTCGCGCAGCGTCCAGACGGCCCGCCCATCGAAGCCCGCGAACGCGACCCGCCCCGTCAGCCAGGCCCCGCCCGCGGCCGAGCCCTGGAGCGAGAGGCGTCGTGAGGCGCGCCACGTGACCTGCCAGGACGTCTCCGCGATGGCCACCACCTCCCCGGTCAAGCCGTCGACCGAGGGCGCGAGCCGCGCGACGCCCTGCACCGTGAGTCGCAGCCCGTCGCCGGCGCGGGCGAACCCGCCGTCGACCGTGGGGATCACGCCGTACGCGCCGGTTCCCGGCCTCTCCCGGACGAGCATCGCGCCGGCCCCGCCCCAGGCCTCCAGCCTGGGGGAGAAGGCGTGCCGCCAGGAGCCTGCTGCCCCAGCCAGCGTCGCCGCCTCCTCGGCGAGGAGCGTAGCCGTCTGCACCTCCATGTAGCGCGCCGAGAGCAGGAGCGTGTCGAGCTGGCTGACCAGGCGGGAGAGCGAGCCGGTCAGCATGGCCTCCCGGGTCGTGGGGAGGAGCGCGCCATCTGCGGCGTCGGAGGCCCGCATCAGGCGCCAGGATCCGGCGCCGGCCAGCGTGGTGCGGGCGTCGACGGGGATCACGATGGCCGAGCGCGCGTGGAGCCACTCGTACGCGACCGCTCTCGCGACCGCGAACTGTCCCGGGGTCGTCGCCGCAGCCCCCGATGGATCGGCGAGCGGATCCGTCATTCCGCGAAACGCGCTGGCCGCGGCGTGGGCGCGCCAGGGACGGGAGTGATTGGTCTCGAGGCGCAGCGTCAGCGAGTGGTCGACCACGGGGAGGGGCGCCGTCGCGAGGTCGTTGGACGCGATGCGAGGCGCGTACGTGGAGGTTAGCCTCAGCGCCAATGCGTCGGCGACGATGGTGGCCGAAGGGGCCGCCGTGGCGCCGGCGCGCGCCGGTGGTCGAAGGTCTGCAGGCACCACCGTCGTGGCGCGTCCCTCGGCGCGGATGCCGAGCTCGGCGTTCACGCTGGCGGACAGCCCCAGCGCCGCGACCAGGCTGAGCACCACCTCGCCGGCCATGTGCGTCCTCCTCCGATCCGCCCAACCAGCCTCTCACCCCCAGAGATCCCAGCGCCCCGTGCCGAGGACGGCCGCTGCAACTCCGGCGTTGGCGACGGCGTGGGCGAGGATGGCGTCTCCAAGCCGGCCGCTGCGGATCCGCACCGCCGCGAAGGCGAGACCCGCGAGGGTGCCAACGACCCACTGTTGATGAAGGGCGCCGAACGCGAGCGACGAGATGAGGACCGCTGGGACGGTCCACGCGCGCGGCGCCACCCGCTCGAAGTCCGGCGCGATGAGCCAGGGGAGGAGGAACCCCCGGAACGCCAGCTCCTCGACCACCGGGATGACGAGGCAGGAGCCGAGGATGCGCAGCGCGATCCACGCGGTCCGCTCGCCGGGTCCGACCCGGGCCAGCCCCTCCGCGAGCGGGGTGCCGTCGCCGTGCGACAGCCAGATCCAGAGGACGCCCACCGCCGCGCCTACCAGGAGGGGGAGGGCGGTCGGCGCGGAATCGAGGCGGGGGAGGAGGCGCCGGAGGAGCAGCAGCGCGACCGCGGCGGCCGCGAGCCGCGCGCCGTACCAGCGATCGAAGCCGGAGGCGAAGACATCGGTGAGGAGGGCCGCCGCGACCACCGCGATGAGCGGCGCGACGTAGGCGGCCGCGGCCGGAGGCAGGCCGTCATCGCCCCGGCCGCTCGGGGCCTCCGCGCGCTGCAGCCAGCGGACGCGCTCCGCCGCCGCGACGCTCGCGAGCGCGATCGCGAGGAACAGCAGCCATCCGAGCTTGGAGTGGAGGCCGCCCATCGCCAGGGTCTCGTGGCCGACGGAGCCGAGGACGAGCAGGACCGTGATCCGGAGCACGTTGGCCGCCATCGCGGCGAGGGCGCCCATCGGCAGGAGCAGGAGGGCGCGGCCGATCCGCAGGCGCGAGCGGGCCATCGCGATCCAGAGCGCCTGGAACATGACGATCAGGCCGATGCCGTCGACGCCCGAGCAGACCGGAGCGACCTCGACGACGAACCCGTCGATGCCCACGACCCGCTGGCCAACGTCCAGCAGCACGTCGTCGGAGATGACGTGGAGCGGAAACGCCACCGCCCTGAGCGTGATCCCCGACAGCGCGCCCCACAGTCGCTCGACGCCAGCTGCGGCGCCCCAGGCGAGCAGGCCGGCGGCGAGGGAGAGCAGTGGAGTCCCCCAGTGCGCGACCAGCAGCCGCGCGAACCACCCCAGGGGGGCGGCACTCCAGGCGGCCAGCAGGAGGGTCGCCCCGACGCCTCCGAGCCAGACCAGCAGCACCGCGTTGGTCAGCGGGGGGGCGCCGGGCGCGAAGAGGTGGAGGGCGCTGGCGGCGGTGACCGCGAAGGCCACGAGGTGGCCGGCGAGCGCCGGCGCGGGCCGCCATGCGGGGAGCGGGGGGCGCTGCGCTGGCTGGGCCAGCGCGCGAGGGCGTCGCGCCAGAAGCCATCCGGCCGCGCCCGCCCCGATCAGCACCGGAACGAGAAGCCGGATGGCACTCACCAGACCCGCCGCCGGCCCCGCGACGGGGAAGTCGACGAGTGTGGACAGCGCGAGATATTCGCCGACGAGGAGCGAGGCGGGGAGCACCCACCTGGTCGGAGTACGTTCGGGCGCCGCCGGCGCGATCGCGCCGGCGTAGCCGGACGAAGCCGGGGAGAGCACTCAGCGCACGCGGCGGCGCCGGACCAGGAGCACACCGCCGCCCATCAGCAGGGCCGCGATGGAGCCGGCCGCTGTCGGATCGAACTCCGGGATGCTCTGGCGATCGACATCAGCGTCCTGACCGCCGCCTCCCTGGGTGGACCTTCTCTCGGACTGGTGCGCACCGCGGTGGCACTTGAAGACCGACCCAACATCGGCCATCGAAACCCCAGCGGGAAGCAGCAGCCCTGCGACCAGCACCATCCTCAACGCTCGACGACAGGTCATGTCGGAACCCCCCTACTGCGCAACAAGATGGTGGGTCCGTGTGGGCGTGTCCATTCCGCCGGTGGGGTGCCGACGTCGGGGGTGCCCTTTCGCGCGTCAAAGCCCAGGGTAGAACTTCTCCCTGCACGTCCCATGTCGTCCGGGTGGACGCCCTCGGCCCAGCCGTTGCCGCGCTCCTGCTCCATCGTCCGGCCGGTGAAGGCCAGCCGCGAAGGGGGCGCTTGCACCTCGAACCGCGATCTTCGGCCCCTCACAGGAGGTAGACGCCGCTGGAGTTGTTGACGTCTCCCCGCCAACCCACGGATCATGCCGCCCGCGCACCAGCTGGTCCGCCTCACCCCTCCCGATCGACCTCCGCACGAAGATGACGACGCGACTCCCCGCCCTCCTCGGGGCGCTCCTGCTCCTGCTGCCGGCCTCCGCTTCTGCGGCCGGCTCGTCGGAGGAGCTCACGGTCCTCAGCTACCACGAGGTGGCCGACAGGGCCCGCTCGCTGGTCCCGGCCTACGCCGTCACGCCGACCGACTTCGTCCGCCAGATGGACTGGCTCCGGAACCACGGCTTCCACTTCGTCGGCGTCGGAGAGGTGATCGCCGCCCGCGAGGGGAAGGCGCCGCTCCCCGACAAGGCCGTGCTCATCACCTTCGACGACGGCTACCAGTCGGTCTACGACAACGCCTGGCCGATCCTCCGGACCTTCCGCATCCCAGCCGTGATCAACGTGGTGGGGAGCTGGCTGGAGGAGAAGGGGACGGTGGACTTCGACGGCAAGCCCCTCCCGCGCGGCGAGCTGCTCTCCTGGGCGGAGCTCCGCGAGATGAGCGAGAGCGGGCTGGTGGAGGTGGGGAGCCACACCTACGACCTCCACCGCGGCATCCTGGGGAACGCCGAGGGGAACCTCCAGCCGGCCACCACGACCCACCGCTGGTTTCCCAGCAAGAAGCGTTACGAGGACGATGCCACCTACCGCCGCCGCGTGCGGGACGACCTCGCGCGGAACGACGCGCTGATCCTCCGGCGGATCGGGAAGGAGCCGCGCGTGATCGCGTGGCCGTACGGGCGCTACAACCGGCCGACCCGCGAGGTGGCCGTCAGGCTAGGACTCAAGGTCGGGCTCACGCTCGACGACGGCGCCAACATGCGCGACACCCCGCTCTGGGGGCTGCGCCGGATCCTGGTCGAGCGCGGCATGACGCTCTGGGACCTGGACCGGGAGATCGCGATCCGGAACCGGAACATCTCCGACAACGACCGGCCGCAGAAGATCGCACACGTCGACCTGGACACCGTCTACGACCCGGACTCGGCGCAGCAGGAGCGAAACCTCGGTCACCTGCTCGATCGGATCGCGGCGCTGGGCGTGAACACGGTCTACCTGCAGGCCTTCGCCGACCCGGACGGCAACGGCTCGGCCGACTCCGCCTACTTCCCCAACCGGCACGTGCCGCTGCGCGCCGATCTCTTCAACCGGGTCGCGTGGCAGATCCGGACCCGCACGCCGGTGAAGCGGCTCTACGCCTGGGTGCCCATGCTCTCCTGGGAGCTCCCGGCGAGCGACCCTGCCGCCGGCGACAGGGTCGTCACCCTGGCCGGGCGGGAGGGCGGCCACGTCGACATGGGGTACATCCGCCTCTCGCCCTTCTCCCCACGGGCGCGGAGGGCGATCCGGGAGATCTTCGAGGACCTCGCGCGCGCCGCGCCGTTCGAGGGGCTGCTCTTCCACGACGACGTGACGCTCTCCGACTTCGAGGACGCCAGCCCGTCGGGGCTCGCGGCGTACAGGTCGTGGGGGCTCCCCGCGTCGATCGAGGAGATCCGGAGGAGCGACGACCTGATCGGTCGCTGGACCATCCTCAAGATCAACGCGCTGGACGACTTCGCCCTCGAGCTGGCCGGCGTCGTCCGCGACCTGCAGCCGGCGCTCAAGGTGGCGCGGAACCTCTACGCGAGGGTCGCGCTCAACCCGAAGGCGGAGGTCTGGTACTCGCAGGCGCTCGAGAACTCGCTCGTGCGGTATGACTTCACCGCCATCATGGCGATGCCGTACATGGAGAAGGCCCCGGATGCGGACGCGTTCTACCGGGAGCTCGTGAACGTCGTGAACGCCAGGCCGGGGGCGATGAGGAAGGTCGTCTTCGAGCTCCAGTCCGTGGACTGGCGGGAGGGGAACAAGCCGATCTCCAGCCCGCAGCTCGCCGACACGGTCCGCGCCCTCTACGCGATGGGGGTGCAGCACGTCGGGTACTACCCGGACGCGCCGCAGGACGACCACCCCGACGCCGCCGTCATGCGGACGGTCTTCGACTCCAAGCCGAACGCGCCCGAGACGCGCTGAGCGGCCCACCCGATGACGGCTCGCCTCGACACGCTCTGGCACGGGTTGCTCGCCTTCGTCTTCTACTACCCGCTCTTCATGTCGTTCCTGTGGATGATCGGGGCGGCGATCTTCTACTGGCGGCACGAGCGGGAGGGCGCAGACGGGGATCCGCAGCGCGCGCCGCCGGGCTCGCCTCCGGTGAGCGTCCTCATCCCCTCGCACGACGAGGGAGAGAACGCGGAGGAGACGCTGAGCCACGCGCTCGCGCTCGACTATCCCGAGTTCGAGGTCATCGCCATCAACGATGGGAGCACGGACGACACCGGCGCGGTGCTGGAGCGCATGGCAGCGCGCCACCCGCGCCTGCGCGTCGTGCACCTCGCGCAGAACCAGGGCAAGGCGATCGCGCTGCAGACCGGGGCCCTGCTGGCGAATCACGAGCTCCTCATCTGCATCGACGGCGACGCCCTCCTCGACCCGCAGGCCGCGCACTGGCTGGTGCGCCACTTCGTCCAGAGCCCGCGCGTGGGGGCGGTGACCGGGAACCCACGGATCCGCAACCGGTCGACGCTCCTGGGGCGCGTGCAGGTCGGCGAGTTTTCGTCGATGGTCGGCATGATCAAGCGCGCCCAGCGCAGCTTCGGCCGCATCTTCACCGCCAGCGGGGTCATCACGGCGTTCCGCAGGTCGGCGGTGCACCAGGTGGGCTACTGGAGCGCCGACATGCTGACCGAGGACATCGACGTCACCTGGAAGCTGCACCGGGCGGGCTGGGACGTCCGCTTCGAGCCGAGAGCGCTGACCTGGATCCTGATGCCGGAGACGCTCGGCGGGCTCTGGAAGCAGCGGCTGCGCTGGGCGATGGGCGGCGCGCAGGTGCTGTTCAGGAACCTCGACGTGCTCCGCCACCCGGGCCAGAGCTTCATGTGGCCCCTGCTGCTGGAGATGTGCGCCAGCCTGCTGTGGAGCTACTCGATGCTCGCGCTGACGCTGCTCTGGCTGGCGGGGAAGGCCGGGACGTTCATCACCTGGGGGGCGCTGCAGGCGCTGCCGGTGGTGACCGCGCCGCTGGCCCCGCAGGCGAGCGGCCTGATCCTCGGCACGACCTGCCTGCTGCAGTTCGCGTTCAGCAGCTGGCTGGACCGCGACTACGACCGTCGCCTGGGCCGGAACCTCTTCTGGATGATCTGGTACCCCTTCGCGTACTGGATCATCAACACGGCGTCGACCGTCGTCGCCTACCCGAAGGTCCTGCTGCGCGGCCAGGGCAAGCGCGCGCGGTGGGTCAGCCCGGACCGGGGCATTCGCCCCTGATTGAATATTCGTGTATTGAGGTGCGTCCTTGGGCTCCGTGGGGGTCGTCGGCCGTTGGCCGTGACGACCGGGCGGTGACGCGGATGTTCGACCAGGACGACTGAAGGCCGAGAGCTGAAGGACATGACCGGTTCATTCATCATCAACGCGCGCGATCGCCTTCGCTGGCATCAGCGCATGTGGTCCGACGCCTCCACGATCATCCTGTGGGGCGTCTGGCTGAGGCTCTGGTATCCGGTCCTGCGCTCACTGGCCTGGGCGGACTTCGGGGCCGTCCACCACCGCTTCGCTGCGCTCGGTCACCTCCCGGGCCCTTCGGTCGTCGGGCTCCCGCGCTACGCGATGGCGTTGGTCGGCACCTCCGGCTCACTGATCCTATGGAACCGGCTGCCGGCGCTCAGGCTGAGCACTCCCGAGGTGCACACCGTGAGTGACTACGCCCGGCACTTCGAGCTGCCCGAGGAGGAGATCCTCGGCGGCCGCAGCGCCAGCGTCTGCGTGGTGCACCACGACGACGGCGGCCGCATCGTCCGCGTAGAGCGGCGCCCGGGCTGACCAGCCCTCACGGCAGCATCGCCTGCGCGACCGCCTGGTGAAGGACCTCCGCCAGGACGTCCAGCGAGGCCGCCGTGTCCCGGCTCGTGACGACCATCCCGGCCGTCCCGGAGCGTGCCTCGCCCCCTGCCACGAAGGGGAGGGGCCTTCGTCCGAGCCGCAGGAGCCTGTCGTCGTGGAAGGCGTGCTTCGCCTGCTCCCTGAGCCGGCGACCGAGCGCGACCATGTTCGCCGTGCTGGAGGGCTGCAGGTCGGCGCCCAGGCAGGTGAAGTCGACGAGCCCCTCGACCACGGCCGCGGAGCGGCCGTCGCGGGCGTAGACGAGGATGACCTGCTGCAGGGACGTGTCGGACGAATGGTAGGTCTTCGTCGACGTGCGCGT
Organism: uncultured delta proteobacterium; assembly: GCA_963845515.1. Taxonomy (GTDB): domain Bacteria; phylum Myxococcota; class Myxococcia; order Myxococcales; family Anaeromyxobacteraceae; genus DATIVK01. The sequence continues at coordinate 28,131 of CAWJSR010000036.1, forward strand.
CACCCTGAGGCCACCCGTGGCGACGGCCATGCCCAGGGAGAGCGACGTCGCCTTCTCGGTGCGCGCGACCTCGGAGCGTGCCTCCCGCGAGCCGCGCAGGACGGCGATGACGTCGGGCAAGGCGATCTCCATGGCCTCGCCGAACCGTGGCGCGAACGTGACGGCCTCGGCGGTGAACGCGACGCGCTGCGCGATGGTCCGCGCGGAGTCGGTCGGGACGTGGGCGTCGATCGCCAGGACCGCAAGGCCGGCCGTCCGGAGCGCCGCGACGAGCGCCTCCGCGGCGCCCTCCTCGAGCCGCGCCAGGAGCGCCGGCGGCTCGGGCGAGAGCCGCATCCGGCTCTCCGCGAGGGTGAGCCCGGTCGCGGCGGCGACTGCCGCCGCCGCCTCCTCGAGCCGTTGGGGTGCCTTGACGACAGCGACGAACTTCACCGACCCAGCGTACGCGCCCGACTGGAAAGATCCCAGCGGCCGTAACCCGTGTGGGTTCGCTCGCCAGGGCCGGCGACGGCTTCGGCCCCAACGCGCAGTTGCCGCGGGCGCCCTGAGAGGGGCCCATGCCCCTCCGGGAGTGGGCGGGCACACCGACGGAGTGATGCCCCGGGCCGAGCGGGTAGTTATTGGTCGTTTATCTCACTCGTCGTCCGGGAGCCGGGGATGAAGACAGGAACCTCGTCGTTCACGGTGGTCGCCGCCGCTCTCCTCGCTGCATGTGGTGGCTCCAACTCCAGCTCCAGCGGAGGGTCGGGAACGGACGGCAATGACTCGTTCGCCGCGGCCCAGGCCGTCGCCGTCGGCTCGTCGACCACGAGCGTCATCTCGTCTTCGACGGATCACGACTGGTACAAGTTCACGACGACCGGGGCTGGGGACGTGGCCGTCGCGATCACAGGCCTCTCGGCCGACGCGAATCTTGCCCTCCTGGACTCCACTCAGGCAGTGCTGGCCGGTAGCAGCAACGCTGGAACGGCGCCAGACGCGGTGACCTACACCGCGGCCGGAGCGGGCACCTTCTACGTGCACGTCATCCCCCAGGCGGCGGCCGCCTCCTACTCGATGGCGGTGAACTTCACCCCTGCGACGGTCGGCGACGGGAACGACACCTTCGCCATGGCGCAGACCGTCGCCGTCGGGTCCTCGACCACGGGCGTCATCTCGTCCACGGCGGACGACGACTGGTACAAGTTCACGACCACCGGTGCCGGGGACGTGAACGTCGCCCTCACCGGCCTCTCGGGCGACGCGAATCTCGCCCTCTACGACTCCACTCAGGCACTGCTGGTCAGCAGCAGCAACGCTGGAACGGCAGCAGAGACGGTGGCCTACACTGCGGCCGGAGCGGGCACCTTCTACGTGCACGTCGTCCCTCAGGCAGCGGGCGCCTCCTACTCGATGGCAGTGAACTTCACCCCTGCGACGGTCGGCGACGGTAACGACACCTTCGCCACGGCGCAGGAAGTCGCCGTCGGGTCCACGACCGCTGGCGTCATCTCGTCCATGGCGGACGCCGATTGGTACAAGGTCACGGTGGCGGGGCCGGGGACCATCACGGCCACGCTGAGCGGGCTCACGGGCGACGCTGACCTCGAGCTCTATGGCGCCGGCGTGAACTACATGGTGTCCGGCAGCTACCAGGCGGGCACGGCGATCGACACCGTGACCTACAACTACACCGGGGCCACGGCCTTCACGTTCCGTGTCAAGGTCGTTCCGCTCGCGTCGGTCACTCCCTACACGCTGACTGTGAGCTTCACGCCGTAGGGCCGGGTGTCACGGACGGGCACTTCGCGCGCATGACCCTCCGGGGGCGCGGTGACGGCAGGCTTGCAGTGGAGGCCGACGCGGGTGGTAGCCTTCGGGAATGACCACCGAGACCGCCGCCACCCGTGAGAAGCTCGCCGCCGACCTCAGGGCAGTGATCGACGACACCGAGGAGTTGATCAAGGCCACCGCCGGGCAGGCGGGAGACAAGATCAACGCCGCTCGCGCCCGCGCCGAGGAGACGCTGCGCGGGGCCAAGGCGCGCATGGCCGAGCTGGGGCAGGCCGGGGCAGAGAAGGCCAGGGCCGCTGCCAGGGCCACCGACACCTACGTGCATGACAACCCGTGGCAGGCGGTCGGGGTCGCTGCCGGGGTGGGGTTCCTCGTCGGCTGGCTGCTGGGCCGGAAGTAGTCCTGGGATGCTCCTCGAATCGCTGAAGCGGCTCGCGAGCACCGCGGTCGAGATCGTCCGAACTCGCCTGGAGCTCGTCTCCCTCGATGTCGAGGAGGCGAAGCTCCGATTCCTCTCGACCCTCCTGCTCGGGGCGGTTGCGTTCCTCTGCCTCTCCCTCGGGGTGGTGATGGGGGCGTTCTGGCTGGTGGCGGCGTTCTGGGAGACCCACCGGACGCTGGTGCTGGGCCTCCTCACGGGGACCTTCCTCGGAGGCGGGTTGCTGGCGCTGGCGGCGCTGTCCTGGCGGGCCAGGAAGGGCCCACGCCTGTTTGCCGCTACGCTCGCCGAGCTCGAGAAGGACCGCGAGGCGCTGGGGGGGCGGCGGTGAGTCACCGGTGCCACACGGGCCGCCGCGAGCGCGAGGAGTGCCAGCGGAGCCTCGGCGAGATCCTCGCGCGGAAGCGTGAGCTGATCGAGCGCTCCGCCGGCCAGCGTCAGGCGCTGGCGGAGTCGGCTGACGGACTGTCCCCGGCCTTCGCGGCGGCGGACAGGGTCGTGAGGGTGGGGCGCGCCATCCTCTCGCGCCCCCTGCTGCTGGCGGGGACCGTAGGGTTCCTCATCGCCCTCCGGCCCCGTGCCGTCCTCGCCATGGCGACGCGGGGGTTCGCCCTGTGGAACGGCGTGCGGGCCGTCCGTCGGCTCCTCGCACCTCACGCTTGACCTTCCCCGCTCCCTGTCGCCACCCTAGCTCGGTCGATAGACCTTCAGCAGCGCCTGCGGCCATCTCGGCCGGGCTGGCTGCCACGCTGATGCCGCACTCCTTCAGCACCGCCACCTTCTCCGCCGCCGTCCCCTTGCCGCCGGAGATGATCGCCCCGGCATGCCCCATCCGCTTGCCCGGCGGGGCGGTGACCCCGGCGATGTAGGCCGCCACCGGCTTGGTCATGTGCTCCCTGACGAAGTAGGCGCCGTCTTCCTCGGAGCTGCCGCCGATCTCGCCGATCATGATGACCGCTTCGGTGTCCGGGTCGTCCTCGAACATCCGCAGCACGTCCAGGTGGTTGGTGCCGTTGACCGGGTCGCCGCCGATGCCGACGCAGGTGGACTGGCCGAGGCCGAGGCAGGTGAGCTGCCAGACCGCTTCGTAGGTCAGGGTGCCGCTGCGGGAGACGACGCCGACCTTGCCCGGCTTGTGGATGTAGCCGGGCATGATGCCGATCTTGCACTCGCCGGGGGTGATGACGCCGGGGCAGTTGGGGCCGACCAGGCGGGTCTTCTTCCCCTTCATGTACTGCTTGACCTTGACCATGTCGAGGACCGGGATCCCTTCGGTGATGCAGCAGACCAGCTCGATGCCGGCGTCGACCGCTTCCATGATGGAGTCGGCGGCAAAGGGGGGCGGGACGTAGATGACCGAGGCGGTGGCGCCGGTCTGGTCGACGGCTTCCTTGACCGTGTCGAAGACGGGGAAGCCGTCGATGATCGGTGCCTCCCTTGCCGGGGGTGACGCCGCCGACCATCTGGGTGCCGTATTCGCGGGCGCCCTGGGCGTGAAAGAGGCCGGTGGCGCCGGTGATCCCCTGGGTGATGACCTTGGTATTCTTGTTGATCAGGATGCTCATTGTCTCGTCCCTCCTGCTGCACGGCCTGGACAATTTTCTGGGCGGCGTCGGCCATGCCGTCGGCGGCGACGATGTTCAGGCCGCTTTCGGCCAGGATCTCCTTGCCCCTGCGCGACGTTGGTCCCTTCCAGCCGCACGACCAGCGGCACCTTGAGGGAGACCTGCTTGGCGGCTTCGACGACGCCGGTGGCGATGATGTCGCACTTCATGATGCCGCCGAAGATGTTGACCAGGATCCCTTTGACGTTCTTGTCGGAGAGGATGAGCTTGAAGGCCTCGGTGACCCGCTCGATGGTGGCCCCGCCTCCGACGTCCAGGAAGTTGGCCGGATCGCCGCCGTAGTGCTTGATGATGTCCATGGTGGCCATGGCCAGGCCGGCGCCGTTGACCAGGCAGCCGATGTTGCCGTTGAGGGAGATGTAGGAGAGGTCGTGCTGGGAGGCTTCGACTTCGTTGGGGTCTTCTTCGTCGTAGTCGCGCATGTCGCTGATCTTGGGGTGCCGGAAGACGGCGTTGTCGTCGAAGCCGAACTTGGCGTCCAGCGCCAGGAGGTCGCCTCCGTCGGTGACCACCAGCGGGTTGATCTCCAGCATGGAGCAGTCGCAGCTCGATGAAGGTTGTGTAGAGCCCCTGCAGCACCGTGACCGCCTTGTTGGCCAGCTTGCCGCTCAGCCCGAGGCGAAGGCGATCTTGCGGCACTGGAACGGGGTGAGCCCGACCAGCGGGTCGATCGTCTCGGTGAAGATCTTCTCCGGGGTCTTGGCGGCGACCTCTTCGATGTCCATGCCCCCTTCGGTGGAGGCCATGACGGTGACCTTGGAGGTGCGCGGTCGACGAGCAGGCTGACGTAGAGTTCCCTGGCGATGTTGCAGCCGTTCTCCACGAGGACCCGGGTGACCAGCTTCCCTTCGGGGCCGGTCTGGTGGGTGCG
>CAWJSR010000037.1:0-4204 GCA_963845515.1 uncultured delta proteobacterium
GCGGTCAGCCGGCACGGGTAGGCGGCCCTCCCCTCGATGCGAGCGCTCATCATCGGGGTCTCGGGACAGGACGGCGCCTTCCTGTCGGAGCTCCTGCTAGAGAAGGGGTACGAGGTCTACGGCACCTCCCGCGACGCGAACCTGTCGACCTTCGGAGGCCTGGCCAGGCTCGGCATCCTGGAGCGGGTGAAGCGGCTCTCGGTCGCCCCCACCGACTTCCGCAGCACGCTCGCCGCCTTCGTCCAGGTGGAGCCCGACGAGGTCTACAACTTCTCGGGCCAGAGCTCCGTCGGGCTCTCCTTCGAGCAGCCCGTCGAGACGATGGAGAGCATCTCCATCGCGACCCTGAACATCCTTGAGGCCATCCGCTTCACGAAGCGGAAGGTCCGCTTCTACAGCGCCGGCTCGGGTGAGTGCTTCGGCGACACCGGCGGAAGACGCGCCGACGAGGAGACGCCCTTCCGGCCGCGGAGCCCTTACGCCTCCGCGAAGGCGGCGGCCCACTTCCAGGTCGCGAACTACCGCGAGGCGTACGGCCTCTTCGCGTGCAGCGGGATCCTCTTCAACCACGAGTCCCCGCTCCGGCCCGAGCGCTTCGTCACCCGGAAGATCGTCGCGGCCGCGTGCCGCATCGCCAGCGGCGACAGGCGTCGGCTCAGGCTCGGGAACATCGCCATCAAGCGCGACTGGGGCTGGGCACCGGAGTACGTCGAGGCGATGTGGCGCATGCTCCAGCAGGAGCGGCCGGACGACTACGTCATCGCCACCGGCGAGACCAGGTCGCTCGAGGAGTTCGTGCAGCTCGCGTTCCGTGAGGCGGGGCTCGACTGGCGCGAGCACGTCGAGACCGACCCGACGCTCCGGCGCCCCACCGACCTCGCCGCCAACTGGGCGGATCCCGGCAAGGCCGCCCGCACGCTCGGCTGGAAGGCCACCGTCTCGATGGAGGAGACCGTCCGGCGGATGGTGACGGCCGAGCTGAAGCTCCAGGGGCACGGCCGCTGACGCGGCGCGGCGCTCCCCCGCGCAAGGCCTCCGGCCCTCAGCGCGTCGCGAGCGCGCGCCGGTAGCAGGCGAGCGTCTCGCCCGCCGTGCGCCTCCAGGTGAAGCCCTTCGCGCGCTCCCGCCCGCGCCGGACGAGGTCGCTGCGGAGCGCCGCGTCCCCCAGGACCCTGGCCAGCGCGCCGGCGATGGCGTCCGGCTCCGTCGGCTCGAAGTAGAGCGCCGCGTCTCCGCCCACCTCCGGGAGGGAGCTGGTGTTGGCGAGCACGGCCGGGCAGCCGTGCGAGAAGGCCTCCAGGACCGGGATGCCGAACCCCTCGTAGAGTGAGGGGAAGACGAACGCGGCGGCGCGCTCGTAGAGCCCCCCCAGCTCCACCTCGGCGACCCTCCGGTGGCGCACCTGCCGCTCGACACCGAGCGTCACGAGGTGCGCGCGCTCCTCCGCGGAGAAGGGCACCCCGGTGCAGACGAGGTGCAGCGCAGGATCCTCGCGCAGGAGCGGCGCCATCGCCGTGACCAGGAGCCGCCAGTTCTTGTACGCGTGGCGCGTCCCGGTGAAGAGGACGTACCGCTCCGGCAGGTCGCCAGGCGGGGGCGCCTCCGGCACCGCGCGCGGCTCGTACGCCAGGTGCGTGACGTCGATGAGGTCGGGGTCCGTGCCGTAGAACTTCACGAGGTCGCGCTTCGTGTGTTCGGAGATCGCGATGATCCGGGACGCCCCCTCCGCCAGCTTGCGCTTCCACCCCGGCACCGGGTCGCGCGCCGAGAAGAGCTCCGGGTAGGCCTCGTACGTGAAGTCGTAGACCGTGAGCACGTACGGACGGCCCCCGAGCGCCTGGAGGAAGTAGGGATCGAAGTAGGTCGGGTGCATGAGGTCGAAGCCGCCGGCCGAGATGCGCGCCAGGGACGCCTCGCGGTTCGCCCGCCTCGCCTCGAAGCCCGGGACGGCCCGCTTGGCGATGCTCCAGAGCTGCTTCGACCCCGGGAAGCGGCGCCCGCCCAGGAAGGTCTCCGGGAAGCCGCGGTCGGACGCCGCGAGCCCGAGCAGCGCGTTCAGCTCGCCCCGCAGCTCGCTGTGCGTCCGCCGGATCGACAGCTCCAGGTCGACCTCCGGGCCGAGCCCCCGGAAGAGCTCCAGGAAGTAGCGGCTGATCCCACCCCAGCGCTGGCGCTCGAAGATCTGGTGGTCGAAGAGGACCCTCACCCCGCCGGCCTCGCTGCGCGCGCGAGCAGGTCGTGGTCGGCCTGGGTACGGCTCCGCATGTGATCGCGGACCCAGCGGCGCAGGAACCGACGCCGGAGCTTCCGCGCCAGCCGCAGCCGCCAGGGGGCGATACGCTTCTCGGTGAGCAGGTGGAGCGGCCCCCAACCATAGAGCCTGAGGCCGTGCCGCGACGCGAGCTGCTCGAGCGTCCGGCGCGAGTAGAAGGACACGTGCTGGCCGTGCTCGAGGCCGTAGTACCACCAGTCGCCCGGCGTAGGCGTCGGCGACGGCAGGAGCACCGTTGAGAAGAGCAGGTTCCGCGACACCGCCAGCATCCGCTCGAGCTCCTCGGCGGGGCGCGGGAAGTGCTCCAGGCTCTCGAAGCTCGTGAGCAGCTCGACGCCGCGCTCGTCGGGCGACGCCTCGAACCCCTTCGCCAGCAGGTTCGTCGTGTTGGGATCGTAGCTCCGGAAGTCGAAGCCGATGTCGCGCATCAGCCTGGTGAAGAGGCCGTAGCCGCCCGCCCAGTCCACGAACTTCCCGCCGCGGTCGAAGAAGCAGTAGAGGAGCACCGCTGCCTCTTCGGCGAACGCCATGTTGCGCGCGACGAGGCCGGTGTCCTGGAGGTTGATCGACTCGGCGTAGGCCTCGGCCAGCCAGTGCGGCTCGTCGGTCTGGAGGAAGCCGCAGGCCGGGCACTCATGGAAGCCGACCCGGTGCCTCCCGAGCAGCTCGGCGTCGAAGCGGTGGATGGTCTGGGTTCCGCAGACGCGGCAGGGGTTCATGCGGACGGGGACGATACCGGATCGCGCGGGGCTGCTCCATCAGTCGCGCTCAAGGAACCTCCGGAGCCCGGCCCTCACCCAGGTGCGCGTCGTCGGCGAGCGCGCCTCCATGAGCCTCAGCCAGGCCGTGTTCGCCACCCCGCACCGGCCGAGCGGCGGCGAGTCGGTCGCCTCGATCTGCGCGGCGATCGACCGGCCGAAGCGCTCCCAGGTGTACTCGTCGCGCACGAGGGCGAAGTTCCGTTCCTGGAGCGCGACGAGCTCCGTCTCCTCCGCGTCGAGCAGCCGCCGCAGGACCGCCGCGGCGCCGTCAGGATCACCGAGCGGGACGTTCACGATGGAGGGGATCCCATCGTAGCCGCTCGTCGGCGTGCAGACGGGGATCAGCCCCCACGCCATCGACTCGAGGATCGTCGTCGGGTTGGCGTCGAAGGCGCCGACGGTGATGGTGAAGTCGTGGCGGGCTACGAGCGCGCGCCCCGCGTCCGACGCGAAATCCTGGCTGCCGAGCCGCTGGAAGCCCCGGAGCGGATGGCGCCCGGCGCCGCACCAGCCGAAGGTCACGCCGGGGAGCCGCTCGGCGATCGCCTCCAGATACCGCGGGTTCTTCTGCCAGCGGGTGTGGCCGATGTAGAGGATCGACCGGCTCCCCCTGCGGTTGAAGGCACGCTTGATCCGCGGGTACTCGGCGGGGTCGACCGCGAGGTCGATCGGCCGGAACTTCGGCCCCCAGTGGGCGAAGCGCGACGTCGCGATCCTGGCCGCCCAGTAGGGGCCGGTGATGGCGCAGAAGACGTCGGCGTGCCCTATGTGCCGGTCGAGGAACGCGACCTGGCGCGGGTCGAGGTTGAAGGGGCCGAGCAGGAGCTTGCGCCCCCATCCCGGCTGCCTGAGCGACCGCGCCACCACCGTGCCGGGGTCCGGGTTCAGGTGGCCGATGAGCACCTCCCCCGCCTCCGGCCGGATCGGCTCGCGCCGGTCCCAGTCGTGGAGCCAGACCTCGTAGTCGCGGGACAGGAAGTCGGCCAGCTTCCAGCCGATGACGTGTGGCGCGCTTATCTTCCGCCGATCGTGCGGGTAGACGAGGTGGATCACTCGGCGCGCCATGGTGCGACGCCTTAGCACCGCCCGCCCCTGACCGGCAAGGCGGCATGCTGGATCGGTGAGGTCCGGCCCGCAGCGTGATAAGACCGCCCGGTCACCATGACCTCCC
>CAWJSR010000038.1:0-56634 GCA_963845515.1 uncultured delta proteobacterium
GGCCCGGTCCAGCCGCACGCGCACCGCGGCGAGCGGCCGATCACGATCGAGTGGAAGCTGGGGACGCCGCTGCTACCGGAGTGGGTGCGGCGGTGGGGGAATGTGGCGTAGATGCTGCAGCCGAACGAGATCCTCACGCCGCATACTGGATCTCGGCGCCCGCGACGACCTCGTCCCGGAAGTAGCGGCTCAGCTCGGCCAGGCGTGCGGAGGTCCACCTCCGGCCGATCAGCTCCTCCAGCTCGGCCTCCATCCGGGCCATCTCGAAGAGCCCGGCGCGCGCGTCCGGCGCGAAGTCGACGAGCACGTCCACGTCGCTGTCCGGCCTGAAGTCGTCCCGCAGCACGGAGCCGAAGAGCGCGAGCCGACGCACCTGGTGGCGCCGGCAGAAGTCGGCGACCCGCTCTCGGTCGATCTGGATCCGCGCGCTCACAGGGTGAGTCTACCCGAGGCCGGGACGCCCGTTCCACGTCCTGGCCTACTTTCGACGCGGCGCTCAATCCAACGCCCCAGACCTGTCGCAACGGCCTCGGATCCCTCACTGACCGAGCGTCGTCCTCATCACCGGGATGGGGAAGCCCTTCCGGACCACCTTCTCGGATCGCGACTACGCGAAGGTGCGCGCGCTCGGCAACGAGTACCGGGCGCCCAAGCCTCGCAACGTTCTCCGCTAATCCCGACGGAGCACGACCCGGGCGGCGTGGCGCGATCCGGCCCGCCGTTCGCCTGAACGCTTCCCGTTCGCCACCAACTCGAGGTGGTACCCGAGCGCAGAGGCCACCTTGAAGACCGTCTCCATCGTCGGGTTGCTATCCGGCGCGGTAAAGAGCCTGCGGATCGACTCCGGCTTGGCCTCGATTCGGCGCGCGAGCTGGGCCTTGGTGAGCCCCCCGGCCTCCCGCACCTCGTCGAGCGCACGGATCAGCTTGTCGGTCGCGTCGATCTCGGCGCGCGCCGAGGCGTACTCGGCCGCAAACTTCGGGTCGGTCATGCGCTTGGCCAAGTAGCGGTCGAAGCTAGTCTTCTTCGGGGTCGTCATCCGGTGCCTCACCGTACCGTATACGTTACGCTCTGAAGCTACGCAAACGACAGCTGACGCGCGTCAGACCCACCCCGTAGCTTCACCGCATGGACGGCTCCGAGCCCCCCATCGACCCAGCGAAGCTTCGAGCCGCCGTCCGGCGCATGGGGAAGGACTACGCGTACCTCATGCTCGAGGACGCCATCGAGCTGCTGCCCCAGGCGGGGCTTCGGCAGCTGATCGGCTCGTACATCGACGTCGAGACACTGCACGCCGACTATGGCGAAGCCTCAGCAGGGTCGCTGCGCGCCTCCGTCGAGGCGTTCGCGAGGGCGAGCCTCGCGGGCGAGTACTTCGAGCCGTTCGACGTCGACTCCAGGAACTACACCCTCCGATCAGCCGGGACGCTCTCCTGGATCGCTGAATGCCGGCGCCTCTTCGATCGCTTCGCTCGGACCGCTCCCTCCGCCGACCCGCCCGAGGTCCGAGGCGCGTTCGAAATCCTTTTCGGCCTGCTGGACCGGGTCGATGAGTGCCGGGACGACGTCGTCTTCTTCGCCGACGAGGGCGGCTCGTGGCAGGTCGGAGTCGACTGGGAGGCGGTGCTTCCCGCCTGGTTCGCGGTCCTCGCCGCGACCACAGAGCCCGAGGACTTTGCGCGCCTCGTCTTCGAACGGGTGAGGCGACACCGCTCCCACGGAGCCCCAGAACTGCTCGCGATCGCTGGCACGGCGGCCACGCCCGCGCAACGAGCCGCGCTGCAGCGTATCGCCGTCACCTTGGAGGCGGGACGAGGGACTCGATGAGCGAAGACCAGCACAACGACTTCCAGGCGATCGACCGGCCCCTCACGGTCATGCGGCTCTATCGGGGTCTCAAGGAACCGTATCGGCCCGAGTCCGTCCCCGCGCCCGGGCGACGGCTCTCCGGGACCGACTTCACCGACTGCCCACAGATGGCGCTTCGATACGCGCCGGGGCGGCGTGGGGTGGTCCTGGTAGTGGAGGTTCCGTCTGACACTCCGCGCTTCACCGAGGAGCTCTGGCTCGCGGGTCGCGCCAAGCGGTTCATCGCATGGGGCAAGTTCGACGAGTTCCTCGTCGCCGCTCTTCCAGCGAAGGAGCTTCGCGCCCTCGTCCGCGTGAAGGGTGTCGCGGCCGAGAGCGACGAGTACAAGTCCTTGGTGCTGTTGCAGGCGATAGCACGACGGCTCGGAACGTGATCGGGCCAGCACGTCGGATCCGCTCACCTGCTCTCGGTTCCTCGTGCGGCGCGCCCATTTCGCGATCGCCAACGTCAGGGGCCCCTGATACATGATGGCGCCCGCGTCGCAAGCCCTCACCCGCCCGCCCCGACCCCATGTACCGCCCTGACGCGGCCCTCATCGTCCAGTCCGACGAGACCCAATGACACGCGACCTCGACGCGCGACGCCGCACGCTCATCTTCCGGGCCACCCCTTGGTCGGACCGAACCGTCCGGCGCGTGTTCGAGCTGGCGCCCGAACACACGCTCGCCGACCTGCACCGTGGCATCGCCGACGAGCTCAAGCTAGACGACGATCACCTCTGGGCGTTCTACCTCAGCGGCGAGTGGTTCGATCGCGCCAGCGAGTTCGACGGCAAACCGGACTTCACCGGCAAGGCCCAGACGACGAAGGTCGGCGATCTCGGACTCGCGCCGGACGACTTCCTCGCGTACGTCTGCGACTTCGGCTACGAGCAACGCGTCGACGTGGAGCTGCTCGGGCACGGCGACGCCTCGGACCTCGATCGGCCGCGCGTCCTTCGCCGCGAAGGCGAGCTGGCGGCGCGCTGGGCAGGGGATGACGCGGATGAGGACGTGGCCCCCGAGCCGAAGGACGACCCGGTGCGGCTCGACTCCGCGGAGACGGCCGCGCTGGAGGCGGCCTTCGCCGCCTGGGACTCCGATGGGGACGACGACACCCGGCGCATCTCGCTCGACGTCGGCCGGATCGCGTCGGCAGCGTCGGCCGTCCTGGAGCGCTGCACTCACCCGGCGCAGGTGTCGGAGCTCGGCTGGAGCTCGGGAGTCCGCCTCGACGCCTGGCTTGGAGACGCGATCCGCTCCGTCGCTGCGCGCGGCGACGCCGACGCCGCCTCGGGGCTCGCCGAGCGGTTATCCGCCCTGACCGGGATGCGCCAGCCCTGGCTTCAGGCGGCGATGGCCTTCGCGGGAGCGGGCCGCGCCGAGGCCGCGAGGGGCGCGCTCGCCGAAGCCGGGCGGTGCGACCGCCCGTTCCCCCAGAGCGTGCGGCTGGGGATCGCCGAGGTCCTGATGATGCTGGGCGACGCGGAGGGGGCGGAGGCGGAGTACCGCCGCCTCACGACCTGCCGCTGGCCCTCGCCGCGCATCCGGCCCCTGGCGACCGCGGCCCTCGCCGCCCTCCTCGAGAGGACGGGTCGAGCGGCCGAGGCGAGCGGGGTCCTGGCGGCGGAGCGTCTGCGCAAGGAGGCGCTGGCCGGCGTCGTCAGACGCGCCGAGCCTCGCGTCGGCCGGAACGACCCATGCCCATGCGGCAGCGGGAAGAAGGCCAAGAGGTGCTGCGGTACGTAGGAGCTTGCCGCCGACCCGGGCGTGGATCGGGTCAAGGAGCACAACGTCTGGCCCAGCTCGACCTCAGCTCAAGGGGGCAGCGCGCCGCGCAAGAGCTCCGGCGCAACCTCCTCGGGCGAGCGCATCCCGATCGGTCCGCAGGGCGCGTGGGCGAGGTGAATTGATCTCTCCATCAATGACCGCCCCTCGCCGCGATCCGCAGTCAGCATCCACGCGAAGTCGGTCATCGACCCCAGGACCTGCCGGCTCGCCGTCCTGGCGATGCGCGCCTCGGCCATGGCCGCCATCTCCGCCTCGACCGCGGCGATCGGCGCGCCGAGCCGGGTCAGCACTTCATGGGCTGCCTCTCGAAAGCGAGGCAGCAGCGTCGAGCCCTCTCGCGCCGACACGAGCACCGGCAGGAGCGACCGCTCGTTGACAAAGAGGACGACCTGGCCGTCCGGCTCGTAGAGCAGGTTCGCGTACCAGTCACCGAGCGTCGTCGTGGGCGCCACAGCCTCGAGGATGGGCGCCGCGCGCAGTCGGCGGAGAAGCTTCGCTGTGCACCGCAGCGTGAACACGGCAAGGTCGTACCACGTTGAAGATGGCGGCTTCGCGCCCCGAATGGTCAGACCTTCCTCGTACAAGGACGTGCGGCGCGAGGCGCGGGTTCATCCGGAGCGGCGGCAGGCGTCACCCACGAGGACTGCACGATGAGCGAGTACCAGTACTACGAGTTCCAGGCCATCGACCGGCCGCTGACGGCGAAGGAGATGACCACGCTGCGCGGGTTCTCTTCGCGCGCGACCATCACCCCCACCCGCTTCGTGAACAGCTACTCGTACGGGAGCTTCAAGGGCGATCCGTCGAGGTGGATCGAGGAGTACTTCGACGCGTTCCTCTACCTGTCCAATTGGGGAACTCGCGAGCTCTTCCTGCGGCTGCCAGCGCAGGCGCTGCCGCTTCGGGTCGCCAAGGCCTACTGCCCCGGCGACTCGGCGCGCGCACGCTCCAAGGACGGCAACGTCATCGTGGAGATCCGGTCGGGCGACGAGGAGGGAGGCGGCGAGTGGATCGACGAGGACGACGCCACCCGGTGGCTTCCGTCGCTGGTTTCGCTTCGGGCGGATCTGGCGGGCGGGGACCTGCGCACCCTCTACCTTGCCTGGCTCCTCGCCGCTCAGAACGGTCAGCTCGACGATGGCGACACCGAGCCGCCCTGCCCTCCCGGCCTCCGCTCGTTGAGCGCTCCGCTCGATGCGTTCGTCGAGTTCGTGCGCCTCGATCGGGATCTGCTCGAAGCCGCTGCGGCTGGAAGCCCCGCAGTCGAGCCCGCCGATGACGCCGCGCTCGAGGGATGGGTCGCGGCGCTGCCCGAGGCCGAGAAGACGTCGCTGCTCGCGCGTCTGGTCGCGGGCGGCGAGCCCCACCTTCGCGCCGAGCTTCTTCGGCGCTTCCGTGAGTCCCGCCCTGCCTCCGCGTCCCGCGCCGCCCCGGAACCTCGAACGGTCGGCGAGCTCCTGGAGGCCGCGAAGGGACGAGCTGACGAGCGGCGATCCCAGGAGGCGGCGCGAGCGGCGAAGGCGAAGGCGCGCGAGGAGCGTGAAGCCGCGAAGGCTCGTGACTTGCGGCTGGCCGCGCTTGCCGAGCGCCAAGCGGAGACCTGGCACGAGGTCGAGAAGCTCATCGCCACCAAGCAGCCACGAAGGTACGACGAAGCCGTCGCGTTGCTTCAGGATCTGAGGGAGGTCTGCGTCCGCGCGGGGAAGCCCAGCGAGGCGGGTTCGCGCATCGCCAGGTTGCGCGAGGAACACTCCAAGAAGGGGACCCTCATCGAGCGGTTCCGCAAGGCGGGGCTGCTCACGCCTTAGCCCGTGGCACCGGCTCAATCCCCTCGCTCGCAAGCCACGCCCGAGCCTCCTCCTCGAGCCGCTCCGCCTCCCACTCGAACCAGCGGTCCCGTTCGGCCGGCGCGGACTGGAGCACCTGCTTGAACCGGCCAAACGCACCCTTGCCCACGATGGCATCGGACAGCCGCTGGCGCAAACCCCTGTCGTCCACCGTCGCGACGAAGTCCGCCATGTCGCGCCAGCCGTGCGCGGCTGAGGAGGTCGGCTCAGGGGTTTCGTCATTGTGGAGGCCATGGCGCCGGATCAGCAGCTCTCGGTACTTGTGCGTCAGTACCGAGGTTCCCGCTTTCGCCGCGCGACGCGCGCGCTCGCCCGCTGCGGCGCGGTGACCCTTCCCGCGGCCCCTTTGGCAAGCTCCCCCAGCCGCCGCGGATCCTTCTCGAGCAACCTCAGCAGATTCGTCATCGGAACACTGACCTGCTGGCTCCCCGACTCGTACTTCTGGAAAGCTCGTGGCCCACCGCCGAGGAGCTCCCCTGCCCGCCGCTGGGAGAGCTTGAGCCGCTCACGGATGGTGGCGACGCGATGAGGACTGAGGACACCCTCGACCTTCGCGCGCAGCTCGAGATAGGCCTCCTCCCGCTTCTCGAGCGCAGCTCCCTCGAGAACCGCCTCGCCACACTTGTCGCACCAGTGACCCGACACCCTCACGGAGGCCTTCTGCCCCTTGTACTCGACCGTGTCCGTCCGAACCTCGTGTACCGCGGGACCGCCGCACTCCGGACACTTGATGGTGTTCCGTCGCTTCGTCATGACCTACTTCTCCTTCATCGACAGGATGAGCCGGCCCAGGTCATCCATCGTCAGCTTCACGTACAGCACGAGCGGTCCCCACGGCACGTGGTAGACGTCCTGCCAGACGCGGTGGTCTGCGTGGCTGGTCATCGACTTGTAGAACTGCCTGCGCGTCATGCCTTGGACGACTTGGACCACGTCCTGAAGCGTCATCCCGAGCCGCAGCGTGGCGTCCTGGGCAGTCCGCGTCATCCGAAGAGCCCTGACCGAGGAGAACTCCTCGCGGAACCCGGCGAGGTCGTAGGTCGGCGTCCGCTTCTCCATTCCGCTGGGAAACATGGCACCTTTACGGTGCCACGGCAATCGCGTCGAGGGCCGCTTCGAGCGCGTCCTCTACCCGAACGCGTGCAGCCCTGCGGTGCTCGTTCCACCAAGCCGCGAGCGCGCTGATCTGCTTCCGCGCGGTCGGGGAGACCTGGACCTTCACCTCACGGCCCGGAGCTCGCGAAGGAGATCCTCGGCCGGTGTCGACTTTCCCGCCGCGATCTCATCCTCGGCCTGCCGAAGCGACGCATGAAGCTCGGCGCGCTCGCCCTCGGACAAGTCCGCGAACACCTCCACCTTGTCCAAGCGGGCGTACGGATCGCTCGCGCCCCGCAGGTACTCCAGGTAGCGACGCGCCCCTTGGTGGTGTGACCGTCGGGCCAGTGGACCACCACGTCCTTGGTGTGGGTCTTGTGGAGGTCCTGCCACTGCTGGCCGGTGTGGACGCGGAAGTCGAGGTCGTCGAAGTTCGCGAGGTTGCGGGCGAGCTCCTTGGGAACACCCTTGACCAGCGGGGTCGGCTCGCCCGTCTTCGTCGCGGGCCACCTGTTCTCGCCCCCGCGCGCCGGGCCTGCGGCCAAGATCAATGCGGCGACGGCCAAACCTGCTGCGTGCGTGATGAAGCTGAGCTTCTTCATGGCCACTGGAACAAGGACGGCATCATGTTCGAGGAGTTCCTCTTCTGGGACAACGGCGCGTTCATGAAGCAGATCGGCCTCGCCCAGTGAGTCATCCGCGGGGATCGCGATCCGGGCCAGCGAATCGCGCCGCCGCGAAGGCGCTGCCCGCTTCGCGCGAGCCGCCGCTCCGTATCCATTGGCACGGCTCGCTCGTCCAAGGGGGCGGCGCCTCCCGCGCCGCGAAAGGGAATCCATGGAGCGGAAGGGGATGCTGAAGGCGAGCCTTGGTCCTTCAGGGACGCCGCAGTCCGGTACGATCGAGAAGCAGTCGGTGACTGTCGACGGCGTCACCGCGACGCGAGTGACCTTCGCGCCGGGCGCCCGCTGGTCCACCGAGCTCGCCGCGAAGGCAGGGACACCCAGCTGCCGGGCGCCCCACGTCGCGCTCGTTCTTGCGGGCGTCCTGCGCGTGCGGATGGACGACGGCGCCGAAGAGGACTTCGGGCCGAACGACGTGATGCTCCTGCCGCCCGGCCACGACGCGTGGACCCTGGGCGACGAGCCCTGCGTCTTCGTCGAGTTCTCGCGAGGTTACGAGGACTACGCGCAGGGTACCCGTACTGCCTCGCCGGCCGAGAGGCTAGGTTGATGCCCTCGGGGGTCGGGGAGGCTGGCGCGTCAGCCTGCGCTATCATCCCGTCCATGGAGGGCTCGGGCAGCGGGATCCAGGAGGTCTACGAGCGGGAGGCGCCTTCGATCCGGCGCTACCTCGCGACCCTCGTCGGCAGCGCCGACGCGGAAGATCTCGTACAGGAGGTCTTCGCCCGCGCCCACGCTGCGGCGGCTTCGCATCGCGGCGAGGCCTCCCTCTCCACGTGGATCAGGCGGATCGCCACACACGTCGCGATCGATCACCTTCGCAGCCCGGCGACACGCCTCCTGTCACTCACTCCACACGGTCAGCCCGAGGGCGCAGCGCAGCCGGGGGTGAGCGAGCAGACCGCGCCGCCCGGCCAGGAGACGGGGCTGATCCGCGAGGAGATGCGAGGCTGCATCCTCGATCTGGTGCACCGGCTTCCAGCCCCGTACGCCGAGGTCATCGTGCTCGGCGAGCTTCGAGGGCTCAAGGACCGCGACGTGGCGGCGGCGCTGGGCGTGACTCTCGAGGCGGCGAAGATCCGGCTCCATCGTGCGCGCGGCGCGCTCCGCGACCTGATGCTCGGCCACTGCGACCTCGATCGTGATCCTGATGCGGGGTTCGGCTGCGATCGCAAGCCGGCGCCCGGCACCTGATCCCGCCGTATCCCTTCGACGCGCTCGCTCGTCAAGGTGGGCGAGGCTCACGGAGAGCCTCCTCGAACGAGGGAGCCTGCGAATGGGATGCTGCGACGAAGTGGCTGGTGAGCGGCGCTTCTGCAAGGACGCCGAGCGGTACGTGGCGCGCAAGCGAGAGGGAGCGCCCAGGAAGGCCGTGCTCGCCTGCGAAGGGGCCTGCATCAAGGGCGAGGTGGCGCGGACCGCAGCGAACCTGCTCGCCTCCAGACTCGAGCGGGAGACGGCGGCACGGATCTGCCTCGGCGACGCGGTGACGGCCGATTCAGGGATGCTGGACCTGGTGCGACGAGCGCCGGAGGTGATCGCCATCGAGGGCTGCTCGCTCAGGTGCGCCAGCGTCCTGCTCGCCCGCCGCGCGCCGGAGATCAAGCCGACGGTGATCGAGGCGCAGCGGCTCTACACCTACGATCGCGACAAGTACTTCGAGATCCTCGACATGCCGCGCGAGGAGCTCGACGAGCTCGCAGCCAAGGTCGCGGCCCAGGTACGGGAGCGGTGCTTCAAGGGCTGACCGCGCCGACCACCGTGGCGACGGGCGCTCCACCAGGCCCTGTGCGTCCATGTTCACCAGTTGTACCATCGGGTTCCTCGGTCGCAAGAGCGTCCCCCTTGGAGCACCACATGAAGATCCTCGTCGTCCTCGCACACCCCGACCCCGGGTCCCTCAACCACGCGCTCGCCGACGCGGCCGCCCGCGCCGCGAGGCTGCAAGGGCACGCCGTCACGCTCGTCGACCTGCACGCGGAGTGCTTCGACCCGATCCTTACGGCCTCGGAGATCCCGAAGGGCGCGCCCCTTCCGCCGTGGCTCGAGCGCCACTGCGCGGACCTCGCGGCGGCGGACGGGATCGTCGTGGTCCACCCGAACTGGTGGGGCCAACCTCCCGCGATCCTCACCGGCTGGATCGATCGAGTCATCCGTCCGGGAGTCGCCTACGGATTCCAGGAAGGGGATTCGGGCGAGGGGGTGCCCGTCGGCCTCCTCCGGGCGAGGACCGCCGTGGTGCTCAACACCTCCAACACTCCGCCGGAGCGCGAACGCGAGGCCTTCGGCGATCCGCTCGACTCCATCTGGAGGCGCTGCGTCTTCGAGCTCTGCGGCGTGATGGACGTGCGCCGCAAGACGTACTCGGTGGTCGTGACCAGCACGGTTGAGCAGCGGCGCGAGTGGCTTGCGGACGCCGCCGCGCTCGTGACCGACGCGTTTCCACGGACCGGTGAGCTCCTCCCTGGCTCCCTCCATGGCTGAGGCTCGAGGCTCGGGCGAATCGTCTCGCGGCGAAGGTCAGGGGCGCGGCATAGTCTCGCGCCACCGATGGCTTCCGATCAGCCTCCCAATCGCGGCTGCCCTTGCGACAGCGGGCTCGACTTCGCGGATTGCTGCGCCGATGCAGCGACGGCCGCGCGGCGCCTGACACCCGACTCGCTCGAGGCCTGGGCGCGGGCACGCGGAGTGGGGGCGCAGCTCGACGTCGCGGCCAGCGCCCTGGCCCACGGTCGCCCGGAGTCCCTTCCCCCCGCCCACGCGCTGCTGCGCGCCAACCTGACCGTCGGCGTCGCGCTCGCCCCGGGGAGGATCTTTCCGCCCGCCACGATCGATGCGATCCGGCCCCTCCGCGCGCTCCTCTGGGGATTCTTGCGCGCCGAGGCGGACGGCGTCGCCGCAGCCGTACAGGCCGAGGCCGCCGCCTCGCCCGCCCCGCCCGTACCCTCGAACTCCCCGGGCCTCGCCCTCCTCGCGGAGCGGCTGCGGTCCTTGCGCGCGGAGGTCCGACGCACCGTCCCACCTCGCCCGCTCGCGCGTCTCGGTCATTGCACACTGACGGTCCTGCCGTCGTCGCGGACGCTCCACTTCCTCGAGCGGCGGCGCTGGGTCAGGGATAGCTCCTACGGCGCCGTCGAGCCCGCGGTGAAGCTCTCGTTCGCGGGTCTCCAGGAGGGTCCGCTGCCACCGCCCTCCTGCACCTGCGAAGCCAAAGGCCCCTGCACGCACCTCCTCGCCGCCATCGACCTCGCGCTCGCCCAGCTCTACGATCCCCAGCGGCCCATCCCCTGGGAGGCGCTCGGCCGCGAGCTCGACACCCCGAACTGGACGCGAGCCCTCGCGGGGTTCGACCTGCTCCGGGCCCAGCACCAACACGACGGCGAGGCCGACGCTCAGCTCCGCTACTCCTTCGTCGTCGCCGACGCCGGCGACAGGAACGCGTCCATCGTTCCCTACGTCCACCGGCGCGGCCGGAACGGCCAGTTCAGCAAGGGCAAGCGGGTGGCCGCAGATGACCTGCGCGAAGGGCCTGGCCCGTGTCCGCCAGAGGACCGCGCGGCGCTCGCTCGGCTAGGGTTCCTCTCGGCCCGCTACCGCGGGAAATGGGACTGGCGCTACTCCTCCGGGCTCGCGCGCGACATCGACCGCCCCGACATCCTGCTCGCGCTCGCCGGCCACCCGCGGGTCTACCGCGCCATCACCATCCCCGAGCCGCTGGAGGTTCGCGGCGCAGAGCTCGAGCTCCGCGTCCTCCCGTTCGAAGGCGGTGGCACCGAGGTCGCGACCTTCGTCGACGGGCGCAGGATCCCGACCGCCGAGATCCTGGCGCGGCTCGAGGCCCACGATGGTGGGGCCCTCTTGTTGGCCGACCGCGAGCGGTCGGAGTTGCTGGTAGTCCGCGTGGCTGACCTCGAGGCGATGCTCGTGGTCCTCAAGGGCCTCGCGCGCTTCGGCCAGCACTTCCCGCCTGAGGCGGAGAGCGCGCTGCTGGAGCGGGTGGGCGCGCTCCAGTCGGTTCTCCCCGTGACGATCTCTCCCGAGCTGGAAGGGGAGGAGACGGCGACCGCCACCAGCCACGTCCTCCGGCTCGCCCTGCGCGACGCCGGGCTCGACCTCCAGCTGCTCGCCCGGCCGCTGGAGGGGGCCACACTCCACCCTCCCGGCGCGGGGCCGGCGCGCGTCGTCTCGTCGAGCGGCGGCCGGCGCCTCTTCGCGGTGCGCCAACTGGAGGCCGAGCGACGGACCGCGGAGGAGCTGGTCGCAGCGCTTCCGCTCCAGGCGGCGAGGCCCACCGGGCCGTTCTCGTGGACGGTCGGAGAGGATGCCGAGGCGCTCGCCCTGCTCGAGGCGCTCAGGCCGCTGGAGCGGCCAGACCTCGCCGTCGAGTGGGTGGGACCGCCCGCGCGCGTCGTCCGGGCCGCCACGGCCAAGCAGCTCCGGGTCCAGGTCCGCGACCGGCACGACTGGTTCGGGCTCGCCGGCACCGTCGAGGTGGATGGCGAGGAGGTGGAGCTGGCCGTGCTGCTCGAGGCGCTCCGCGACCGGCGGAAGATCGTCCGGCTGAAGGGAGGCGCGTGGCTCACCCTCACCGCGGAGCTGGCCGAGCGGCTCGCCCCGCTCGCGCAGCTCTCGACCCCCGTGGCCGGCGGCCTTGAGATCGGACCGGCCGCTCTCGGCCCCCTCGACGACCTGGCTCGGGACGGCGCGGCCCTGGACGCTCACGGCGCCTTCGCGCGACTCCACGCTCGGATGAGGGAGGCCTCGAAGTCCACGCCCAGGGTGCCGCGGACGTTCAAGGGGAAGCTGCGCGACTACCAGGTCGAGGGGTTCCGCTGGCTCGTCCGGCTCGCCGCCTGGGGCGCGGGGGCGATCCTCGCCGACGACATGGGGCTCGGCAAGACGCTCCAGGCGCTCGCGCTCCTGTGCCACCGCGCCGGCGACGGCCCCGCCCTGGTGGTGGCCCCCACCTCCGTCTGCGCCAACTGGGTGGCCGAGGCGAGCCGCTTCGCGCCCTCGCTCCGCGTGACGCTCTTCCGGGAGGCCGACCGTGCGAGCGCCGTGAAGGGGCTGGGGCCGGGAGACGTGCTCGTCATCAGCTACGGCCTCCTGGCGCTGGACCTCCAGCGGTTCGTGGGGAAGCGCTTCGCCACGTTGGTGCTCGACGAGGCGCAGGCCGTCAAGAACGCCGGGACCCGGCGCGCGCAGGCGGCCAGGGCACTCGACGCCGACTTCAGGGTGGCGCTCTCGGGCACCCCCGTCGAGAACCACCTGGGGGAGCTCTGGAGCCTCTTCCGGATCGCCTTCCCCGGGCTGCTCGGGAGCTGGGAACAGTTCCGGATGCGCTTCGCCCGTCCCATCGAAGAGGAAGGCGACCTCGAACGGCGTCGCGCCCTCGCAGCGACGCTGCGCCCCTTCCTGCTCCGGCGCACCAAGGACGAGGTGGCGCCCGAGCTCCCCACCCGCACGGAGATCGCACTGCCGGTGGCCCTCTCGGGCGGGGAGCGTCGCCTCTACGAGCAGGCGCGGCTCGCCGCCGTGGCCCGCCTCGCGGGCGCCGCCGACCGCGTCCGGCCCGAGCAGCGCCGCTTCCAGATCCTGACCGCCATCACCGAGCTCCGCCTGCTCGCCTGCCACCCGCGGCTCTACGAGCCGTCCAGCCGGCTCCCCTCGTCGAAGCTCGCCCGCTTCGTGGAGCTCGCCGCGGAGCTCGCCGACGGGGGCCACCGCGCCCTCGTCTTCAGCCAGTTCACGAGCCACCTCGCCCTCGTCCGCGAGGCGCTCGACGCGGCGGGGGCGAGCTATCTCTACCTCGACGGCCAGACACCGCCGGCGCGGCGGGACGAGCTGGTCGCGCGCTTCCAGGCCGGAGAGGGAGACCTGTTCCTCATCTCGCTCAAGGCGGGCGGGACGGGGCTCAACCTCACCGCGGCGGACTACGTGATCCACCTCGATCCCTGGTGGAACCCGGCAGTGGAGGACCAGGCGACCGACCGCGCCCACCGGATCGGCCAGACACGACCGGTCACCGTCTACCGCCTCGTCTCGCAGGGAACGATCGAGGAGACCATCCTCGCGCTCCACGCGGCGAAGCGCGCGCTCGTCGCCGGCATCCTCGACGGCATGGATGGTGCCGCGAAGCTATCGGCCGACGACCTCATGGCGCTCATCCGCACGGGGCCGTCGCAGGCGGAGGCGCCAGCCGACGACGCGGTGGCGGTCGAGCGGGACGACCGGGAGGCCCCGGCGTCCGACTCGCACCCCTTCGGCGCCGTTCGCGGACGCGGGGTCCGGGGCGGCCGACTTCGCTCCCCGCCCGAGAACTCGGGGACCGGCTCGCCCATGCGGTCGCGGCCACCTTGAGCGGTGGTGCTCTCGCCTGCCCTCCGGGGCGACGCCCCCCTCACCGCCGGTCATCGTGCTCGTGCTCTCCCCGGTGGCGCTCCCGCTCATGCTCGCCGCCCCCGCGATGCTCCCCGGCACGCCGCTCCGGCTTCGGAGGCGGCGGGCCCCGGTAGTGCTCGCGCGTCACCCGCTCGCTCGGCCGGTAACCGTAGCTCTGCGTGTGGAGGGAGCGCTGCTCCTCGGCGCGCGGGTAGCGCTCTCCAGCGTACTGCCGCTGGTACGCCGGCAGCGGCGCCGGCCGCGGCGCGGCGCGTCGGTTCCATCGATCCCAACCGCGGTGCTGCTCCTCCCAGCCGCGGCCGAAGCGCTTGCCCCACCGCGGCGGCTCGCCCCTCCGGTACTCGCGGAACCAGGGCGGCGGCCGGCGGTAGTAGTCGACCGGCACGCGCAGCACGTAGTACGGAACGTACGCTGGCGCGACCGGGCGCCACGGTCCGTTGTACCAGGAGCTCATGTACCAGCCGTCGTTGAGGAACAGCCAATAGGCCCCGTCATAGAAGAAGTAGTTCCCGTCGGCACCTGGCGCGTAATAGACCGGGTACCCGGGGATCGGCTGCAGCTCGGGGTAGACGGGGAGGTTGAACCCCAACTGAAGGCCCGGCACCTCGACACCGAAGCGGACTCCGATCTGGGCCAGCGCCGGGGAGACCGGCGCGACGAGCAGGGCAAGCGCGAGAATCGTGGCGCGTCTGGTCATGGCATCCTCCAATTCGCGGGCGGCGACTTCCCAAAGGAGGCAGCGTCGCCGCTCGTCCATTAACGGACGACCGGGGCGCAGCCATAATTCCCCTTGGAGACCACCTGGGGAGGCAGAGGTCTGCCAGCGCAGCCTCCGCGCAGTCCGTATCTGGCTGGATTTACTCTGGCTCCTCCCCCGTGTCCGTCCTTGCCGACGCTTCCCCACAGGCTCATTTCGGGCCGTTCGAAGGGAGCCCCGATCAGCGCTTCGGCTCCATCCTACAAGAACGTTCAAGACGGCCACGGCCCGACCGTGCACGATCCACCGTCGACCGGGTCCGAAAGGCGGCTCAATGGGAATCGACTACGTCCATGGCTATTCGCAGCGGGAGGTGGGGCGGCTGCTCGACCAGGCCGGCACCCTCTCCGAGCTGCTTCACGGCGACACGCGCTACCCTGCCGGGAGCAGGGTGCTCGAGGCGGGCTGCGGGGTAGGCGCGCAGACGGTCTTCCTGGGGCGCAACAGCCCGGGCGCGAAGATCACCAGCGTCGACGTCTCCGCCGACTCGCTGGCGCGCGCCCGCGAGCGGGTCCGCGCCGCGGGGCTCGAGAACGTCACGTTCGAGCAGGCGGATCTTGGATCGCTCTCCTTCCCGGCGGAGAGCTTCGACCACGTCTTCGTCTGCTTCGTCCTGGAGCACCTCGCCGCGCCGCTGGAGGTGCTGGCGAGCCTCCGGCGATGCCTCCGGCCCGGCGGCACGATGACCGTCATCGAGGGAGACCACGGCTCGGCCCTGTTCCATCCGGAGGATCGTCTCGCCAGGCGAACCATCCAGTGTCTCGTCGATCTCCAGGCGGAGGCGGGAGGCGACGCGAACCTGGGCCGCTGGCTGCGCCCGTTGCTCCGTCAGGCCGGCTTCGATCGCATCGCAGTCTCGCCGCGGCTCGTCTACGCGGACGCGGGGCGGCCGGAGTGGGTCGAGGGCTTCACCAGGAACACGTTCATCGCGATGATCGAGGCCGTCTCCGAGGAGGTCCTCGCGCGCGAGCTGATGACCGCCGCCGAGTGGCGCGCGGGGATCGAGGCGCTGCGCAGGACGGCCGGACCCGATGGCGTCTTCTGCTACACCTTCTTCAAGGCCGTCGCCGTTCGGTGAAGCCCGGAGGAAGGCCCGAAGAGCCCAGTGTGCTCAGCGCGCCTTCGCGCGGACGCTGCGAGCCATGACGGCCACACGAGGCGCCCGCCGCGCTGTGGCCGTCTTCGCCCGGGAGGAGCCCGTCCGGGGCTTCTTCTTCCATGGGACGAACCCAACGTCGGCCTGGAGACCGTAGGCGAGTTTCGTGAGCGTCCGGTAGCCGGGGGTGGATGCACCGCGCTCGATCTTGCTGACCTCGCTCTGGTGAATGCCCACCGCGGCGGCGAGCTGCTTCTGCGTGAGCCCCAGCTCGCGCCGACGCCGGAGCACCTGGGCCGCAAGGCGGAAGTGGTCCCGCAGAGCTTGAGCCTCGGCCTCAGCCCGGGGACCCGCTGCGCGTGTCTCCGCCTCGACCTCCTTCATGAAGTCATCGAACGACGAGGGCCGGCGGCTCATGGCGACTCCCACGGACGGAGGCAGGGCTCCAGCGGCGTGTTGACTGACATATGGGTATTTCCCCATTACCTTGTCAAGGCGACCTACCGAGGGCCGCGCGACTTCGCCTTCCTCTGCCTGCCCCCGCCGCCTACTGCACCCCGGCCGGCGGGCCCGCTGACGCGGCCAGCCCACCCGCGCGCCCGCAGCACCGCTTGTGCTTCCTCCCGCTCCCGCAGGGACAGGGGGCGTTGCGCCCCACGCGCGGGAGGGGCGGAGGCCTCTCCCAGCCGGAGTCCGGCCCAAACAACGGGATTGGCAGGACGACGTGCGTCTCGCCGCCTTCGAACACGACCGGCCCCGACTCGCACAGGGCGTCCGCGGCCCGCTCGTGCCAGTCCTCCACCGACCTCCCGAGGACCGCGCTGAGCTGCTCGAGCCGCTTCGGGGTCCCGGCCTCTGAGATGAGGCGCAGCACGAGCCGCGAGAGCTCCTGCGGCGTGAGATCGATCTCGCACTCGCCCTCCCGAGTGCACCACCGCCGCATCCCCTTCATCATCCCGGCCAGCAGCTCGCGCGAGAACGGCGCGTAGCCGAGCGTCCTGCAGAGCCGCGTCAGCAGCGCCACGCCTTCGTCCACCCGCCCGAGGCGATCCAGCTCCATCGCCGCGTCGGGGATCCAGACGGGGAACCCGGCGCTCGTTCGGCGATCCAGGTCGTCGAGCGCCGCGCGCGTGCGGCACGCGTCGAGGACCTCGCCGAGGAGCGTCGCGCTCTGGAGGGCGGCCGCCTCGCGCTGATCTCCGCTCGCGTCGAGGAACGCCCTGGAGGCGGCCGAGACCATGGCCACCAGGTCGGGAGTGGGAGTGACATCGAGGACGGGACGATCGAGCTTCGTGTCGGAGGGCATGGCCAGCGGGGACTGCAGCCGGCGAGCCACTCGGCGCGGAGCCGGCACTCGTCTCCTCCCGCGGACTTGCGCGAGCGTCCCGGAGCTGCGGCGTCCGCGCCTCGGACGGAGGGTCCGCGGGAACGCCGCGAGCAACGTCAATGTTCGACCTCGCTGGGAACTTCCCTCTCCCCCGCTCCGGCGCTGACCATTGATCTCATTTCCGACGCCTGGCGGCGGCGGCGACGATGTCAGCGGCTTCGAGGACGGTTGCGGCGCCGGCGATGAAGTCGAGGCCGCGGCCGATGGTGATGGCTCCGGCGGGGCCGCCCGATGACTTTCCTGTGTAGCCGCCGAAGCGGGCTACCCAGAGGATCGCCTCGCCTAGCGTCATCTCGTTCTCGTCGGGAGCCACCTCCTTCGACTGGCGGCGACCGCCCCGCGCGACGGGCTGGTTGAGCGCGTCGAAGGCGAGGATCGCGATCGCCTTTCGCTCGTAGGGTGACAGCTCAGCGGAGGCGGGCTCGTCGGGGGTGGTGCGGGACTTGTGCTTGAGGTGCTCTGCGCGAGCGGCGACGGCGGCGTGCATGACGGCGAAGATGATCGCAGCGTGCATGGAGTGCAACTGGGTTTGCTCGACGTTGCAGCGCCCCGACTTCCAGGTCTTGTGGAAGTCCTCGATGCGCCAGCGCATCTGGTAGCTGCGGACGATGGCGAGCGCTTGGTCGGGGGCATCGATCGGAGCGTTGGAGAGGAGCATCCAGTCTAGCGGCTTCTCGCCGTGCGGCGTGGTGCCGACCTCGACCGCCCAGACGACGTTCAGCGCGAGGACGCTGGCAGTTCCGTGCCAACGGTCCTTGAGCAGCAGCTGAACCCGCTTGGTCCGAACGACCATCGTCGCGGTGCGAGCCTTGCGCTTGTGCGCGGCCGGGACCGCCACGGCGTATTTCGCGACGACGGGTGCCTTCGACATCACGCCCCGCAGGTAGCGCCGCTTGCCATTTCTTCCGGCGACGAGGAGGCGGTTCCAGGAGGATCGGACGGTGAACCGGGACCCGAGCGACGCGAGGGTCTGGAGCATCGTCCGCGAGTCCCCCTCCCGGTCGACGAGGAACCAAGCCTTGGCGGCGTCGACGTGGTTCGACGCGTGCAGGATGACGTTCAGCCAGCGCTGCGTCTCCTTCTCACGCACCTCCCGCATCCTGTTGTCGGTGGACTTGAGCTTGCGCCGGGTTCGCTTCTTCCGAGCCCAGAATTCCTGCCAGAGCACGCCCATCGGGACGCCGGCCATGCTGACTGCGTATGCGGTAATGACCTTCAGGCCCCGCGCGCCGTGGCTGTGGCTGCCGACCTGGCCGAAGTCCTTCCTCCCGCGGGGGTCCGCAAGAGTGAGGCTCGAGCCATCGATGACCAGGTACGACATGCGCCGCGCTCGGTTCACGAGCGCACCCACGGCCGTCGCAAGCGCGCGGCTCAGCGCGCTCGCTTGAACGGCCGCGTTCTCGACGAAGCGATAGGCGCGCTCCCGGGCAGCCGACGTCTGGAACACCTGCGTGATCCGCCCGCTAGGGTTCCTGACGAGCCCTGTGACGAGGGCGACGAGCGAGCCTCTTCGCCGGGCATCGCCCAGGTCCGCGTGGCCGAAGAACGTTCTGGCGAAGGCTCTGGCGCCGGTCGGGATCGTCATGACCCCGCAGCAGATCACGGCTTCGACCGCCACGCGATCGAACGGACGCCCCCTGAAACTGGAATGCCGGGCCGCTCACGCCCCCCTCACCCGGCCTCTCCCCCGAGGGCTCGGGGGAGAGGAGGAAACTCACCGCGAAGCCCGCGTCACCTCAGCCGATTCCGCACGAAGTGATGAATGGTCAGCGCTCCGGCGGGGGAGAGGTCTGGTGAGGGGGCCTCCCGTTCACTATCCGTGAGCCGATGGACCTCACCCCAGATGGCCTCACTCACGCCTTCCGTCTCCCCCAGCGAAGCGAAGCGTCCTGATGCCCATGGCCTTCAGCGCCTCGTCGCGCGACCGGTCATAGCGACGGCCAGCGTCGTCGTAGTGTTGGCCACCATCGATCTCCACCGCGAGCTTGGGCTCCGCACAGTAGAAGTCGAGCGTGTACGGGCCCATCGAGTGCTGCCGCCGAAACTTCACGCCCAGGTGGCGGTTACGCACGACCCACCAGATGGCTCGCTCTGCGTCGGTCGAGTCCCGGCGAAGTTCGCGACGGAACTCACGGAGCGCTGGAGGCGTGTGGCTCACGGAGAGTGAGGATAGCCGACGGGTACGACGCCCCCTCACCCAGCCTCTCCCCCGCGGGGGCGGGGGAGAGGTGCAGCCCCAAGGCGCGAAAATGCGGTGAATGGTCAGCTCGATGAGGGAGAGGGGACGGTCCCAAGGGGGAGCCTCGCGTCTCGACCGCCTGTCTCGCAGCTCACGCCCTGGCGTCCTCGCGCGGGCCGCCGCTCGCGTCCGTCCCCCTGCTAATCTCTCGCCCGATGTCCTCGCACCCGCTCCTCCAGTCGCCCGCCGACCTGGTCGATCTCGTCGCCGCGCTCCCCGCCGCCGGGCCGCTGCCGGTGCGGACCGTGCTGGTCCCGACCGAGCGCCACGCCCATGCGCTGCGCCGCGCGCTGGTGGCGAGCGGCCGCGCGAGCGCGCTCGCCGGCACCCGCTTCGTGGGGCCCGCGACCCTGGCGATGGAGGTGCTCCACGCAGGAGGAAGCGACCTTCGCGCGGGCGAGGAGGGGCTTCGCCCCGCGCGCATCCTCGCGCTCCTCGAGGAGGAGACGCTTCCGTTCGAGTACTTCGACGCCGACCTGCTGCGGGGCACGCCGGGGTGGCCCGAGGCCTTCGCGTCGGCCATCCACGACCTCGAGGGGGCCGCGCTCGCGCCCGACACCCTCCCGAGCGGAACGCCCCAGTGGCGTGACCTCGCCCTCCTCTGGCGCAGCGTCTCCGCGTCGGCCGGGCCGAGCGCGACGGCCGCCCGCAGCTACCTGCGCGCCGCCGAGCTGCTCGCTGGCGGCCTGCGCCTGCCGACCGGTCCCGTCCTCGCGACGATCACCGGCCGCGAGACCGCCGCGCTCTCCCGCTTCCTCCGCGCTCTCCCCGGCGCGACGCTCGCCGTCTCCGTCGCGCGCCCCGTTCGCGAGCGCCACCTCGCCCGCGTCGAGGCGCTGTTCGGCAAGGCGGCCCGCGAGGCCCTCGCCGCGGGCGCCCCTCCCTCCGAAGTTCGCGACGGAGCGCGAGCTGCTGACCCGCTTCCTCTTCGCGCCGCCGGCGCTGCTCGCCGCGACGGACCGCCCTCGCAGCCGCGGCCGGGACGGCACGGTGGAGGTCTCGGAGCACGCCGGCGTCGAGGAGGAGCTGGAGGCGGCCGCCGACTGGGTCGCCCGCGAGGTGCTGGAGCGTAAGACGCCGCTCGAGCGCGTGGCGATCCTCGTCCCGTCGCAGGGGGCGCTCGCTCCCGCTCGTCGCCGATCGGCTCTCCCGCCTCCCGTGGAAGGGCGGCGCGCTCCCCGTGTACGTCGCCGGCGGCGTCCCGCTCGTCTCGACGGGCGGCGGCGCCCGCGCCCTCGCGCTCCTGCGCGCGCTCGCCGCCTTCCTCCCCGCCGACGCGGTCGCCGCGCTCTTGCCGGCGCTCCGGGCAGAGCGCGGCGACCGGAAGCACCTCTCGACCGAGGAGGCGGCCACCCTCGCCTGGTCGCTCGGGACCGTGGGCGGCAACGCCGGCGAGCCGGCGAAGGCGCTCGAGTGGCCGGCGCGCGCCGCCGCGCGCGAGGCGACGCTCCAGGCGGAGTCGGAGGCCGAGGGGGCCGACTTCCACGGCGGGCACGACCTCGAGTGGCTCCGCGCCGCCCGCCCGGCGCTCGACGCCCTCGCGGCGCTCGCCCGGCTCGTCGTGGAGCACGCGCCGCTCGCCACCCTCGCGCCGGCGCTGGTCGCGTTCGTCGAGCGGTGGCTCCTCGCCCCGGCCGACGGCGCGCCGCTGCATGCCCTGCTGGACGAGGCGCTCGCGGGCGCAAGGGGCGACGCGGTCGGGAGCGTGCTCCGGGGCACGGCGGCGCTCGACCTCGTCGAGGAGGCGCTGCGCTCCATCCACCTCCCCGTCGCCCGCTTCGGCGAGCCGGCCGTCTTCGTCGGCCCGATCGCCGCCGCCGCGGGGCTCGACTTCGCCGCGGTGCGCGTCGTCGGCCTCGCGGAGGGCTCGCTGCCGTCGGCGGTCCGCGAGGATCCGGTCCTCCCCGACGCCATGCGGCTCGAGGCCCACCCGCTCCTCGTGCCGGTCTCCGCCGACCGCGTCCTCTCGCAGCTCCACGCCTTCGACGCGGCGCTGCGCGCCAGCGACCGCTCCTTCGCCCTCTCCTTCCCGCGCAACGACCTCGAGCGGAGCGAGCGCGAGCCCTCGTCGCTGCTCGTCGAGGTCGGCGCGGCCCTGGGCCGTCCCGACCCGCTCCACGACGCCGCCATCCCCAGCCTCGCCTCGCTCGCGCAGGACCGCCTTCACCCCCGCGCGCGAGGAGGCAGCCCGGTTTCGCGCCGAGCGGCCGGTGGGCGAGGTCGCCTGGCAGGACCGGGCGGCTCGCGCGCGGCGAGGTCCCCTCCGCGTGGACGAAGGAGGCGGCGGTCGCGATCGCTCCGATCCTGGCGCTCCGGGCGGCGGGAGGCGCTGGGGCCCGACACCGGCCTGATCGGCGCGCGCGCGCCAGTCCCGCCGCTCCCGGGGCTCGAACCCGGCGCAGCGCGATCTCCGCCTCGGCGCTCGGCGAGCTGCTCTCCTGCCCGCTCGGCTTCTTCTTCCGGCGGGTCCTCCGCTGGAGCGAGCCGGCCGGCGCCCCCACCCTGCGTGAGCTCGACGCCCTCTCGTACGGCAGCCTCTTCCACGAGTCGATGGAGGCGTTCTACGAGGCGCACGGCGAGCCCTTCACCGCGAGGAAGCGCACGTTCGCGCACTGGCTCGGCGCCGCGAAGGCGCTCGCCGACGGACGGCTCGACGCGCTCCTCGAGACGCGGCCGCTCGTCGGACGCGGCGTCGTCGAGAAGGAGCGCGGCCGGCTCCACCGCGACGTCGAGCGGTTCCTCGCCTACGACTGGAGCCCTCCCGCTCGAGCGCTACGTCGGCGTGGAGCTGCCCTTCGGCTACGACGCTCCGCTCGCGCTCGAAGCGGGCGACCGCCGCTCTGCGTCCACGGCTACATCGACCGGATCGACGTCGAGCAGGGGCACGCCCTCCTGCGCGACCTCAAGACCGGCAAGGCGCACCTGCGCGAGGGGGACGAGGCGGCGCCGACGCCGGGCCGCGACGTGCAGCTCGGGCTCTACGGCCTGGTCGCGCGGAGGCTCTCGGCGAAGCTCGACGTCCCGAAGAGGCTTCAGGTGGCCTACGCCTACGCGCAGCACGGCGAGGAGCGCGCCTTCCGCGGCGACTACGCGCAGCTGGAGACGGCGACGAAGGGGTGGCTCGCCATCGCGGCCAGCCTGCTCGCCAGCCACGAGTTTCCGCCGACCCCGCTCGGCGACGACTGCACCTACTGCCGGCTTCCGCCCCGTCTGCGGCGAGGACGTCCCCGGGCGCTCGGCGGCGGCCGGCGCCGGCGGCGCGGCCGGCGAGTACCTGGCGCTGCGCGTCCCCGCCGAGGAGGAGGCCGAATGACGACGCGCCCCCCCGACCAGGCCGAGCGCGACGGCGCGATCGCCGCCCGCGACGTCAACGTGATCGTGGACGCCGGCGCCGGCACGGGGAAGACCACGCTCCTCGTCGATCGGCTCGTGGCGATGGTCGCGCCGCCCGACGACCGCGACCCGATCCCGCTCTCCGAGATCGCCGCGATCACCTTCACCCGCAAGGCGGCCGGCGAGCTGAAGCTCCGCGTCCGGGAGAGGCTCCTCGCCGAGCTGGCGAGGGATCCGGCCTCGGGAGCGGCGGGAGCGGCTCGCCCGCGCGGTGTCGGACGCCGACACCGCCTTCATCGGGACGATCCACGGCTTCGCCGATCGGCTCCTCCGGCGCCACCCCGTCGAGGCGCGCCTCAGCCCGTCCTACGAGGTGGTCGAGGAGGCCGACGCGCTCTGCGGTGAGGCCTTCGAGCTGCTCCTGCAGGCGGCGGAGGCCGGCCGGCTCGTCGAGGAGCTCGACGGCGCCGGCTGCACCGCCGAGCAGGCGGCCGAGGCGCAGGAGGCCCTGCGGCTCGCGATCGCCGCCGAGCTCCGGACCGGGACGCGCGAGGGGGAGTGGCGGGACGAGGTCGGGCTCGACCGGCTCTTCGCCGGCTTCGTGCTCCACCGCGACACCCCTCCGGCCGACGCGAAGCCGGCCCGGTTCGAGCGGCTGAAGACGATCGACGCGCTGAAGGAGTTCATCGCGCTCGCGAAGGGCTCGCACCGGCGCCGGGCGCGGCTCCCGCTGGATGGCCGCCGCGGTGAAGCGGCTCGTCGCCCTGCTCGACGAGACCGATCCCGCCGCGCTCTTCCGCGAGCTGGCGCACCTCGTCGCCGGCGCGCCGAAGCTCCAGATGAAGCGGGACTTCCCGGACGACGCGTCCGGGCTGGAAGGCGTGGAAGGCGTGGACCGACCACAAGGAGGGCGACCCGCTCCGCGACCAGGCGCTGGCGCCGCTCACGCGCTGCGTCGCCACGCGGCTCGTCCGCGTCGCCCCGGCGGCGGTCGCGATGTACGAGAAGGTGAAGGCGCGTCACCGGGCCGTCGACCAGGTGGACCTGCTGTTGAAGCTCCGGGACCTGCTGCGCGACCACCCGCCGGTCCGCGCCGGCCTGCAGCGCCTCTTCCGCCACGTCTTCGTCGACGAGTTCCAGGACACGGATCCGCTCCAGGCCGAGATCGTCCTCTACCTCTGCGAGGATGGCGCCGGCGCCGCCTCGTGGCGCGACGTGAAGCTCGCCCCCGGCCGGCTCACCGTCGTCGGCGACCCGAAGCAGTCGATCTACCGCTTCCGCCGCGCCGACATCGCCGTCTACGAGGCGGTCCGGTCGATCGTCCTCGCAGGGGGCGGCCGCGCCTTCTCGCTGACCGCCAACTTCCGCTCCGAGCCGGCGCTCATCGAGCACCTGAACGCGCGCCACGACGCGCTGCTCGGGACGGTCGCCGCGGGCGGCGCCCCGTTCGACGCGGAGCACGGCACCGTCGCCAACGTGCCGCTCGCCGCCGGGCGCGCGCGCTCCCGCGACGAGGCGGTGATCGTCATCCCGATCGGGAGCGCGACCGGCAAGGCGGACGACGAGCGCGCCGTCGAGGCGCGGGCGCTCGCGAGCTGGATCCGCGCGACCGTCGACGGCGCCGAGACCCGCGTCGTCGATCCCTCGACGCGAGCGGTGCGCCCCGCCGGCTTCGGCGACGTCGCGGTGCTCGCGCACTCCACCGCGCACGTCGGCCTGCTGATCGCGCAGCTCGACCGGCTCGGCGTGCCGTGGTCGGCGCGCGGCGGCACCCTCTTCCTCGACGACGCCCTCCACCGCCAGTTCCTGCTGGCCCTGCGCGCCGTGGCCGACCGCGACGACGGCGTCGCCCAGGCGGCCCTCTTCCGCGCCCCCTTCTTCGCCGTCGATCTCGCCGACCTGGCCCGCGAGCGCGCGTCCGCCGACGACGACCGCGACCCCGCCGTCGCGCGGGTCCGCGCGGCCAAGGAGATCGTGGCCGGGCTGCGCAGGGAGCGGCTCGCCCGCCCGCCCGGCCAGACGGCGCGCGACCTGCTCGACCGGACCGGCCTCGCCCGCGCGGTCGCCTTCGGCCCGAACGGCGCCCAGCGGCTGGAGCGGCTGCGCGAGCTCTGCCTCGAGGTGGAGCGGATCGCCGGCGCCGAGGGGCTCGACTACGACGGCGTCACGGCGCGGCTGCGCGAGTGGGCGCTGGAGCCGGTGACGATCGATCCGCCGCGGCCCGTGGGCGGCGACGCGGTCCAGATCATGACGATCCACCAGGCCAAGGGGCTCGAGTTCCCGATCGTCGCCTGGTGGGACGGCCACGCGAAGCTGGCGCCGCGCGACCGGCAGGGCGCCTGGTTCGTCGCCCGCGACGGCGCGGCCTGGGCGATGGCGCTGGACGGGCTCTCATGGGCGGAGCCGGCCGGCGGCGACCTGCTGGACCGCGAGCTGGCGTACCTCGGCGCCGAGCGGCTGCGGCTCGTCTACGTCGCGGCGACGCGCGCGCGGGACCTGCTCGTCCTGCCGCGCTCCGGCGGCCTGCGCCAGGCGGGCATCACGCCTGCGCTCATCGGACCGCCCGACGCGCCGGCGGTCGTGACGCTCGAGCCCTTCACCGACGTCGGCGCGCCGAACTGGGCAAGGAGGGCCGTTCCGCTCCCCCCGCGCGCGCCGAAGACCGCGAAGGCGAGGTCAGAGGAGGTTGCCCGCGAGTGGGCCGATGCGTCCGCAGAGGCGGGGCGCCCCCGCTTCGTACCCAAGGGCGTGTCGACGGAGGCCCACCGCGTCGCCGACGAGGAGCGGGAGGGGGACGCCGGCGAGTGGTGGAAGTCGCGGAAGGGGCGGTTCGGGAGCGTCTTCGGCGAGACGGTCCACACGGCCATCGGCCTCGCGCTCGGCGATCCCATGCTCGATCCGGCGTCGGCGGTCGCGAAGGCGGCCCAGGCGACTGGGCTGGGCGAGCACCGGTCCGAGGCGGCGCAGGACGTCGAGCGGGCGCTCGCGGCGCTGGCGAAGGAGGGGCTGCGCGAGCTCCCCGGCGACGCGCTGCGGCTCGAGTACCCGGTGGCGCAGGGACGCGACGGCCTCCTGCTCGTCGGCTACATCGACCTCCTCGCCGCGCGAGCAGGCGGCCTGCAGCTCATCGACTTCAAGACCGACGCCCCGCCGGCGGCGGACGTGACGAAGAGCCACCCCGACTACGTCGAGCAGGTCCGCAGCTACGCCCGGATCCTCGTCGAGCTGGGGCTGGCGCGCGAGGGGGCGGTGCGGTGCGGGCTGCTCTTCACGGCGGATGGCGGCTTGAGGTGGGTGTAGCTGGAAGCGGGCATCGCGCTCCCGGGGGCTGCATTCGCAATTCGCCGTGAGGTAGCATCCCGAGGGGACGTGGCATGGATCCATGTCGGGCGAAGCCGCCCCGGTCCCGGGGAGCGCCGTATGTCGGAGCAGACGACGCGCATCGCGGCCGGACGCACCCTGGCAGCGCTCTTCGCGGTGGCCTCCCTGCCGTTCCTGTTGGTGATGCTGTTTCCGGCTCAGCTCCTTGGCCTGATGGACGTCAGCTCGTATCTGGTCTTCCACAACGTCACCGAGTTCTTCAGCATCGTGGTCTCCTTGTCGCTCTTCGGCGTGGGCTGGTACGCCTACGACCAGTCCAGGGATCGGCACGCCCTCTTCCTCGGCTCGGCGTTCCTCGCCACGGGGCTCATCGACTTCATGCACACGCTCGGCAATGCGGCCATGCCGGCGTTCCTCACGGCCAACTCCACCAACAAGTCGACCCAGTTCTGGATCGCGGCGAGGCTCCTGAACGCGGCGGCGCTGCTCCTGAGCGCCTTCATCCGTCCGGACCAGCCGCGCCGCTGGCTGACGAAGCGGTCGCTGCTGTCCGCCGCCCTCCTCGCCACCGGGCTGGTGTTCACCGGCGTCACGTTCTTCCCCACGCACCTGCCCGCAACCTTCGTGGTGGGGGTGGGGCTCACGCCCTTCAAGGTCTTCTCCGAATACCTGGTGATCGCCTGCTTGCTCCTGGCGCTGGTCGCCTATTGGCGGCGCATGCACGAGACCGGCGACAGGCTGTTCCTCAATTACACGGCGGCCTTCGTCCTCGCCGCCTTCGGCGAGGCCGCCTTTGCGTCCTACCGGACCGGCTTCGACACGTTCAACGTCCTTGGCCACGTCTACAAGGTCGGGGCCTTCTATCTCATCTACCAGGGGGCCTTCGCGGCCTGGGTGAGGAAGCCGTACCTGCAGCTCTCCGTCTCCAACGAGAAGCTGCGGCTGGAGGTGGCGGAACGCGAGCAGGCCGAGGAGAAGGTTCGAGCCCTCAATGCCGACCTGGAGCAGCGGGTCTCGGATCGCACCTCCCGGCTGGCGGCCTCCAACCTGGAGCTGGAGGCGAGCCGTGAGTCGATCCGGAGCGCGGGCCGCCGCAAGGACGAGTTCCTCGGGATGCTGTCGCACGAGCTGCGCAACCCGCTCGCGCCGATGCGATACGCGGTCTACATCATGGAGCGAACGGGCGCGGCGACGGCGCAGGCGGCGCGGCCCCTCGCGATCATCAAGCGGCAGGTCGACCACCTGGCGCGCCTGGTCGACGATCTCCTCGACGTGACGAGGATCGCGCACGGAAAGATCGAGCTTCGCCGGGCTCGCGTCGACATCCGCGAGGTCGCGCTTCGCGCCGCCGAGGACTTCCGCCTGCTGACGGAGGAGCGCGGGATCCGGTTCCAGGTGGTGCTCCCGGAGTCGCCGGTCCACTCCGTCGCCGACGCGACGCGGATCGCGCAGGTCCTCGGCAACCTGCTGCACAACGCCGCGAAGTTCACGAGCGCCGGTGACGACGTGACGCTCTCGCTCTGCGCCACCGGCGTGGAGGCGGAGCTTCGCGTGCGCGACTCCGGCGCCGGGATCGACCCGGCGCTCCTGCCCCACGTCTTCGAGCCGTTCGTCCAGGGTGAACGCACGCTGGCTCGCTCCAACGGTGGGCTCGGCCTGGGGCTGGCGCTGGTGAAGGAAATCATCGAGCTGCACGGGGGAGGCGTGCGCGCGGAGAGCGGCGGCATCGGCAAGGGAGCGGAGTTCCTCATTCGCCTTCCGCTGGTGCGCGCGGCCTCGACGGAGGTGCAGCTGCCGGCGAACGTTCAGCGCACCCCCAGGGTTCGCCGCGTTCTCATCGTCGACGACAACGCCGATGCGGCGGATTCGCTCGCGGAGGTCGTGCGGATGTTCGGCCACACCGTCGAGGTCGCATACGACGGCCCAGGCGCCCTCGCACGGGCGCGCGCCAACCCGCCCGAGATCGTGCTCTGCGACGTTGGGCTGCCGGGGATGAACGGGTACGAGGTCGCCCGGGCGCTCCGCGCATCCGTCGACGCGCCCAGGGTCTTCGCCGTCAGCGGCTACGCGCAACCCGCCGACGTCCTCAAGGCGATCGAGGCCGGGTTCGATGGGCACGTCGCGAAGCCGTGCGATCCAGCCGAGATCGAGCGGGTGCTGGCATAGCCGGTTGGACACGGGTCGTTGCGCGACGCCGCTGCCACGCGATCACGAGCCGCGGCCCTGCGGCCCGAGCTTCGGAAGCGACAGCTCGGGCCGAGCGCGTCCGGGCTCCCAGTCGCGCGCGGCCTCGATCCAGCGCGCGACGTCGGAGCGGAAGGGCTCGAGCGTCACCAGCTCCGTCCGCCCAGCCGCGTCGACGCGGCCGAGCCCCCGCGTGAGCAGCTTCACCATCCCTGCCGGCCGTCCCTGGACGAGCCCCTTGTGAAACCCTGCCGCGATCTGGATGAGGCCGTGCAGGAGCTCCCGGACCTCCCCCTGCTCGGTGCGCCAGGCGTCCTCCCACGCCTCGTGAGCGTCGAAGAAGCGCTCGGCGTCGAAGCGCCGGATTCCCTCTGCGAGCGCGCGAAGCGTCGCCGCTGAGATCGGGTGCTCGTTCGCCATCACGGCAGGGACTTCACCCAGTTGATGAGCGGCACGGCGTGTTGCCCCCAGATCACATAACCCCGTCGGGGAGAAGATCCCCGCCTCCGTGCGGGGCCGTGGCGCCCGCCCATGCGAGCCGTTACGGAACGGGCATGGGATCCGCGGGACTGCACTCCGCCGCGGCAGAAGCCGAGGAGATCCGGGGCGAGCTCCGATCGCGGGGCTGGTACCTGCGCTACACCGAGTGGCCGCTCGGCCATGAGGTGGTGCTGCACCGGCGCAGCGACACCTCCCAGAGTCTGGTGACCGACTGGCATTCGAGCGAGCTGGAGGCCTGGCGTGCAGCGAGGGCGCTGGCGCATGAGTGGGAGCAGCGCGCTGATGCCGAGCCATCGGCCCTCGGCTCCATCTCGTGACGGGTCGCTTCGGGCCCTTACCCAGCAGGACCAGCCGATCCCGCCAGCGCTCGTAGACGCCGAACGTGACCCGCTCAGGGTTGCACCTGCATGCACATGCATGTATGCCTCGACCATGCGTACGACCGTCGAGATCACCGACGCGCAGCGGGCCGAGCTGCTCAAGATCGCCGCACAGCGCCACGAGAAGGGCTTCTCCGCCGTCATCCGCGAGGCGCTCGACCTCTACCTCCGCCAGCACCGCGCGCGGCGGGAGAAGGTCGAGAAGGCCCTCGCGCTGCGCGGCAGCTTCACCGATGACGAGGGCGACGCGCTGGAGCGCTCCGTGACCCAGCTCAGGGGGAAGTGGCGATGATGATCGCCGACTCCGACGTCCTCATCGACTACCTCCGCGGTCACGGCGCGTGGGCGGACCGGATCGCGCTCGAGCTCGAGTCGCGATCCTTCGCCACCACCGCCATCACCGCCTTCGAGCTTCGCTCCGGCGCCAGGACGCCGCGCCAGGCCCGGGACGTCGAGACCCTGCTCGAAGCGATGACCATCCTCCCCTTCGGCCCCGAGGAGGCCGCGGCTGCCGCGGAGGCCCGCCTCAAGGTCGAGGCGAAGGGTCAGCCGATCGGCATGGCCGACTACATGATCGCGGGCACCTGCATCGCCGCGAGCGGCGTCCTCCTCACGCGCAATCGCAAGCACTTCGAGCGGGTGCCCGGCCTCAAGCTCAGCGGTCGGTGGCGCGAGGAGTAGCCCGTGGCCACCCCCTTCACCCTCTCCCTCACCCCTGCCGGCCACGTCCTTCCGCGTCCAGCCGCTCCGGACGAGCCGGGGCCGGAGACCGCCGCCGCGCGGCGGATCCACGACGCCTTCGAGCGCGGCTACGGGGCGGGGCTTCTCCACCTCGGCGCCACCGAGGCACGGACCGCGCTCCCGCCGGTCTTCGCCTACTGGCGCGACCTCGGGCGCGCCGCTTGCCCCGAAGGTGGTCGCCGCGCTGGTCGCTTTCACATCGCCGCTGGGCATCATTGCAGATAGCCGAGGCTGTGACTTACGATTAGCCGCCCATGAAACCTCCCGCCCTCTACCCGCGATTCGCCGAAGACAGGCTCCTGGAGGCGCTCGCCGACACCCCCGTCGTCCTGCTCCACGGTCCCCGGCAGTCCGGGAAGACAACGCTGGCGCGCGCGGTCGGGGATCGGTCGGGATACGGGTACTTCACCTTCGACGACGCCGGCACGCTGGCCGCGGCCACCGAGGACCCCGTCGGCTTCGTGGACGAGCTGCCCGCGCGGGTCATCCTCGACGAGGTCCAGCGCGTCCCCCACCTGTTCTCCACGCTGAAGGTCGCCGTCGACCGCCACAGGACCCCGGGCCGATTTCTGCTCACCGGATCGGCGAACGTCCTGCTGGTTCCCCACCTGTCCGACTCGCTCGCGGGAAGGATGGAGATCGTGCGGCTACATCCGCTGACCCAGGCGGAGCTTGCGGGCAAGGACGTGGACTTCGTCGGGGCCCTGTTCGACGGCAAGTTCCCGTCCGGAAGCCGCCCCCGACTGGCCCGCGAGCTTGCCGAGCGCATCGCGGCGGGTGGCTACCCGGCGGCCGTCCAGCGCCCCTCCGCCCGGCGGCGGGCTGCGTGGTACCGGGACTACATCGAGGCGCTCGTCCAAAGAGACGTCAGGGAGCTCTCGCGCATCTCCGCGCTCGATGCACTGCCCAGGCTCCTGTCTCTCGCGGCCGGCCAGACTGCGAGGCTCCTCAACGTCTCCGACCTGGCCGCGCCGTTCCAGGTCAGTCGCCCCACCATCCGCGATTACGTCACGCTGCTCGAGCGGGTCTTCCTCATCGACACGCTCCCGCCCTGGCACTCCAACCGTCTCAGCCGGCTCGTGAAGACTCCGAAGCTTCACGTCGGCGACACGGGGCTCGCGTGCGCGCTGCTCGGCCTCGACGCAGAGGGGCTCTGGAAGGATCGGCCGGCCCTCGGTTCACTGCTGGAGACGTTCGTCTTCCAGGAGCTGCGCCGGCAGGCCAGCTGGCGGCACGAGGGTGTGCGCTTCTTCCATTATCGGGACCGCGACGGGGTCGAGGTGGACCTGGTCCTGGAGCGGGGCGCCACGGAGCTCGCCGGAGTGGAGGTGAAGGCGGGTGCGACCGTGACCGCGTCGGACTTCCGCGGCCTGCGGCGCCTGCAGCAGGCCACCGGCGCCCGCTTCAAGGGCGGCGTCGTACTGTACGACGGCGAGGCGACGCTTCCGTTCGGCGACGGACTCCACGCTGTGCCCATCCGCCGGCTCTGGGAGCTTGCATAGGTGGTCCGCACGGGCTGCGTCTTCGTCGACCGTTCGGAGCCGTGACGCCGACAGGCTCTACCGGTAGATCCTCTCCAGCTCCCCCAGCCTCTCCTCGAAGGTCTCGGCCACGTCCGCCGGCCCCACCAGCGCAGCCTCGCCGCCCAGCCCCAGCAGCACGCCGAACAGGTAGTTCCCGGGATTGGAGCGCGTCGTGACGGAGACCGCGCCCCCCTGCTCCTCGCGGAGCCGGCCGACCTTGCGGTCTCGGGCGTGAAGCGCGCTGACACCGGAGTAGCGGATCGTCACGTCCCGCTCCTGGCCGGACTCGAAGAAGAGGTTCTTCGAGTAGCGGGCGGTCGGCGGCCCCTTGTGCTCTCCGAAGACGCGGGTGCCGGGGACGACCGTGGCGATCCGATCGAGCCGATAGAGATGCTCCTCGCCCCTCGCGATGTTCCACGCGGCGAGGTACCAGCGGCCGTCCCGCTGGAAGAGGGTGCGCGGCTCGACGGTCCTGGACTCGACGCGATCGTCGGCGACGGCCCGGTACTCCAGGACGGTCTCCAGCCGCTTCGCGATCGCCTCGGCGAGGGCCCCGGCCCAGGGCTCGGGCGGCGCGATGGCGCGTTCTCCAGATCCTCGCGCAGCGGATGGTCGGAGTGGCGCAGCGCGGCGACCGCCGCGGTCCAGACGGCGAGCGCCTCGTCCTGGCCCAGCTCGACTGCGGGAAGCTTCGAGGAGCGGGGATCGATGAGGTAGCTCTCGTCGCCGGCCTTCGCGAGGACGAAGCCGAGCCGCTTGATGGCGGCCTTGTCGCGGGACTGGCCACGCACTCCCCCTAGTGCTCCGACCCAGCGGAGGCGATCAGAGAGCTTGCGCTGGGGTGAGTGATTTGATCTACAGCCATGGCGGTGAGCTCACGAAAGAAGACGGCCGGCGAGTTCCCCGGGCTCGAGCTTTCTGCCGAGGACCGGGTGGAATTGAAGGCCTTGGCCAAGAAGAAGGTGAAGGCGCGGGTCTGGCGGCGCGTGCGCATTCTGCAGCTGCTCGATCGGGGCTGGACCATGGCCGACACTGCGACGGCCGCCGGCACGTACCCGAGGGAGGTTCGCCGGGTCGGGTGGCGCTTCCTGAAGGGTGGGCTCGCCGAGGCGCTTGGCGAGGATGCGCGGCCCACGTCGCCGAGGCTCCTGGACGCGCGGAAGGAGGCGGCGATCGTGGCGATGGTCTGCGCGCCGCCACCGCCGGGTCGGGCGGAGTGGACGTTGACGTTGATCGCCGAGGAGGCGGCTCGCCGAAAGATCGTCGCCACGGTGGGCCGAGAGACGATCCGCAGGATGCTGAATCGCCACGAGCTGAAGCCGTGGCGGGAAAAAAATGTGGTGCGTCCCGAAGGTGGATGAGGAGTACCTGACGCGGATGGAAGACGTGCTCGAAACCCTTGCCAAGCCTGTCGATGAGCGCGAGCCCGTCGTGGCGCTCGACGAGCGAGCCGGTCCAGCTCCTCGACTCGGCACGGCCCGGCACGCCCATGGCGCCTGGCCGGGTCGCCCGCCGCGACTACGAGTACGTGCGCCACGGGACGGCCAACATCTTCTGTATCGTAGCGCCCAAGATTCGGCGGACACCTGACCCACGCCACGCGCGACCGCAAGGCGCCTCGGTTCGCCGACGCGGTGAAGAGAATCGCGGACGCCTTCCCGAAGGCCAAGTCCATCCACCTGGTGATGGACAACCTGAACACTCACTGCGAGAAGTCGCTCACTGACGCCTTCGGCGAGCTGGAGGGTCGCAGGCTCTGGCGGCGCTTCACCGTGCATCACACTCCCAAGCACGCGAGCTGGCTCAACCCCGCCGAGATCGAGGTCGGCCTCTGGTCTCGCGAATGTCTCGGCCGCGACCGCGTCGCCACCTTCGCCGAGCTGAGCCGCCGGACGCGCGCGTGGAACTCCCGCGCCAACGCCAGCCGACGGCGCATCAATTGGCAGTTCACCACAGCCGATGCACGGCGCGTCTTTGGCTACAAGCAGAGCGCTATGCATGGGTCGAAGCACTGAGAGCTCGTCGCACCAACGGCCCGAACGGCCCTACGTGTTGCGGGACCTCTCGGCGAGGGCCTCGTGCGCCTCGTTGACCGCCTTGCGGAACTCGAGCGGGTGCGCGATCGCGCGGAACGCCTCGTTCGTCCCGCCGGTGCCCTTCACGACGATCGACCCGTAGTCGAGGATCCGCCCGAGGATGGTCTGCGCGACCTCGACGGACTCGATCTTCTCCAGCTTCACCTCGACCGTTCGCCGGGAGATGAACCCCACCTTGATGATCACCCGCCGGTTGGTCACGGCGAACTCAGACGACTTGCGCTCGATGATCGGCAGGATGAAGAGCGTCAGCAGCGCCTTGAGCGACACGAACACGATCCAGTGAAGCTCGGCCCGATGCCTGATCTGCTCGCCCGTGATGAGGTTCTGTTCGACGTAGCCCACTGCAAGACCCCCTGTGTGTCGGGAAGACCGCTGCCGCAGCCGGGCATCCTATCACCGGGTGAGGCGGCGTTCGGGTCCGCCACTCCTCGCGGCGCCATCACTCCTCGTGCTACCGTCCGCGCCACTTTCCCTGGAGGCAACGTGGAGAAGATTCTCGGGTCGTTCGAGGCGCGGCAGGGCAACATGTGGACGAGCGACGTGCAGTACCAGGTCTTCGTGAGCCCGGACCGCGCCGTCGCGGTCCGGATCGGTGGACAGTTCGCCGGCCAGAGCCGCCAGCTCCTGACGCACCAGCTCGGCGTCATCGGCCTCCTGATCCACAAGGTGTTCCTGGAGAAGCGGGAGGCCCGCCGCAAGGCCGAGCAGGCGAAGGCGCTCGACCTCTGCACCATGAGCGAGCTGCTCGCGCGGCACCCGAAGAACTTCGAGCTGCCGTTCGTCGCCATCAAGCGCGCCCGGATCGACCGAAAGCGGTTCTCCATGCACGGGCAGACGGTGGCCCGCCTCGTGCTAGAGCCGCAGAGCGCCAAGCCGGTGGACCTGCTGCTGCAGAACGCGCCCCAGCTCGACGCCTGCCGGACGCTGCTCGGGAGCGTCCTCCCCGGCCGCCTGGCGCTCGATCCGAAGCTGCCCGCGCGCGCCAGCTAGCGCTACTGGACGGCCGCCCCGGCCCGCCACGTCGTCCCCGCCTCGGCCGATGCCTCGACCTTCTTGAAGAACTGGCAGGCCTTCAGCAGGGCCCTGGGGACGGGGAAGTGGTGCACCACCGCGTAGGTCTCGGACAGGAGCATCACCATCGAGCGGTTGAACGCATCGTTCGCGATCCCGGCGTTGGCCAGGGCTTGCGGAAGCGTTTGGCCGTACCGCCCGGCCAGATCGCCGTCGTGCTGGCGCAGGTTGGCGTCGGTGGGGTTGAGGTGCGGGGCATTGAGCGCGAGGCTGAGGGTGACGAAGTCACGCTGGAAGGCGGCCATCACTGCTCCTCCTGGAGGAAGGCGAGCCCGACGCCGACGAGCCAGTAGTCGCGCTGGCTGCGGAACTGGCCGGCGGGGTTCACGCCGTAGTAGCCGCGCAGGTAGAGGTGGCTGAGCCCGCCTCCCCAGACGGCCGGCGGACGGATCCCGGCCATGGCGTTCACCGACCACTGCACGTCCTCGCCATCCGACGCTGACGCGCGGTCGTAGCCGTAGACGGTGCGCGGGCGCAGGTCGATCGAGACGAACGGACGCCGGAGCCAGGTCCAGCGCTCGGCGGTAGGGTCCCCCTCGTACGCGGCCTCCAGGGCGAAGGACGGCTCGTAGTTGCGGCTCGACGTCGTGACGGTCGCGCCGCCGGGGTACTCGAGGTCCTGCCCGTACCAGCTCTCCTCGCGGGTGAAGGCGACCCAGAGGCACCGGGCCTGGGCCCGGGCCCGCCAAGACTCGAAGCGCGCGCCAGCCTGAAGCGCACCCTCCACGAACTGGAAGCTGACGTTCACCCTGCGGAAGGCGCTCCCGTACCGCTCGATGGCGTTGACCGTGAACTCGTCTCCGATGTGCGTGCTCTCGTGGCCAACGTAGACCTGGGCGCCGACGACGGCGAGCGCGCCCCGAGGGCTCCACCGGAGCCCCCGCTGCGCCTTCGCCATCAGCCCGAAGCGGTAGTCGACGTTCAGGATGGGGTTGGAGCGGTCCTTGCCGAGATCCTCGATCATGTGGAAGCCGACGGGGAGCCAGAGGCCGAACCCCGACTTCCCAGCCTCCAGCCAGTCGGATGACAGCGTCGAGTCGGAGAGCCCCGCCACCGGGATCTCCTTCCCCATGGTGATGTCCCAGGAGAGACCGGGTCGGTCGTGCACGGCGTAGGGCACCGACTCCGTGAGG
Organism: uncultured delta proteobacterium; assembly: GCA_963845515.1. Taxonomy (GTDB): domain Bacteria; phylum Myxococcota; class Myxococcia; order Myxococcales; family Anaeromyxobacteraceae; genus DATIVK01. The sequence continues at coordinate 35,432 of CAWJSR010000038.1, forward strand.
ACGGGGAAGGCGATCTTCAGGACCGCCGCGCGGGGGTCAGCGAGGATCGGGGCGAAGTAGGCCCGGTCCTCGAGGCCCCAGGCTTGCCACTGGGCCCATGCCGGACCCGAGTACCCCAGCGCCAGGACCGCCACTGCCAGCCACACCAGAGCACGTTCACGCATGGTCGCCTCGACCGCAGTGAATCCCGTCCCTTCTAGTGCCGGCTCGGCCCTGCGGCGCCCACGGTGGCCGCCGCCCTCATCGCCGCCGCTGCCTCCAGCCGTTCGTCTGCCAGCCGAGAGAGGTCTGCCATGTCGCTCGGGCGGAACCTCCCGGGACGTGGTGGCTTGCGCAGCACGTCGTCGACCAACGCCATGGCCAGGAACTCTCCGAGGTGGCGGTAGCTCTCGAACTGGGACTCGGTGAACCACTGGTCCGCGGTGGACTCGTGCGGGAACGTCCGCGAGCGGCGCGCGTAGGCGCGGACGTCGGCGGGGATCGCGCGTCCCTTCAGCGCAACGGTCGGCTTCAGATAGATGAGCGTTCCGGGCCTGGCGTCCATGCCGTCGACGTCCTCGTAGTGGATCCGCGCGAGCGCGAACGCCTCGCCCCGGCGGCCCCTCGCGTGGATGTCGAGCCCCTGCTCGAAGTCGATCCGGACGCCGAAGTCGATCCGGATCTTCCGCAGCGCGTTGCCGAGATCCTCGAAGCTCGCCTTCCGGTCGGCGCCAGCGTCGCTGACGACGATCAGCCGGCAGCGGCGCAGGACGGCCTCGTAGAGCCCGAGGTTGTCGAAGTGGCCGCCGTCGGAGAGGTTGACGTAGCTTCCGTCGCCGTCCGTCTTTCCGAGGAGCTCGCGGAGCAGGGCGACGGCGGCGTTGCGCGGACCCGACCTTCCCTGCACGCGCCCACCCGGAGCGCCAGGATTCGGGAGCCAGGAGCCGAGCCTCGCGTTGAAGAGGGCCATCACGAACGTGACGAGGGGGGAGGAGACGTACCCCATGTTCGGGTTGGCGGCCGCGCCCGAGATGGCCATCGCCGTCCCAAGCCCGATCCCGCCTTTGCCCGCGTACGTGTCCGTCAGCCGGTAGCCGTCGTGGAAGTTGCCGCAGTGGAGCGGCGTCATCGAGAACGATTCCCCTCTTCGCTCCTGCCACGCCAGCTTCCTGCCGGCGACGAGGTTGAGCGTGGCGTTGAAGATCGACAGCGGCCGCGGGTCGCCGCCCGACCTGACCAGGGAGGTGAGCGCCGGGTCGTCCTTCGGATCGAAGCCGCTGAATGGATCCGCTTCACGCTGGCTGCCGCGCGAAGCCCCGAGGAAGGCGCGGACGAGCCGGGCGCGATAGAGCCCCTGGAGCGAGCAGCGGTTGGCATCGACGACGAACCCGAGCAGGAAGCCGAGCCCGAGGAGCGCCGCGGAGACTGCCAGCTCGGCGATCATCAGGTCGAGGCTCACCGTCACGTGGGCGGCGCCCGGCTCCGGATCCGCCAACGGACAGGCCTCGAGCCAGGGCAGCGCGCGGCAGGCGGCGCCGCCCGCGGCGATGTTCCCGCCCGCGAGCACGGCCAGCAGCGCGGTGAGCCCCACGGCGGCGGCGATGAGGACCGCGTTCTCCTTGAGCACGTTGGCGGCGCTCTTCTTCAGCTCCTTTCCGAATGGGAGCTTCTCGCTCATTCCAGCCAGGGCCGCGCCACCTCCCACGCCCACCCACGCAGCGGCCGCAGAGAGGGACGCCCCATCCACGCCGAGGAGCCACTCCCCGATGCCGGCGGTCACGAAGAGGAGCACCCAGGCGCTGGCGCCCGCGAGGATCAGGCCGGACTGGCGCCCCCACCACTCGCGCCCGGCCTCACCAAGCGCCTGCGCGCTGACGGAGTCTTCGGCGCCGTGCTCGTGATGCCCCATGAACGCGATGAAGATGCTGCGCGCGAGCAGCACCGCGAGGACGAGGATCGGCGGCGCCGCCGCGGCGAACGACGCGGCATGGTGCCATTGGAGCCAGGCCCAGTTCGGCAGGAGCGCGTTCCAGCCCTTCGCCGCCAGGATCAGCGCTCCTCCCGCCAGCGCGCCCGACAGGATCAGCGCCGACATCTCCGCCGCAGGCTCGAGGGCGCTCCAGGGGTGGGGCCGCGCGGGCGCCGTCCTGCCCGGTCGAGCGGCCTCGACGGCCCCGTCGATGATCCACGCGAGCGTCCACCCGGCGAGCGGAACGATCAGCGTCCAGGCCGCCAGGACCAGGAGCAGGCCGGGATCCGACGGCTCCAGGTGCGCTGCGTTCCCCGGAAACAGCTGCGCGTCCGCAACGGGAGGTCCCGCCCACGAGAGGAGGACCGCTGCGGCGCCGAGCAGGGCCGCCGCCGCGATCGGCAGGACCTTGCGCGCGCGACGGTGCTCCGCGCCGGGCTCGGCCCGCCGCCGCTGCAGGTAGAAGGAGAGGGTCGCAGCGACGCCCGCCAACGCCAGCGCCACCACGATCGCCGATGGCGAGGTGCCGATCCGGACGTCGAACACGTACATGGCGAGGACCGGGATCCCCATCGCGCCCGCGAGGATGGGGAGAAACACCAGCCAGTTGAGCACGATGTTGCGCAGCACGATGGCGGCGAGCGCCCAGGTGTCCCCGGAGAAGAGACCGAGGCGCGGCGTCAGGAAGTTGCTGAACTCCCGAAGGTGCTCGACGGCTCGAGGCTCGGGGGCGTGCGGTGAGCTCGGAGGGACCCCGAGAATCCTGCCGTCGACGCGCGGCACCCTGCCGAGCCTCGCCACGTACCTGCGGGCCTTGCGGACCCCTCCCCAACGGGCCATCCACGCCTGGAGCCAGCCGGCGATGTAGCCGCCGCCCGAGACGCTCGACAGGTAGTCGAAGGTCGGGAGCCAGCCGCGCTTCGCGAATGCCTGGATGACGCCTAGGTTGAACGACGCGCTCCGGATTCCGCCGCCCGAGAGACACAGCGCGGAGAGCGGCTGGTCAGCCTTCCCCACCGCGTCGTAGAGGCTGGAGGTGGCGGCGTCCCAGGCGACCCAGTACTTCCGGTCTTCCGGATTTTCTCCGGCGCCCTCCCTCGGCGGAGGCATGGCCCTGGCGGCGGCGATCGCGTCGTCGGCGTCAGCCAGATCGAGGCGTACGCCCCCGTCGGGATGAGCGGGATTCGCTTGCCGGAGAAGTCTCAACTCGTCGCGAAACACCTCTGCAAAGCGGAGCGGAGGGACAGCCTTCCGATCGCCAGGCGTCATACGGGCCTCTGCACGCAGAGTGTGCATTGCAGAGGCAGTCGCAAATGGCCCATCGGGGACGGCTGCCGCAGCCCGTCACCCCGTCAGCGGGCTGAAGCCCTCCAGCTCCTCGACCAGGCCCTGCGCATCGATCCTCCCCTTTCGCTCAACGGTTGAAGGGCTGCACGACCGGCGGCGCGGCGACTATCTCGAGTGCCCGCGCTGACCACGAGTCAGCCACTGCCTGCGTCCCGCCTTCCCCGGCGTGCGGGCCGATGATCCAGGTCTCCGCGGCGGGGATCCCCGCGCCCGCGTACGCGTAGAGGTCGGTCGTCGCGTTGCCGTAGGCCTGGTCGAGGACGAAGCCCTGCGCGGTGAGCCCCTCCAGCCAGGCGCGCTTGAAGTCGCCGACGCCGGACTCCACCGGGAGCGCCTCGGCGTTCGTGTCTGTGGTGTGAAGCGCCCCGGTCGCGAAGCCGCCGGCCGTGAGCCACGCGCGCGTCTTCTCCGTCAGCCAGTACGGCCGCCCGGTGAGGTAGACCACCACCCACCCGCGATCGGCGAGGGCGTGCGTGAGCTCGGGGCCGCCCGGCCACGCCGCCGGCACGTCGTCTCCGCTGAAGATCGGCTCGAAGAGATCGGTGAGCACGTCGACGACCAGCTCCTCGTCGCTCGTGGTGAGCGTGCCGTCGATGTCGGAGATGGCGAGGTGCGTGCCGGGAGGCAGGATCCAGAGCCTCCCCGGGGCGACGGAAGCGTCCCCCAGCACCTCCAGCCGGACGTCGTAGACGCCGATCGGCAGCGGCTCGGCCACGGTGAAGGCGATCCGCCCGTCCGAGCTCGTCTTCGCCTCGCCCAGCGAGCGCCAGCCGGTGCAGTCGCCGAGGTAGACACGGACCGTCTCGTCCTGCAGATCCTTCGAGACCGCGCCGTACGCGAACTTCCCATGGATGACCGCCGGCGCGCCGGGGGTGACGATCGGGTCCTGCATCGAGTGGCCTGGAGCTGCCAGGGCGATCACCTCGTTGGCGAGGTGGTCGAAGCCGCGGGCCCTCGCCGGAGTGAAGGGCGTCCCGACGCACCAGGCGAGGGACGGGGCCGCCCCGTCGTCGACGGCCGGAGCCGGCCCGCAGCCGAGCGGTGCCACCAGGGCGAGGAGGAGGAGCGCGCGGATCGAGGGTGAGCCCATGGCTTCCACCCGCCGCTAGCGCGTAGCCGTGAAGGTGGCCGTCGCCGCCTCGGGCTCCTGCCCGAGGTCGATGGTCGACTCCCAGTCACCGCCCGAGAGCCCGGCGCCGGTCGCCGTGGCCGCGCCGGTGTCGACGAGGATCCCCTCGACGGCCGCGGTGCCCGAGACGAAGTGGATCGCCTTGAAGTCGATGCCGAGGATCCGCTCCTCCAGCTCGGCGGTGGCCTCGTCGAGGCCGGCCTCGCAGATGGCCGTCAGCTCGCTCTCGTGGCCGACGCAGACGGCCGCGAAGCCGACGCCCACGCACTGGCCCGCGACGCTCCTCGCCACGGCGGCGCAGTCGACCATCGCGTCGAGCGCGGGGCCGATGCCGGCCGCGCCGAGCTGGCGCTCGAGGACGCCGTCCAGGCCGATCATCGCGTAGTGGCCGAACGGGATGCCCATCGCGTGGTCGCCGATGGTGACGATCGGAGCGGCGCCGGCCGACGCCCAGGAGACGGTCGCGACGACGCCGGTGGCGGCGGTCACCGGGGCGGTCAGGTCCGTGGGAACGACCACCGGATCACCGCCGGCGCTGAAGACGAGGGCGACCGGAGTGTGCGTCCCCGAGCCACCAGCGGGGAGGTCGAGCGTGGAGCGGAGGTCCCAGTCGAGCAGGACCGAGCGGACGAGGTCGTCGAGCGCGACGATCCGGGCGTGAGGGGAGGTTCCGTTCACCGTGGTGGCGTTCAGGGAGTCGTTCATCCAGCCCTCGAGCTGGTCCTCCAGCGAGTCGGGCAGGACCATGCGCAGCTCGCCGAGCGCCGGCGTCCCGGCCGCCTCGGCCAGGTCGAGCAGCGCGCCAGCGGGGTTGACCGACAGCGAGTGGAGGAGGCGCAGGGAGTCACCCAGCGGTCCCGGGGCCGCGACCGTCGCCGGGACCTCGAACTGCGAGGTGAGCTGGTAGGTGCTGGTCAGCGCGGCCGGCGCGGGCGTGAGATCGACCCCGGGGGTCCCGTCGTCTGGAGCCGGGGGCGTGCAGGCGGCGAGGAGGAGCGTGGCTGCGATGGCGACGTGGCGCATGCGCAGGTGCTTTTGCAACGTCCGGTCCAGCCGCCAGAGCAGCCCAACCCCCCGTGATCACTGGCCCCTACGTCGATGGCACACCGTGGCCCACGCGGAAAACCGTCGCTTATCCGCCACTCCCCGCCTCGAAGGGGCCGCGCGCAGCTCGCGCCGACCCGGTGGTGCTACGGTCGTCCGTCATGACGACCGCATGGTTGGCCGGCGGAAGTGGGCTCGTGGGCGGTGTGCTGCTCGGACGGCTTCTCGCCGATGCGCACTTCGGCAAGGTGGTCTCGGTGGGGCGCGCAGGCTGCTCCTTACCCGAAGCTCGTCCAGGTCGTCTCGGAGCTCACGTCGCCGTCCGGGCTGGAGGCGCTCGAGCCGCCCACCGTCGCATTCAGCTGCCTCGGGACGACCATCAAGAAGGCGGGTTCGCGCGACGCGTTCCGGGCCGTGGATCACGGCGCCGTCCTGGCCTTCGCGCGGGCTGCACGGCGGGGCGCGGCGTGTTCGTGACGTCTCGTCGCTCGGCGCGGACGTGAGCTCCCGCGCCTTCTACCTGTCGGTGAAGGGTGAGATCGAGCGCGACGTGGCGCAGCTCAGGTTCGCGAGCACCTACGCCCTTCGGCCGTCGATGCTCGACGGGAAGCGAGCGGAGAGCCGCCCCGCCGAGCAGGTCGGGCTCGTGGTGATGCGCGCGCTGGGTCCCCTGCTCGGGCAGTACCGGCCCACGCCAGTCGAGGCCGTCGCGCGGGTGATGATCGCCTCCGCGAAGGGGCGGTGGGGCGTCGACGCATCGTACGTCCGCTTGCCCTCTCTGGGAGGTGCACCGCCGGCGCTGCGGCCACATGCTTCCGGCGAATGCAGGAAGCGACCTCGACCTCTCCCTGGGCCTCGGCGCGGGAGCTCTCCTTCGCCCGCTTCTTCCTGGCCTCGCCCGACCAGGTCTTCGACGCGTGGACTCGCAGCGATCGGCTCTCGAAGTGGTGGGGGCCGTCCGCCTTCACGATGGTCACCTGCGAGCTCGACGCCCGGCCCGGCGGCATCATCCGGCTGGCGATGCGCTCGCCAGACGGGAAGGTCCACGCCTCCCACGGCGCGTACCTGGAGTTCGATCGCCCCACCAGGCTCTGCTTCACCGAGGTGCTCGCCGACCATCCCGAGGAGACCTTCGTCACCGCGGTCACGTTCAAGGAGCTGGGGGCGATGACTCGAATGGACGTCACCCAGACCGCCGCCCGGGACGAGTCGCTCGCGAGCTGGCAGCCCGTCGGATGGCTGGAGAGCCTCACGAGGCTCTCGGAGCTGCTGCTGCCGATGTGAGCCGGCCAGCTCCGTCAGGAGCCGCTGGCGCGCGCCGAACCGTCGCCCTCTCCCAGCCCCTCGGCGGTGATCCACTCCCCCACCGACATCATCACGTCGAACCTCGCCACGGCGGCCACCGCGCTGGCGAGGTCGGCGTGGAGCCACTCACGCTGCCCGCCGGAGCGATCGTCGAGCGCGTCGAACGCGTTGTCCGAGGCCTGGAGCACGATCGGGTCGCGGAAGATCCAGAGATGCTCCGACGTCTCCGCCGACTCGATCCGGCGCAGCACCTGGAGGGCCGTCTCGAGGTAGTCGTCGGCGTCCACGTCGCGCGCGTTGACCCGCGCGACGACCCACTCGGCCATCGCCTCCACCGCCGCCCGGTAACGGACCCGCTGTTCGTCGTCGATCTTCGGCACGCTCTCCAGCGCGGGCCTGCGCTCACGCTGCCTCCTGCGCCGGGCGTATAGCACGCAACATTCTTCCCCCGGGAACCTTCCATCTCTCGGAGCCCCTGCGACGCCCTGCATGCGTCATTCTGCGCATGCGACGCACATGGGAGGCGGGGTCGGATATCGGGCGGTGTCGTCAGCGGGGCTCGGTCAGCCGCGCGGCGAGCCCCTCGATCCCCTGTCGCCAGCGGGGGAACTCCTCCTCGTTCTCCGCCCAGAGCTCCTGGAGCTCCGAGGCCGCGCCGATCACGCGCACGCAGGCCTTCGCGGCGGCCGCCCGCAGCGGCAGCGCCTCGGCGAGGTCGAGCGCAGCGAGCCACGCCCGGACCTCCTCGTCGCCGCCCGCCAGGTTGGAGCGGTTCAGCACGGCGTCCACGACCGCGGCGGCGACCAGCGCCGACTGGCCTGCGTCGTACTCCAGGTAGGACGCGCCCTCGGCGGCCTCCAGCGCCTCGCGGATCATGGCCATCGGATCTTCGTCGGCGCGAAGCTCCTCGAGGAAGTCGAGTGCTGTGTCGTCCTGGAGGATGCCGGTGCCCCACGCGCCCATGTGTCGCCTCCCCTTTGCCAGCGTCCAGATTACTCCATCCCCCTCGCGGCTCTGGTGGGTAGGGCGCGAGAAAGCGCGCGCCGGTGGGAAGTACCAGCGACATGTTCGGCATCAGCATCGCCAGCGACCGTGAGAGGGTCCACGAGAAGGCGCGCCGCCTCGCGGCAAAGGGGGACCTCCGCAGGGCCATCGCGGCGCTGAAGGGCTGGCTGGTCTCGGACATCACCGACGACCGCACGCTCCTGAAGCTCGCCGACCTCTACAGGCGCAGCGGCGATGACCCCTCCGCCGTCGCGGCCTTCTCGCAGGCTGCCGAGCTCTACTCGGCCCGCGGCTTCGCGCTCAAGGCCGCCGCCGCGCTCCGGCAGGCCGCCGCGATCGCGCCGGAGCAGCTCTCGCTCCTGGAGCGGCTGGGCGAGGTGAACGCCGAGCTGGGCATGGCCCGCGAGGCTGCCATCCTCCTGGAGCAGGTCGCAGCGGCCGTCGCCCCCACCGGGGATCGGGCACGGCTGATCGCCCTCCGTCGGCGGATCCTGCTGCTCCTCCCCGCAGACGTCGGCGCGGTCATCCGGCTCGCCGACCTGCTCGTCGAGGGGGGCCAGCGGGAGGAGCCGATCCGGCTGCTGGAGCAGGCGGCCGAGTCGCAGCGGGATCCCGGGCAGCTCGAGGTCTGGCTCCTGATCCAGGAGCGGCTCGTGGCCCTCCAGCCGGGTGACGTCCGCCGCGCGAGGGAGCTGGCCCGCGCGCTCCTCTCCTGCTCCTCCCCGAAGCGCGCGCTCCCCCGGCTCAAGGCCTGCCTCGCCGCCGATCCCGGCGACGTCGAGAGCCTGGCGCTGCTCGCGCGGGCCTTCGAGTCGCTCGGGCTCGTCCCGAAGTCCGCCGCGGCGTGGCGGGAGGTCGCCCACGCGCACCAGCGCGCCGGCCGTGCCGACGAGCTCGCTGCCGCCTGGCAGAAGGTCCGCGAGCTGCTGCCGGAGGACGCGGAGGCCGCCAACGCCCTCGCGCCGCCTGACCTGGCGCCGCGCGATCCGTCGGCGTCCCTGGCCGACGAGCTGGCCGAGGCCGACTTCCTTGCTGAGCACGGCGCGGTCGTCGACGCGCGCGGCATGCTCCTGCGGCTGCGCGAGCTCTTCCCCGGCTCGGAGGCCGTCACCGATCGGCTCGCCGAGCTCGACGTCGAGACGATCGCACCCTCCGATCTCATAGACCTCGAGGAGGAGGAGCTGGTCCTCTTCGAGGAGGGCTCGCGGGACTCGACCACGGCCATCCTCCGGCGCGCGGGCTGCGAGCCGATCTTCATCGTCGCCGAGACCGCGACGCATCCGGACCTGGCGGCGGCCATGGTCGGCCTCGTGCGGCTCATCGCCGCCGCGCCGTGGTCCGGTGTCCGAGCCCGCGATACTGTCGCCACATGGCCAGCGCGCCAGCTCCTCCTCGGTCCCTCTCCAAGTCGCGCTTCTGCTACGGCCTCCAGTGCGTGAAGCAGCTCTGGTGGCGCGTGCACGAGCCGGACGCGCCGGAGCTGGTCCCAGGTCCGTCGCTGCAGGCGGTCTTCGATCGCGGCCACGAGGTCGGCGAGCGGGCGCAGCGGGAGTTCCCGGGCGGTACGCTCATCGGCCACGAGCACTGGGAGATCGAGGAGAAGCTGGCCGACACGCAGGCGGCGCTCGCCGCGGATGCGCCGGCCATCTACGAGGCGGCCTTCCTGGCCGACGGCGTCTACGTCGCGGTCGACGTGCTGGAGCGGCGCCGCGGCGGCCACGCCATCGTGGAGGTCAAGTCGACCCTCTCTGTGAAGGCGCCGCACCTCCCCGACGTCGCGATCCAGCTCCACGTCCTGCGTGCGTGCGGCCTCCCGGTGCAGCGCGCGGACGTGATGCACCTCAACCGCGCGTGCCGCTTCCCCGACCTCTCCAACCTCTTCGTCCGCGAGGACGTGACGCAGGAGGTCGAGGCGCTCCTCCCGCAGATCCCCGCCCAGCTCGCGCGGATGAGGGAGGCGATCGAGGGACCGCTCCCAGCCGTCGCGATCGGCCCGCACTGCACCGATCCCTACGCGTGCCCGTTCATGGCCCGCTGCTGGCCACGCGTCGGCGACGATCACGTCTCCACCATCTACATGGGGCGCAAGCTCCCCGAGCGGCTCCTCGCCGCCGGGATCGAGTCGATCAAGGACATCCCGGAGGACACCGCCCTGTCGGCCGTCCAGTCGCGGCAGGTCCGCGCGGTGAAGGCGGGCAGCGTGGTGGTCGAGCAGGGGCTGGCCGACACGCTCGACGACCTCGTGCCGCCGGTCGCGTATCTCGACTTCGAGACGATCGCCCCCGCCATCCCCGCCTGGCCCGGCTGCGGCCCGTTCACGGCGGTGCCGGTACAGGTGAGCTGCCACGTGGTCGACGCCGGCGGCGCGATGGAGCACCACGAGTGGCTCGCCGACGGCCCCGGCGACCCGCGCCCGGCGATGGCCGAGGCGGTGGTCCGCGCCTGCGCGGGGGCCAGGACGGTGGTCGCCTACAACGCGCCCTTCGAGCGGCGCTGCCTCGACCACCTCGCCGAGCACGTCCCCGCCCGGCGGGAGGCGCTCGAGGCGGTCTCGGCGAAGCTCCTCGACCTGCTCCCGATCGTCCGCGACCACGTCTACCACCCCGCCTTCGGCGGCAGCTTCAGCATGAAGGCGGTCGGGCCGGCGCTCCTCGCGGGGCTGAGCTACGACGACCTCGAGATCGGCGAGGGGGGCGCGGCCTCGACGGCGCTCGAGGGGCTGCTCCTCGGTGGCGAGCTGCCGGCACCCGAGCGGGACGCGCTGCGCGCGCACCTGCTCGAGTACTGCGCGCAGGACACGCTCGCGATGGTGAAGCTGGTCGAGCACCTGAGGGGGCTGGCGTCCAGCCGGGGCCGCTGACCGTGTAGGATCCCCGCCTATGTCGGGAACCCGGCGCGCCGTCTTCCTCAGCGACCTCCACCTCGGCTCCCACCCCGGGCTAGACGACTTCGTCTGGGACGCGCAGCTCGCCGCCCTCCTTGAGGCGGTCGAGCTGAACCCGCGCCCCGGCGGCCAGGTCGACCTCGTCCTCCTCGGCGACGTCTTCGATCTGTGGCAGGCGGTCACCGACGAGGAGTGCCAGCAGGAGGACTGCCAGTGCGTCCTCGCGTCCGGCCTCGCCTCCGACCTGGCGCGGCTCGACTCCATCCACGCGCGTCACCCGAAGGTCTTCGCCGCGCTGGGGCGCTTCGCCCTGCGCCCCGGCTGCCGGCTCTTCGTCGTCCCCGGCAACCACGACCACGTGCTGATCCGCCCCGAGGCGCAGGCCCGGCTCGCGGCCCACCTCGGCGTCCGCCCGGGGCAGCACCTCTGGTTCGCCCCGTTCTACGAGGACACCGCGCTCGGGCTCTACGCGGAGCACGGCTCGCAGTTCCAGGCGAACAACGCGTACGCCGACTGGGGATCGATCGCGCGGCAGGACGAGGCGGCCGGCTTCTTCTTCCAGACGCTCGTCCTCAACCCGATCGAGCTGCTCGAGCCGTCGGTGGACGACCCGCCGCCCTTCGACTGGGACTCCCTGTGGGCGTCCCTGCGGGCCTTCCTCCCCTGGCTCGCGTCAGTCGTGCGCCCCAGCCGGCTCCGGGCCATCCTCCGTTACTACCTGCGCTACCGGAGCTGTCCGCACGTCCCCCGGCACATGTCTCTGCTCGGTGGACGGAGGAAGGACGTCTCGTGGGCGGAGCGGCTCTACACGGACAGCCCCTCCTTCCGCGAGCGGCTCTCGCTGGACGAGACAAAGTTCGTCGTCCTGGGCCACACGCACCACGCGCGGCACGAGGTGCTAACGAACGGCGCCATCTACTTCAACACCGGCGCCTGGACGGGGGCCTCCAGCAGCCTGCCGCTCGTCGTCGTCGAGGCCCTGGCGGGCGCACCACCGTTCGCGCGGCTGCGCCACTTCCGCGACGGACGGATCGCCTAGCCGCGCCGCCGCCGTCCGCGCCGGAGCGCACGGGCCAGGGCGAGCACCGCAGCGGCGCCCGCCATCCCCATCGGCGCACCGCCCGCCGAGCACGCTCCGCAGTCCTTCACGACGTGCCGCTCGCTCCGGAAGTCGGAGGGATCGAGGCTGTCCACCAGCTCGATGTCCACCGTGGCGCCTCCGGCGGGGAAGGTCACGTCGACCACCGACAGCCGCTCGCCGTCCAGCGAGGCAGCCTTCAGCACGGGGAAGTCGGCGAGCTGCGCCTGGCCGAGCGTTCCGGAGAAGTAGCGCTCCCACCGGAAGGATCCAGCGACCGCCTTCGCGGTCGGGGCGAGGACCGCGACCCGCCAGAGCGGCGGCGGCGCCCCCGCCGTGTTCACGCTGGTGATCCGCGCCGGGATGACCGGTGACGGCGACGCGAAGGAGACCTGGATGGGCCCCAGGTCACCGCAGAGCTTCATCCCCGCGGGCGGGGCGCTCGCGCCAGCCGTCACCTCGAACGCCACGAAGTACCAGCCCGCGTCGACGTAGTACGCGTAGGCGGCGGCGCCGCCGGGGTCGTCTGGGTAGCCCTTCGCGGCCAGCCAGTCGGTGAACCTCGCGGCGGTGTCCGCCTGGAGCAGCGTCCAGGTGAAGATGCCGACCGTGCCTCGATCGATCACGTCGACGCCGGACCCGATCCCGGGTGGCCCCTCGTCCTTCCCGCCGGCCACGCTCCCGCAGCCGATCGGAGTGCTGGACTCGCAGACCTCCACGAGGGTCGGCTCGGTGTACCGGTCGAGCTCCTCGAAGAGCGCGGCGTCGGCGAGCGCTGGGGGCCCGGCCAGCGCCGCCGGGATCGGCAGGATCAGCCCGAACTCGGCCGCGGCGCCGCAGAAGCGCGGCCTGAAGACGTAGCTCTCGAGCCCTTCGCGGTGCGTGACCACGATCACCTGGTTGGGGTCGACCTCGACCTCCTCGGCGTAGAAGCCGCCGCACGCGGCAGCCACCGAGGGGGCGAGCGCCGACACGAGCGCCGCCGCGAGGATCGCCGCGCGGCCACACCAGCGTCGGCGGGTCATCGCTCGCCTCCCGCCGGGTAGGCGCAGCGGAAGCCGACGTTGTCGGCCCAGGCCGCGGGGAGCTCCGCCTTCCGGCAGGAGACCCGCAGGCTGCTCGCGCCGCTCTCCCAGCAGCCGCCGCGCATGACCTTCAGGCTCCCGTAGGCGGGCCCCTGCGGATCGCTCGCCGGGCTCACGCGGTAGTAGTCGGGCGCGTACCAGTCTGCGACCCACTCCCAGACGTTGCCGGCCAGGTCGAGCGCGCCGAAGGGGCTCGCGCCAGCGGGGCGCTGCCCGACGCGGTCGGTGTCGCCGACGCAGCCGTCCACGCCCCCCATGTTGGCGCGCGTGCAGTCGGGCGGCTCGTCACCCCACGGGAACTCGCGCCGGTCCGGGGCCGCGCCGCGCGCGCTCTTCTCCCACTCCGCCTCCGTGGGCAGCCGGCCGCCGGCGAAGCGGCAGAACCGGTCGGCCTGCGCCCAGCTCACGAAGATGACCGGGTAGCCGTCGAAGCCGGGATCGTCGAAGTAGCGCGCCCGCTGGTGTGAGCCGGGGAGCGCCGGCCGCGTGCACGGGCCGGCGTCGACGCAGCGGCGGTAGCGCGCGTTCGTCACCTCGTGCCGGTCCAGCCTGAAGCGCGCGACGTCGACCGCGTGGACCGGGCGCTCGTCTGCGGCGCCGCGATCGCTCCCCATCACGAACGGTCCCGACGGCACCACGACCGCCGCCGGCTCCAGCGCGTCGGCGGGGCCGGCGAGGAACAGCGCCGCCAGCAGGGTGCTCTCGAGCCAGGCCATGTCCCCCCCAGGTGAGTGCGCGTCGGGCGCTCACCATTGGCGCATGGCCGCACCGATCGTTCAAGTGGTTCCGCCCGTCAGTCGAGCGCCGGCCACTTCCCCGGGGCGCACGTGGGCGCGACGATCCGCGCCGCGACGAGGGCGCGGCTGAGCGCGATGTGCATGCGCGTCGCGAAGCGTTCCCGTGCCTCCGCCCCCTCGACGACGACGATGATCGCCGGCCGCTCCAGCCCCTTCCAGCGGAGGAAGGTGTCGGCGACGAGCCGATCCTCCATCTCGGCGTGGTCGGCCGCGACGAACTGGTGCTTACCGAGCAGCGGCTGCCGGAGGACGGCGCCGTCGGCCGACTGGCCGCGCAGCGACACCACGCCGATCTCACCCGGCGTCAACCCCTGCGCGAGGAGCCGATCGAGCTCCGCGCCGACGACGGCCGCGGCGCGTGCCGGATCGTCGCAGGGGAGGAGCGCGAGGGACCCCTCCTTCACCGCGCGGGCTATCGCCCGCTCGTCCGCGGGCTTCCCGGCGTAGCGCGCAGCGAGCGCCTCGATCCCGGGCGGGCAGCGCTGTCCGCTCGGCAGCGTGAAGGTGGTCTTGAAGAGCTCGGTCGGCGGCCTGCGCTCGAGCCAGTAGCTCTGGCTGGGATCGTGGAGGACCCAGAGCCGCCGCCCCTTCGCGAGCGCGTCGACCAGGCACCAGCCCTCCAGCGTGAGGTCCTGCCCCTCGTCCACCACCACCACGTCCCAGCGCGGCTCGGCGTGGTCGAGCGCCCGCTCGTACGTCGCGCGCCAGAACTCGGTGCCTGTGAGGTCGCCCTCCTCGGGCGCGACGCCGGCCCCGACGGCGATCTTCCTCGCGAGGCCGCTCACCGTCTCGACGTCCACCCCGTCGGCGGCCAGCCGCGCCGCGAGCCACTTCTGCAGCGGCGCGGTGAAGCAGAGGAGCAGGACCCGCTTCCCCTCGGCGGCGTGGCGGCGCGCCGCCTCCGCCGCGAGGAGCGTCTTCCCCGAGCCGGCGCCGCCGGCGATGAGCACCCGGTCGTTGCCGAGCAGCCCCTCGAGCGCCGCGAGCTGCGCCGCGTCGAGCGCCAGGCGCTGCTCCTCGGCGAGGTGCGCCTTCGTGCCGAGCGAGAGCGAGGGGACCCAGCTCTCGCCCCAGAGCTTCTGGAGCCGCTCGATCCAGTCGCCACGCCCGGCGCGCGGCGCGGGGATGGCACGCTTGACGATGGTGTCGAAGTACTGCTCCAGCCAGTGGAGCTGCAGCTTCCCGAGGACCGCGCCCCGCAGGTCGTCCGCGCCGGGCTGCTCGTCGAACTCGGTGTCGGGGAAGGCGGTCGCCACGCCCCACGCCGGCGGCGCGCTGCCGTAGGCGTCCAGCCGCTTCAGGAGGAAGGCCTGGTAGTCGAGCCCCTGCGTGAGGGGCGCCGGGTCGAGCGGGTGGCCGTTCTGGGACCAGCGGCCGTCGCGCTGCTCGACGTGGCCGCCCTTGACCTCCAGCACGAGCATGCCGCGCTCCGGGTGGGCGAGGACGAAGTCCCCTTCCCCCATGTACCCCTTCTCGTTCCGGAGCCGGAGCGAGTGCCAGGCATGCCAGCCCGCTGGGAGCCGCTTCTTCAGCGCGCTCCAGACCTCACGCTCGGCCTGCGACGTGGTGGGGCGCGGCATTTCCCTGGGATGTATGACGCCAGTTGGCTGCATCGGGCCAGAGTGCCAGAGGTGCGACCGCGAATCGAAGATTCGGCGGCTCATTGGCGCCGCGCGGCGGGCGGCCGGCCGGCCTGTCCCCACGGCAAGGGACGATTGAACGCAGGCGGCCGAGTCCGTCGGTGGAGTAACTTCGGCCCGATGCCCAACGCCCCCACCACGGTCGACCGCGCGCGGGCGCGTGGAGCGCTGATCGGCCTCGCGGTCGGTGACGCGCTGGGGACGACGCTGGAGTTCGCCGAGGCTTCAGCCCCGCCTTTCCCGATGCTCGCCACCGGCCCGCACCGCGAGATCGTCGGCGGCGGCCCCTTCGGCGTCGCGCCCGGCCAGGTCACCGACGACACGCAGATGGCGGTCTGCCTGGCCACCTCGCTCCTCACCACCGGGGGCTTCGACCCGGACGACGTCGCGGCCCGCTACGTCGAGTGGGGACACGTCGCGTTCGACGCGGGCGCCCAGACCCGCGAGGCGCTCGCCGCGCTGGAGCACGGGACGCCGCCGCTGGAGGCCGGGCGCGCCGTCTGGCTCGCGGCGAAGGGACGCCCACCAGCGGCGAACGGCTCGCTGATGCGGACCGCCCCCATCGGCGTCCGCTTCGCGCGGGACCCGCGCGCCAGGATGGCCGCCTCGCTTCGCGACTCGGCGATCACCCACTTCGATCCGCGCTGCCAGCTCGCCTGCGTCGCGCTCAACGCGGCCATCGCCGCGGCGCTCACGCAGCGCCCCACCGAGCCGCTCGCGCTCTTCGAGCAGGCGATCGCGGAGCTGATCCGCGCGACGCGGCTCCTCTCCCGCGTCCGGACCATCTCGTCCCACGTGCGCCGCGCGGCGGTCGACGCCATCCTGGAGGACATGCACCTGGCGCTGGAGCCCGACCCGCAGCTCTACGCCAGCGACGCGCACCTGCTGGAGACGCAGGGGTTCGTGAGGGTCGCGCTGCGGCTCGCCTTCTGGGAGCTCTTCCAGGCGCCCAGCTTCGAGGACGCGCTGGTCGACGTCGTGAACCGCGGCGGCGACGCCGACACCAACGCCACCGTCACCGGCGCCCTCCTCGGCGCGTTCTGGGGAGAGGCCGCGATCCCCGAGCGCTGGCGCCGGACCGTCCTCGGAGCGCTGGAGGGACAGGACGGGCCGTTCGCGGACACCTACCACCCGCGGAGGCTGCTCCCGCTCGCGGAGGTGGCGTAGCCGGTTCGCGCTGGCCAGCGGGGGAACTTACCTCTCCCCGCTCCGGCGCTGACCATTCATCGCACCCTCGCGCCTCCCAGATGCACCTCTCCCCCGCCCCCGCGCTGACCACAGTCCTTCCAAGCGGACACGAGCACTTCCCCGCTCCCGGTCGCCTGATCGGCGTCGCGACCGGTCCCGCCAGGACCGTCGCCGCGGAGAAGCGGCTTTCGACGGGGGAGTGGGCGACCGCCGCCCCCCTGCGGCAGGCCGGCCTCCTGCCACCCCCGCTGTGCTGGCGGCGCCCCTCATCCGTCCAACCCACTCCCCGGGCTTCGCCCCGGCTCGGATGCCTGACGCGCTCGCGGGTGGCCGGCGAGCGTGTAACGGTCCATCCACGCATCTCCGAATTGGCGTCGCGCGGCGAGGAGATTGTGGAGTTGGCATTATGCCGACTCCTGGATTATGCCGCGCGGTGCTGCAGAGCCAGCTCGGTCGAGGGAGTGCCCCGCTCGCGACGCGGCATAATCACAGCCCCTCCAGGAAGGCGAGCAGCGAGTCCTTGGGCCGGAATCGTCCGGGCCTCACGCCGGGAGGCGCGGTGCGTGCGAGCGCCCGCTCCTTCATGGCCAGGTCGGCGTCGAGATAGATCTGCGTCGTCTCGACCTGCTCGTGACCGAGCCAGAGCGCGATGACCGCGCGGTCGACGCCTGCCTCGAGGAGTTGCACGGCCGTGGTGTGGCGAAGAACGTGTGGCGTGACGTGCTTGCGGGCCAGGGATGGGCATTTGCTGGCGGCGAGGCGGACGTACTTGGCGACGAGCCGCTCGACGGCGTCGTGGCTGAGCTGGCTCCGACGAAGGCTGCGGAACACGAAGTCGGGCCCGGCAGCGCCGCACTCGGAGATCCATCCGCGAAGTACGCTCGCCGTAGCGCGCGAGAGCGGCGTGCAGCGCTCTTTGCGGCCCTTGCCGTGGCAGCGGACGTTGGCGGCGGTGCCGAGGGTGAGGTCTTCGACCCGCAGGGCGGTGAGCTCGGCCAAACGAAGTCCGGTCTGCACGGCGAGGAGAAGAAGGGCGTGGTCGCGTCGGCCGAGCCGGGCGGTCGTGTCTGGCGCTGCGAGGAGGGCGTCGACCTCGGCCGTGGTGAGGAATCCCACGAGGTCTCGGTCGAACCGCTTCTGCGGAATGGCGAGGACACGCTGGATCAGGCCGGCATGCGCTGGTTCGCGGAATGCCGCGAAGCGGAAGCACGAGTGGATCGCCGCGAGCCGCGCGTTTCGCGTTCGGATGCTGTTGCCTCGCTCCTTCTCGAGGTGATCGAGGAACGCGCCAACGAGCGGCGCGTCGATGTCCGCCAGGAACAGGTTGGACGGCGCCTTGCCAACCTGCGTCTCCATGAAAGCGAGGAGGAGCCTGAATGCGTCGCGGTAGGCGGCGACGGTGTGAGGACTCGCCCTTCGCTGCCGCTGGAGACGTTCGGAGAAGAACGCTTCGAGTAGCGGACCGAGAAGAGTCATGGCCGCATCCTCCGCGCCTTCTCGAACCGCTTGCCGGCGAGCGCAAGCAACTCCGGTGTCGCAGTGAGTGAGGTACCAGTACGTGCTGGTCGGGCTGACGTGGCCGAGATAGGTCGAGAGCGAGGCGATGCGACGCTCGGCGTCGACGCCCGACCGGTACCAGCCGCGCAGCGTCGTCATCGCGAAGGTGTGGCGGAGATCGTGGAGCCGAGGCCGGCGCCCTGGTGCCTTGTCGAGGCCGGCGAGATGAAGCAGTCGCAGGAACGTGTGGTGGAAGTTCTGGTGAAGGACGCGTGCCCCGCCGCGCGAGACGAAGAAGCCCCTGCAACGCCTTCGTGGAATCAGGCGCTCACGGCAGGCGACGTACGCGCGAAGCGCCGCGAGCGTCGACGCGTGGACCGGGACCAGCCGAGACTTCTGGAACTTGGCGTTGCGCACCGTGAGCAGCGATCTGCTCCAGTCGACGTCCGCATCGTCGAGCGCAAGCGCCTCTCCGACACGCATTCCCGTGGCCGCGAGGAGTCCAAGGAGCGTCGCGCAGGTCGCTCCCTGAAGTGGGCCTCGCAGAGCCCGCGCCTCGCGCATCAACGTGGCCACCTCGCAGTCCGTGAATAGGTGAGGCGTGAGTCGATGCGAACGGAACGGAATCAGATCGGGCGAGGGCACCTCGGTCCGAGGATCGAACGAGCGGTGGTGCCTCGCGAAGCCGCGAACTGCACTGAGCCTCCTCGCCCAGTAGGACGGTGCGGCGCCGGCCGGCAACTGCGCCCAGCGCACTGCCAGGTCGGTCGTGATGACTTCGCTCCGGTGGGCCGCGAGGAAGGCAACGAACTGGGGCAAGAACCATGTGTGGTGGCGCAGCTTGAAGCCGAGGGCGCGCCGGAGCGCGAGGTACTCCTCGGCGGAGCGAGCGAGAGCCGTGCGTTTCACGGGTCACCTCCCGGCCACGGCTGCGCCAGGGCGCTCAGCGAGGCGAGGTCCACCTTGGCGTAGATCGCGGTGGTGTCGATGTGCCGGTGGCGAAGCAGATGCGCGATCTCGGGCAGCGACGCGCCGCGGCGAAGAAGTTGCGTGGCGGCGGTGTGCCGAAGCAGATGCGCGCTCCCCGTGAGGCCAGCTCGCAGGAGTGCTGTCTGAACGACGTGGATGATCGCGCCCGACCGCATTCCAGTGTGGGGCGCATGGCAGCGCAGGAAGAGGCTCCGCTCGCTTGCGTGGGGCCGGCCGTGGCGGACGTACGCGGCGAGCACGCGGCCAACGTCCGCAGGAAGGGGGAGGCGGCTCTGGTGCCGCCCTTTGCCGTGGACCGACAACTCGCCGGCCCGCCAGTCGACGTCGTCGAGATTGAGCGCGGCCACTTCTCCGGCGCGCAGCCCGAGCCGGAGCAGTAGCCTCACGACCGCCGCGTCGCGAAGTCCGGTCTTCGACCAATCGAAGACCGACAGGAGCCGGCCTATCTCGGTCTGCTCGAGAGCCGCAGGGACACCGGCGAGACGCCACCCGGCCACCGCCGGCACGCAGGCGGACAAGTCGTGGTCGATCGCCCCGCGCACGTGCAGGAACCGCAGCAGCGACCGCAGGTGAGTCACCGTCAGCTTGGAGGTGCCGATGCTGCGCGACTCGCGGGTGCTGCGCAGGACGAAGCTCGTGACCTCCGTCGCAGTCAGCCGGCCCCAGTCCAGCCGTGGACGCTCGCTCCGCACGAACCGCGCCGCGAAGTCGGCATATCCACGGATGGTGGATGCTACGAGGCCTCGCTCCTGCCGAAGGTACGCGGCGTACTCCCTCGTGAGACGGCCGGCTGCCGAGTTGTCGACGATGGGCGTCGGCATGGGGATGACGCCAGCCTGGCGGAGATGGTTAAGCAACGGCGCGACGGCGCGGCGTGCGACGTAGTGTGTGTACCCTCGCCGACGCCGGGAGCGCAGGAACTCGGCGACTACGTCCTCCCTGAGATCGGCAAGCGTCAGTCCCTTGGCCTGAAGCCACCGGCCGAGGTGGGCGGCCAACCTCAGCTGATTCCCGGCAGACTCCGCCGCGTAGCCTTGCCGCCGCAACTCCGCCCAAAACCCCTGCGCGTGCGCCAAGAGAGGACCTCGAATCCTCACCGAAGCCGGATCGAACATGTCTGCCTCCTCGACGGCGAAGTGCCGTGAAGAGGCAAGGATGCTCCGATCGAAGTCTCCGGATTATGCCGCGTCCAGAACGCTCACCCGCTTGCGCCCCAGCGCTTCCGTGAACTGACGCGGCATAAGCCGCCGGGCGGCATAATGCGCAATTATGCCGCGAGCGGCATAACGAACATAGGACCCTGACCCCGGCCACTGTCGACTCTCCGCCGCGGGCGCGCGGCACGATGTGATCGAACTGAAGCCGGTGCGTCGAGCCGCAGAAGCCTCCGCCGTCCAGCGGCCACTGGCAGCACCCGCCGTCGCGGAGCCATACCTCGCGCCTGACGGCGGCGGGGATGTGGGCGGTGTCAGGCGTGCCTGCGGCGGATGCGGGCGGCTTAACGGTCTTCGGCCTCGAGCACATCCCCTTCCGCTTCGCCGCCCGCTCGATGAGGAGATCCAGACCTGCCTCCAAGATGGCCTCGGCGTCTGCGCCTGGGAGGGAGTGGGAGAGCGCGTCGCGAGCGGCGTCGAGCTTCTCCATGAACCGCTTCGAGACCGTGACGTGAAGGCGGCGCAGGTCGGCGGTGAGCGGCTCGGCGACGGTTCTCGGAGCGGCCGGCGCGGGCGACGCGGGCGCGAGTTCTACTGGACGAACTTCTGCGCACATTTGCCGCATGGGGCTGGGCGGAGCGATCTGCGGGAGCGGGCGTGCGGCGGTCGGCGGCAGCGCCGTCAGCACCTCGCGGCGAGGCACGGCGACCTGAGGGCAGATCTCCGCCGCGAGCGCCTTCGCCTCCTGCTTCGAGGCGTGGAAGAACTGCGGCAGCACCGCCGACCGGTTCACCGGCGTGATCACCTTCGCCAGCTCGACTACGCTCGTGATGCACAAGCGCCCATCGCGCAGTGGCTCGACGACCTCCGGAAAGCGCTGGATCAGCTCCGCCGCCGTCTTGCGGAAGTGGCTCGCCCCCTTCGACAGGCCGAGCTCCCGGTGCAGGAAGGTGAACAGGCTAGAGTGGCCCAGCTTCAGCCACAGCCTGCGATCGTCGAAGTCAGCGAGGGCGACGAGGAAGTCGGCCATTGCGCCCTGCTCGCGGCGGAGGAGACGAAGCAGGTGGGCGGCGGTTTCGCGGGCGTTGTCCATGCACTCATGGTCTCACGCG
>CAWJSR010000039.1:0-113767 GCA_963845515.1 uncultured delta proteobacterium
CCGTGACGCTGCGCCTCGACGGTCCAGTGACGACCACCGCGACGGCGGACGGTGACGGCCTTTATTCGTTCGGCTCGCTCCCCGAGGGGACGTACACGATCACGCCATCGAAGACCGACTACACCTTCAGCCCGGCCAGCCGCACCGTGGCGGTGACGGACGGTGACCTCACCGGACAGGATTTCGCGGCCACGCCAAGCGGCGTGACCTTTGAGATTCAGGGCAGCGTCTCGTACACGGACAGCACCGTCGAGCTGAGCGGCGCCGCGAGCGCTGGGAGCGGGACGGACAACGTAGGGGCGTTCACCTTCTCGGGCCTCGTAAACGGCAACTACGTCGTCACCCCCACGAAAGCCGGCTACACGTTCATTCCGACGTCTGTCGCGGTGACCGTCTCCGGCGCCTCCATCACGCTGCCGCCCTTCCTGGCCAGTCCGTCTTCATCGTCATCCTCCCTTTGCACCGTGGACAGCTGGTGCTGGCAAAATCGACTGCCGCAGGGGAACCACCTCTTCGCCGTCTGGGAAGGCACCTCCGGCCTCTGGGCCGTGGGCCAGGCCGGCACCATCCTCCACCGCACGGGCTCGTCATGGTCGCCCGTTCATAGCGGCACCGGGAACCAGCTCAATGGTGTCTGGGGATTCGGCCTCGGCAATCTCTGGGCCGTCGGGCAGGCGGGCACCATCGTGCACGGCTCCTCCGTTGGCCTGGTGCCCGTATCGAGCGGCACCACGTCGTGGCTCTTCGGCATATGGGGATCGGAGGAGAAGGATGTCTGGGCTGTCGGCGACTCGGGCACCATCGTTCACTGGGATGGAACGAGCTGGTCGTCCTTCACGAGTGAAACCACGGCGACACTGACCAGCGTCTGGGGAAGCGGCGCGAACGACGTCTGGGCCGCCGGTGCCGCCGGCACCCTCCTGCATTGGGATGGCGAGTCGTGGTCCGCGACTACGAGCGGAACCACGAGCACCTTGGCCGCTCTCTGGGGAAGCGGTCCGAGCGACGTCTGGACCGTCGGCGACGTCGGAACCGCCCTGCACTGGGACGGCCAGAGTTGGTCCAGCTCCGTGAGCAACTCCACGAGCAGCTTGAGCGGCGTCTGGGGAAGTGGCGCGAACGACGTCTGGGCCGTCGCCAGCGATGGCGCGGTCCTGCACTGGAACGGGTCCGCCTGGGCGAGCTCCTTCAGCGGAAGCTCGTTCGCCCTCTTCGGGGTGGGAGGAGCCGCAAGCTCTGAGGCCTGGGCCGTGGGCGAGGCCGGCACCTGCCTGCACTGGGACGGCACGGGCTGGTCGAGCTTCACGAGCGGCAACTCCAATTGGCTCGCGGGCATCTGGGGGAGCAGCAGTACCGACACGTGGACGGTCGGCGAAGACGGCCTGATCCTGCACTGGGACGGATACGTCTGGTCCACCTCCGAGAGCGGTTCAGTGAGCCCGCTCCACGGCGTCTGGGGTTTCGGAGCGGACGATGTTTGGGCAGTTGGCGCCCTGGGGACTACCTTGCACTGGGACGGGAGCAACTGGTCGACCGTTCAAGGCAACACGACCAACTCGCTCAACGCCGTGTGGGGCGCGAAGTGGGATCTCGACTCGAGCGGCGCGTGGGCGGTGGGAGACGGCGGCACGATCCTGTTCTGGGACGGCGCTGATTGGAGGGCCGACTCGAGCGGCACCGCGAACCGCCTGTTGGGAATCTGGGGGCTGGACTCCAACAACATATGGGCTGTCGGCGAATTCGGGACCGTTGCCCATTTTGACGGCGATTCCTGGTGGAGCGACTCACTGGGCGCGAACAACTGGCTGACCGCCGTTTCGGGCAGCAGCGAGCTCGACGTCTGGGTCGTCGGGCACGATGTCTCGAACTGGATGGGCGTGGTCTTCCACTGGGATGGGAGCCGGTGGACGAACTTCTCGCCGCCGACGTCCGCGCCCCTCAATGCCGTCGTGAGCCTTGGCCCGTCGAGCGTCCTGGTCGCGGGCGGTGCCGGCACCATTCTCTACTGGAACAGCCCCTCGTGGACGAGCTACGCGAGTGGCACGGCCCACAACCTCCATGGCCTCTGGAGCAGTCCGACCGGCTACTGGACCGTCGGAAGCTTCGGCACGATCTTGCACAAGGCGAGGTAAGGGCCGGTCGCCACGGCGCCTCTCCCCTCAGTCCCCCACCACGATCCTCACCTCCCCGCTCAGCGTCCCTCGGCGCGCGAGCGCGGCCGTGACGACGTGCGTCCCCTTCTCCGCCGGCCAGCGGAACTCGTGGGGGTAGCCCACCTTCGCCACCGGGACGCCGTCCACCAGGAAGACCACCGGCTCGTCGGCTGGGGTGACGCGGGCCGCGAAGCGGATCGTCGAGAGCTCGCGCGGCGTCTCGGGGTCGACCAGGAAGCGGCTGTTGGGGAGCGGCTCCAGCAGCGCAACCCGAGGAGCCACCTCCGGGCGCGGGCAGAGCGGGCTCGCGCGCAGCGGCGCCACCGCGAGCCGCTGCGCCCGCGCCCACCCGGCGTACCGCTCGGGCAGGTCCAGCAGCGCCTTCCTGACCACCGAGCGCGGCGGACAGGTCGGCCCGGCCCGCAGGCCGTTCCGGACGTCGATGGCCACCTCCCGGTGCCACGGGCACTCCTCCACCGGCTCCGTCCCGGCCACGAAGGCCTCGACCCGGACGTGCGGACAGCCCTTGCCGGCGAGCCTGCCCGAGAGGGAGCAGACGGTCCGCCGCTGGAGCCCATCGGGGAGCGCGAAGGCTAGCGCCACGGGGCGGTGCGGCGCGACGAGCGGCATCAGCGCCTCCATCACCTCGTGCACCACCGGAGCGGCGCCGGTCTGGCCGGTCACCGCGGCCATCCGTCGCCGATCGTGGTTTCCGACCCATGCGGCGACCAGGAGCCTGTCCGAGTAGGCCACGGCCCACGCATCGCGGAAGCCCTGGCTCGTCCCCGTCTTCACCGCCACCGCGTGATCGAAGTCCAGCGGCCCCCCTGGCGCGAAGCTGGGGCGGCGGGCCTCCGGATCCGAGAGGATGTCTGCGACGAGGGCGGCGGACTCGGCCGACAGGATCCGGCGCGGCTCCACCGGAGGCTCGTCGGCGAAGCGCCGGAGCGGCACTGCGCCGCCTCCCTTCGCGAGGGCGAGATACGCGGCCGCGAGCTCCTCCAGCGTAGCCGGCAGCGCGCCGATGGCGATCCCCAGCCCTGGGTCGCCGCCACCGCCGGAGGCCGCCGAGAGGCCGGCGCGCGCCAGCAGCTCCTGCACCTTCGCGGGGGTCACGCCCGCCACCACCCTCAGCGCCGGCACGTTGCGCGAGTTGGCGAGCGCCTGGCGCACCAGCATCGGCCCGAAGTACTGCCGGTTGGCGTTCTCCGGCCGCCACGCGCGCCCATCGTCCGCCGAGAGGTCGTACGGGGTGTCCTCTAGCTCACTCGCGGCGGTGTATCGGCCGCTCTCGAGCGCCGCCGCGTAGACGAAGGGCTTGAGCGCCGAGCCAGGCGATCGGGCCACCCGCGCGTAGTCGATGGCGCCGCGCTCCTCCTCGGCGAAGTAGTCGGCCGAGCCCACGTGGGCTAGGACCGAGCCGTCCGAGGTGTCGACGACCAGGAGCGCGGTGTTGCCGGCGTCGGCGTCGCGCAGCCGCGCGAGGTTCTCGGCGGCGAGCCGGGCCACCGTCTCCTGCAGCTCCAGGTCGAGCGTGGTGGTCCGGGTGTGGCCGGCGAACCCGGCCGACCGCTCGGCCAGGGCGAGCGCGGCGTGGAGCGCCGCGACGTTGCGCCGGGGCTTCGGGACGAGCCCGAGGTCGGAGTGGAGCGCCTGCCCCAGCTCGTCCTCGCTGATGACCCGGCGCTCGCGCAGCGTCCGCAGGATCCGGTGCGCCCTACGGGTCGCCCGCACCAGCCCGTCCGGCTCGTAGGGGTCCATCCTACCCGGTGCCTGAGGCAGCGCTGCGAGGAAGGTCGCCTGCGCCCAGGACAGGTCCTCGACGGGCTTGTCGAAATAGAGCCGGGACGCCCGCGCGACACCGCGCACCCGGTGGCCGTATGGGGCGAGCGTCAGGTACTGGCGCAGGACCTGCTCGTGGCCATGGCGCGAGACGAGCAGTAGCGCCTCGGCCATCTCCTTCACCTTGCGCAGGAGCGTCCGGCGCCCGGGTGTCTGGAGTCGAGCGGTCTGCATCGCGAGCGTTGAACCACCGGAGATCACGCGGAGATTCCGGACGTCCTGCCAGAGCGCGCGGACGAGGGAGCGCGGGCTCACGCCGGCGTGCTCGAAGAAGCGGCGATCCTCCGTCTCCAGGGTCGCACGCACGATCCGCTCGGGCAGGACCGCCGGCAGCGGCCAGTACCCGAGCGCGTCGCCGTCCCCGGGCCGCTCCGCCAGGTAGGCGCCGCGCCGGTCGACGATGAGGAGCGATGGGCGCGGGGAGTCGAGGCTCGACTTCAGATCCGCGAGCCAGGCGGCGACGAGAAGGAATGCCAGGCCACCGAGCGAGCAGCGCCCGCGGGCGGTGCGGAGGAAGGCCCTCGCGCGAGCCCACGCCGGTGGCGGCCCCTCACCCAGACTCCCCGCAGGTGCGCTGACCATTAGCCTCATCTTGGGCTGCGTAGAGCGGGAAGCGACTGCGCGGTTCGCGCCGGCCAGCGGGAATGTTCGACCTCGCTGGGAACTTCCCTCTCCCCCGCTCCGGCGGGGGAGAGGTCTGGTGAGGGGGCCTCCCATTCACTGTCCGTGAGCCGCTGGACCTCACCCCAGATGGCCTCGGCCACGCCTTCCGTCTCCCTCAGCACATCCAGGTTGGAGAAGCGAAGCGTCCTGATGCCCATGGCCTTCAGCGCCTCGTCACGCGACTGGTCATAGCGACGGCCCGCGTCCTCGTAGTGTTGGCCACCATCGATCTCCACCGCGAGCCGGAACTCACGGAGCGCTGGATGCGTGGACTCACGGAGAGTGAGGATAGTCGAAAGGTACGACGCCCCCTCACCCAGCCTCTCCCCCGCGGGGGCGGGGGAGAGGTGCATCCCCAGGGCGCGAAGATGCGATGAATGGTCACCGCAACTGCAGGGGAGAGGTGTGTCTTCGAGGTGCCACTGCCGATCGCCCATCTGCGCTTCACCGTCACCCCTTCTCGTGTTCCCCGACCACGACGACCCGCATCCCCTCCCCGCGCCCCCGAACCTCCTGCCGGTACATCATCTCGGCCCACGGCGCTGGGTGGACGAACGAGCCCTCGCTCGCCGCGCGGACGCGGAAGTGGAACGAGTAACTGCCGCGCGGCAGCCGGGAGAAGTAGTAGCGGACCTCGCCGTCCATCCGCTGCACGTAGGTCGGCTGGAGCGAGTCGGCCTCCGCCGGTCGGGCGAGCGGCCCCGAGTTGGCGAGCGCCGGGTTGAGCGGCTCCAGCCCCGCCGCGAACGGGACTACCAGCGCGACCCAGCCGCGCTCCTCGTCGGTGACGAGCCGCGCGTGGACCTCGAAGACGTCCCCCGGCTTCACCTTGCGGGCGTCGCCAGCCTTGTCCTCGACCGGCGGCGAGACCGTCCCGTCGTCGCGCACGGGCGACCAGGAGCGCGTGACCACGAAGCCCTGGCGCAGCGCCTTGACCTCGGACCCGGCGACGGCTGGCAGGTAGCTGTAGGCCACCCGGACCCCGAGCGGCGCCCCCCGCACCGTCCCGGCGAGCGGCTGCTCGGAGCGCCGGGACAGATGTGCCGCCTTCTGCTTGCCGTCGACCTTCAGCTCACCCGCTCCGTCGAGCGTGAGCGCCGCGCTCGGCAGGTCCGGCCTCGGCTTCGTCAGGTAATCGGCCAGCGCCTCCAGCCCGCGCCGGTTCGAGAAGGTGTCGCCGAAGCCGACCGCCGGCCGGGCCTGCGAGAGGAGCGCGTCGCGGACCAGGTCCTGCTTCGGGTTCTGCGGGTCGACCGCGAGGAGGCCGCGCCAGACCGACGCGAAGGTCGCCGGCGTGGAGCCCAGGTAGCCCCAGCCCCAGCCGCTCCGATCCCGCTGGATCTTCTCGGCGAACTCCTTCCCGTCGCGCAGCTTCACCACGACCGTCCCCCAGAGCTCCTGCTTGAGCACGTCGAGGTTGGCGCGGAAGGCGTCGGGGCGCCGCGACATCGAGAAGGCGAGGTCGGCGAGGCTCACCGCGTCCATCTCCGCCCGCCGCTGGAAGAGGTCGACGAGGTAGTGCTCGTCCAGCTTCCCGGCCCGCGCGAGCGCCCGCATCGCGCTCGTCTGCTGGTTGTAGCGGTAGCCGGCGAGGAACGGGAAGTCGCTCCGCAGCACGCGCTTGAGCGCCTCCTCGGCGCGCGACAGCAGCTTCGCGTCCACCTCCACCCCGGCCCCCTTGATCGCGTACGCGAGCTCCACCACGTGGGCGGTGAGCGCCACGTCGCCGGCGTTGCCGGGCCAGTACGCGAAGAGCCCCTGCGCGTCCTGATGGACCGCCAGGTCGTTCACGAACCGCTTGGCCTCGGAGAGCGAACGGGCGCCGTACAGGTCGCCGAGGCCGAGGTCGCGGAGCGTCCCGGCTAGCGCCACCTCCCCGAAGAGCCGGGAGGCACGCTGCTCCAGGCACTCGTGGAAGTAGGAGGACAGGTAGTCGAGCGAGGCGACGAGCTCCAGGACTCCCGGCACCGCCGTGATCAGCACGTCCTGCGTCGCCGTGCCCGGCACGCGGCGGCTCGGGGAAGCCGGCGAGCTTCGCCGCGCCCGGGCCGAACCTGGCGAGCTGCGCGAACCGCTCGACCGCCCGATCCGGGAGGACCGGCAGCTTCACCTCGAAGGCGTCCCCGACGCCGTCGCTGGTGCGCGTCACGCCCACCCGGACGTTCAGCGTCGACGGACCACCGACCGCGGTCACCCGCGCCGGGGCGAGCGCGCTGGCCGGCTTCCGCAGGTCGAGCTTCACCGGGACGTCGGCCTTCTTCGCGTCGACCGGCCCGGAGAGCCGTATGTCCACGACGCCAGGCCCCTCGGCCCCTTCGAGCATCCGGGCCACGCCGCCCGGCCAGAAGCGGTCCCCCTCGCGGACGAGGCGCGGGAGCTGCGGCTGGACCAGCACCGGAAGGCGCACGTGGAGAGTGCTCTGGTGGACCCCGAAGCGCGTGAGCCCCGAGGCGGCGACCGCGCGGACGCGGAAGTTGGTCAGGTCGTCCGAGAGGGCCACCGGGACCACGAGCCTCCCCGTCGCCGGCACCTCCAACGTCGCCTGCCAGTAAGGGACGGTCTGGAAGTTCTTCCGGACGGTGCGCGAGCGGCGCCCGGCCTCTTCGTCCTCCTCGCCGCCGTCGCCGCCCGGCTCCTCCTCCTCCAGGATCCGGCCGAGGACCAGGTTGCGGGTGTCCCGGACGCTCGTTCCGGAGCGATTCCGCTCGATGAAGCGGGTGAGCGGATCGAGCGGCCCCTCCTTGGCGAGCGAGAGGACCGCCTCGTCCACCAGCCAGAGCGTCACCTCGCCGGCCGAGCGGCTTGCCTGCGCTCGTCCTTGAGCGTCACGACGAGCTCGACCTTCGAGCCGGGCCGCGCCGACCTCGGGGTGCTCCACCTTCACCGCGACCCGGTTCAGCGCCGGCTCGATCTCCAGCTCGAGGCTGGCGGCAACGGTCTGCGGGCGGTAGCGGGAGTCGTCCGTCGTCCCCTCGCCGATCCGCCCGCGCATCAGCACCACGTGCACCGGGAGGTTGGGCACGTGCTGCGGTCCGATCTCCAGCTCGGCCACCCCCTTGGCGCCCGAGACGTCGAGCCAGCGGTAGACGTTTCCGGCCGGCTCCTCGACGACCACCAGCGCGCGGGCGGTCTGGAACGGGCTCTCCAGCACCAGCTTCGCGGTCTCGCCCGGCGCGTAGCTCTTCTTGTCGGGGACGACGGTGAAGACGCCCTCCTTCGGCTTCTGCCAGGCGACGGGCCCGGCGCCGCCGACGTAGAGGTCGGCGGAGAGCGTCTGCACCCGCCCCAGCTTGTCGCGCGCGGTCAGCTCGACCACGTAGACGCCGGCGTCCTTGATGGCGAAGCGGGACCGCGACGGCGTCCTCCGCGGTCCGGACTGTCCTCTCGGCGACCTTCACGTCCTCCTGCTCGGTGACGTACTTCGCCTCGCCGGTCGCGAAGGCGGTCTCGCGCAGCTGGCTGTGCCAGACGCGCCGGTAGAGCCGGACGACGCACCTCCTGCCCCTTCACGCTCTTGTCGTCGGGCCCGACCGCGATGATCTGCGGGACCACCTCGCGCGCCTTCTCCAGGTAGCGCTCGAGCTTCATCCCCAGCACGAACGGCGGGAGCGCCCGGACCTCGTGGGCGGCGCTCACCTCCTGATCGTCCGGTCCGGTGACGGTCGCCTCGAAGCGGTAGATGCGCGGCGAGCCGTCGACGTCGAGCGCCGGGTTCACCTTCATCGTGTCGGCGCCCTGCGCGTCGAGCATCGCCGTCGCGCCGGACCGTCGACGGCGGGCGGCGCCGCGCCGGGGCGCGCGAACTGGGCGCTGGAGGCGAACAGGAAGCCCTCGCGCCCCTTCGGGACGTGCAGCGTCGGGCGCTGCGTCACGTTCCACGCGGATCGTCTGGCCCGACGCGGCGCCGCCGGCGTAGTAGCGGGCGACCGCCTTGACCGGGAACGGGGCGTCCAGCGGCGCGAGGGCCGGACCCGAGAGCTGCACCTCGAAGGTCGGGATCCGGTAGGCCTCGACCTTGAACGCGCGCTCGCCCAGGAGGGCGCTCCCCTGGCGCTTCAGCAGGACGACCTTGAACTCCCCGGTGGGCGGATCCTTGTCGGACCAGTCGGCGGTGAAGCCGCCGAGCGGCGTGAAGGCGAGCGGCAGCGCAACCGTGCGGCCGTCGGGCATGTCGAGGCGTAGGACGTAGTCGGCCGCCGGACCGGGGGCGAGCAGCCTGCCACCCTGCTTCTGGCGCAGCCAGCCCTTCAGGTAGACCGTCTCGCCCGGCTTGTAGATGGGGCGCTCGGTGAAGATGAAGGCGAAGAGCTTCTCGTTGGCCGGCGGCGGCGGATCCGAGAGGAGCCACTCCAGGAAGCGACCGGAGACCGACCAGTGATTGGCGGCGAAGCGAGGCGGCGCCTCGCCGGGGTCGATCACCAGGTGGTCCTCTCCCCTGGAGACGTCGATCCGCAGGATCCGCGTCCAGCCCACGAGCCGGCCAAGCTGGGCGCGGCCATCGCCGTCGGTCGTCACCTCGACCGTCGCAGGCTGGTCCACCTTCACCTTTCGACCGCCCTGAACGACCTCGACGAGCCGCCGCCCGTCGACCCGGATCCGGGCTCCCGAGGCCGGCCTGGCCTCGTCGAGCGTCCGGACGAAGAGGACCGCCTTCTCGCGCTCCTCTGCCACGGTGAGCGAGAGGTTGGTCACCTGGACGCGCACCCAGGAGCGCTGCGGGGGACCGGCGAGCCGGCGCAGGCCGACGAGGTAGGTGCCCGGCCGGTTCTTGCCGACGACCGGGTCGAGCAGCGGCGCCAGGTCGAGGCCGAACTTGGTCGTCGCGGCCCGCTTCTCCAGCGGGAGCGTCACCACACGCGAGACGAGCGGCGACCCGAGCAGCCGGAGGTGCGCGGTCAGCTCGCCGCGCGGTCCCTGAGAGACCTCCGGATCGGCCGGCTCCTCGCCGGGGAACGGCGGCGGACGGTCCTCGTCCACGGTCACGCCGTTCTGCGGGAAGGGCCAGAGCCCGGCGTGGAGCGGGTCGAGCCGGAAGATCCGGACGTCGGCGCGCGCCTCGCCGTAGCCGACGAGCGGCAGCGTGCGCGGCCCGTTGGCCTCGAGGATGGCGGTCCCCTGGCTCCAGCGCAGGAAGGGGGTTCGGGCCCCCAGGTAGAAGTAGAGCTCCACGCCGCCAGGCGCACGCAGGGACCGGCCGGCGTCGTCGCGGAGCGGCCCCTCCTCGAGCCGCATCCGGTAGAGCACGTCGGGGAGGAAGCGCCCCTTCAGCGCCACGCGGTTGCCCGCCGCCTCGAAGCCCAGGTCGGGCACCGCCGGCTCCAGCCGCACGAGCCGCTTCAGGGCCGAGAGGGAGAGCTCCTTCGGCGCGGCCGAGAAGAGCAGCTCCGGCTTCTCGCCGCGGTTGCCGCAGGCGAGCGCCGCCTCGCGGGCGGCGGCTCCGCCGGCGACCACGGGCGTCTCCGCGGCGCCGCAGCGGACGCGGGCGAGGTGGAACGGGGGCTGGGTCGACAGCTTCCCCGTCCAGAGGACCGTCCCCTCGTCACCCAGCGCGAGGCTGACCTTGATCCGGAGCTGCTTTCCCTCCCGGACCTCCTCCTCGAGGGTGATCGCGTAGGCGGCGGGATCCCGCTGCGAACCGCGGGGGAGCTGGGCCAGCCCGAACCGGTCGATCCTGACCGGACGCTGGTCGCCGAAGCCGGGCAGGTCGCGGACCTCGAGCGAAAGCATCTTCCGTAGGGACGCGACGGGCACCGCCTGCGGGAAGGTCAGCGTGAAGCTCCGGAACGGCCGCAGATCCTCCGAGCCATCGGCCGGCGAGAGCGCCGAAGGTGGCGCCATCATCGTGGTGAGGACCTTGCGCCCAGCGTCGCTCTCGATCTGGAACCGGGCGAGCGCGGGCCAGGGCTCGGCCGGTCGGAACTGAAGCGTCCGCTTGTCGAGCCAGAACCAGGCGCCCGGCCAGGCCGGCGCGATCCGGAGCCGCTTCGCCCCGTCGTCGGCGTCGCCGCGCCCCGGCCCCTGGTCGGAGCCGAAGTAGGCGGTGATGGGGTCGTACCCGCGAAGGAACTGCTCGGGGAGGACGCCGGCCTTCTCCGCGCGCTGGCCGGCGTCCGCCGGCTGGTACGCGCGGACCGGCGACGCCGCGACGGCGACGAGTGCGACGAGCGCGGCGATCGCCGCGTGACCCTGGCCCTTCACTTCGTGCCTCCGATCCGCTGGAAGAATTCCCTGAGGTACTCGTCGGGCACCCCGACCTCCGAGCCGGCGAGGCCGACCAGCACGGGCTTGAAGCGTGACGCGGGGGCGCCGGCCGGCGCCCTGACCGAGAGCAGGTAGGTCCCGGAGTCGAGGGCGAGCAACTGCTGGCAGCCCTCCCCGAGCGCCCGTCCCGCCTCGTCCGCGACGGCACACTCGAGCGTCTCGGCCTCCTCCTTCAGCCCCAGCCCGACTCGCCCCCTCGACGCCAGGGAGAAGCGGAAGATCCGCGCCTCCCCGGGCGACAGCCAGCGCTCCTCTCCGACCCCTTCGGCGAGCGTCTCGACCGGGTCGCTCGTCCAGACCGCGGTGCCGCTCAGTGGCGCCCCGGCGAAGCCGCGGACGACCAGCCGGTGCGTCCCCTTCCCGAGCGCCCGGTCGAGCCGACACCCCTCGCCCATCCCGCCGGCAGCGACCAGCCTTCCCTCCGGAGAGGAGCAGGCAGACGCCGCGGTCGGCGCGGACGTGGACGACCGCCTCCGAGGAGAGCTCGATCCCCCGCTCGACGAGTCCCCCTTCGAGCGCCACCGCCTCCCCCGCCGGGAGCCGCTTCGGGCGAGCCGCTCCCGGCGCCCGGCGCCCGCCAGCGCCAGCGAGTCGTCCCGCGCCGCCACGAGGAGCCGCAGCGGTCCCGCACGGTGCTCGACCGCCACCGTCCCGCCGACGCCGACCGGCAGCACCGCCTCGCAGGCGCCGATCCGGGCCCCGTCGTCGAGCGCGACGGCGCAGTCGATCGCGCCGTCCACACGGAGCGTCCGCTCCGCAGGCGCGGCCGCGACGGACCACGTCCCGCTCCCGGGGAGCGGCGCCAGCTCCTCCCGGAGCCCCGCCAGCTCGCGCGGCGCCGGTGGCGCAGGGAGCTTCGTGATGATCGCGTCGATCCGCGCCTCGGCGGCGGCGAAGAGGAGGAGCTCGGCGTCCTCCTTGCCGGTCAGGGTGCAGCGCGAGAGCGCCGTGGCCGGCGGGCAGAGGTCCACCGCCCTCTCGTCCGCGAGCAGCACCGCCCACGTCCCGGGCGGCAGGGTCAGCTCGGCTCTGACCGGGCCGGACGGCAGCTCCACGAGCGTCCCACCCGGCGCGAGCTGGACCCTGTGGCGGCCTGCCTCCAGCTCGAGCTCCCTGGCCTTCGTGATGGCCGCGCGCCAGATGCGCGCGTCCACGGGCTCGCTCGCCTGCAGCCGGAGGAGCGACTCCTTCCCGGAGCTCGAGGCCGAGAAACAGCCGTTGGGGGTCCGCGCGTGTACGCCACCCTCGATGCGGCAGGCGGGGACCGTCCGCTGGCCCGGCGCGACGGTCACGGCCACCAGGTGGGCAGCCGCCTTGCCCGACTTCTGGCGCTGTATCCGGGCCCGAGGGCCGACCGGGATCACCGCCTCCTCTCCACCCCCGAGCGCAAGCTCCACCTCGTCGAGCGAGACCTTCGGCCGGCCAGGGGCCGCGAAGACCACCTGGCCGGCCTCCAGGGAGACCTCGGGGCCGCACGACTCCAGGAGCCCTGCACCCCCTGCGAGACAGCGGACCCCTTCGGCGGTCCGATAGGTCCCCGGCCGCTCGATCCTTGCCCGCCCGGCACCGTCCTCGGGGAGCTTCCCCACGTCGAACCCGGTGACCGGCCGGACCCTGAAGTGGGCGGTCACCTCCGTGGGCCGATCCAGGGTCCAGGCGCGCAGCCGGTACGTCTTCCCGGCCGGGAGCAGGAACGTGCAGCACGACGTGGCCGGACCCGACCGCGCCACCAGCCTCCCTGCGTCGTCGTCCACCGCGCAGGCGAACGGCGCGGGCGCGGTCAGGGACGCCTCGATCACGGCGTCGCCTGGAGGCGGCGTGAGCGCGGCCGAGAGGACCCCCTCCGAGAGCGGGTACTTCTTCCCGTCGGCGAGGGGGCCGACGTCGGACGGCGCCGGCTGCGCCAACGAGAGCTGCGTCACGCCAGGCATCACCATCTCGGACTCGATCTCCAGCCGGTAGTCGCCGGCCGCCACCGGCTCGGCGAGGGCGCAGTTCCAGTCCTCCCCGACCTCGCTCGACTGGGCCACCAGACGGCCCGTCGAGTCGAAGAGCCGGCACCGCACGTCCGACTCCCCCGAGGTGCGGATCCGGAGGGTTCCGGCCGACGCCAGGCGAAGCGGCACGCGGGACGGAACGGGCAGCTGACGCTCGACGCCGGGCATCAGCGGATCGACGGAGACCTGGAGACCGTAGGAGATGGCGACGTCGCCGCGGCCGTGCTCCGTCACCAGCCGATAGCTCCCGGCAGGCAGGTGGAGCTTGAAGCCCGGCGCCGCGCCGAGCTGCTGAACCGGCGGTGGAGCGGGGCGCCGGCTCGGGGGCGGCGGGGGCTCATCGCCGGACACCTCGCCCGCGTCTTCGCCGTCCTCCTCGCCGCCTCCTTCTTCCCCGTCACCGTATTCCTCCCGCCGCCCTCCCCCTCGTCCACGTGGCTCTCGTCCTCGGGCTGGGACTGGGGCTCGGAGCTCGCCTCGTCCTCCGCGGCGACCGGCGGGCCACCTTCGCCGGGCGGGATGATCTCGATCGCCTGCGACTCGCCCTCGCGGAAGAGCCGCCCCAACATCCCGTTGGTCAGCAGGATCGAGACGTCCCCTTCCGCCGGAACGGAGAAGCGGAAGTCGTCCTTGCCGTCCTTCCCCAGCTCCGCGGAGTACGGGCGCCAGAGGGCAAGCTCGTGCACCTCGGCGTCGCCGCGCAGGACCACCGGCGGTCGCTCCGGCGCGACGGCGTTGCGCCGCATGCTCTCGACCGTGAGCGGCAGCTGCGTCCAGTGGACCTCGCCCTCGGGCAGCTCCTGGGTGGTCCGGCACGGCCCGGGGACCTGCTCCAGCGGCCACCCCTCCTTGTCCTCCAGCCGGCAGCGGAGCTGGGCGCCGAGCGCCGTCGCGGACAGCTCCCAGCGCCCTGCCCTGGGGATCGCGATCGTCTGCCGGATCAGCTCACCGGCCTCGACGCGGAAGAAGCGCTGCCCCTCGCCCTCCTGCTTCCCCACCTCGCGGCCGGGGCGGCGGACGAGCACCACCGCCGCGCGCCCCCTGCTGGGCGCCTCTGCTCTCACCGACACGAGGTAGCGGCCCGGGCGAAGGAAGGCGGAGACCAGGCAGTTGCGCCCGCGCCCGCCCCGCCGATCGCTCGCGAGCTGCGACAGGGCCGGCGTCCGGACCGAGCAGCTCGTCCCGAGGAGCCCCTCCGTCCCCACGTCGTAGAGGGCGGGCTCCTTGACGTCGAAGACCACGGCGCGGTCCTGGTTCGGCTCGAAGTCGAACCGGGCCGCCTCACCGGGCGCCAGCCTGGGGATGTCGCTCCGGACCGGCTGGAACTGCAGCGCCGGCTCGACAGGCCGCGGCGGCGCCGGCCGCATGATCCACGCGAGCAGCGGCGCGCCAGGCCTGGCGGTGATGCCCAGCTCGTCCTGCCCCTTCGCGTCGAGCCAGCACGCCCCGTCACGCCACTGGCCGGCGCCCCCCTTGGCGAGGTGGCAGCCCGCGGGCGAGCCGCCTGGCGTTGCAATCCGGATCTGGCCGACGCCGCCGACGGGCAGCGTGAACGTCTCCCCCGCCGGGATCTCGATCGGCAGCGGGCTCTCGAGGGTGGCAGGCATCCGTCGCGCCACGAGGCCGCGGGCGGCGACCCGGCCGCTGCGGCTGGCGAGGAGCGTGTAGCGGAAGCCGGGATCGAGCCGCGTCCGGATGGAGCAGGCGGAGCGGGCCGGCGTCTCACCGGTGTCGCGCCCCGGGACGCCTATCCGGACCTTCTCGATCCCCTCGGAGCCGCCGTTGAGCTTCAGCTCGTAGAGCCCCGGCGAGAGCCGCCTGGTGACGCGGCAGCCCTTCTGGTCTCCCTCGGTGACCCGCTCCAGCCCGTCGCCCATGACGCGATACAGCTCACAGGTCGACTTGCGCTCTCCGCCAGTCGAGACCGCGTACTCTGCCGCCTCGGTCACCTCGAACCAGAGGCTCTCGTAGCGGGCGTAGTTGAAGGCGCGCTGGTAGGTCCGGCTGCCGCCCACCTTCGGCGCGTCCCACGCCAGGACCTCGCGCGGCCCACCGCGCTCCGGCTGCCGCTCCAGGGCGCAGCCGAGCGGCGAGGAGTCGCGATCGCCGGGGACGTCGTGGATGCCCAGCAGGTACTCGCCCGGGGGGAGCGGCTCCATGGGCAGCCGCTGCCCGGGCTCGAGGTACTCGCCGTCCAGCAGCGCCCCCGACTGACGGCGCGGCACCCAGCGCAGGTGGACCGCAGCGCCCGTGGGGCCGCGGGCGAGGAGCACGTGCCTCCCGTCACCCACGCGGATGGCGCACTCGGCCACCTGCGCCTTCGGCTCCACGACGCAGTTCCCCTCCTCCTCCTGCATCCGCGAGCCGTCCTCCCGGAGGGGGTGGACCGAGACGCGCACGCGCCCCGCCCCAGGGTTCTCGACCGACAGGAGCGCCGTCAGCGGCTCCTTCCCGGTGGCGACCGCGACCGTCCCCGAGGCCGGCAGCACCGCGCGGAGCGTCCGCTCCTGGGAGGTGGCGAAGCCCAGCTCGACCGTCAGGAGGCTGGACTCGTCACCACGCGTGAACTTAAGCGGCGAGGTGCCGTAGGCGATCACCTGGTAGTCACCCGGCTCGAGCACCCCCTGCACCCACCACTCGTGGATCGGCTGGCCCGCGCCCGGCTCCGGCTGGAACCGGTGGGGCGTCAACTCTTCGCGCCACTCGCCCGCTCGCCAGAGATGCACCGCCCCGGCGGTCCGGCCGGCGACGCGGACCGCGACCGGCCCACGCTTCTCGACCCGGAACCAGAAGGAGGCCTGCTTCCCCTCCGGGAGCTGCTGCTCCACCGGCCTGCCGGGAGCGAGCCCGACGGGCGTCGCGTTCACCTCGCCGAAGATCGTCGCGGTGAGGGCGACGTTCGCCCTGGGCTTGCCCCTGGCAGGCGACTCCAGCCGCAGCTTGTACCGGCCGACGTCCAGCAGCAGGTCGAGCGAGCACTCCTCGCGGCCGACGACGCCCGAAGACGCGAACGGCCCGCGCAGCTGGTCGACCACCGTGCAGGCCGTTCCGTCGCCGCCACGGGCCTGCAGCCGCACCATCCCTGCACGCTCCATGGTCAGGACGGCCGACTGGCGCCCCTGGGCGGGCACCTGCGCAGGTTCGACCGTCGCGGCCGGAAGGACCGCGAGCAGCACGGCGAGCTGGAACATGGAGCCCCCTTCGTGCCCGAGGCTGGCGCCGCGGGAGACTTGAGGGCTGAGACTCTACGACGGTCCGGTGTGACCCGGCTTTCGAACTTCACGCCTTGGAAGCAGGCCGGGGAGGCGCCGCTGGGCTACAATAGCCAAGTGACGATCGGCGCACGCACGACATGGTCCGTTCGCGGACACCTCATCGGCATGGAGAAGGTCGATACGCAGCGCTGGCTCGTCACTGTCGACGGGAACCGGCTCGCCAGCTTCTGCTCGGAGAGCCG
Source organism: uncultured delta proteobacterium (assembly GCA_963845515.1). GTDB lineage: Bacteria > Myxococcota > Myxococcia > Myxococcales > Anaeromyxobacteraceae > DATIVK01. The sequence continues at coordinate 16,374 of CAWJSR010000039.1, forward strand.
AGGCCGGTCCGCTGGCACCGCGGAGGCTCGCCGTCTCGGCTTCGTGGAGAAGGAAGAAGGACCGCGGTAGAGGCTGCGCTCACTCGAGATCGTGCACGTGGAAGTGCGCGTGCTTCTCCGCCCCGTGCCTGTGTTGGTGGCGGTGGGCGAGGCCGCTCTCGACGAGCAATGGCTCGTCAGCGAGGAGCCGCTCGGTCGGGCCGTCGTAGAGCACGCCCGGGCGCCCCGGCGCGAGCAGGATGGCACGGTCACCGAGCTCCGCCGCGACCGTCAGGTTGTGGGTCGAGGCGATGGTCGTGACCCCGTCGAGCCCGGCGAGGAAGTCGACGAGCCTCCCCGCCGCGGCCGGATCGAGCCCGGCCGTCGCCTCGTCGAGGAGGATGACGCGGGGGTCGATGGCGAAGAGGGACGCGAGCGCCACCCTCTTCTTCTCCCCTCCCGACAGCTCGAAGGGGGGGCGGTCGAGGATGGGCGTCACCTCGAAGGCCTCCGCCCAGCGCGCGACGCGGGCGTCGACGTCGGGGAGCGCGAGCTGGCGCGGGCCGAAGGCGATCTCGTCGGCCACGGTCGGGTTGAAGAGCATCGCGTCCACGTTCTGGAAGAGGAACGCCACGTCGCCGCGGAAGCGCCGGCGGAAGGTGGCCCCAGCGAGCGACCGCGCATCCAGCGGTTCGCCGCCATACCGGACCGCCCCCGACCTCGGGAAGGCGAGCCCGTCCAGGAGCCGCAGCAGCGTCGTCTTGCCGCAGCCGTTCACGCCGAGCAGCACCACCCGCTCTCCGGGCCGGACCGTGAAGGAGACGTCGCGCAGGATGGTGCGCCCCGCCAGCTCGACCGAGACCTGCTCCAGGGAGAACATCAGAAGCCTCGCGACCGGATGGCGTCGGCGACGTCATGGGCGTTTCGGGACGCGAGCGTGAAGAGCGTGGCCGTGACGCCGCCGGCGTTGCGAGCCACGTCGACGGGGCCCGGGCTCCTGGCCATCCTGCTCCTCAGCCCGAGGAGCGACTCGGCCTGTATGCGCCGCAGGGCGTGGATCTGCCCGAGGGTGACCACGAGCAGGCGCGACGCGAGCGGCCAGGGCTCCAGCGCGCGGAAGAGGTTCACCCTGGCGAGGACCGCGAAGCCGACGAACGCGATGAGGACGGTCCGGAGCGTGAGGGCCGCGAAGGGAGCGATCGGCGGGCGCTCGCCCAGGAGCCGAAGCCAGCCCCAGGACGCCAGGGAGAGCCCCGAAGCGAGCGGCAGGACGGTGACGGCCGTGCGCCGGATCGGCCAGGGACCGCGCGCGAAGAGGATCGCTGCGAGGAGGAGCCCCCCGGCCAGGAGCCGCCAGTCAGTCACCGCCGAGACGACGAAGGCGGCGGCCAGCCAGCCGCCGAGCAGCAGCCGATCGATGCGGGGGTCACGCGGTCGCACGTGCCTTCACCTTCTCCACCAACCCGAGGGCGAAGAGCGTGTACGCCCCCTCGGCGAGACCACCGGCGGTGAGGCTCGGGAGCATCGTGGCTGCCAGCGCGACCTCGAAGGATACCGGGAGCTGCCCCGGCGAGAGGAAGTGCTGCAGCCCCATGACGGCGGCCACCGTGAGCGACGAGAGCTGGAGCGCGACGTATCCGCCCGCGAAGGCCGCTGCGCGCCCGGAGAGGCGGCGGAGCAGCCGGTGCGTGAGCCACCCTGCCGCGGGCCCGACCAGCCCCATCGCGAGCGCGTTCACCGCCAGGACCGTCACGCCACCAGCGCCGAAGAAGAGCGCCTGCACGAGCAGGACGAGCGTCTCGCAGACGAAGGCCGCCAGCGGCCCGTGGGTGATCGCGAGGAGCGTCACGCCGACCACGTGCACCGACGTGCCCCCAGGCACGGGGATCTGGATCGTCTGGAGCACGAAGGCGAGCGCCGTCAGGCAGCCAAGCAGCGGTATTCCATCCGCCGCGTCGGGCCCGAGATAGCGCCGAAACCCGGCCGCCCAGAGAGGCGCCGCGACGGCGAAGGCCGGGATCGTGACCAGGGGCGAGAGAAACCCGTCGGGGAGGTGCATGGCGGGGGTCACCGCCCCTTTCGCCGGTAGAGGATCGCTGAGCGCCCCGAAGAGGAGCAGGATGATCGCCGCGCCCCCCAGCACGTCGTGCCAGTCCAGCGCCTGATGCTGGTGGTCGTGACCGTGCGCCGCGCCGGCGACCGCCTCGTGGGCGCTCATCGCCTCACGCCCCGAAGTGCTCGTCGACGAGCGTCTTCGCCAGGAACATCGAGCTCGTGAAGGCCGGCGAGATCGGGTTCATGACGTGGACCGTCCCGTCCGCGGAGAGGACCACGAAGTCCATCACCAGCTCCCGGGTCCGCCAGTCGACGAGCTGCGGCCGGATCCCGACCTTCTCGGCCGCGTCGAAGAGGGACGGATCGTAGGACTTCACGAGCCGTGCGGCGTCGCGATCGAAGAACGCGGGGACGTACTTCCTGGGCTCCGAGAGGGCGACCGAGCGGAACCCGGGGTTGGTGAAGAACAGGACGGCGTCCTCGAGCAGGATCCGCACGCCATCGGCGCCGGTCCCCTTCAGCCCGCGGTAGTTCTCGCGCCCGAAGGCAGGGATGGCCGTCGGCCCGACGTAGACGTCCCCCGCCGCGCTGCGGCTGAAGTGGACGCCGAGGAAGGGATTCCGGATGTCGGGGACGGGGTAGATGTTCCCGTTGACGGGGAAGGCCGCGCCGGGGCGGAGCTTCCGGTAGATCCCCTTGAACGGGATGAGCCGGTACTCGCCCCCGAGCCCGAACGCACCGGCGACGACGTCGCACCAGGCGCCCGCCGCGTTGACGAGCCGCCCGAAGCGGACCGTCCCCTGCGACGTCCGGACCGAGTCGACGCCCGCGCGCCCCTCGAACCGGCAGCCGGTGGCGAACCTGACCCTGCCGCTCGCCTCCAGCTCCGCCCTGAGGGCCTCCAGCACGCGCTTGGGGTCGACCGCGGCGGTGTCGAGCGAGTGGAGCGCCTTGCCGACCGTCCTGGCCATCGGCTCGATCGAGGCCAGCTCCCGCTCGTCGATGAACTTCACGCGCGCGCCGTTGGCCGTCGCGCGCCGGTGGAGCTCCTCCAGCGCCCCCAGCTCCGCCTCGGTCCGGGCGACGATCACCTTCCCCGCCTCCAGGAGCGGCAGCCCCTTCTCGCGGCAGAAGGCCTTCATGAGCCGGTTGCCGCCGAGGCACGACTGCGCCCGGAGGGAGCCCGGGGCGTAGTAGATGCCGGCGTGGAGGACGCCAGAGTTGCGGCCAGAGGCGTGCACGCCCAGCCGCTCCTCCTTCTCGAGGACGAGGATGTCGGTTCGGCCGCGCGCCGCCAGCTCCCGGGCGATCGTCAGCCCGATGATGCCTCCTCCGACGACGAGGATCTCGACGCGCTCGGGGAGCATTGGGCCTCGCCTGGGGTCGCTCAGACGTTGCGGTTCGGGTTCGGCGTCAGCGCGGGGGACGGGCTCGTCTCCGCCGCCTGCGGTCCGCCCAGGTAGGTGTAGCCTCGCATCACGGCCTCGTAGAAGTCGGCCTGCGAGACGCCGTCCTTCGGCCGGATGGCCCCCTCCTTCACGCGCCCGTCGATGGCGTTCTTGATCCGGCGGAAGATGTCGTTCGGCTCGTACTGCACGCGCCCCAGGACCTTCTCGATGGTGTCACCCGGGATGACCTCCTCGATGTAGAAGTCCTCCGGATCCTCGTCGTCGGTGAAGACGTGGATCTCGTTCACCCGGCCGAAGAGGTTGTGCATGTCGCCCATGATGTCCTGGTAGGCGCCGGTCATGAACATTCCCAGGAAGTAGGGCTCGCCGGGCCTCAGCTCGTGGAGCGAGAGCGTCTCGTCGACGCCGTCGTTCTCGATGAACTGGTCGACCTTGCCGTCCGAGTCGCAGGTGATGTCGACGATGGTGCAGTCGTGCGTCGGCGGCTCGCCGAGCCGGTGGAGCGGGACGATCGGGAAGAGCTGGTCGAACGCCCAGTGGTCGGGCGCCGACTGGAAGAGGGAGAAGTTGGCCATGTACTGGTCGGCGATCTTGTCGCCGAGGTCGCGCGTCTCGCGCGGCAGCCGCTTCTTCCCGCGGTTCAGCTCGGCGATGGTCCTGGCCAGCTTCCAGAAGAGCGTCTCGACGACGGCGCGCTCCTGGAGGCCGATCATCCCCAGGCGGAACATCTGGAGCGCCTCCTCCTTCTTGGCGACGGCGTCGTGGTAGGCCTCGGCGCGGTTGCGCGCCGTGAGCGACGCGACGACCTCGCGCATCTCGCGGACCACCTTCGGCTCGTTCGCCTCCGGCGTCGCGACGGCGGCGATCTCCTCCGCCGAGCCGATCTCGATGTGACCGAAGACGTTCATGATGATGCACGCGTGGTGCGCCACGACCGCGCGCCCGGACTCGGAGACGATGTTCGGCTCCTGCACCCCCTCGTTGGTGCAGACCCGCTGCAGGTTGTGGACGATGTCGCCCACGTACTCCTCCATCGTGTAGTTGACCGACGAGGCGTAGCCCTCGGAGTGCGTGCCGACGTAGTCGACCCCGAGCCCTCCGCCGACGTCGAAGAACTCGATGGGGAGCCCCATCTTGCGGAGCGTCGCGTAGATGCGGGCGCCCTCGTTCACCGCCTCCTTCACGACCCGGATGTCGGTGAGCTGGGAGCCGACGTGGAAGTGGAGGAGCTTCGCGCACTGCTCCTTCCCCGCGTCCTTCAGCAGCTTGACCGCGCGGATCAGCTCCGGCGCGGTCAGCCCGAACTTGGCGAAGTCTCCCGAGGAGCCCTCCCACTTGCCGGTGCCGCGGGTCGTGAGCTTGGAGCGCAGGCCGATGAGCGGCTCCACCTGCATCTCCTCGGCGAGCCGCAGGAGCTGCGGCAGCTCGGAGAGCTTCTCGATGACGACGATCACCTTGCGCCCGAGCTTCCGGCCGAGCAGGGCGAGGCGGAGGTACTCCTCGTCCTTGTAGCCGTTGCAGATGGTGAGCGCCTCGGGATCGGTGTTGTACGCGAGGACGATGAGGAGCTCCCCCTTCGACCCCGCCTCGAGCCCGTGGTGGTACGGCGCCCCGGCGTCGAGGATCTCCTCGACCACCTCGCGCATCTGGTTGACCTTGATCGGGAAGACGCCGAAGTACCTCCCCCCGTAGGACATCTCAGCGATGGCGCGGGCGAAGCACTCGTTGATCTGCTTCACCCGGGCGCGCAGCACGTCCTGGAACCGGACGACGCAGGGGAAGCCGATCTTGCGCTCCTGGATGTCCTCGACCACGTCCATCAGGTCGATGACCGGGCCCGGCTGGCCCATGGGGTGGACGACGACGTGCCCCTTGTCGTTCACCGAGAAGAAACCGGCCCCCCAGCCGGGGACGTTGAAGTACTGCGCCGCGCGTTCGATCGACCAGTCCGACGGGGCGGTCACCGTCGTCGCGTCACTCCTCGGCTCGGGAAGGCTCATGTACGCTCGACTCTCTACACCCCACCGGGCGCGATTTGAAGGGGGCGCAATCGACTCGCCGCCCGCCCTCCGCTATGACCGGAGGGCGTGAGCGCCCGCCTCCCCCATCCGCACGCCGAGCACCGCGCCGCCACCGCGCCGCTCAGCGCCCGGATCGGAGGGCTCCGCACGGTCTTCCGCGAGGCGCCGGGCGCCATGCGGCTGGTCTGGGAGGCGGATCGACGCGGGGCGCTCCTGATCGCGCTCCTCACGGTCCTGGCGGCGCTGCTCCCGGCGGGGCTCGCCTGGATCGGCAAGCTGATCGTCGACGGCGTGGTGGAGGCCGCGCGCGCCGGCGGGCCGGCCGCGACGGAGCGCGTCCTGCGGCTGGTGGCCGCGGAGCTCGGGCTCATGGCGGTCCAGCTCTCGGTGGGACGCGCGCTCTCGCTCCGGCGCGAGCTGCTGAGGGCGGCCCTCGGCAACGTCGTGAACGAGCGGATCCTGCAGAAGGCGCTCACCCTCGAGCTGCGCCACTTCGAGGACGCCGACGTCTACGACAAGATGCAGAACGCCCGGCGCGAGGCGTCGACCCGGCCGCTCTCGCTGGTCTCGCAGCTCTTCGGAATCGGCCAGGGGCTGGTCACGCTCGCCGCCCTCTCCGGCCTCCTCTGGCGCCTCTCCCCCGTGAGCGTCCTCGTGATCGTCGCCGCGTCGATCCCCGCCTTCCTCGCCGAGGCGAAGCTCTCGGCGGAGTCCTTCAAGCTCTGGACCTGGCGCGCCCCGGAGGGGCGGAAGCTCAACTACATGGAGTGGGTCCTCACGCGGGACTCCCACGTCAAGGAGGTGAAGCTCTTCGACCTCGGGCCGCTCATCCTCGGCCGCTACCGCGCTCTCTTCGCCAGGTTCTTCGCAGAGGACCGGCGGCTCGCCATCCGCCGCATGTGGACCGGCCTCCTCTTCGGGCTCCTCTCGCTCGGCGCCTTCTACGCGATGTACGCGCTCATGGCCTCCCGCGCCGCCGCCGGCGCGATCACGCTCGGCGACCTGACCCTCTACATCGTCGTCTTCCGGCAAGGGCAGGTGTCGGTCCAGGCGGTCCTCACCGCGATCGGCGCGATGTACGAGGACGCGCTCTTCATGTCCAACCTCTTCGCCTTCCTCCACCTGCCGACCGACGGCGACCGGCCGCGCTCGGCGCATGTCGCCTCGCCCCCGCGCGGGAGGCCTGGCGCCGTCGAGATCGACCGCGTCTCCTTCCGCTACCCCGGGCGGACGGAGTGGGCGCTGCGAGACGTCACGCTGACGCTCGCCCCCGGGGAGACGCTTGGGCTCGTCGGGGAGAACGGCGCCGGGAAGAGCACGCTCGTGAAGCTCCTCCTGCGGCTCTACGACCCCACCGAGGGGGCGATCCGCTACGGCGGGGTGGACCTGCGCGACATGGAGCCCCGCGACCTGCGCGATCGGGTCGGCGCCGTCTTCCAGGACTTCGTCCGCTACCAGTTCACCGCCGGGGAGAACATCGGGCTGGGGCTCAGGGAGAGGCTGGACGATCGGCCCCGCATCGAGGCGGCCGCCCGGCGCGCCGGCATCGCCGAGGCGATCGAGGCGCTGCCGAGCGGCTACGACACCTCCCTGGGGAGCTGGTTCGACGCCGGACAGGAGCTCTCCGCTGGCCAGTGGCAGAAGCTCGCGGTCGCGCGCGCCTTCATGCGGGAGGAGGCCGAGCTGCTGATCCTCGACGAGCCGACCGCCTCGATCGACGCCGAGGCGGAGCACGAGCTCTTCGAGCGCTTCAGGGAGCTCGCCGCGGAGCGCTCGGCCATCGTGATCAGCCACAGGTTCTCCACCGTCCGCCTGGCCGACCGGATCGCGGTCCTCCACGGCGGCCGGCTCGAGGAGCTGGGGTCGCATCGCGACCTGGTGTCACGGGGCGGCCGCTACAGCCACCTCTTCAACCTGCAGGCGCAGGGCTACCTCGACTGACGATCATGCGCGGACTCGAACAGATCCCCTGGCTCTACGATCTCGGGCTGGCCATCCTGGAGCGGGGCGGACTAGGCCGTTGGCGGCGGTGGCTCGTCTCCGGCACGCGTGGCGAGACGCTGGAGATCGGCGCCGGCACGGGGCGAGACCTCCCGCTCTACCCCGCGGGCCGACTCGTCGTGGCGATCGACCCGCACCCGCAGAACCTCGCGGCTGCCCGGCGGCGAGCTCCAGGGGCCAACCTGGTCATGGCGCGGGCCGAGGCGCTCCCCTTCCGCGACGGCGCCTTCGAGACCGCGGTCTCAAGCCTGGTCTTCTGCAGCGTCGACGATCCAGCGGCTGGTCTCGCCGAGATCCGCCGCGTGCTTCGGCTCGGAGGACGACTGCGGATGATGGAGCACGTCCGCTCCCACGGCCGGCTCGCCGGCCGGCTGCAGGACCTCGGCCAGCCCGCCTGGACCTGGCTGACCGGCGGGTGCCGGCCCAACCGTGACACCGAGCGGCTGGTGAGGGACTCGGGCTTCGAGATCGATCCCGCCTCGCTGCGCGAGGAGGGGCTCATGGTCCGCTTCGAGGCGGCCCCCCGAGCCGATGGCCAGCGCCCCGGGAGAGCTCAGTGAGTCGTATGCCCCGCCTCGAGCGCGATCTCGGTGAACCACTCGTCGAGCGCCTGCTCGCCGTACTCGCGCTCCAGCCTGAAGATGACGTCTATCTCCTCGGGGCTGAACCGCGCTGCGACCCACCGGTCGAAGCGCTGTGCCCTGGCGGAGCGGTCATGAGCGGGCGTGTGGAGCGGCAACGGATCCGCCCTCATCAGCTCGATGAACTTCTTGCGGACGACCCGAAGGGAGCGGTCTTGCACGGCCACACCTCCTCTTCCGTTGAAAAGCAATTTGTGGACCGTCGAAAACGCGCGCAAGACAATCCGTCGGACCCACCCTCGTCGGGACCCAGAGGCCCAATGGACCCACGGTCTGCGCGCAAAGCGCTGCGGCGGGTTGTCGCGCTACTTGGGCTCTGCCTGCTCCCGGCCGCGGCCGCGGCGCAGCTCCCGCGCGCGCCCGCACCCGGCCCGGCGCCGATCCCGGAGGCAACGCCAGTGGATGGCCAGCCGGCCCCCGGGCTCGTCCCGACCGCCGGGGGCGAGCCAGCCCCTCCCGTCGCCACGCCAGGCCTGCTCGCGGTGCCGAACGGCTCCATCGTAGACACCTGGGTCGACCTCCCGCACGCCTTCCTGGAGCGGCGGATCTTCGGGATCGTCAACGGCTTCGACGAGTTCTTCGCAGACGAGCGCGACCTCAGCGTCGAGCGCCCCAGCAGCTTCGTCCGGCTCCGGAGCCAGATGCGCGTCGAGACGGACGGCACGCTCGGCTTCGGCAGCAGCGTCCGGGCGGACCTCGCCCTCCCCTACATCCGGAAGCGGCTGAAGCGGTTCCGCATCCTGCTGGAGGACGCCGGGCGCGGCCTGACCGACTCGGAGCCGAGGGCGCTCTCGGGTCGGACCGGTGGGGCGGACGCGGTCCTCCGCTTCACCCTGCTCGACACCCTCCGCTCCTCGCTCGACCTGGGAGGCGGCGTCATCTTCGCCCTGCCAGCCGGGGTGGTCGGCCGCCTTCGCTTCCGCCACGCGCACGAGCTTGGCCGCGTTGCGCTCGCCCGGATCGCGGCCTCGGGCTTCTGGAATTCGATCGACGGCTGGGGGACCAACGGCTCGCTCGCCTTCGAGCGTGCGCTGCGCCAGCGCCTCCTGCTCCGCTGGACCAACGGCACCCTGGTGACGCAGTCCTCCCACGGGTACGAGAGCGCCTCGGAGCTGGCGCTGCTGGCCAGCGTCGGACGCTTCACCGGCCTGACGCTGCTCAGCTCGTTGTCTACGAGGTCGAAGCCGGAGCTCGTCGTCCAGACCTGGCGCGTCGCCGCGCGCGTCCGGACGTCGCTATACCGCAGATGGATCTTCGGCGAGGTCGAGCCCGAGGTTGCGTGGCCGCTCGAGGCGACCGGACGCAGGACCGTGCCGGCCGTGATCTTCCGGCTCGAGATCCAGTTCGAGCAGGCCGCGGTGAAGTCGAAGGTTGCGGCTGGCGGGCAGAGCGGTCTAGCTTCAGGCTCGGGAACCTCGAAGGGGGCGAAATGACCAGGGCGCTGCGCATCGCGATCAACACCGGCGGCGGCGACGCCCCCGGGCTCAACGCGGTCATCTACGCAGTGACCCTCGCGGCTCACCGGCGCGGCTGGGAGGTCTTCGGGATCCAGTCCGGCTACGCCGGCCTGCTCGACACGAGCAAGATCGTTCAGCTGACGCCGGATCGGGTCGCCGGAATCGTCGAGCACGGCGGGACGATCCTCGGCACGACCAACCGCGGCGACCCGTTCCGGCTCCCCGTGAAGAACCTCGCCGGCCAGGTGGAGTTCCACGACGTCTCGGACCGGGTCGTCGAGAACTTCAAGCGGCTCGGGTTCGACGTCCTCGTCGCCGTCGGTGGCGACGGGAGCCTGACGCTCGGCCACCAGTTCACGCAGAAGGGGATCCCGGTCATCGGCGTCCCCAAGACGATCGACAACGATCTGGCCGGGACCCAGCAGACCTTCGGCTTCGACACCGCAGTCACCACCGCGACCGATGCGATCGACAAGCTCAAGTCGACCGCCTCCGCGCACGAGCGGACCATGGTGGTCGAGGTCATGGGGCGCAACGCCGGCTGGATCGCGCTCCACTCCGGGCTCTCCGGCTCAGCGGACGTGATCCTCATCCCGGAGATCCCCTTCGACGTGGACAAGATCTGCGAGCGGCTCCGCGAGGACGAGCTTCACGGCAAGCGCTGGGGCATCGTCGTCGCGGCCGAGGGGGCGACGCCGGTCGGCGGGGAGGCGATCACGAAGCCGAACACCGACGTCGGGAGGCGCGAGGTGCTCCTCGGCGGCGTGGCCGAGTGGGTCGCGAAGCAGATCGCCGAGCGCAGCGGGCGGGAGACCAGGTCCCTGGTCCTCGGCCACCTGCAGCGCGGCGGCTCGCCCACCACGTTCGACCGGCTCGTGGCGCTCCGCTTCGGCGCCGCCGCGGTCCGCTTCATCGCCGAGGGCAAGCGGAACGTCATGGTCGCGTACCAGCCGCCCGAGATGGTGGCGGTCCCGCTCGACGAGGTGATCACCAGGACGAAGACGGTCCCGGTGGACAGCGACACCGTCACTACCTGCCGCGAGCTCGGGGTCTCGTTCGGGGACTGATCCTGGCGTCGCGCAGGAGGGCGATCGCGGCCGCCAGATCCTCCGGGATCGGCGCCTCGAACGCCACCCGCTTCCCCGAGACCGGATGGTCGAACGCCAGCCGCCAGGCGTGCAGCGCCTGCCGCCCCAGCGCCTCGGCCGCGCGCCGTACCGGGTCCGCCGCGTCCAGCCTCGCCTCGCGCCGCCTCCCACCATAGGGCTCGTCGGCGAGCAGCGGGTGGCCGGCCTCCGAGAGGTGGACGCGGATCTGGTGCGTCCTGCCCGTGTGGAGCGTGATCTCCGCCAGCGTCGCCGCCTCACCGAACCGCTCCCTGACGACCCACTCGGTCACGGCGCGGCGGCCGCTCCGGGCCTTCGACGTGAAGCGCTTGCGGTCGCGGGGGTGGCGTCCGTAGAAGGTGTCGAGCCTGCCCTGCTCGGGGAGGGCGCCGTGGCAGAGGGCTAGGTAGGTCTTCTCGACCGTCCGCCCCTTGAACTGGGACTGGAGCGCGGCGAGCGCCGCGGAGGTCCGGGCGACCACCAGACAGCCCGATGTCTCCTTGTCGAGCCGGTGGACCAACCCCAGCCGATCCCCACCGGGCGCACCGTCGCCGAGCCGGTGCAGCAGCGCGTTTACGACCGTCGAGTGGGGCGAGCCGCGCGCCGGGTGGACGACCATCCCCGCGGCCTTGTCGAGGACCATGATCGCCGCGTCCTCGTGAAGGACGGCGAGCGGGAGGTTCTGCGCGACGAGCCCCGACGGCTCCGGTGGCGGGATCTCGACCGCGAGCGAGTCGCCGGAACGCACCCTGTGCGACGCCTTCGCGGCGACCCCGCCGAGCGTGACGTGCCCCCCCTCGATGAGCGCCTGCGCCCGCGCGCGGCTGAGGTCGCCGAAGGCGCGTGCCACGGCGACGTCCAGCCGGAGTCCGGCCAGGTCGACGGGGACGACGAGGGATCTGCGATCGGTCACGGCCACCCGGCCGCTACCAGATCTTCGACTTCACGTGCCCCTTGGCCTTCAGGATGACGTCGATGATGGCACGGTCGTAGAAGTTGGTCTTCGCGAACAGGTCTGGCGAGACACGAGAGCGGTAGAGATCGCGCCCTTCCTCCAGCTCGTCCCTCATCGCGTCGAAGAAGGTGTCTTGCTGGATGCCCTTGATGATCTTCTCCTCGTTGTACAGCGACACGTCGGAGCAGATCGCGCGCGCAAGGCGCATGGCTTGCTCGGGTGACTCTATGAGCGGCATCGTGGAGAAATCCTAAGTCCTGACGGGGGTGAGGTCAACGAAGCTGCGGTCAGCGCTGCTGCCCGCTGGGATCGCCGCCGCCGGCAGTCATCCGCTCCAGGTACGAGCGGGCCACCTTCTGGCCGTCGAGCCGGAGCTCGCGCGCGACGGCGACGATGATCCCGCGGAGGTAGACGGGCGCCGGAAGCAGCGAGAAGCGCTCCGCCTCGATGTTCTCGAGGTGGTAGCGCGTGATCTTGGTCCGGTCGCAGACCTCCCGGACCGACAGCCCCCTGCTCTCGCGGACCTTGCGCAGCGCCTCCCCGGTCCAGAGCGCCCCCTCGATGATTGGCAGATCGCGGGCCGGCTGCTGCGGCTCGACCTCCCTCATCAGGAGGATGGGCGCGGGGCCGACCGGCACGGGCGCGGCGGCCGGCGCCGGCTCCGCTGCTACGGGCGCGGCGACGGAGGCCACGGCAGGCTCCGCAGGCTCTAGCCCCTTCGCCTCCAACGGGGGCTCCGACTTCGGCGGCTCGGCCGTGCGTGGCGGCGGCGTCGGGGTCCGCGCGAGCGGGGGGACCAGGAACGGGCGCTGCGGCCCCGCCGCGACCGCGCCGGCGCCGGTGGCGGCGATCCGCACCGCGGCATTCCGAGCGGTGGCCGCGGTCTCGAGGGCCGCGTCGTAGCGCTTCCTGGCGTCGGGATCGAGCAGGACGCGCTTCGCCTCCTCGATCCGCTCTGCGAGGATCGCCGCCTCCTCGGGCGCCATCAGCGAGTAGGTCGCGAGCGATCCGGGGCCGAAGACGTCGCGCGCGCGCGCGTAGGCGGACTCGATCTCCGGCGGCGCCGCGTCGGTCGGCACCTCGAGGATCTCGTAGAGCGACTGTTCGGTGAGGCGCTTCACGCCACCTCTCCGCTCCGCGAGATCGTGCTGTCGAGCGCGACGAGCCCGTCCACGATGGACCCGAAGGCTCTCGCCGAGTCGGCCTCCGGGCGCTCCACCAACAGGGGGCGCCGGGCGCGGACGGTCCGCCACATCTCGCCGTCGTGCGGGATGTGGCCGAGGTAGTCCATCTCCAGGCCGAAGTACTTGCGCCACGCGGCGACCACGGCGCGGCCGATCTCCCCCTCCTGCGGCGTGCGCGTCTGGTTGACGACGAGCCGGGGCCGGAAGGAGGCGAGCTGGCGCGTGAGGTTGGCCGCCGCCTCCGGGTCGCGGTCGGCGACGCTGGAGATGAGATCGACGGGGCTCTTGTAGGAGCCGCTAGCCATCACGGCCTGGATCAGCGCGTCATAGCCGAACACCTGGGCGACGTTGCGCATCCGGCGCCAGAAGGCGGCCTTCACGAAGCGGTACGCGTTCTCGACGGCGGTCGGCTCCGGGACGAGGACCAGGACGCCGTGGTCCGAGACGAGGAAGAAGTCGAGGACGTTGATGTGGGTCCCGGCGCCGAGATCCAGGATCGCGTAGTCGACGTCCATCTGCTGGACGTGGCGGAGGAAGCGCATCTTCTGTGCGTAGCGCGGGTTGGCGGCGTCGAGGTGATCGAGCGCCCCCGAGATGAGCGAGAGGTTGGCGATGCCGGTGGGCGTCACGACCTCGTCGATGCGCGAGACGCGCCGCTCGATGAAGTCGGTGAGCGTCCGCTTGGGCACGTCGATGCCGAGCGTCGTGTGCAGGTTGGCGCCGCCGAGATCTGCGTCCACCATCACGACGCGCTTCCCCCGGCGGGCGAGCTCGATCCCCAGGTTCGCGGAGATCATGCTCTTCCCGATCCCGCCCTTGCCTCCGCCGACGGCGATGATCCGCCGCGCGCGTGGCCACTTCCGCGGCGCGCGCTTCGGCGGAGGAGGGTTCGAGCTGACGAGCTTCAGCGGAGGCGAGTCGGCCATCTCGGGTGCAATCCTAGTCACTTCTGCGCAACAGTCCAAAACGCGTCGCCTCGTCCCTGCCCCCGGGCGATATTGCCTCGGAGTGAGCCCCGCCGCGTAGCGTCCTTGGGAGTAGGTCCAATGGCTCGGCGTGCGCCTCGCCGGAGAGGAGCCGGTAGGCCGCGAAGGTGCGCAGGACGCGCTTCACGTAGCCCCTGGTCTCGTCGATCGGGATCTCCTCGACGAACTCGTCCAGCTCCAGGGCACCGCGCGCGTCGAGCCAGCGTCCGACGGCCCCGCCACCTGCGTTGTAGGCCGCCAGCGCGAGGGCCGGCTGACGCCCGTAGCGAGCCAGCAGCTGGCCGAGATAGGCCGCGCCGATCCGGATGTTGGTCGCCGGATCCGTCAATGATCCCGGGACCATGGGACCCATCCCAAGCCTCCTGGCGACCGCCGCCGCAGTGGAGGGCATCAGCTGCGTGAGCCCGATCGCGCCCGCGGGCGACACGACGTCGGGGTCGAGCGCGCTCTCCTCGCGCATGAGCGCCTGGAGCAGGTCGGGCGGCACGCCAGCAGCCGCGGCGTAGCGCTTCACCTCGGGCCGGAACGCGTTGGGATAGGCGATCCGCCAGAGCCGGACCCCGTCACCAGCCGGCGCGGCGCGCAGCACCCCCTTCGCCTCGGCCTTCAGCAGCGCATGTGCGCTCCTGTGGTCTCCCGCCCGATCGAGCAGCGCCGCGATCACGAAGACCGCCTCCATGCCGCCTGGCTCCGTCCGCAGCCTGGCGAGGTCGATCGCCCGCAACTCCTCAGCCGCCTCCTCTCCGAGCCCCAGGCGCAGGAGGCACAGCGCTGCCCCCAGGCGCGGACTCGCGCCGAGCACCCCAGGCTCCAGCGCTGGAGCGGCCTCGACCGCGGCCGGGAGCGCGACTGGCAGGGCGTCGCTCCCCTCACCGCGCGACTCGGCGAGCCTCGCCCTCGAGAGCAGGCCATACCAGTCGACCGGGTAGCGCCGGACGAGCTCCTCCCAGACGGCGGCCGCAGCTCCCCTGCCCTCCGGCCCCCGCGCCGCCAGGACCCGCCCTCTCCAGTAGGCGGCCCGTGCGTGCTCGTACGCGTCCTTGTCCCTGAACTCCTCCTCGATCGCCTGGAAGCGCTTCGCTGCCACCTCCAGCTCGCCAGAGCGACGGGCCGCCCACGCGCGCCGGAAGAGCGCCTCGGGCCGCTTGTCACCCTCGGAGCCCGCCTTCGCGGCCGCGGCGAAGAGGTCTAGCGCCTCCTCGTTGCGCCCGAGCCGCTCCAGGAGGTCGGCTGCCGAGACGAGCGCGTCGTCGGCGAGGCTGCTCCCCGGGCTCTCGGTCGCCAGCCTTCGGTAGAGCGCCTGCGCCTCGTCCTTGTCGCCGGCGATCGCGACCGAGCCGGCGAGGACGAAGAGGGCGCGCTGTCGAAGCCGAGGGTCGGCGCAGCCCTTCACCACCGGCCGGAGGAGCTCGATCGCCCTGGAGTGCTGCCGCTCCTTGCGATGGGCGCGCCCGAGCGCCGACCTGGCCCTGCAGGCCAGCTCCGCTGCAGGGCCGGCGTCGCCAAGGCGCGTCACGACGCGCTCGAGCGCCGCGATGGCCGCCCTGTTCCTGTTGGCCTCGAGGAGCCACTCGGCTCGCCGCACCACCTCCTCGTCGGTGGGCCCCTTCCCCGCGTCGCCGCGCAGCCTCCGGAGCGCCAGCAGGCACCCCTCCGACTCCGGCGCGAGCGGGTGGTCGACCCAGCAACCCAGGAGCGCCCCGCGAGCGGCCGCGGGGTCGCGCGCCGCCAGCAGCGCGCCGATGGTCGAGAGCGCCCCCGCCGCCTGGTCCTCCCGCGAGAGATCGGCCGGCGCAGGTCGCGCGGCGATCGGCGCGAGCAGCTCGAGCGCCTTCTGGTCGAGCCCGGCCGCCGCCAGCGCCCGCCCGCGCTGGAGCGCCGCCGCGTCGGCGAGGACCGAGCCCGGGGCGACCTGCTCCCACGACTGCGCCGCGGCCGCCTGGCGGCCGAGGGCAGCGAGGAGCCGGCCGCGCAGGTAGTGGATCCGATCGGCGATCTCGGGGAGCGCCGCCTCGAGCCCCTCCAGGAGCACCACCGCCTCGGCCTCGCGGCCGAGGCGCGCGAGCGCCCTCGCCCGGAGCAGCCGCGCGGCCGGCCCGTCGACCCCGGCGAGCAGCCGCAGCGCCTCGTCGTGCCGTCCGGCGGCGAGGGCTGCGGCGGCGCCAGCGGCCCGACCGGTGAGGTCAGGCGCGAGGTCCCGCTCCGAGAGCGGTGTCGAGAGAAGGAGCGACAGGAGGGCGGCTGCTAGCACGGGCGGAGGTTCGCGCCGGCAGGGCGCGGGGTCAAGCCCGCGCCTGCGACACCGGCGCGGGGAGGCGGCCGGCAGGCGTGATCGAGGCACCGGCGGCGCAGGGAAGGTAGGATGTCATGGCGTGGACATCCGCACCCAGGCCGCACTGCTCGCAGCGATCGTGACGCTGGCGCTCGCCATCGCGGCGCTGCTGCGCGAGAACCGCTCGCGCGTCTTCACGCTCTTCGCCGTCCTCTCGCTGGACACCTTCCTCTACTCGCTCTCGCTCTTCCTCTTCCGCTGGCCACAGACCCAGTTCGGCGAGACGCTGTGGCTCCGCATCGGGGTCGCCGCCGCCGCGCTGCTGCCGGCCTCGTCGCTCGCCTTCTTCCTGGAGTTCCTCGGCGTGGCGCGCCGCCCGGCCCGGCGGGCCCGGAACGCGATGCTGGCCGGGTCCCTCACCGGGATCGCGGTCGCCGTCACGCCGCTCATCCACTACCGGATCGCGAAGTGGATCGTCTCCGGCTACGTGCTGGCCGGCCTCGTCATCGTCCTGTCGACGGTGTGGGGGAGGATGCGCGGCGCGCCGACTCGCGCCGAGCGCGCCAGGCTCCTGTACCTCTTCATCGGCGCGGCGGTGGCGACCGCCCTCTCCGCCCTCGACCTGCTCCCCCGGGTCGGCCTCCCCAACCCGGCGGATGGGCTCGGCTCGATCGCCATCACGGCCTTCATGTTCTTCCTGTCGCAGACCCTGCTGCGGCACAGGCTGCTCGACCTGCACGAGCTGCTCGGGAAGTTCGTGGTGGTGACGGCGCTCGGCCTCGTGCTGGTCGGGATCTACGGGGGGCTCGTCTCCTGGGTCGGCGACCGCCCGGAGCTCTTCTACTTCAACACCATCGTGGCCTCCTTCGTGATCCTCTCGCTCTTCGACCCGCTCAGGGAGCGGGTGGAGGAGCAGGTGGTCGCGACCCTGTTCCGCGAGCGCTACGAGCTGGTCGGGAGGCTGGAGGAGCTGCGCGACCGGACCGCCAACATCATCGATCCCGTCGGCATGGCGGTCGTGGTCCTGGACGGCCTCGTCGAGACCCGCCGGGTCACCCACTGCGCCCTCTGGCTCCTGGCCGACGACCGGCCCGGCTACCGGCTCCTCGACAGCCGCGGCCCGGCTCCGGTCCCGTTCCTCGAGCCCGGGACCGCCCGCGCGATCCTCGCCGCCGCGCCGGTCGCGCAGAAGGCGATCCTCCTCGAGAACCTGGAGCGCCGGACGGCGGAGCTGCGGCGCCTGCTGCCGCCAGGGCCGGCGGAGGGCGACGGCCACTCCGCGGCCGGCGCGCCGGCGGCCGTGGCCGAGGAGCTCAAGCGGCTCGGCGAGGCCCGCGCGGCCATGGCGCTGATGCGCGCCGGCATCTCGATGCCGCTCACCGCCGCGGACCGCGTCATCGGGTTCCTCTCCTGCTGGGACGAGCGCGTGCCGGAGGCCTTCGCCTCGGACGAGATCGCGGCGCTCCTCGAGGTCGCGGACCGCTGCGCGCTCGTCATCGAGAACTCCAAGCTCTACCAGCAGATGAAGGAGCGCGACCGGCTCGCCGCCATCGGCGAGATGTCCGCCGGCCTCGCGCACGAGATCCGCAACCCGCTCGCCGCCATCAAGGGGGCGATCCAGTACCTGGAGCCGAGCCGGCTCCCCTCGGAGGACCGCGAGTTCCTCGAGATCATCATCGAGGAGGTGAACCGGCTCAACGGCGTGGTGACCCAGTTCCTCGACTACTCGCGCCCGCTCAAGCCGTCGATGGCGCCGGGCGAGGTGAACGAGATCCTCGAGAAGACCTTCAGGCTCCTGCTCGCCGAGACGCCGCCGCAGATCGACGTGCGGCTCGATCTCGCGCCTGGGCTGCCGCGGGTCCTCTGCGACGCCGAGCAGCTCAAGCAGGTCTTCCTGAACCTCGCGCTCAACTCCTTCCAGGCGATGCCGCGGGGGGGAAGCTCACGGTCGCGACCCGCGTGGAGCGGGACGAGCTGGCCTTCTGGCGTGAGGGGAAGCGCCGCCGGGACGTCATCGAGATCCGCTTCCGCGACACCGGCCCCGGCATCCCGGAGGAGGCGCGAGAGCACATCTTCGTCCCCTTCTACACGACGAAGGAGAAGGGGACCGGCCTCGGGCTCGCCATCTGCCAGCGGATCGTGAAGGCCCACGCCGGCTCGATCGCGGTGCGGTCGGCGCTTGGCGAGGGGGCCGAGTTCGTCATCTCGCTGCCGGGGCTCCACGAGGACCGCGAGCGCGAGCCGCTGGAGCCGCTCGAGGCCCAGCGGGCGCGCGAGCGCCGTCGGGAGAAGGCCGCGGCGCGCCTCCGCCGCAGGAAGCGACGCCGGAGGGGCTGAGCGCTGGCCGAGGGATCCCTCGACGGCTCCGCCCCGGCCGGGCGTTCCACCCGTGCGCCTCACCCGCCGTTCGTGCTAACAAGCTGGGCGCGTGGCCCACATCCTCATAGTCGACGACGAGAACAACATCCGGAGGGTCCTCGCCGCGATGCTCAAGCGCGAGGGGTACGAGGTCACCGCCGCCGCCGACGGCGAGCAGGCGCTCGCGGTCCTCCAGAAGCTCCCGGTGAGCGTCGTGGTCACCGACCTGGTCATGCCCAGGGTCGGCGGGATGGAGCTGCTGAAGCAGGTGGTCGCGGACTGGCCGGACATCCCGGTCATCATGATCACCGCGCACGGCTCCGTGGACAGCGCGGTCACCGCGCTCAAGGCCGGCGCCTTCGACTACATCACGAAGCCATTCGACCAGGAGGAGCTGAAGAAGGTCATCGAGAAGGCGGCGCGCGCGCACGACCTCGAGCGCAAGAACGTCCACGCGCCGGTGGAGGCTGCCGGCTCGCCGCTCGTCGGCGAGTCGCCCGCGATGAAGGCGATCCACGAGATGGTGGCCCGCGTCGCCGACTCCCCCTCCACGATCCTGATCACCGGGGAGAGCGGCACCGGGAAGGGGCTCATCGCGCAGGAGCTGCACCGCCTCTCCTCCCGCCGCGAGAAGGCGCTCATCAAGGTGAACTGCGCCGCCATCCCCAAGGACCTCGTCGAGAGCGAGCTGTTCGGCTACGAGAAGGGGGCCTTCACCGGCGCCGTCGGCTCCAAGCCAGGCCGCTTCGAGCTGGCGGACGGCGGCACCCTCTTCCTCGACGAGATCGGCGAGATCCCGGTCGAGATCCAGGTGAAGCTGCTGCGGGCGCTGCAGGAGTCCGAGTTCGAGCGGGTCGGCGGCATCCGGACGCTCAGGGTCGACGTCCGCCTCATCGCCGCCACCAACCGCGACCTGAAGGCGCTGATCGCGGAGGGGCGCTTCCGCGAGGACCTGTTCTACCGGCTCGCGGTCGTCCCCATGGAGCTGCCGCCGCTCCGGGACCGGCGCGCCGACATCCCGGTCCTGGTCTCCCACTTCATCACCAAGTTCAACCTGCGACTGGGGAAGCGCGTCGAGGGGGTCGACCCCGAGGCGATGCAGATCCTCCAGGCCTACGGCTGGCCCGGGAACATCCGCGAGCTCGAGAACCTCATGGAGCGCTCCGTCCTGTTCGCGGACGGCCCCATCGTCGAGGCAACCCAGCTCCCCGACTCGCTCCGGGAGCAGGCCCCCTCCACCCCGATGCCCATCGCGCCGATGGGGCCGCTCGGCACGCTCGCCTCGCCCGTCGGTGCCTCCATGAAGGAGATCGTGCGGCAGGCCCAGGCGGACCTCGAGCGGGAGCTGATCGCCCGCGCGCTCGAGGAGACGGGCGGGAACGTCACCCGCGCCGCCAAGCGGCTCCAGATCAGCCGCAAGTCGCTGCAGGTGAAGATGAAGGATCTGGGCCTGCGCGGCACCGAGGAGTAGCGCTGGCGCGCCGCTGCGCGCGCCCGGCGAACCTTGACCACCCCTGGGGCCGCTGCTACGGTCGGCCCGACTTCTGGAGGTCCCCAAATGTCGCGGTTCGCGAGCCTTCGCGCCCTCACCGCAGCGGTTCTCCTGGCGCTCGCGCTCCCCTCGGCTGCGGCCGAGGCGACGCGCGTCGCGTCGAGCGGCGACGAGGAGAACCCCTTCGACCTCGACTTCAGCATCAAGGCCGACTACCTGCAGAACCGCGCCCTGATCACGCGCGAGTACACGCGCGACTATCCCTCCGGCGACGCGCTCCAGTCGGTCGAGGAGCGGCCCGAGTTCCGCTACTCCCGCCGGACCTTCGCCATCCTCCCGCGCGCCGCCGTCGGCCTCTGGAAGGACCTCGAGTTCCACGTCGAGGTCCCCATCATCCTCTCCTCCAACACCAGGTGGCACTACGCCTACTTCGAGGGGGAGAGCCAGGCAGGAAAGTCGGCGACCGGCGCGAACGACATCGACGCTGGCGGCACGCCCTGCACTGCGCCGAACTCCCCTGCCCCATCTTCGCCGGCTCAGGGACCGTCTACCACGGCAGCGGCTTCGGCGACCTGAAGCTGGGGCTCGCCTGGGGCATCCTCTCCGACGCGCGCGACGACACGAAGCCCTTCTGGCTCGTCGGCGTCGACTTCACCTTCCCCACCGCCCAGATGTACGACCCGGGGGCCGGCCGGACCGGAGCGCTCAACACCTCCCCGTACTCGCGCGCAGCCGCCGCGGGGCCGTTCGGCGAGAACATCTTCAAGATCGATCTCATCACCGCCCTCTCGAAGCGGATGGGAGCCGCGGATCCCTACGTGAAGTTCCACGTGACCTCCTACCGGCCGTCGAGCGAGACCTACAGCAACTGCACCCACGCGGCCGAGCTCGCCGGCAACGCCGTCCCGCAGTTCGACCCGGACGACGTGGCCAGGTGCTCGTCGAGCGAGTTCGGCTCGCGCCCGCCCTGGATCGCCGGCGCCGCGTTCGGCGCGGAGATCGTCACCGGCGAGAACAAGGCCGAGGGGACGCGGGTGGCGCTGGACGTCCGGCTCGCCGCCGACTACGTCTCCAGCTCGCGCTGGTACAACGAGCTGACCGACATGACCGGAAAGCTCCTGACCTCCGAGGACTACTTCGTCCTGGACGCCTACTTCGGCTTCTACTGGCGCGCCTCGAAGTTCATGCAGCTCCAGGCGACGGCCCACCTCGGCACCGAGACGCCCCACTTCATCACCGGCGAGAGCGCCGACGACCCGAACTTCGACGCGCGCTACGACGCGGCAGGGCGCCGCTACCGGCTGACCGAGGTCTCCAACTTCGGCGTCGCCCTCGCGGGCGTGCTGCAGTTCTGACCTTTGCCTTCTCCCCTCTCCCCCACCGGGGGAGAGGGGAAGGGTGAGGGGGCGCCGCCCCGGCGCCAAGCTTCACCCCCGCTTGATCCGCTCGATCTCGTCGTAGACATCCGAACGCTTCAGCCCCCGGGCCTTCGCCACCTCCCGCGCGAGCCCGCTCGGGGCCTCGCCGGCCTCCAGGCGGCGCCGCAGCTCCGCCTCGAGCGGCTCGGCGGTCTCCTCGGCGACCGCGGGGGTCCCCTCCGCCGGCGGCGCGACGACGAGGGTGACCTCCCCGAGCACCTCGCCCGCGAAGCGCTCCGCCAGCTCCGTCAGCCGCGCCCGCTCGAGCTGCTCGTGCAGCTTCGTCAGCTCCCGGGCCACGAGCGCCATGCGGTCCCCGAGCGCCTCGGCGAGGTCACGGAGCGTCTCGGCGGTGCGGTTGCCCGCCTCGTACAGCACCAGCGTCGCGGGGACCCGCGCGAGCAGCGCCAGCGCGTCGCGGCGAGCGCCGCCCTTCCTGGGGAGGAACCCGGCGAAGAAGAAGCGGTCCGCAGGGAAGCCGGAGGCTGCCAGCGCGCTCGCTGCGGCCGAGGGGCCCGGGATCGGGACGACCAGCGCCCCTGCGTCCCACGCGGCCTCCACGAGCATCGCGCCGGGGTCCGAGATCCCCGGCGTCCCCGCGTCGGTGCAGAGGGCGATGGTCTGACCGTCGCGCAGCCGGTCGACGATCCCACCGAGCCGGCCCCGCTCGTCGAAGGCCGGGAGCGAGAGGAGGGTCGGCGGCTTCTTCCCCAGGTGACCGAAGAGCTTCAGAGTCCTCCGGGTGTCCTCCGCGGCGACCGCGTCCGCCTCCAGGAGCGCCTCCGCAGCCCTCGTGGAGAGATCCCCCAGGTTCCCTATCGGCGTCGCCACGACGAGGAGAGTCCCCCGCCGGGCGCCCGGAGGCGCCTCACCAGAGCCGGGTGTCGCCATCGGAGTCGAAGGCGGCCCGGATGAGCTCGAAGGACGGGGCGCCGTCCGCGAGGTTCACCGCGACCACGTCGAAGCGGATCGGGCGCTCGAGCGCGCCGTTCCGGTTGGCCCAGTCCTCCGCCGCCCGGGCGACCCGCCGCGCCTTCTCGCGCGTGATCGACTCGGCGGGAGTCCCGTAGAGCTCGGAGGCGCGGCTTCGCACCTCTACGAAGCAGACCGTGTCGCCGTCGGCGCACACGAGATCCACCTCGCCAGTCTTGATCGCGTGGTTGCGCGCGAGGACGCGGTAACCCTGCCCCTCCAGCCAGAGCGCGGCGGCCTCCTCGGCCTCGTGCCCGCGCTCGCTGCGCGTCGCGGCCTCCTGGGGGTCTATCAAGGGGCTCAGGCGGAGTGGTCCGCCGCCTCTTTGAAGGAGCCGTCGCTGGTGGCGTGCACGACCTGCCCGGGACGAGCCATCTGCTTGATGACCCTCGCCACGAGCCTCCTCGCGCCGTCGGAGAGCCCGGCGAAGCAGTCATCCACGTAGGCGACCGCCTTCCCCTGCGCGAGCGCGGCCTCCATGAAACCGAGCTTGAGCGCGATGAAGAGCACGTCCCGGTCGGCCGCTGGGAGCGTCGCCGCTGGGACGAGCCGCCCCCCGGTCTGTGCCTGCAGGTTGCCGCGGTCGTCGGCCGAAACGCCCGAGATCCGCTGGAACGTGATGCCCGAGAGCGTCTGCGAGACCTTCTGCTGGATGGCGCGCACTGCGGCGGCGGGGCTGCCGCCAAGCTCCTTTGCCGCCCCCTCGAGCAGCAGGCGCAGCGGATCGCCGGCTGGGCGGGACGGAGTGGCGGCCACGGCGGCAGCCTGCGCCGGCGGGGGGTTGGCCAGCTCCTCCTCCAGCCGCTGGATCTCGGCCTCGATGGAGCGGGCGTCCCTCATGAAGCCGCCGACCTCCGCCTGGAGGCGCGCCTCGATCGACTGAAGCTCCTTCGCGGTCTTCGCCCTCTCGGCCCGGGCGTTCGCGATCTCCGGATCGGCCCTCCACTCGGCGAGCCGGCGCCGCCACTCCGCGGCCACGCTCTCGCCGTCGCTGATGCGTCCCACGAGATCGCGCAGATCCTGGACCTTCTCCAGCCCCAGCTCCTGCATTGCGCCCCGGATCTCGGCAGCGTCCTTCTCGAACTGGTCGAGCATCTTCCGCTCCCAGTCGTCGATGACGCGCCGCCTTCGCGCGAGCGGCTCCCACGCCTCCAGCCTGGAGACCCAGCCGAAGGCGACCCACGCGGCCCACCCGAGGGCTGGGATGGAGAGGAGCGCCAGGTAGCGCATCGCCCCGCCGCCGATGGCGCCGACGATGCCGAGCCCGAGCGCCAGAGCCCCGGCACCGGCGCCGGCCAGGAAGTTCCGATCCGTCCAGAACCCGCGGGGCGCGCCATCCGCCTCGGCGACGTCGAGCGCCTCGCGCTCCGCCGCCACGCGCGCGAGCGCCTCCTCACGCTTGGAGGCCGCCTTCTCGAACGCGGCGACCCTGGCGTCGGCGTCGCCGAGCCGCTCGAGGACGGCGACCGCCGGCGCGAGGCTCTTCTGCTCCTCCTCGGCCCTGGCCAGCCCCTCCTGCAGCTTCGCCCCGGCCTTGAGCGCCTCGTCCAGCTTGAAGATGCGCGACTGGAGGCCGTCCTGCTGGTACTGGAGCTTGTCGGAGACCTTGGCCTTCGCCAGCTCGCCCTTCAGGTCCGCGATCTTCTTCTGGAGTTGCGCCGGTGCGAGGACCGTCCGCGGCGACGGAGCGGACGCTGCGACGCCGCCCTGCTTCGACGGGAGGTCGGCTGCCGTGAGGCAGAGCAGCGCCGCGAAGCGCGCCTGGGTCGGGGCGCCACCGGCCGTCCTGAGGACGCCGGCGATCTCGGCCAGGTCCTGGGCGACGAGCGCGAAGGAGCGCTTCTCCGCATCGAATCTGTGGAGCTGCGCCGCGCCCCCGAAGTCGCGCACCAGCCGGTACGTGATCCGGTCGTCGCCGATGAGCGTGAGACCTGCGCGCAGCGGCGCGTTGGCCGGCCCACCGGGCGCGCGCGGGAGCGGCTCCTGGCCGACACTGTCGGGGAAGAGGAGCGCGTCGAGCAGCCGGCGAAGGACCGCGCCGTCGGCTGCCACGACGTTGTACCCGGGACGCAGCGTGGCGCGGCCGCCGGCAGGCGCCACGCCACGTATACCCTGGGCTGCGAATTCGAGGAGGATCACGACGGGCGGCGATGTTACCGCCCTATCGCCAACGCGTGAAGGTGAACCTTTCGCCCACCTTCACTCGCCGGGATCAGGCCTGCGCGGGGGCGTTGGCCTGGGCGGTCTCGACGGGCCGCTCCTCCTGCGTGAGCCGGGCAGCCTTGCCCTGGAGCTCGCGGAGGTAGAAGAGCTTGGCGCGGCGGACCTCGCCGTGGCCGACGACCTCGATCCGGTCGATGCGGGGGCTGTGCAGCGGGAAGATGCGCTCCACGCCGACGCCGTAGCTCACCTTGCGGACGGTGAACATCGACCCCGTGCCGTTCTTGCGGAACGCGATCACGGTGCCCTCGAAGATCTGGATGCGCTCTTTGTCGCCTTCCTTGATCTTCGTGTGAACCCGCACGGAGTCACCCGCGCGAAGCAGGGGGACGTCGCTCTTCATGTGCTTCTTCTGGATGTCAGCAATCGCCTTGCGCAGCATGGCTTCCCTTCCTTCCGCCTAGAGATCTTCGTCCGCGGCCTCGATGAGCCGCAGATCCTCGTCGGCAAGCTGGAGCCTCGCGAAGAGGTCCGGCCTCCGATCCCGGGTGGCGCGCAGGGACTCCCGGCGCCTCCACCGCTCGATACGCCGGTGGTCTCCAGACAGGAGGACCTCCGGAACCTGCATGTCACGATAGACCGGCGGCCGCGTGAAGTGCGGGTGCTCGAGCAGGCCGTCCCCGCCGAAGCTCTCCGCGCCGGCGCTGTCCTCGTTGCCGAGCACGCCCGGCACGAAGCGCGCCGCCGCGTCGACGACGCAGAGCGCTGCCAGCTCACCGCCCGTGAGCACGAAGTCTCCGATGGAGACCTCAATGTCGACCGCCCTCGTCACGCGCTCGTCAACTCCCTCGTACCGTCCGCAAGCTACGATCAGCCGGCCGTGGTCTGCGAAACGGCGCGCCAGCGCCGGATCCAGCCTCACGCCCCGCGGGCTCGTCATCACGACGATCGCCCCCGGGACCCGCTCCCGCGAGGCCTCTATGGCCTCGGTGAGCGGCTCGGGCTTCATCACCATGCCGGCGCCGCCGCCGTAAGGGGCGTCGTCGGCCACGCGATGCTTGCCCTTCGTGTGGTCGCGGATGTCCACGACCCGAACCCCGAGGAGACCGCTCTCCTGCGCCTTCCCGAGGATGCTCTCCCCCAGGTACCCCGCGATCATCCGCGGGAACAGCGTCAGGATCTCGACCTCGAGCTTCGCCACGACCGTCTACCTCGCTTCGGACCTCCTTCTGCTACACCGCTTCGCCTACGTATCCAGCAATCCTTCGGGCGGGTCCACGACGATGCGGCCGGCCTTCCGGTCCACCTCGACGTACGGCGCGAGGGGGATGAGCCGCTCGCCCGCCTCGCCCGTGACCACGAGCACGTCCACGCCGCCCGTCTCGTACAGCCCGCTGACCCTGCCCAGCGGCGCACCGTCCACCGTCACGACCGGCAGCCCCTCGAGGTCCGCCCAGTAGTGCCGCCCTTCACCCGCCTCGCCCAGCTCGTCCCGCTCGGCGAATACCTCAGCACCGATCCACGCCTCGGCGGCGGTGCGGTCATCGATCCCGTCGATCCTGATCGCCCAGAGGTGCCCTTGCGGCCGCGCCTCCGCGATCCTGATCTCTGCCGGTTCACGCCCCGGCAGCTGCAGCCAGATCCGCGCCAGCGTCGCGAGCGCGCCCTCCGTGCCGGCCACCCCGAGGAGTCCCCGAAGTCCGAGGGCCCGGACGACCTTGCCGAGCCGGACCCGAGCCACGTCAGTCGAGGATGTCGAGCACGGCCCGCCGCCCGCTACGGCGCGCGGCGAAGTCCAGGACCGTCCGGAACGCCTTGGCCGTCCTGCCACCCCGCCCGATGACGCGCCCGAGATCGTCGGGGGCGACGCTCAGCTCGAGCACCGTCGAGCGATCACGCTCGATGGCCTCGACCTGGACGGCGTCCTTCTTCTCGACGAGCTCCCTGGCGAGCCAGAGGACGAGATCGCGCATGCCGAGCCTAGGCCTTCTTCTCGGCCTTGTCGGCGGGAACGCCCGCGCGCTTGATCAGCATCGCGACCGTCTGCGACGGGCGCGCGCCGGCCTTGAGCCAGTGCGTGATCCGCTCGGACTTGAGCTTGATCTGCTCGGGCTTGGTGGTCGGGTCGTACGTCCCGACGTCCTCGAGGTAACGGCCGTCGCGGGGCTTCCGCGAGTCGGTCGCAACCACGTGATAGAAGGGCGCCTTGTGCGTGCCCGCGCGCGAGAGCCTGAGAACGACCGCCATCGTGTTGCCTCCTGAATTCCCTGGCGGCCGCCTGAGCGCGCCGAGAGGCGCGCGTGGCCGCGAAAAGTGGGTTCCTTTACGCTACCTTACAAGGGGCTGTCAAGGCGTGACGTCCCGCCCGACCGCCTCCCGATCGACACCCTGCTGCGGCCTCCACTGGCCCGCCCGACTGCCCGGCATCATGCGGGCTCCGACCTCGAAGGCCGCTGCCCCCAACAGGGCTCCCACGACCCACCCCGCAGCGACGCTCGGTATGCCGTTGCTCCCGAGATAGATGCGGGCCAGCCCGCCCGCCACCGGCAGCGCGACGGCGAGGACGGACCAGCGGGTACGGTACACCCGAACCGTGTAGAGGGCGAAGGTCGCCGCCCAGAGCGCGTGGCCGCTCGGGACCCCTCGAACGCCCCAGCCCGCCAGGACACCGACCCTGCCGCACCCGGCCACGATGGCGATCCCAAGGCCGAGCGCCACTGCGAGCGGCAGGAAGGCCTTCAGGACCGACGCAACGTCCCTCTCCAGCCATGCGTAGGTCGCGAGCGCCAGCAGCGCCAGGACCCAGTGCTCGCACGCCACGGAGAGCGCGGTCGCGGGGGCCAGCCACCACCCCGGGTGGCCCACCCGCTGGACGGCGTCCAGCGGGTCGTGTGCGAAGAGTGGCGGCATGCCGGCGGGCTTGGAAAGCACGAAGGCCGCGCACGGTGTCACCGCACGCGGCCCCCGGGGTTCTCCGCGGGGAGAGCTACTTCGCCTCGGCCGCGGCGGTCTTCTTCTTGGCGGCCTTCGGAGCGGCCTTCTTGCGCCTTCTTCTCGGCCTTCGCCTCGCCCTTGTCCTCGCCCTCGACCGCGCCCTTCTTGCGGTCGACGAGCTCGATCATGGACATGTCGGCGTTGTCGCCGACGCGGCGTCCCACGCGGATGATCCGCGTGTAGCCACCGGGGCGGGTCTTGAACCGCTCCGCCACGTCACCGAAGAGCTTCGCGAGGATCGCCGGGCTCTTGACGTCGACCGCGGCGGTCCGGCGCGCGTGGGGCGTGCCCTTCTTGCCGAGCGTGATGATCTTGTCGACGAAGCGCTTCAGCTCCTTCGCCTTCGGAGTGGTGGTCTTGATCCGCTCGTGCTCGAGCAGGGAGGTCACGAGGTTCCGCAGCATGGCCGTGCGGTGCTCGGTGGTACGGTCGAGGCGGCGGCCGACGACGCGATGCTTCATTTGGTAGGTCTCCTGTCCTGAGTGCTAGCGCTAGGCCTTGGGAGCCGGCGGCGTGGTCTTAGGCGGCCAGTTCTCCAGCTTCATCCCCAGCGAGAGCCCCATTTCGGCCAGGATCTCCTTGATCTCCTTCAGGGACTTCCGGCCGAAGTTCTTGGTCTTGAGCATCTCGGCCTCGGTCTTCTGGACGAGGTCGCCGATGCTCTTGATGTTGGCGTTGGCGAGGCAGTTGGCGCTGCGCACGGAGAGCTCGAGCTCATCGACCGAACGGAAGAGGTTCTCGTTCAGCTTCTGCTCCTCGACCGGCTTCACCTCCTCGACGGCCTCCTCGGCCTCGTCGAAGTTGATGAAGATGCTGAGCTGCTCCTTCACGATCTTCGCGGCGAAGGCGACGGCGTCGGCCGGCGCGACCGACCCGTCGGTCCAGACCTCGAGGGTCAGCTTGTCGAAGTCGGTCTGCTGACCGACGCGGGCGTTGGTGACCTGGTAGTTCACCTTGCGGATCGGGCTGAAGAGCGCGTCGATCGGGATGGTCCCGATCGGCGAGCCCGGCGCCTTGTTCCGCTCCGCCGGCACGTAGCCGCGACCGCGGCGCGCAGACATCTCGATCCGGACCTTGCCGCCCTCGCTGATGCTGAGGACGTGGTGACCGGGGTTGAGCACCTCGACCTGCCCGTCGGCGATGATGTCGCCCGCCTTGATCTCGCGGGGACCCTCGGCCTCGATCCGGATCGTCTTCGCCTCGTTGGTGTGGATCTGGAGGAGGACCTCCTTGAGGTTGAGGATGATGTCGGTGACGTCCTCGGCCACCTCGGGCATCGTCATGAACTCGTGCTCCACCCCCTCGATCTTGACCGAGGTGATGGCGGCGCCCTGCAGGCTCGAGAGGAGCACGCGGCGCAGCGAGTTGCCGAGCGTGATGCCGAAGCCGCGCTCCAGCGGCTCGGCGACGAACTTGCCGTAGGTGTTGGAGAGCGTCTCCTGGTCGACCACGAGCCCCTTGGGCTTGATGAGGTCGCGCCAGTTCTTCGTCGTGATGGAATCGGCCATGGGCTGTCTCCTTCGCCGCCGCCCCCTCCCCCGGTCCGCTCAGCCAGGGCGGCGGGAGATCCGTGAGGCGCGCAGCGCGGTGAAGAGAGGCGGGCCCGGGTACGGGCCCGCCTCGAGGGAAGCTGCGGCTACTTCGAGTAGAGCTCGACGATGAGCTGTTCCTGGACCGGCATGGTGATGTCCTCGCGCGACGGGAGGGCCTTCACCGTGCCCTTGAAGCCGGCCTTGTCGAGGTCGAGCCACGCAGGGACGCCGCGGCGCTCGACGGCCTCGATCGCCTCGGCGATCCTGGCGACCTTCTTCGAGCGCTCCTTGAGGTCGATGACGTCGCCCGAGCGGACCGAGTAGCTGGGGATGTTCACCTTGCGGCCGTTCACGCGGAAGTGGCCGTGGCGGACGAGCTGGCGCGCCTCGTTGCGGGTGTCGGCGAAGCCGAGCCGGAACGCGACGTTGTCGAGCCTGAGCTCGAGCGCCTGCAGGAGGTTCTCGCCGGTCTTGCCCTTGGCGGCGGCGGCGTCGTGGTACGCGTGGCGGAAGCCCGCCTCGAGCACGCCGTACATCCGCTTGACCTTCTGCTTCTCACGAAGCTGGACGCCGTACTCGGAGAACTTGACGCGCGCCTGGCCGTGCTGGCCCGGCGGGTAAGGGCGGCGCTCGATGGCGCACTTGTCCGTGTAGCAACGGTCGCCCTTGAGGTACATCTTGAGGTTCTCCCGGCGGCAAAGCCGGCAGACGCTATCGCTGTAACGAGCCACTGTGTCTCTCCTCGAAACTCAGACGCGGCGGCGCTTGGGCGGCCGGCAACCGTTGTGGGGGATCGGCGTCACGTCACGGATGATCGTGACCTTGAGACCAGCGGACGACAGCGCACGCAGCGCAGACTCGCGCCCCGCGCCCGGCCCGGTGACCAGGACCGACACCGTCTTCAGCCCGTGCTCCATCGCCTTCGCCGCTGCGTCGCCAGCCGCGACCTGCGCGGCGAACGGCGTCGACTTGCGCGAGCCCTTGAAGCCGCGCGCGCCAGCGCTCGACCACGAGAGGACGTTCCCGCTCGCGTCGGTGATGGTGATCATCGTGTTGTTGAACGTCGCGTTGATGTAGACCACGCCGGTCGCGATGTTCTTCTTCACCCGCTTCTTCCCCTTCTTCGGGGTCACGGGCGAGGCGGTGACCGGCTCGATGCCGGTGAGGTTGGGCACCGTGGGAGCGGCGGCCTCCTCCTTCTTCGGGGCTTTCTCGGTCGTCTGCTTCTCGTCAGCCACTCGTGATTCTCCGTGAGGTGATCGCCCGGCGCGAGGCCCGGCTATCGTTCGAGTTCGCTACCTGGGCGCCGGCGCGGCGGAGGGGGCCTTGCGCACGAGCCCCTTCTTGGGACCCTTGCGCGTGCGCGCGTTCGTGTGCGTGCGCTGCCCGCGGACCGGGAGCCCCTTGCGATGGCGGAGCCCGCGGTAGCAGGCGAGGTCCATCAGCCGCTTGATGTTCATCGAGACTTCGCGGCGGAGATCGCCCTCCACCTTCGTGATCTGGTCGATCGTCTCGCGGAGCCGGCGGGTCTCGTCGTCCGTGAGATCCTTGGTCCGGGTCACGGGGTTGATCCCCGCCTTCTCGACGATCAGCTTCGCGGTGGTCTGACCGATTCCGTAGATGTACGTGAGCGCGATCTCGACCCGCTTCTCACGGGGAAGGTCGACGCCAGCGATGCGAGCCATTCTTCTCTCCGAACCTGCGCGGGCGTTAGCCCTGGCGCTGCTTGTGGCGGGGGTTGGCCGCGCAGATGACCCGCACGGTGCCCTTGCGCTTGATGACCTTGCACTTCTCGCAAATCTTCTTGACTGACGCGCGGACCTTCATGACCGACGCCTCCAGGAAATACGCGAAACCATTGAGACGAAAATCCCCGCCCTTGCTCCCGGCGGGAACGGCGGCTGGAGAGCTTCTCTCCTCCCTAGCCGCCCGGATTCTCCGGGCTTTCCCGGAATGCCGCCCTCTTTCGAGAGGGGCGCGAAGCGCGCCTCATAGCACGCCCACCCCTGCGGTGCAACTACGGCCCGTCCCCCGTGAGGATCTCGGGCCCCTCTGCGGTGATGACAATGGTGTGCTCGAAGTGAGCCGACAACTGACCATCTGCGGTCACCGCCGTCCAGCCATCCCCCAGGAGAGTGGTTTCCGGGGTCCCGGCGTTTACCATGGGCTCGATGGCCAATACCATCCCCGGCAGCAGGAGGTCGCCGGTTCCGGGCTTGCCATAGTTCGGGACGTGCGGCGGCTCGTGGAGATTCCTGCCGATCCCGTGCCCGACGAAATCGCGAACTACCGAGAATCCCTCGGCTTCCGCGTAGTCCTGGACCGCCGCGCCGATGTCCCCTACCCGCTTGCCCGGCTGCGCCGCGCGGATGGCCTTCGCGAGCGCCTCGCGCGTGACGTCGAGCAGACGCTGGGCCTTGGAGTCGATCGCGCCGACGCCGACCGAGAGCGCGGCGTCGCCGAAGAACCCGTTCAGGACCGCCCCGAAGTCGATCCCCACGATGTCCCCCTCCTTCAGCACGCGCGCCTCGCTGGGGATGCCGTGGACGATCTCGTCGTTGACGGAGATGCAGGCCGAGGCCGGATAGCCGCGATAGCCGAGGAAGGCAGGCGCGGCGCCCCGCGCCCTCGTCGCCTCCTCGGCGAGCCGATCGAGCTCGCCGGTCGAGATGCCCGGCCGAACCGCGTCACGGAGCAGCCCCAGGACTTCGCTGACGACGCGGCACGCCGCGCGGATGCGGGCGACCTCGTCGCGCGACTTCAGGTCGAACCGCCTCCCAGCGCGCGCCAACGTGCCGCTCAGCGCCCGAGGATCCGGCGCGTCGCCGTGAGGATCGCGTCCGGCGCGCCGGCGCCGTCGAGCACCGAGACGAGCCCACGGTCGGAGTAGAAGGCCTTCAGCGGCTCGGTCTTGGCCGTGTACTCCTGCATCCGCTTCCGCACGTTCTCGGGCTTGTCGTCCTCGCGGAGGACGAGCGCGGTGCCGTCGCGATCGCAGATCCCTGCCTGCCTGGGCGGGGTCGCGGTGACGTGGTAGACCGCGCCGCACTTCGGGCAGCTGCGGCGGCCGGAGATCCGCTCGACCAGCGCCTCCTCGGCCACCTCGTAGGAGAGCGCGCGGCTGATGGAGCGCCCCATGGAGCCCAGGAGCTCGTCCAGGAACTGCGCCTGGGCGCGGGTCCGGGGGTAGCCGTCGAGGATGCAGCCAGCGGCGCAGTCGGGCCGGGCGAGCCTCTCCTTCACCATCGCGTTGGTGATGTCGTCCGTGACGAGCCCGCCGGCGTCCATGATCGCCTGGATCTGCTTGCCGATCTCGGTGGCGCGCGCCTTGTGGTCCCGGAACATGTCGCCGGTGGAGATGTGGGGGATGCGCAGCTCCGCGGTGAGGAGCTTCGCCTGGGTTCCCTTGCCGGCACCCGGAGGGCCGAGCAGCACGAGGATCATCTTGGTCTCTCCCTTCGAGACACGAAGGCCCGCCGGTCGGCGGGCCCAGGTGCGGCTGCTTAGGCGCCGGCCGTCTGGCCGGACATGATGCGCCGGCCGCGGATGCGCGGGCCCCGCGGGCCGGTGAACCCCTCGTAGTGACGGGTGATGAGGTGACCCTCGATCTGCTGGACGGTGTCCAGCGCCACGCCGACGACGATGAGGAGCGAGGTGCCGCCGAAGAAGAAGTTCACGCCGAACTCGTTGGCGATGAACGTCGGGAGCACGCAGATGGCGGCCAGGTACATCGCGCCGCCGAAGGTGATCCGGGACAGCACGAAGTCGATGTAGTCGGCCGTCTTCTGGCCCGGCCGGATGCCCGGGATGTAGCCGCCGTACTTCTTGAGGTTGTCGGCGACGTCGACCGGGTTGAAGGTCACCGCCGTGTAGAAGTAGGCGAAGAACACGATCAGGAGGACGTAGAGCGTGTTGTAGACCCAGCCGCCCGCCTGGAGCGCGTCGGAGACCCGCTGCAGGAACGGGAACCAGCCGGAGAGCGTCGCCGGGAAGAGGAGCAGCGAGCTCGCGAAGATCGGCGGGATGACGCCCGAGGTGTTGACCTTGAGCGGCAGGTGGGTCGACTGGCCGCCGTAGAGCCGGCGACCGACCACCCGCTTCGCGTACTGGATCGGGATGCGGCGCTGCCCGCGCTCGACGAAGACGATGAGCCCGATCACCACCACCATGAGGGCCACGAGGACCAGCAGCCCGAGCTCGGAGAGGTTCGACCCCGCCTTGCCGAAGTTCGCGAAGGTCCGGATGACCGCGTCCGGGATCCTGGCCACGATGCCTGCGAAGATGATGAGCGAGATCCCGTTGCCGATGCCGCGCTCGGTGATCTGCTCGCCCATCCACATGATGAAGGCGGTCCCCGCCGCGAGCGAGATGACCGTCATGAGCCGGAAGCCGATCCCCGGGTCCGAGACGACCGAGATGCCCTGGGAGTCGCGGAGGGACTCCAGGTAGCCGGCGATGCCGTACCCCTGGACTGCGGAGAGGACGACGGTGCCGTAGCGCGTGTACTGCGTGATCTTGCGCTGCCCCATCTCCCCTTCCTTCTTCAGCTGCTCGAGCGTCGGGACGACGACCGTGAGCAGCTGGAGGATGATGGAGGCCGACACGTACGGCATGATGCCGAGCGCGAAGATGGAGAGCTGCTCGAGTGCGCCGCCGCTGAAGAGGTTGAAGAGCGAGAGCAGACCGCCGGTCTGCGCCAGGACGCTCTTCATCGCCTCGCGATTCACGCCTGGCGTGGTCACGAAGATGCCGAGGCGGTAGATCGCCAGCATCCCCAGCGTGAAGAGGAGCCGCTTCCGCAGCTCCTCGATCCGGAACATGTTCGCGAGCCCGCTCGTCGCCATGCGCACCCCTTGTCGGCGCGGCGCACGCCGCCGCCGCGCTCGCCTTCAACCGACTGCTACGCCTTGGCCTTGGCGCTCGCCGCCCGCTTGGCGGCCTTCTCGGCCTGGTACTTCGTCACGGGGGCCGGGATGAGCTCGATCTTGCCGCCGGCCTTCTCGATCGCCGCGCGCGCGCCAGCCGTGACCCGGTGAACCTTGACGCTCACCGCGCTCTTGAGCTCGCCGCCCGCGAGGATCACGACCGCATCCGCCGCCTTGCCGACGAGCCCCGCCGCCTTCATCGCGGCAGGATCGACGATCCCCTGGAGCCCGTCGAGATCGCCCGCCCTGACCTCGGCGAACTCACGGCGGTGGATGTTGTTGAAGCCGAACTTCGGAAGGCGCCGCTGCAGCGGCATCTGGCCGCCTTCGAAGCCTTCGAAGCGCATGTTGCCGGAGCGGGCCTTCTGGCCCTTGCCGCCGCGGCCGGCCGTCTTGCCGAGACCGGACGCCTGCCCACGGCCGACGCGCTTGCGAACCTTGGTCGCGCCCTTGGGCACGCTGAGCTTGTTCAGAGACATGATGAGGTGACTCCTTTTATCACGCGGGGTGCGCGGCTACGAGCGCGCGGCCTTCGCCTTGCGGGCCTTGCGGCCGATCGGCGCGGGGGCGTCGACCTTCTCCCACTCGATGAGGTACGCGACCTTCTCGATCATCCCCATGGTCTGGGGCGTGTCCGGGAGGATCTTCGTGGAATTGGTCTTCTTGAGGCCGAGCCCCTGGACCGTGATCCGCTGGCCCGCGGGAACGCCCGCGAGCCCCCTGATGAGCTTCACCTTGATGGCAGCCATCGATTAGTTCCTTCCTAGCTAGGCGCCCGTGATCTCGGCGACCTGCTTGCCGCGCAGGCGGGCAACGTCCTCGACGTTGCGAAGCCGCTTGAGGCCGGCGACCGTCGCCTTCAGGACGTTGTGCGGGTTCCGGGAACCCTGGCACTTGGTGAGCACGTTGCGGATGCCGGCCGACTCGAGGACGGCGCGAACGGCGCCGCCGGCGATGACGCCGGTACCCTCACCGGCCGGCTTGAGGAGCACCTTGCCGGCGCCGAAGACCCCGATGACCTCGTGCGGGATCGTCGTGCCGATCATCGGCACCCTGAAGAGGTTCTTCTTCGCCTGGTCGCCACCCTTGCGGATGGCCTCAGGGACCTCGTTCGCCTTGCCGAGGCCGACGCCGACATGACCCTGGCCGTCACCGACGACGACCAGCGCCGAGAAGCTGAAGCGGCGGCCGCCCTTCACGACCTTGGCGACGCGGTTGATGTGGACCACTCGGTCCGTAAGCTCGAGCTCGTTCGCGTTGATGGGAGTAGCCATTCGTTCTCCGTGTTCCCGTCGGGCCTAGAACTCGAGGCCCGCGTCGCGCGCTGCTGCGGCAACCGCCTCGATACGGCCGTGGTAGTCGAAACCGTTCCGGTCGAACACGGCCCGGGTGATCCCCTTCGCCGCCGCCGCCTTGGCGAGCGCGGCGCCGACCTTCTTGGCGGCCTCGGACTTGTCGGCGTCGCCGACCTCGCCCTTGAGCGCCTTCGCGGTCGTGCTCATGCTCACCAGGGTCTTCCCGGCGACGTCGTCCACTAGCTGGGCGTACATGTGCTTGAGGCTCTTGTAGACGGTGAGGCGCGGACGCTCCGCGGTGCCGCTGATCTTCCTGCGGATGCGGGCCTTGCGCTTCTCGCGCGGCGTGACGTGCTTTGCCATGATCTCTCTCCTCCTTGCGGCGGCGGTGGGTCAGCCGCCGCATGAGCGGGTTAGTGCCGGTTAGGCGGCGCCGGTCTTGCCTTCCTTGCGCCGCACGATCTCCTCCGCGTACTTGATGCCCTTGCCCTTGTAGGGCTCGGGCTCGCGGAGGCCGCGGATCTTCGCCGCGGTCAGGCCGAGCAGGTGCTTGTCGACGCCCCTGACCGTGAGGCGGGTCTGCTTGGGATCGACCTCGGCGGTGATCCCCTCGGGCAGCTTGTAGACGACGGGGTGCGAGAAGCCGAGGGCGAAGTGGATGTCCTTGCCCTTGACCTCCGCCTTGAAGCCGACGCCGCTGATCTCGAGGACCCGCTCGTAGCCCTTGGAGACGCCGTCGATGGCGTTGCGCACCAGGGTGCGGGTCAGGCCGTGGAGCCCACGGGCCAGCCGGCTATCGTCCGGGCGGAGGACCTTCACCTCGCCGGTGCCGACCTCGACCTTCATGATGGCGTTGAAGGGCATGGTCATCTTGCCCTTCGGCCCCTCGACCTTGAGCACGTTCCCGGCGACGGAGACCTTCACCTTCTCCGGGATCTTGATTGGAAGCTTGCCGATTCGAGACATGGACGGCTCCGTTACCAGACGGTGCAGATGAGCTCGCCGCCCACCTGCTGCTTGCGAGCCTCGCGATCGACCAGGACCCCCTTCGAGGTCGAGAGGATCGCGATACCCATGCCGTTCAGCACGCGCGGAATCTCGTCTGTCGAGACGTAGCGGCGGAGCCCGGGCTTCGAGACTCGCTTGATGTCGCTGATCGCGGGTTCGCGATCAGCGCTGTATTTCAGGAGGACCGTGATGGCCCCCTGTGGGCCGTCCTGGTGGACGACGAAGTCCTTGATGAACCCTTCGTCGCGCAGCACCTCGGCGATCCGGACCTTGAGCCGGGACGCCGGGACCAGCACCTTTTCATGACGCGCCGCGGAAGCATTCCGGATGCGCGTCAGCATGTCGCCAATGGGGTCGGTGAAGCTCATTCTCTCGATCTCCCTCT
This sequence comes from uncultured delta proteobacterium, assembly GCA_963845515.1. Taxonomy (GTDB): domain Bacteria; phylum Myxococcota; class Myxococcia; order Myxococcales; family Anaeromyxobacteraceae; genus DATIVK01. The sequence continues at coordinate 52,979 of CAWJSR010000039.1, forward strand.
ACCAGCTCGACTTGATGACGCCCGGGATCTCGCCCTGGAGCGCGCGCTTGCGGAAGCAGATGCGGCACATCTGGAACTTGCGCAGGAAGGCGCGAGGGCGGCCGCAGATCGGGCAGCGGTTGTACTGCCGCACCGGAAACTTCAGCTTGCGCTTCGCCTGCGCCATCTTGGAAAGCTTGGCCATGGTTTCTCCTCGTGGGTTCCGACGCTACTGGCGGAACGGCATGCCGAGGAGGCGCAGCAGCGCGCGCCCTTCCTCGTCGTTCCGGGCGGTCGTAACCACGGTGATGTTCAGCCCCTTGATCTTCTCGATCTTGTCGTAGTTGATCTCGGGGAAGATGATCTGCTCGCGCAGCCCGAGCGTGTAGTTGCCCTTGCCGTCGAAAGCCTTCGGCGACACGCCCTTGAAGTCACGGACGCGCGGCAGCGCGATCGAGACCAGACGGTCGAAGAACTCGTACATCCTGTCGCCGCGGAGGGTCACCATCGCACCGATGCTCTGGCCCTGACGCAGCTTGAAGTTCGCGATCGACTTGCGCGCCTTGGTCACCACCGGCTTCTGGCCCGTGATTGCGGCGAGCTGCTCCACCGATGCGTCGATGATCTTGCCGTTGTTGATCGCCTCGCCCAGCCCCATGTTGACGACGATCTTCTCCAGGCGGGGAGCCTGCATCGGGTTGGCCCACCCGAACTCCTTCAGGAGCTCGGGGAGGAGTTCCTTCTCGAATCTGTCCTTGAGCCGCGCTGCCATCTTCATCTCCTTGCCTTCGTCCGGCGCCTGCGCTGCCGGGCGATGCGAACCTGCGTTCGGTTGCTACTTGGCCGCGCGCTTGTCGGCGCGGGCCTTTTCCCTGGCCCCCAGCTCGCGCGCGATCTTCTCGCGCCGGACCGGCTTGCCATCCTTGCCGACGACCATCACGTTGGAGATCTCGATGGAGCCGATCTTCTCGATGATGCCGCCCTCCTGATTCGCCTGGCTGCGGCCGCGCTTGAGGTGCCGCTTGGCCTTCATCAGCCCTTCGACGCGGACGCGACCCTTCGCGGCCAGCACCTCGAGGACCGTGCCGGTGTTGCCACGCTCCTGGCCGGCGATGACCTTGACCTTGTCGCCCTTGCGGATCGTGGTGGCCATTAGAGGACCTCCGGCGCGAGGCTGATGATCTTCATGAACTTGCGGGCGCGGAGCTCGCGTGCGACCGGCCCGAAGATGCGGGTGCCGATCGGCTCGAGATCCTTGTTGATGAGGACGGCGCTGTTCCCGTCGAACCGGATGTAGCTGCCATCCGGCCGCTGGACCTCGCGCGCCGTGCGGACGATGACCGCCCGGGCGACCTCGCCCTTCTTCACCTTGGCCTGCGGGATCGCCTCTCGCACCGACACCACGATGACGTCACCGATGCTCGCGTACCTGCGGCGGCTGCCGCCGAGCACCTTGATGCACATCACCTTCTTGGCGCCGGAGTTGTCGGCGACGTCGAGGATCGTCTGTTGCTGGATCATGGGCTAGACCTCCGCGCCCTTCTCGATGGTCTCGACCACGCGCCAGCGCTTGGTCTTGGAGAGCGGCCGGCTCTCGGCGATCCGCACGCGGTCGCCGACCTTGCACTGCTGCTCCTCGTCGTGCGCCGTGTACTTCTTGGCGCGGTTGACGATCTTCCCGTACTGGCTGTCCGGCACCCGGCGCTCGACCCGAACGACGACGGTCTTCGCCATCTTGTTCGAGACCACGACGCCGACGCGGGTCTTTCGATTTCGACGCTGCTCCATGTCGGTCACTCCTTCTTCCCGGCCTGAGCCGCCTGGCCCTGCTTCTCGCGGGCGATTGTGAGGCAGCGGGCCACGTCGCGCCGCGTCTCGGCGAGCGCGGCGGTCGAGTCGAGCACGCCGGTGACGTGCTTGTTCTTGAGCTCGAAGAGCGTCTGCTCGAGCTCCTTGGCGCGGGCGATGAGCTCGTCCGCTGAGAGCTCGCGCAGCTCCTTGATGGTCGCCATGGCAGCCTCCTTACAGAGTCTCGCCGCGCTTTACGACGCGCGTGGAGACGGGCAGCTTGTGAGCGGCGAGGGTGAACGCCTTCTTCGCGATTTCGTCGGTCACGCCGACCATCTCGTAGAGGATGCGCCCCGGCTTCACCACGGCGACGTAGTACTCCACGTTGCCCTTGCCGGTGCCCATTCGGGTCTCAGCCGGCTTCTTGGTGATCGGCTTGTCCGGGAACACCCGGATCCAGAGCTTCCCGCCCTTCTTCACGTAGCGGGTGATGGCGACGCGGGCCGCCTCGATCTGGCGAGCCGTGAGCCAACCACACTCCGTGGCCGCGAGGCCGTACTCGCCCTGAGCGAGATCGGATCCCCGGTAGGCCTTGCCGCGCATGCGGCCCTTCATCATCTTGCGATATTTAGTTCGCGCCGGCTGAAGCATTGCCGTCTCCTGGTGTCCTGGTGCTCGCGGCTACGGCCGGGCGCCGCCGGTGCCGCGCGCAGGGCGCGCACCCGACGACTGCGGCAGAACCTCGCCGCGCATGATCCAGACCTTGCAGCCGATCTTCCCGTAGGTCGTCTTGGCCTCGGCGAACCCGTAGTCGATGTCCGCACGAAGCGTGTGGAGCGGAACGCGCCCCTCGCGGTACCACTCGTACCGCGCCATCTCGGCGCCGCCGAGCCGGCCGGAGCACGCGACCCGGATCCCCTTCGCGCCGAACTTGAGCGAGGTCTGGACCGCCTTCTTCATCGCACGCCGGAAGGCGATGCGCCGCTCGAGCTGCGTCGCGATGTTCTCCGCGACGAGCTGCGCGTCGGTCTCGGCCTTGCGGACCTCGACCACGTTGAAGAAGACCTCGTTCTCCGTCAGCGCCTGGAGGTCCTTCTTGATCGTCTCGATCCCAGCGCCGCGCTTGCCGATGACGATCCCGGGGCGCGCGGTGTGGACGTTGATCTTGACCTTGTTGGCCGCGCGCTCGATCTCGACACGGGAGATGCCCGCCTGCGCGAGCTTCTCCTTGACGAACTCACGAAGCTTGATGTCCTCGTGGAGCCACTTGGCGTAGTTCTTCTCTTCGTACCACTTCGAGTCCCAGGTGCGGATGACCCCGAGGCGGAACCCGATTGGGTGAACTTTCTGTCCCACGTTCGTCTCCTTGCCTAGCCGCGGGCGGCGATGCCGAGTTCCACGTAAACGTGGCTGGTCTTCTTCTCGATCTTGGTGGCGCGCCCCATGGCCCGTGCCATGAAGCGGCGCATCTTCGGGCCCTGGTCGACGAGCAGCGTCTTGACGAAGAGCGCGTCCACGTCGACGTTGCCGCCCTTCTGCTCGGCATTGGCGACCGCCGACCGCAGCAGCTTGGCGAGGTGGCTCGCTGCCGCCTGCGGCGTGAACTTGAGCAGCGCCAGCGCGTCACCGACCTTCATCCCCCGCACCTCGTTCGCGACCAACCGCACCTTGCGGGGGGTCACGCCCAGGTAACGGAGCGTGGCGTGCGGGCCGTCCGGGCGCTTGGCTTCGCGCCGGGCTGCCTTCACTTCCTTGCGGCTCACCCTCGGCTTCGCCGGGGCAGCCTCGACCTTCTTGGTCTTCTTCTCGGCCATGATCGAACGCTCCCTACTTCTTGGGCGGGCCCGCCGAAGCGGAGGCCGCCTTCTTCTCGGCCGAGTGGCCGTGGAAGGTGCGGGTCGGGGCGAACTCGCCGAGCTTGTGGCCAACCATGTTCTCGGTCACGAAGACGGGAACGAACTTCCGCCCGTTGTGGACCGCGAACGTGTTGCCGACGAAGTCCGGCAGGATGGTGCTCCGCCGCGACCAGGTCTTGATGACCGCCTTCTTGTTGGTCTTGTTCGCGTCCTCGACCTTCTTGGTGAGGTGCTTGTCTGCGAACGGACCCTTCTTGATCGAACGCGCCATGCGTCAGTCCTTCCCGTCCGCTACTGCGGCGTATTGCGAATGCCGGGCTTGCGGCGGCTAACGATGAACTTGTCGGTGCGGCGGTTGTTGCGGGTCTTGAGCCCCTTGGTCTTCTGGCCCCAGGGGGAAACCGGGTGCGGGTTACCCTGCCCCGACTTGCCCTCGCCACCACCGTGCGGGTGATCGACGGGGTTCATCGCGAGGCCGCGGACCGTCGGCCGGATACCCAGCCAGCGGCTCTTGCCGGCCTTGCCGACCCGGACCGCGGAGCTCTCGATGTTCGAGAGCTGACCGATGGTCGCCTTGCAGTCGACCAGGACCTGGCGGACCTCACCGGAGGGCAGCCGGATCTGCGCGTACTTCCCCTCCTTCGCCATGAGCTGGCCGAAGGAGCCCGCAGACCTGATCATCTTCGAGCCGGAGCCGGGCTGCGCCTCGACGTTGTGGATGATCGTGCCGACCGGGATGGCCCGGACGGGCAGCGCGTTCCCGGGGCGGACGTCGACGGCGTCGCCCGAGACGAGCGTGTCGCCGACGCTGACGCCGATGGGCGCCAGGATGTAGCGCTTCTCGCCGTCCAGGTAGTGGAGCAGCGCGATGCGCGCGGTGCGGTTCGGGTCGTACTCGATGGAGGCGACCTTGGCCGGCACGCCGTCCTTGTCACGCCGCCAGTCGATGAGCCGGTAGCGCCGCTTGTGGCCGCCGCCGATGTGACGGGTAGTGATGTGCCCGTGGTTGTTGCGCCCGCCCGACTTCTTCATCGCGACGGTGAGCTTCTTCTCGGGCTTCGCCTTGGTGATCTCGGCGAAGTCCGACACCGTCATGTGGCGCCGGGCGGCGCTGGTAGGCTTGTATTCCTTGAGGGCCATGATCTCTCCGTCCCCTGCCTACGTCCCCTCGAAGAGGGCGATCGTCTCGCCCTCCTTCAAGGTCACGAAGGCCTTCTTCCAGTTGGGGCGGCGGCCGATGCTCCGGCCCACCCGCTTGTTCTTCCCACGGATCACCGCGGTGCGGACCGCGAGGACGTGGACGTTGAACAGCTTCTCGACCGCCTGCTTGACCTGGATCTTGGTCGCGTCGCGGTGGACCTCGAAGGCGAACTGCCTGCTCTCGGCCCTGTTCCGCTCGGACTTCTCGGTGACGAGCGGACGCTTTACCACGTCCTGGATGACGAGGTTCATGACAGGCTGGCCTCCAGCTTCTTGGCAGTCGAAGCGGTGAGGATGAGCACGTCGTGGTTGAGGATGTCGTAGACGTTGAGCCCCTCGACCGCGAGGAAGTCGGCGCCCGCGATGTTCCTCACCGACCTGGCGAGGTTCACGTTGATGGCGCCGTCGACGACGAGCGCGCGGGGGGTCCCGAGCTTCTCGAGGATCGACGCGGCACCCTTCGTGCCCGGCTTTCCCGGCTCCCACTTGTCCAGGATGAGGAGCTTCTGCTCCTTGGCCCGGAGCGCGAGCGCGGAGCGCAGCGCGAGCCGACGCACCTGCTTCGGCACGTCGTAGGAGTAGTCGCGCGGCTTGGGGCCCATGGCCTTGCCGCCTCCCACGAACTGGCTGGCGCGGGTGGAGCCCTGGCGCGCGCGCCCCGTGTGCTTCTGCTTCCAGGGCTTCTTGCCGCCGCCGCTCACGAGTGAGCGGTTCTTCACTGCGTGGGTGCCCGAGCGGTCGGAGGCGAGCTTCGCCTTGACGACCTCGTAGAACAGCTGCTCGTTCACCTCGCCAGCGAAGACGGCGTCGGCGAGATCAAGCTCGCCCACCTTCTTCTTGTCGAGATCGTAGACGTCGAACTTGGCCATGATCGCCTCTGCTACTTGATCTCCACGTCCACGCCCGCCGACAGGTCGAGCTTCATGAGCGCGTCGAGGGTCTGGGACGTAGGCTCCAGGATGTCCAGGAGCCGCTTGTGCGTCCTGATCTCGAACTGCTCACGCGACTTCTTGTCGACGTGCGGGCTGCGGAGAACCGTGAACTTGTTGATCCGGGTGGGCAGCGGGATAGGGCCGGCGACCTTCGCGCCGGTCCGCTTCGCCGTCTCCACGATCTCGCCGGCCGACTGGTCGAGCAGCTTGTAGTCGTAGGCCTTGAGCCGGATCCGAATCTTCTGAGTCGCCATCGAAAAGCCTTCCGTTCAGTCAGCGCTGCGCGGCACCCACTCTCCGGCCCCAATGCCGGGGGAGGATGCCGCCGTTCGCCGGGAACGCTGCTACAGGATCACCTCGGCCACGACGCCCGCTCCAACCGTGCGGCCGCCCTCGCGAATCGCGAAGCGCAGCTCCTTCTCCATCGCGATGGGGGTGATCAACTCCACCTCCACCGTGACGTTGTCGCCCGGCATGATCATCTCGATACCCTTCGGCAGCTGCACCGACCCCGTCACGTCAGTCGTGCGGAAGTAGAACTGCGGCCGGTAGCCGTTGAAGAACGGAGTGTGGCGTCCACCCTCCTCCTTCGTCAGCACGTATACCTCACCCCTGAACTTGGTGTGCGGCGTGATCGAGCCCGGCTTCGCGAGGACCTGCCCGCGCTCGACCTCCTCACGCTTCAGGCCGCGGAGCAGCGCGCCGATGTTGTCGCCGGCCTGCCCCTCGTCGAGGAGCTTCCGGAACATCTCGACGCCCGTCACGACCGTCTTCGCCGTCGGCTTCAGCCCGACGATCTCGATCTCCTCGCCGACCTTGACGATCCCGCGCTCCACGCGCCCCGTGGCGACCGTCCCGCGGCCGGAGATCGAGAACACGTCCTCGACCGGCATCAGGAACGGCTTGTCCACCGCGCGCTTCGGCGTCGGGATGTAGCTGTCGATGGCGTCCAGCAGCGCCTGCAGCGCCGGCTCGCCCAGCTCGCCCTTGTCGCCCTCGAGCCCCTTCAGCGCCGAGCCCTTGATGATCGGGAGCTTGTCGCCGGGGAACTCGTACTTCGTCAGCAGCTCACGGACCTCGAGCTCGACCAGGTCCAGCAGCTCCTTGTCGTCCACCATGTCGACCTTGTTCAGGAAGACCACGATGTACGGAACGCCGACCTGGCGGGCCAGGAGGATGTGCTCGCGCGTCTGCGGCATCGGGCCGTCGGCCGCCGACACCACCAGGATCGCGCCGTCCATCTGCGCCGCCCCGGTGATCATGTTCTTCACGTAGTCCGCGTGGCCCGGGCAGTCGACGTGCGCGTAGTGCCGCGCGACCGTCGAGTACTCGACGTGGGCGGTCGCGATCGTGATGCCGCGCTCCCGCTCCTCGGGCGCCTTGTCGATCTGGTCGTACGCCATGAACTGGGCGAGACCCTTCGACGCGCAGTACTTCGTGATCGCCGCCGTGAGCGTCGTCTTCCCGTGGTCGACGTGACCGATCGTCCCGACGTTGACGTGTGGCTTGTTGCGCTCGAACTTTTCCTTGGCCATGGCTAGCTCCCCTTCGGTACCTGGACGTCCCGGCGTCCCTACTTCGTGTCCGCAGCGCCCTTCGCCTTGGAGATGATGGTCTCGGCGATGCTGTTCGGGACCTGCGCGTAGTGATCGAACTGCATGGTGTACGTCGCGCGCCCCTGCGTCTTCGACCGCAGATCCGTCGCGTAGCCGAACATCTCGGCCAGCGGGACCTGCGCCTCGATGACCTGTGCGCCGTGCTTCTGCTCCATCCCCTGGATCTTGCCGCGGCGGCTGTTGAGGTCGCCGATCACGTCGCCCATGTAGTCGTCGGGCGTCACGACCTCGACCCCCATGACCGGCTCGAGCAGGATGGGCGTGGCCCTCGCGGCGCCTTCCTTGAAGCCCATCGACCCGGCGATCTTGAACGCCATCTCGTTCGAGTCGACGTCGTGGTAGCTGCCGTCGAAGACCTCGACCTTGATGTCGACCATCGGGTAGCCAGCGAGGATGCCGCCCTCCATGGCCTCCTCGATCCCCTTGTCGATCGGCTTGATGAACTCCTTCGGGATGGTCCCGCCGACGGTCTCGTTCTCGAAGACGTAGCCGGTGCCCGGGGGCTGCGGGATGAGCCGCACCCAGCAGTGACCGTACTGACCCTTGCCGCCGGTCTGCCGGACGTACTTGCCCTCGGCCTCGACCGTCTTGGTGATCGTCTCGCGGTAGGCGACCTGGGGCTTGCCCACGTTCGCCTCGACCTTGAACTCGCGGAACATGCGGTCCACGAGGATCTCGAGGTGGAGCTCGCCCATCCCGCGCATGATGGTCTGGCCGGTCTCCTCGTCCGAGTGGACGCGGAAGGACGGGTCCTCCATCTGGAGCCGCTGGAGCGCGATGCCCATCTTGTCCTGGTCGGCCTTGGACTTCGGCTCGACGGCGACCGAGATGACGGGCTCGGGGAAGATCATCCGCTCGAGGATGATCGGGGACGCCTCGTCGCAGAGCGTGTCGCCGGTGGTGGAGGCCTTGAGGCCGACCGCCGCCGCGATGTCGCCGGCGTAGACTTCCTTGATCTCTTCGCGCTTGTTGGCGTGCATCTGGAGGATGCGGCCGATGCGCTCCTTCTTGTCCTTCGTCGCGTTCTGGACGTAGGACCCGGCCTCGAGCTTCCCCGAGTAGACGCGGAAGAAGGTGAGGTTCCCGACGAACGGGTCGTTCATGATCTTGAACGCCAGCGCGGAGAACGGCTCCTCGTCGGAGGTCTTGCGGACGATCTCCTCGCCCTTCGGGTTGATCCCCTTCATCGGCGGCTTGTCGAGGGGGCTCGGGAGGAAGTCGACGACGGCGTCGAGGATCTGCTGGACGCCCTTGTTCTTGAAGGCGGTGCCGCAGATGACCGGGAAGAAGGCCATCTCGAGCGTGCCCTTGCGGATCCCGCGGGTCACCTCGTCCTTCGTGAGCGGGTGGCCGTCGAGGAACTTGGCCATCAGCTCGTCGTCGATCTCGGCGACGGTCTCCTCCAGCTTGGCGCGGTACTCCTTCGCCTGCTCGAGGAGGTCGGCGGGGATCTCGATCTCCTGGTACTTCGCGCCCATCGTCTCGTCGTCGAAGGTGATCCCCTTCATCTTGACGAGGTCGATCATGCCGCGGAACTTGTCCTCGGCGCCGATCGGGATCTGGATGGGGAGCGGCTTCGCGCCGAGCTTCTCGCGGATGGTGTCGACGGCGTGGAAGAAGTCGGCGCCGACGCGGTCCATCTTGTTGATGAAGCAGATGCGCGGGACCTTGTACTTGTTCCCCTGGCGCCAAACCGTCTCGGACTGGGGCTGCACGCCCTGCACGGCGTCGAACACGGCGCAGGCGCCGTCGAGGACGCGGAGGGACCGCTCGACCTCGATGGTGAAGTCGACGTGGCCGGGGGTGTCGATGATGTTCAGCCGGTGCTCACGCCAGAAGGCGGTGGTGGCCGCGGAGGTGATCGTGATTCCACGCTCACGCTCCTGCTCCATCCAGTCCATGACGGCGGTGCCTTCGTGGACTTCGCCGATCTTGTGGGTGACGCCGGTGTAGAAGAGGATGCGCTCGGTCGTGGTCGTCTTGCCGGCATCGATGTGCGCCATGATGCCGAAGTTGCGGTAGCGCTCGAGTGGACTGATGCGGGGCATTGTCGTTCCTGAAGCTTTCGTGCGTGCGCAAGCGAAGCCGCCCCTTGGCGGCGTCGCGACCTGACCGAGCTGTCAAAGACCTGGGCGGGTTTCGTTGAACCTTGCCAACCCGAGGCTGGCCGCCCTGTCCGACTCGATCCTCCTAGAAAACCATTACCACCGGTAGTGGGCGAAGGCCTTGTTGGCCTCGGCCATCTTGTGCGTGTCTTCGCGCTTCTTGACCGCGTTCCCGCGGTTGTTGGCGGCGTCGATGATCTCGCCGGCCAGCTTCTCCTGCATCGTCTTCTCGCCGCGGCCCTTCGAGTAGTCGATGAGCCAGCGCATTGCAAGCGCCGCGCGCCGATCCTGGCGGACCTCGACCGGAACCTGGTAGGTCGCGCCGCCGACCCGGCGGCTCTTCACCTCGACCACCGGCTTCACGTTGTCGAGCGCCTTCTTGAAGATCTTGAGCGGATCGTCCTTGAGCTTCTGCTCGACCTGGTCGAAGGCGCCATAGATGATCTTCTCACCCGTGGCCTTCTTGCCCTGCCGCATCAGGTTGTTGACGAACTTCGCCACAATCCGATCCTGGAACTTGGGATCGGGGAGGATCTTCCGCTTCTCGACTTCGCGACGACGAGGCATCTAAACCTATCCTTGGACTAGCTCGGGCGCTTGGCGCCGTACTTGGAGCGGCTCTGCTTGCGGCCCTGGACGCCGACTGCGTCGAGCGTTCCGCGAACGATGTGGTAGCGAACGCCCGGGAGGTCCTTGACGCGGCCTCCGCGGATGAGGACCACCGAGTGCTCCTGGAGATTGTGGCCGACGCCCGGGATGTAGCTCGTCACCTCGAACCCGTTGGTGAGGCGAACGCGGGCGACCTTGCGGAGCGCGGAGTTCGGCTTCTTCGGCGTCGTCGTGTAGACGCGGGTGCAGACTCCGCGCTTCTGCGGCGACTCCACGAGCGCGGGCGCCTTGTTCTTCCGCTTGATCTTCTCGCGCCCCTTGCGCACGAGCTGGCTGATCGTCGGCATCGGTCTGAAGTTCTTTCGTCAACAAAAACGCCCCGTTGTTCCTTTGGGGCGCGGGCTACAAACCCGTCGTGAGGGGCGCGGATTATACGAACGGCCCCTTTCGCGTCAAGCACTTTCGCGAAACCGCTTGATCTTTTCCCCGTTGGCACTCTCCGGGGCGGCCGCCTCTGGCATCCAGCAACCACACCCGAGCCGGTCGAGGGGGCGCAACCTACCCCTTTTCGTTCCCCGTGCCAACCCCCCCACTCCGATATCAACTCTTTGCGTAGAAACAAGGCCCGGCGCGCAGGAGCGCGCCAGGCCTCGGAGATGCGGCGCGAAAGGGAGCTATTGCAGCCGCTTCTCGACCACCTCCCAGCTCACGTTCTTGAGGAACGCGTCCAGGTACTTGGCGCGCTCGGTCGCGAGGTAGTCGCGCATGAAGGCGTGCTCCCAGCCGTCCATCACGAGGATTGGCCTGTACCCGGCGGGGACGTTGTTCTCGTGGAGCATCACGAAGTGATTGGAGAGCCAGCCCGTGGACGGGTCCTGGAAAGTGAACGCCCACCCGATCCCGGGCATGGTCGCCACCCCCCGGAAGTCGGAGAGCCAGGTCTCGTACTTGCCGAAGGAGGTCTCGATGGCCTTCCGGAGCTTCGAGCCGGCGGGGGGCTCAGCCTGTGCGCCGGCAGCCATATTCTCGAAGTAATACTCGTGGTTCACCATTCCGCCGAACTCGAAGCCCAGGCGGCGGGTCAGCTCGGCGTAGACCGGGTCGGCCCCGGAGGCCTTCCCCTCCGCGCAGATCGCCTGAAGCTTTTCGGTGAGTGTGTTGGCGCGCTTGACGTAGCCCTCGTAGAGCTTCAGGTGCTCCTCGATCTGCTTGTCGGAGATGCCCGTGAGCCCGCGCACTTTCGAGAAGTCCTTCGGGGCGTAACGCTTCACGTCGGCCATTTGGATGCTCCTTCCCCAGTTGAGGTCGTAAAGACGGATTCACCAAGATGTGCGTACTTCCCACCCCCAAAGCACGCCCCTGAGGGGTTCCTCCCCGACGGGGCTGCGGACGCTTCGGTGCTATAAGGGGCGCCGCATGGCAGCAGCTCGCAGCCTCGTCCCCGCCCGGGTCGGCCGGGTGTTCCTCTGGATCCTCGCCGGCGCCGGACTGCTCCTCCTCGTCGTCGGCGGGCTCTGGATCACCCTACCCGACCCGGCGCCGCTCGCGCGCGAGAACCCGAAGACGACCGCGCTCATCGAGCAGCGGAAGACCGAGGCGAAGCAGAAGAGGCGCACGCTTCGCGTCCAGCAGAGCTGGGCGCCGCTCGACCGCGTCTCGCGCCGCATGGTCGAGGCGGTCCTGATGTCGGAGGACGCGCGCTTCTTCGGTCACGACGGGTTCGACTGGGGCGCCATCCGCGACGCGGCGAGGCACGACCTCGCCCGCGGAAGCTTCGCGCGCGGCGCCTCGACCCTGACGCAGCAGCTGGCCAAGAACCTCTGGTTCGGGACCGAGAAGAGCCTCTGGAGGAAGCTGAAGGAGGCGGTCCTCGCCTCGAAGATGGAGCACACGCTCCCGAAGCGCCGGATCCTCGCGCTCTACCTGGGGGTCGCCGAGTGGGGCGAAGGGGTCTTCGGCGTCGAGGCCGGCGCGCGGAGCCGCTTCGGCGTCTCGGCCTCGCAGCTGACCACGGCCCAGGCGGTCGTCATGGCGTCCATGCTCCCCGCGCCCAGGAGGATCGACCTGGCGCACCCCTCGAAGTGGCTCGTCGGGCGCTCGCATCGGCTGCTCGACCGGATGCGCGACGAGGGCTCGATCGGGAACGAGGAACACCTGCGGGCCAGCGCGGAGCTGGAGCGGATCCTCGCCGGCAATGCGCCGGCGGACGACGCGGGAGGCGACGAGCCGCCGGAGGAGGAGCCGGAGGAGGCGCCGGTCGCGAAGCCGGAGGCTGTCGCGGAGGTGCCCTCCATCGGGACCGCGGCGCCCCCCGCTCCGCCCGATGGCGCGTCCCCACCGCCCGGTGGGGCAGACGCGAAGGATCCCGAGGTTGCTCCCGCAGAGGTCGAGGGAGCGCCCCTTCCCTCTGCAGCGCCTCCTGGCGCAGCCCCCCTCCCCGGGGGTCTCCCTCGCTGATCAGACCTGGCTGCGGAACCAGGTGATCGTCCGCGTCATCCCCTCGTCCAGCGCCACGCGCGGCTCCCACCCGAGCACCTCGCGAGCGCGAGTGATGTCTGGCTTGCGGAGCTTCGGGTCGTCTTCGGGGAGAGGCCTGTGCTCGATCGGCAGGTGCGTGCCCATCAGCCGCTGGACGGCCTGCGCGAACGCCATGATCGTCATCTCGTTCGGGTTCCCGACGTTCACGGGATCGGCGTAGCCGGAGCCCACCAGCCTCAGGAGCCCATCGACGGTGTCGTCGACGTAGCAGAAGCTCCGCGTCTGCGTGCCGTCGCCGAACATCGAGATCGCCTTGCCAGCGAGCGCCTGGCCCACGAAGGACGGGACGACCCGGCCATCGTCGAGCCGCATCCGCGGCCCGTAGGTGTTGAAGATCCGCGCGATGCGCGTGTCGACCTGCTTGTAGCGGCGGTAGGCCATGGTGATGGCCTCGGCGAACCGCTTCGCCTCGTCGTAGACGGCGCGCGGACCGATGGGGTTCACGTTGCCCCAGTAGGACTCGCGCTGCGGGTGCTCGAGCGGATCGCCGTACACCTCGGAGGTGGAGGAGAGGAGGAACGTCGCGCCGCTCCGCTCCGCCAGCTTCAGCGCGTTCTCGACCCCTATCGAGCCGACGCGGAGCGTCTCGAACGGATGACGGAGGTAGTCGATGGGCGAGGCCGGCGACGCCAGATCGAGCACGGCGGCGATCGGGCCGTCGATCGCGTCGAGCGGCTCGCAGATGTCCCGCTCCAGGAACTCGAAGCGCTGCTCCGACTCCAGGTGCGCCAGGTTGCGCCGCGTCCCCGTCACCAGGTTGTCGACGCCGAGGACCGACCACCCGTCCGCCAGCAGCCTGTCCACGATGTGCGAGCCGATGAATCCGGCCGCCCCGAGGACGACCGCGCGCTTCATTGACATGCGAGTCTCACTCCCGGTTGCGGCGGGAGGCCGCGTCGTCGAGGGTCAGCTGACCAGGGAGCGTCTCCCGGTACTTCTCCAGCACCAGGTCGATCCCCTGCCGGATGTACTCCGCCACCGGAACCTTGGTGCGATCGTGGAGCACCTTGAGACGTTCGTTCTGCTCCGGCGTGATGTAGACCGTGGTGGAGATCTTCTTGCGGGGCATGGTCTCGGCGCGAAGCTACGTGACCATGGATGACCTGTCAAACGAGCGCAGGTACCCTGCCGTCCTTGAGGCGGAGGGGAGCGGCGGTTAGAATTCCCCTCCCTCCACGAGGACATAGCCATATGCGCCGACTCCTTCCCCTCGCCGTCCTCATCGCCGCCGCGTGCGCCCACAAGGCGCCGCGGGAAGAGAAGCCGCAGGCGCTGGCCGGCCAGCCTTCAGCCGCCGAGGCGTCCGAGTTCCAGCCTGGGCCGGGGGAGAAGCTCGCCGAGATCGACGTGAACCGCGACGGCAAGCCCGACGTCTGGAAGGTCTTCAAGGACGACGCCGGCAAGGAGGTCGCCGTCCGCAAGTTCATGGACCTGAACGGCGACGGCCGCATCGACGCGCGCGAGTTCTACACGGCGCAGGGCACGCTCGATAAGGTCATCTACGACATGGACTTCGACGGCCAGCCCGACGTCGTCCGCTTCTACGAGAAGGACCAGCTGGTGCGGAAGGAGTACGCCCTCGGCTTCGACGGCGTCTCCCGCACCTACAGCTACTACGAGAAGGGCAAGCTCATCCGCAAGGAGCGCGACACCAACAGCGACGGCAACGTCGACTACTGGGAGTACTGGGAGGCCGGCGCGCTCGACCGGATCGGCTACGACGACGACGCCGACGGCCAGGTCGACCGGTGGGAGTCGAAGAAGGTCGCAGCGGCCCCAGAGGAAGGCGCCGCCCCCGCAGCCGATCCGCTCAAGCAGTAGGAGCAGCGACGCGCTGCTGAGGGAGAGGCCCGCCCGCGCGGGCCTCTCCCATTTTCTGGCAGGGACCGCCCCGTCCGCCCGGTGCACGTACGGCCGCCGCGCGGACGGTGAGCGCCCAGAAACCGGCGATCTTACTGGGAGCGCCCCGGCACGCGCGTCGCAACCGCGTCGTGCATGCCCAGCGGTCCCCTCCTCCGGCTCCTCCTGCTCTCGTCCCTCGTGGCCAGCACCTCAGCCTGCTTCGTCAGCCGCCGGGTGCACCCGCGCGCGGCCGAGGAGCTTCGGCGCGGCTACGGGTACGTGGCCGGGGGGGACCTGGAGCGCGCGGAGGTGGCCTTCGCCCACGCGCTGGAGTTCGACCCCGATCTCGTGGAGGGGGAGAACGGCCTCGGCGTCGTGGCGAGGAGCCGCGGGGACCTCACGGGGGCGCTCCGCCGCTTCGACGTGGCGCTGGCGTCCGACGATGCCTTCGCCGAGGGGCACGCGAACCGCGGAGAGGTGCTGCTCGCGTCCGGCCGGCTGGGAGACGCCGAGCGCGCCCTGCGCTCCGCCCTCGCCCTCAACCCGGACCTCATCGAGGCGCGACACAACCTGGCGCGGGCGCTCCTCCGGCGCGGCCTGGCCGAGCCCGGTCGGCGCGAGGTCCACTGGGCGCGCGCGAGAGATGCCTACCTGCACGTCCTGGAGACCGACGAACGCCGTGCGTCGGCCCACGCCGACCTGGCCCTGCTCGACTACCTCTCGTCGCGCCCAGAGCGCGCGGAGGCCGGCTGGGGCCGCGCGGCGGAGCTCTCCCCAGCCGATCCGGACGCCGCCCACGGGCTCTGCGTGGCTCGCGCCGCCCTGGGGCGCTGCCGCGAGGCGGTCCCCGAGTGCGAGCGGTGCCTCCGGCTCGCGCCAGGGAGCGCCTTGTGCGAGCAGAGCCTGGGGGCGGCGCTGGCGTGCGCCGCGCCCACGAAATGAAAGCGGCGCCGGATCCCGAAGGAGCCGGCGCCGCTAGACCGCCCTGACGGGCTGCTACGCCTTCTTGGCGAGCAGCTCCTGGCCGTGCTTGAAGCCCTTGTCGAACGCCTTCATGTTGAGGTCGATCGTGTTGGGCGGCACGGAGTCGGCGACCGCCTCGCGGGCGGCCTTCTCGCTGACGATGCCGGTGATGGCGGTGAAGAAGCCCACCATCACGATGTTGAGCACCATCTTGCGGCCCAGCTCCTCGGCGTACCGGGTCGCGGGGACGCCGTAGACCTTAACGGTCGACGGCAGATCGTGGACCTTCACCAGATCCTCCTCGATGAGGAGGATCCCGTCCGGCCGGAGCTCCGGCGCGAACTTGTTGAAGGCGTCCTGCGACATCGCCACCATCATGTGGGGATTGTGGACGTACGGGTAGAGGATGGGCGTGCTGTCCACCACCACCTGCGCGCTGCAGGCCGACCCGCGCGCCTCGGGGCCGAACGCCTGCGTGAGGCAGGAGAACTTGCTGTCGAAGAGCGCCGCAGCCTTGCCGACGATGATGCCGCCGAGGATGACGCCCTGCCCGCCCATTCCGCCGAACTTGATCTCAGTAGGACCCATTTTCATGTCTCCTTACGCCTGGCCCGGGATCTTGTAGGGCACGTACTTGGCGCCGAGCACCTCGCGGTGGCGGGCCTCCATGGCGTCCTGGAGCGGCACGCGCTCGCGATCGACGAACTTCCCGACCGTGATCTCCTTGCGGTAGTCGAGGAAGACGTCGTTCGTGGAGGCGCCGTTCTTGATGACGCTCTTCTCCTTGTAGAACTTCATCTCGTCGAGCCCCTCACCCAGCTTGTTGCGGCGCAGGTAGAGGGTCGGGCACGGGGCGAGGACCTCGATGAAGCGGAAGCCCTTCTTGTTCAGCGCCTCGTTCATCGACTTCGCGAGCTGGCGAACGTGGAAGGCCGTCCAGCGGGCGACGAAGGTCGCGCCGCAGGCGTCGACGATCCGCGGGAGGTTGAACGTCTCCTCGTACGCGCCGTACGGCGTGGTCGAGGCGATGGCGGTCTTGAACGTCGTCGGCGTCACCTGGCCGCCAGTCATGCCGTACGTGAAGTTGTTCACGCACACCACGAGGAGGTCGGCGTTGCGGCGCGCGGCGTGGAAGAGGTGGTTGCCGCCGATGGCGGTGAGGTCACCGTCGCCGGAGTAGACCACCACCTTCATGTCCGGCCGCGACAGCGCGAGGCCGGTCGCGAACGGGATCGCACGACCGTGGGTCGTGTGGAACGAGTCCACGTTCAGGTAGCCGGAGACGCGGCCGGTGCAGCCGATGCCGGAGACCACGGTGACCTTGTCGAGGTCGAACTCGGACTCGTCGAGGGCGCGGGCGAAGCAGTTGACCGTCGTGCCGATGCCACAGCCCGGGCACCAGATCGACGGCATGCGGTCCAGCCGCAGGTACTTGTTGACGGGGTTTTCCTTGACGGGGGGGCTCATCGAGAGGCCTCCATGATCTTGTTGAAGATTGCCTCGGGCTCGTGAACCGTCCCGCCGACGTGCGGCACCGGGACGACCTTGGTGCGGCCCGCGTTGAGACGCTCCACCTCGAGCACCATCTGGCCCAGGTTGAGCTCGGGGAAGACGATGGCCTTCACCTTCTTGGAGAGCTCGATGATCTGCTTCTCGGGGAAGGGCCAGGCCGTGATGATCCGGAAGTGCCCGACCTTCACGCCCTTGTCCTTCGCCATCTGGATGGCGCGCTCGGCGACGCGGGAGGTGATGCCGTAGCTGACGACGACGACGTCGGCGCCGTCGAGGTCCTTCTCCTCCCACTTGACGATCTTGTCGACGTTCTTGAGCAGCTTGTCGAACAGGCGCGTCTGCATCTTCTCGTGCGTCGGCACGTTCATCGCGGGGTAGCCGCGCTCGTCGTGCGTGAGGCCCGTGACGTTGAGCTTGTAGCCGTCGCCGACCTTGGCCATCTCGGGGACGAGGCTCCCCTCGGCGGCCTGGTACAGCTTGAACTCGCCCGGCTTCTTCTTGGTCCAGCGCCGCTCCGTGACCTTCATCTTCTCGGGGGGCGGGATGACGACCTTCTCCGTCATGTGGCCGACGACCTCGTCGAGCATGACGATGACCGGAACCCGGTACTCCTCGGCGAGGTTGAAGGCGTCGAACGTCAGGTCGAAGCGACTCCTGCGGGGACGACGGGCAGAGCGCGATGAGCCGGTAGTCGCCGTGCGAGCCGAACCGGGCCTGCATCATGTCGCCCTGCGCGGTGGCGGTCGGCAGACCGGTCGACGGGCCAGCGCGCTGCACGTTGATGTAGACGCACGGCGTCTCGGTGATGGCCGCGTAGCCGATGTGCTCCTGCATCAGCGAGAAGCCGGGGCCCGACGTCACGGTGCAGGCCTTGGCGCCGCCCCAGACGGCGCCGAGCAGCGCGATCGACGCGCCGAGCTCGTCCTCGAACTGGAGGAAGCGGCCGCCGCAGAACGGGAAGCGCTGGGCGAGCCGCTCCACGACCTCGGTGGAAGGAGTGATGGGGTAACCAGACGAGAACCGGCAGCCTGCCGCGATGGCGCCCTCGGCAGCAGCGTGGTCGCCGTCGAGGTAGTGAGCCCCGGAGAGAATTCCCTGCGAATCAGCGTTTCCGCTCATTTTGGGTGGCTCCTAAGCCGCCTCGCCGGCCGCCGCTTCGCGGTAGCCGTAGATGGCAAAGTCGGGGCACATCAGGCCGCACATGTCGCAGCCGGTGCACTTCTCCGGCGTCGCCAGGAACGGGGGGTGGTAGCCCTTGACGTTGTACCCCTTCTCGAGCTCGAGACACTTCGTGGGGCAGAACTCAACGCAAAAGCCGCAGCCCTTGCAGTTTTCGCGGTTGATGACGACGACACCGCGAGCCTTCTTCTTCGCTTCCGTCATTAGATTGCTCCTCGGGGGAGCTACCGGCCGGCGGCCGGGCCCGGTTTCAGAGAGGCGCCGTAACTACCAAATGGGACTCCAGAATGCAATTGACGACCGTCAATATGCAGCAGAAAACATCAACAAATTTAGTTACTCCATCAGGTCCACTTTGGACGACGCAGAGTAATGGATAATTTGAGTCCAGATTCGACCCAGGGTGACTGGCGATCCGGGGGCTGGCGGAAGCGCAGAGGGCCGGCCCCGCTCGCGCGAGACCGGCCCTCTTAGCGCAACACTTCCGAACGGTTATCCGATCGTCCAGGTGTCCGAGCCGGCGAGGAGCTTCGACAGGTCGGCGTCCTTCCTAGCGGCCTTGGTGGCGTCGATCTTCTCCCACGTCATCTCGTCCGCCGTCGGGCGCCGGACGTCGCGGAAGATGCCGACGGGCGTCGGGAAGCCAGGACGAGCCGTCATGCTCGCGAGCATGTAGGCGACCGACGGATCCTCGCGCGTCGCGTCGTGGACCAGGATGTCCTTCTCGGAGATACCGCCCTCGCCGAGCGTGACGACCTCGAGCTGGATCGTCTGCGGGTTGAACCGGATCCCCTTCTTGTTCTCCTTGCCGAAGAGGAGCGGCTTCCCCTGCTCCATCCGGAGCTGCGCGTCCGCCTTCACCGCCTTGTCGGTGACGAAGTCGTAGGCGCCGTCGTTGAAGACCGGGCAGTTCTGGAAGACCTCGACGAAGACGCTCCCCTTGTGCTCCGCCGCGCCCTTGAGGACCGCGGCGAGGTGCGGCCCGTCCACGTCGATCGAGCGCGCGACGAAGGTGGCCCCGGCGCCCATCGCCAGCTCGGGCGGGTTGAAGGGGTAGTCCGGGGAGCCCTGCGGCGTCGTCTTCGTCTTCTTGCCCAGCTCGGAGGTCGGCGAGACCTGCCCCTTCGTCAGGCCGTAGATGCGGTTGTTGAACAGCAGCAGCTTGATGTCGAGGTTGCGGCGCATCGCGTGGATGAAGTGGTTGCCGCCGATGGCCAGCGCGTCGCCGTCGCCGGTGATGACCCAGACCATCAGCTCCGGGCGAGAGACCTTGAGCCCCGAGGCGAAGGACGGGGCGCGCCCGTGGAGCGTGTGCATCCCGTAGTTGTTCATGTAGTACGGGAAGCGGGAGGAGCAGCCGATGCCGGAGACGAAGACGATGTTCTCGCGCCTCACGCCGGTGCCCGGGAGCAGCCGCTGCACCTGGTTGATGATCGCGTAGTCGCCGCAGCCGGGGCACCAGCGCGGATCCACGCCGGACTCGAAGTCCTTCTTGGTGTACGTCGGGAGCGCCGTGCGCGCGTCGGTGATGGACATGATCGTCGGTTCCTTTCCCGGCAGCTAGAGCAGCTCCGCGGCGCGCGCGGCGAGCTCGGAGATCTTGATTGGCTTCCCGTTGATCCGGTTGAACTGGAGTGGATCCACGCCGGGGAACATGGCCCTCAGGTAGAGCGCGAGCTGGCCGTTGTTCACCTCGGGGACGAGCACCTTCTCGAAGCTCCGCAGCAGCGCGCCGACGTTCCTGGGGAGCGGGTTCAGCCAGCGGAGGTGGACGTGTGACACGTCCTTCCCCTGCCCGTGGAGCTCCTCGGCGGCCCCGCGGACCGCGCCGAACGTGCCACCCCAGGAGACCATCAGGAGCTTGCCGGTCGGCTTCCCGAACACCTCGGCGTCGGGGACGTCCTCGACCACGTTCGCGATCTTCTGCGCGCGCGTCTTGACCATCCGCTCGTGGTTCGAGCCGTCGTAGGAGACCATGCCAGAGAGCGAGTCCTTCTCGAGGCCGCCGACGCGGTGCTCGAGCCCCGGCGTGCCGGGGATGGCCCACGGCCGGATGAGCTTCTCGTCCCGGGCGTAGGGCATGTACTGGCCCTCGTAGTTGGGCTCGGTCTGGAACTTCACCGGGAGCTTCGGGAGCGTCGCCGGATCCGGGATCAGGAACGGCTCGGAGCCGTTCGCGAGGTATCCGTCGGTGAGCAGGATCACCGGCGTCATCCACTTCACGGCGATCCGGAAGGCCTCCAGCGTCGACCAGAAGCAGTCCCCGGGGCTCTGGGCCGCGATCACGGGCAGCGGCGCCTCGCCGTGCCGGCCGAACAGCGCCATGAGCAGGTCCGACTGCTCGGTCTTCGTGGGCATGCCCGTGGACGGGCCGCCGCGCTGCACGTTCACGATGACGAGCGGCAGCTCTGTGATGACGGCGAGACCGATCATCTCGGTCTTGAGCGCGAGGCCGGGGCCGGAGGTCGTGGTCACGCCGAGCGAGCCGCCGAACGAGGCGCCGATGGCCGAGCCGATCCCGGCGATCTCGTCCTCGGCCTGGTAGGTGACGACGCCGTGCTCCTTGTAGTTGGCCGCCTCCTGGAGGATCTCGGTGGCGGGGGTGATCGGGTAGCTGCCCAGGAAGACCTGCCTCCCGCTCAGCCGGGCGGTGACGGCGAGCCCGAGCGCCGTGGCGAAGTTCCCGGTGACCGTCCGGTAGGTGCCCGGCGCCAGCCTGGAGGGCGGCACGAGGTAACGGGAGTGGAAGAGCTCGGTGGTCTCGCCGAAGGCGTAGCCCGCCTTGAAGACGCTCTGGTTGGCCGCCGCGAACTCCGGCTTCTTCGCGAACTTGCGCTCGATCGACCTGAGCTGCGGCTCGACGGGCCGGTTGTAGAGCCAGTACATGAGGCCGAGCGCGAGGTAGTTCTTGCTCCGCGCGACGTCCTTGGCCGAGAGCCCGGAGCCCTGGAGCGCCGCCTCGGTCAGCTTGCCCATGTCGATGGCGACGATCCGGTAGGAGGCCTTGATCGCGGTGTCGTCGAGCGGGTTGGACTTGTACCCGGCCTTGTCCAGGTTCTGCTGGGTGAAGGCGCCCGAGTTGACGATGAGCATCCCGCCCTGCTTCAGGTCGGCCAGGTTCGTCTTGAGGGCCGCCGGGTTCATCGCCACGAGCACGTCGGGGGCGTCGCCCGGCGTGTAGATCTCCTTCGACCCGAAGTTGACCTGGTAGCCCGAGACGCCGGCCAGCGTGCCTGCCGGGGCCCGGATCTCGGCGGGGTAGTCGGGGAACGTCGCGAGGTCGTTGCCTGCGATGGCGTTGGCCCGCGTGAACTCCGTGCCGGTGAGCTGCATGCCGTCGCCCGAGTCGCCGACGAAACGGATCGTGACGGTGTCGAGCTGCTCGGTCCTGCGGCCGGGAGAGGGATCTGGCGGTGTGGACATGGGAGCAGTCGTCTCCTGAGCGTTTGCAGTGAGGGTGCTCTGGGTATCTAAGAACCTTTGCTCCGTAGCGCAGGCCTTTGTCGTGGCCCCATGAGGGATCGTGCGCCCCACGAGCGCGGTATCCCGTGGAGGGCGCTGCCGCTTCCGGCTGCGACCGCGCTAGGGGGAGCTGAAGATCTTCCCGGGGTTCAGGATTCCAAGGGGATCGAAGACCCCCTTCAGCCGGCGCTGGAGCGCGACCAGGTCCCTCCCCTGCTCGTAGACCAGGAAGTCGCGCTTGCCGAGCCCCACCCCGTGCTCCCCCGTGATGGTTCCGCCCAGGTCGACCGCGGCGCGAAGGATCTCGGCGACCGCCTCGTCCACCGCCGGCCGCTCTTCGGGCCGATCGAAGAGGACGTTGCAGTGGAGGTTCCCGTCGCCGGCGTGGCCGTAGGTCGCGACGACGAGTCCCCGCCCCTCGCCCGCCCGCTTCGCCCGCTCCACCATCTCGGGGATGCGCGAGCGCGGGACGGCGATGTCCTCGGACAGCTTGTACGGGTGGAGCGCCTTGAGGTTCACCGAGAGGTACCGGCGCGTCTCCCAGATGGCCCGCCGCTGGGCCTCGTTCTGGGCGACGACGACGTCTCCCGATGCGTCTCCCTGGACGGCGTCGGCGATCTTCACGATCTCGGCGAAGACCTGCTCCTCGTCGTTGCCGTCGGTCTCGACGAGCAGCGCAGCCCCCGCGCCAGGCGGGAACTGGAAGGGGGAGGTCTTCATCGCCGCGGCGAGCGAGACGTCGTCCATCAGCTCGAGGCAGCGTGGGAGGACCCCCTGCGCGAGGACTCGCGTGACGGCACGCGCCGCGACCGCCACCGACTCGAAGGCCACCAGCGCCGTCGCCACGTGACGCGGGCGCGGGATGAGCTTGACCATCACCTCGGTGACGATCCCGAGCGTCCCCTCGCTCCCCACGAAGAGCGAGGTCAGGTCGTAGCCGGCGACGCCCTTGATGCTCCGGTGGCCGACCCGGAGGATCTCGCCGGTCGGGATGACCACCGTGAGCCCCAGCACGTACTCGCGCGTGACGCCGTACTTGAGCGCCCGCGGCCCGCCGGCGTTCTCCGCCACGTTGCCGCCCAGGGTGCAGATCTCCAGCGAGTTCGGGTCCGGCGGGTAGAAGAGCCCCAGCCTCTCGACCTCTGCCTGGAAGACGCCGGTGATGACCCCAGGCTCGACGCGCGCGACCAGGTCCTCGGGGCTCACCTCGAGGATCCGGTTCATCCTCTCCAGCGACACGGCTATGCCGCCCTGGATCGCGAGGACGCCCCCGGACTTCCCGGAGCGGGCCGCGACCGGGATCACCGGCACGCGGTGGCGAGCGGCTATCTCGAAGACCCGCTGCACGTCGGCGGCGCTCTCGACGAGCACCGCGACGTCCGGAGCGTAGGTCCCGAGCTCCGACTCGTCGTGACCGTACTCGGCGAGCCGATCGGGCGCCTGAACCACGCTGCGCGCACCGAACGCGGCGAGGAGGTCCTTCACCGCCTCCAGGATCGGTGTCGCCATGGGATCACCTCTTCGGCGCAGCGCGCCCCACGAGCCGCAGGAAGCGGCGCTGGAGCCGCTCGTCCCGGCGCATGACGCCGAGGAACGCGTCGGCGTGGGCGCGTGCGTGGGGCCGCCGGCCTCCCCGCACGGTCATGCATAGCTGCTCGGCGTCGAGGATGCAGGCGGCGCCGCGGGCGCCGAGGTGGCGCACGAGCGCGTCGGCGACGCTCCGCGCCAGGTCCTCCTGCAGGACGAACCGGTGCGCGAGCGCGTCCACTAGCTGGACGATCTGGCCGAAGCCGGCGATCCGATCGCCCGGGACGTAGGCGACGTGGGCCACTCCCCGGGAAGGCAGCAGGTGGTGCGGGCAGATCGAGTGGAAGTCGATGCCGGTGACCGCGACGAGATCGCGCTCCCGCGACGGGATCGCGTCGGCGAGGATCTCCGCCGGGTCCCGGCGGTATCCGTCGAGCAGGTCACCCAGCCAGGCCTGCGTCACGCGCTGCGGCGTGAGCGCGAGCGCCTCCGAGCGGCGGACCTCCGCGGGGAGCCCCATCGCGTCGAGGAACGCGGAGATGGCGCGGGCGGCGCCTTCGGGGGAGGCGTCGGGCCGGCGCTCGGATCTGGCCGGCTTGCGCTTCGCGACCACGCGGACCCGCTACGGCGCCGGCGGCGGGTTCACGCCCCCGGCCGCTTCGAACGCCTCTGCGGACAGGTTGAGCGCGTTCTTCAGGACCTGGCTGGGTCGGAACGTCAGCACCCGCCGGGCGCTGATCTCGATCTCCTCGCCAGTCTGCGGGTTTCGGCCGACTCGCGACTTCTTGTCGCGAACGATGAAGTTCCCGAAGCCGCTGATCTTGATCTTCTCGCCGCGCTCCAGGGTCTCCTTGATGGTGTCGAAGACCATCTCGACGATCTCGGCAGCTTCCTTCTTGGAGAAGCCGACCTTCTCGTAGACGTTCTCGATGATGTCTGCCTTGGTCACGGCGGAGCGCCCCCCGGAGAATCGATGGCTAAGTACCCGATTCGTTAACCAATTTTCCGCACCCTGTCAAACAAGCGCCACGTTTGGGGCGCTCAGCGCCGCGACTCGAGCCGCTCCAGCTCCTTGCGCGCGGTGTCACGGGGAGCCCGAGTGGCCTCCTCGGCCTGGTCGAGCTGCGCCTTCCGGGCCTCGGGAGGGAGCCCTTCGACGACCGGGCGGTCGTCGATCCAGCGCCCGGCCCCGGCGAGCCACGCGAGCACGGCCAGGGTGACGATCGCGCCTGCGGCGGCGATGGCGACGAGCACTCTGCGCGTCAGCCGGCCGCGTTCCATCCCCTACCCCCGCAGCTCCGCGCCGACCTTCTCAGCAAGGCGCTTCACGATCTTCGCGTGCGCGCCGTCGGCCTCGGCGTCCGTGAGCGTGCGGTCCGCGGCGCGATAGCTGATGGCGAGGGCGAGGTTCTTCTTCCCCGCAGGCAGCGGCGCGCCCCGGTAGACGTCGAAGAGCGTGACCGCCTCGACGAGCGGCTCCTCGCGGACCACCGCCTCGACCGCGGCCGCGGCGACCTCCTCCTGCACGACGACCGCGAGGTCTCGCAGGACCGCCGGGAGGCGAGGGATCTGCCGGTACTGTGGCACGAGCTTCATCCGGCGGAGCAGCGCCTCCAGCGAGAGGCGCAGCGCGAGGACGCCTCGGGGGAGATCGAACGCCGCCGCCACGCGCGGGTGGAGCTCGCCCACCTCGCCGAGGAGCTCGTCGCCGTCGGCCGCGAGCAGCGCTGCGGAGGTTCGCGGGTGGAGCCAGCCGTCCCCGCTGGCGCGCCACCGGACTTCGACGCCGAGCGCCTCGAGGACGGCCTGCGCGGCCCCCTTGGCGTCGTAGAAGTCGAGCGGCTCGCTGCCGCCGGCAGCCCAGCCGGCGGGGCTCCGCCTGCCGCAGAGCACCGCAGCGACCTCGACGGATTCCGCGGTGGGGCGATCCTTCGGGTCGTGGTGCGTGTGGTACACGCTGGCGATCTCGTAGAGCCGCACGTCCTCGACCCGCTGGCGCCGGTTGTGCGCGACGTTCTTGAGCAGGGAGGGCACCAGGCTCGTCCGCATCACCGAGAGGTCGGCGCTGATCGGGTTCTTGAGCGCGACGCCGAGCGCACGGCCGCTGCCGTCGCCAGTGACGACGTGCTTCTCGAAGGGTTCGAGCTCGCGCTCCGCCACGAAGCTGAAGTTCACGGCCTCGGCGAAGCCGGACGCCTCGAGGGCGGCGCGGATGCGCGCGATCGCCTGGAGCTCGAGCGACTCCACGGGGGTGGCGACGGCGGTGCGCGGGAGGGTCTCGGGGATGGCGTGGTAGCCCTTCGTCCGGACGATCTCCTCGACGAGGTCCTCCTCGATCGAGACGTCCACGCGCCAGCTCGGGACGACGAACGTCGCCCCCTCGGCGTCGGCCGCCCTCTCGACGAAGCCGAGCCCGGCGAGGATCTTCTCGGCGTCGGCGCGTGGGATGTCCATCCCCAGGAGCTGTGCCGGGCGCTTCCAGCGCAGCCGGACCTCGCCTGGCTTCGCCGGGACTGGATTGGCGTCGACGATCCCGGGCCGGACCGTGCCGCCGGACAGCTCGGCGATCAGCGCCGCGCAGCGGTCGACCGCCGGGATCACCATCCCCGGGTCCGCGCCGCGCTCGAAGCGGTAGGAGGCCTCGCTCTTGAGCCCCTGGCGGCGCGAGGTGCGCCGGATGGTGCTCGGCTGGAAGAACGCCGACTCCAGGAGCACGCGGGTCGTCGCCTGCGAGATCTCCGAGACGCTGCCGCCCATCACACCGGCCAGCGCGCTGCCCTGGTCCGCGTCGGCGATGAGGAGATCCTCGGTCTCGAGCGCTCGCTCCTTGCCGTCGAGCGTCGTGATCTTCTCGCCCTTGCGCGCGGTCCGGACGACGATCTGGTGGCCGGCGACCTTGTCGAGGTCGAAGGCGTGGAGCGGGTGGCCAAGCTCCAGCAGGACGAAGTTGGTCGCATCGACCACGTTGGAGATGGAGCGGACGCCGCACCCCTCCAGCCGCCGCTGCAGCCAGAGCGGCGAGGGACCGATCTTCACCCCCTCGATGACGCGCGCGGAGTAGCGGGGGCACTTCTCGGGGGCGTCGATCCGCACCTCGACGAGGCTCGCGGCCGCTGCCCCCGCCTCTGCCAGCTTCGGCGCCGGCAACCGCACGGGGTTGCCGAGGATCGCGGCGACCTCGCGCGCGATCCCCACGTGGGAGAGCGCGTCGGGCCGGTTGGGGGTGACGTTGATCTCGAGGAAGACGTCGGCGAGCTGGAGTGCCGCGGCGATCGGAGTCCCCGGCGCCACGTCCGTCGGCAGGATGAGGAGCCCGCTGGCGTCCGCCGCGAGCCCCAGCTCCTTCGCCGAGCAGAGCATGCCGAACGACTCGGTGCCGCGCAGCTTCGCCTTCTCGATCTTCAGCCCGCCCGGGAGGGTGGCGCCCACCTTCGCGAGCGGCACGACGTCGCCGACGGAGTAATTCTTGGCGCCGCAGACGATCTGGAGCGGCTCGCCGCTCCCGGCGTCCACCTTCGTCACCGAGAGCTTCTCGGCGTTGGGGTGCTTCTCCGAGGCCACGATCCGGGCGGCGACGACCCCCTCGAGCCCCTGCCCCGTCCGCTCGATCCCTTCGACCTCGAGCCCTACGGCCGTGAGGCGCCTCGCGACCTCATCGACGTCGAGCGAAGGCCCGGCCGGCGAGACCAGCACCGGGAGGTCGACGTATTCGGAGAGCCACTTGAGCGAGATGCGCATCGGAAGGCCCGATCAGAACTGCGCGAGGAAGCGGAGGTCGTTCTCGAAGTAGAGCCGGAGATCGTCGATGCCGTACCGCAGCATCGCGAGCCGCTCCACGCCCATCCCGAACGCGAACCCGGAGTACCTCTTCGCGTCGATCCCGCCGTTCTCCAGGACCTTCGGGTGGACCATGCCGGCGCCGAGCACCTCTAGCCAGCCGGTCTCCTTGCACGTGCCGCAGCGCTTGGTCGCCCCTGCCGGGGGGGCGACACTCCCCCCCGGTCCCCCCGTTCGCTGCGGGGCAGGCTCAGCCGCCTGCCCCTGCGCTCGAACCGGGATTCTCCCCGTGCCGCCGCAGATGGAGCAGGAGACGTCCACCTCGGCGCCAGGCTCGACGAACGGGAAGTAGCTCGGGCGGAACCGCGTCTTCGTCCCGGGGCCGAAGTAGGCGCGCGCGAAGGCGGCGAGCGTCCCCTTGAGGTCGGCGAAGGTGATCCCGTCGTCGACGCAGAGCCCCTCGACCTGGTGGAACATGGGCGAGTGCGTCTGGTCGTAGTCCGACCGGTAGACGCGCCCCGGGCAGATGATCCTGACCGGCGGCGTGCCGATCCGCTTCATCGAGCGGATCTGCACCGGCGACGTGTGGGTCCGCAGCAGCACGGTGCCGAGCTCGGCCCCGGCGCGCAGCGTGGACTCCTCCACGTAGAAGGTGTCCTGCATGTCGCGCGCCGGGTGGTCCGGCGGGATGTTGAGCGCCTCGAAGTTGTACCAGTCGAGCTCGACCTCGGGCCCGTTGGCGACCTCGTAGCCGAGGCGGCCGAAGATGGCCGCGATCTCCTCGGTGGCGCGCGTGATGGGATGCCGATGGCCGCGCGGCTGGAGCCTGCGGCCGTCGAGCGTCACGTCGATGGCCGGACCGGCCAGCTCCGCCTCGAGCTTCTTCTCCTGGAGCTTCCGCTTCGCGGCGGCGAGGAGCGCCTCGACCTCGTCGCGGACGCGGTTCGCGACCTCTCCGACCTTCGGGCGATCCTCGGCCGAGAGCGAGCCCATGCCGCGGAGGACCGCGGAGAGCTCGCCCTTCTTGCCGAGGTAGCGGACCCGGAGGTCCTCGAGCGCCTTCTCGTCTGCGACGGCGGCGATAGCGCTGGAGGCGCCCTTTCGGAGCGCCTCCAGCTCTGCGAGCAGGTCGGCCACGGAGTGGCCTCCCCTAAGCCTGGGCGGCCTTGACGACGGAGGCGAAGTCGGCCGGGAAGCCGAGCGCGAGCTCGGCCAGGATCTTCCGGTCGACGATGACGCCCGCCTTCTTCATGCCGGCGACCAGCTTCGAGTAGGTCGTCCCGTTGGCCCGCGCCGCTGCGTTGATGCGGGTGATCCAGAGGGCGCGGAAGTCGCGCCGCTTCTGGCGACGGTCACGGGTCGCGTAGTCGAGCGCGCGCTCGACCGACTGGTTGGCGCGCTTGTAACAGTTCTTGCGGCGACCGCGGAAACCCTTGGCGAGCTTCAGTACGCGGTTGCGGCGACGACGAGCCTTGAACCCCTTCTTTACGCGCATCGACTTCTCCTGGTGCCGGTGGGAGGTCCCGCCGCCCGACCCTCATGGTCTGGCGCCGCGACGCTTTTGAGCCCCGCCTGGGCGATGGTCCGACGGCCGGTGCTACCGGCTGTACGGAAGGGACTGCTTGATCTTCTTGGCGTCCATGTCGGCGAGGTGACCGGTACCCCGGAGACCGACCTTCTGCTTCTTCGTCTTCCCGAACGTGGCGAGGTGACGGACGCCGGCGCGGCGGAACTTCACCGCGCCGCTCTTCTTCACCTGGAACCGCTTCTTGGCGCCGCTGTTCGACTTGAGCTTTGGCATCTTCGTGCTTCCTTCTTCAGAGTCGTGCTGGGGCCGCGACGAGCGCGGCCGGTTCACCGCTACTGCGCGGACCCGGTGCCGCCCTGCGGCGGCTCCGTGGGCGCGGGAGTCGTCGAAGCCTCCGGAGCAGCCTGGGCAGCCGGGGCGTCCGGAGCAGCCGGGGACGGGGCCGGGGTCGCGGGCGACGGCGCAGCAGCCGCGGATGCAGCGCCCGCCTCCGCCTTGGCCGCCGCCATCTCGGCGGCCTGCGCCCTGGACCGCTGCGCCTGCAGCAGCTTCGGGTTGGGCGCGACGATCATGAAGAGGAGGCGCCCTTCCATCCTGGGCACCGACTCGATGACCGCAACGTCCTTGATGTCGTTCATGATCCGCTCGAGCACCTTCGTCCCGAGCTCGCGGTGCGACATCTCGCGGCCGCGGAACATGACGGTGATCTTGGCCTTGTTTGCCTCGGCCAGGAACTCGCGGATCTTCTTCAGCTTGGTCTCGTAGTCGTGCTCCTCGGTGCGAGGCCGGAACTTGACCTCCTTGAGGAGCACCACCACCTGCTTCTTCTTGGCCTCGTTCTGCTTCTTCTTCTCGAGGTACTTGAACTTGCCGTAATCCAGGATCTTGCAGACGGGCGGCTTGGTCATGGGGCTGACCTCGACGAGATCGAGCCCCTCTTCCTGAGCTTTCGCCAACGCCTGCTCGATCGTGAGGACCCCGAGCTGCTCGCCCGCGGACCCGATCACGCGGACCTCACGCGCCTTGATACGGCGGTTGGTCCTTGCGTCGCGATTGGTTCTGACGTCCCGCTGCTGGTGGTTCAGGCTGAGGCCCTCCGAAAAAGATGGTGCAGGATAAGGATTTTGCGAGCGAAGTCAACGGAGGGACGGCCGAGTGGGTCTCGGCCGCCCCATCCGACGCCCATGCGGGCTACTTCGCGTTCGGGTCGCTGGAGTCCTTCTTGGCCTCGCGGATCCAGCTCATCATCCCGCGGAGCTTGCCGCCGACCTCCTCGATCTGGTGCGCCTTCTCGCTCGCGCGGAAGCGCCCATCGTCGGCCCGCCGGCCATGTTCTCGAGGATGAACTCCTTCGCGAACTGGCCGGACTGGATCTCCTTGAGGATCTTGCGCATCTCGTCCTTCGAGCGGGCGTCGCACACGCGGGGGCCGCGGGTGTAGTCGCCGTACTCGGCGGTGTCGGAGATGGAGTGGCGCATCCAGGCGAGGCCGCCTTCGTACATCATGTCCACGATGAGCTTCAGCTCGTGGAGGCACTCGAAGTAGGCGCTCTCCGGCTGGTAGCCCGCCTCGACGAGGACCTCGAACCCGTTCTTCACGAGGGCCGAGGCGCCGCCGCAGAGGACCGCCTGCTCCCCGAAGAGATCGGTCTCCGTCTCCTCCTTGAACGTCGTCTCCAGCACGCCGGCGCGGGCGCAGCCGATGCCGTGCGCGTAGGCGAGGCCGACCTTCTTCGCCTCCCCCGTGGCGTCCTGGAAGATCCCGATGAGGCCGGGGATGCCGCGCCCGTCCTGGTACTGCCGCCGGACCATGTGGCCGGGCCCCTTCGGCGCGACGAGGAGCACGTCGACGTCGGCGGGCGGGATGACCTGGTTGTAGTGGATGTTGAAGCCGTGGGCGAAGAGGAGCGCCTTCCCCTTCGTCATGTGGGGCGCGATCTCGGCGTCGTAGACCCGCTTCTGGGTCTGGTCCGGGAGGAGGACCATGATGACGTCGGCCTCCTTCGAGGCCTCCGACACGCTGAGGACGCGGAGCCCCGCCCCCTCGGCCTTGGCCTTCGACTTCGAGCCGGCCGCGAGGCCGACCCGGACGTCGACGCCGGAGTCCTTGAGGTTGAGCGAGTGCGCGTGCCCCTGCGAGCCGTAGCCGATGACGGCCACCTTCTTCTTCTTCAGGAAGTCGAGGTCCGCGTCCTTCTCGTAATAAATCGTCGCCATCTTCGTTCTTTCTCCTACTTCAGGGATGGGGGGGCGAGCGTCTTGAAGCCACGCTCGAGGGCGATGCGCCCGGAGCGGCAGAGCTCCTGGATGCCGAAGGGGCGAAGTCGCTCCTCCAGCGCGTCGAGCTTGCCGGCGTTGCCGCTGGCCTCGACGATGAGTGCGTCTGGAGAGACGTCGACGACGTTGGCCTCGTAGGTCTCGGCGATGGCGCGCAGCTCGGTGTGGTTCCGCTCCGGCGTCGTGATCTTCACGAGCATCAGCTCCCGCTCGACGAGATCGTTGGGGGAGAGCTCGCGGACCTCGACCACCGGGACCAGCTTCTGGACCTGGCGGAGCACCTGCTCGACCGACTTGGACTGGAGCAGGACGACGATGGTCATCCGCGAGTACTCGGCGTGCTCGGTCGGGCCGACGGTGAGGCTGGCGATGTTGAAGCCGCGCCGCGAGAAGAGGCCTGCGATCCGGTGCAGCACGCCGGGCTTGTTCTCGACGAGGAGGCTGATCGTGTGGCTGCGCCCCGTGGGGGTCGTCTCTTCGATCTCTCTCATGTCACTCACCGTCGATCATGTCGTTGAGGGGAGCGCCTGCCGGGACCATCGGGAAGACCTTCTCCTGCCGCCGGACGCGGACGTCGACGATGGTCGGACCCGCCTTGTTGGCGAGCGCCTGATCGATGACCCTGTCGAGCTCCTCGACCGTCGTCGCGCGGAGCCCGAGGCAGCCGTAGGCGTCGGCGAGCTTCACGAAGTCGGGGCAGTCCGAGAGCGGCGTCCCGGAGAAGCGGTTGTCGTGGAAGAGCTCCTGCCACTGCCGGACCATCCCGAGGAACAGGTTGTTCAGGATGAAGATCTTGATCGGCAGCTTGAGGTCGACCGCCGTCGCGAGGTCCTGCAGCGTCATCTGGAAGGAGCCGTCGCCGTCGATCCCGATGACCGTCTCGCCCGGCCGCCCGAGCTGGATGCCGATGGCGGAGGGGAGGCAGAAGCCCATCGTCCCGAGGCCGCTGGAGCTGATGAACTGGCGCGGCGCGCTCGTCTTCCAGTACTGCGCGGCGAACATCTGGTGCTCGCCGACGCCGGTGGTGACGACGCACTTGCCGCCATCGGTCTTCTGCCAGAGCCGCTCGACGACGTACTGCGGGAGGAGGTACTTCGCGCCGTCCTGCTGGTACTTGAGCGGGTGCTTCGCGCGCCACTCGTCCACGCGCTTCCACCACGCCGTGAGGTCCGGCTTCCCGTGCTGCTCGAAGCCGCGCCGGACCTCCTCGCCAAGCTGCGGGAGGAGCCGCTTGATGTCGCCGACGAGCGGGACCGTGGCGTTGACCAGCTTGGAGATCTCGGCCGGGTCGATGTCGAGGTGGACCACCTTCGCCTCGGGGGCGAAGGTCGAGAGCTTCCCGGTGACGCGGTCGTCGAAGCGGGCGCCGAGGGCGATGATCAGGTCCGAGTTCTGGACCGTGTAGTTGGCGAAGCGCGTCCCGTGCATGCCGAACATGCCGAGGCACTGCTTGTCGGTCTCCGGGAAGGACCCCTTGCCGGGGAGCGTCGTCACGACGGGCGCGCCGACGAGCCTGGCGAAGGCCTGCACCTCGAGGTGCGCGTTCGAGGTGCGGACGCCCCCGCCGAGGTAGATGACCGGCCGCGTGGCCTGCCTGACGAGCACCGCGGCGTCCTTCAGCCGCGGCTCCTCGTGCACCGGCGGGTGGTACCCGGGGATCTCGACCGACTCCGGGTACTCGAAGTCGATCTCGGTGTTCTGGATGTCCTTCGGGATGTCGACGAGCACCGGCCCGGGGCGGCCGGTCCGCGCGACGTAGAAGGCCTCCTTGAGGATCCGGGGGAGCTCACGGGCGTCGGTCACCAGCCAGTTGTGCTTGGTGATCGGCATCGTGATGCCGGTGATGTCGGCCTCCTGGAACGCGTCGGAGCCGATGAGCGCGGTCGCCACGTTCCCGGTGATCGCGACGAGCGGCACCGAGTCGAGGTACGCGTCGGCGATCGCGGTCACCAGGTTGGTCGCGCCGGGACCGGAGGTGCCGAGGCAGACGCCGACCTTGCCCGTCGCGTGCGCGAAGCCCTCGGCGGCGTGGCCGCCGACCTGCTCGTGGCGGATGAGGACCGGCAGCGGCTTCTCGCACTGGAACAGCGCGTCGTAGATCGGGATGATCGTCCCGCCCGGCATGCCGAAGATGTACTCGACGCCCTCGGCCTCGAGAGCCCGGCGGACCGCCATCGCTCCCGTCATCTTCACCTTAGCCATGTCTCTCCCTGCCCTTTCTGGATGGTTCGGATCTTCGTCGCTCGCGTCTCGAGTCGATGGCGGCGGGTCACCCGCGCGGGCCGGCAGCGCCGGGGCGCGGACGCCCGCCCCTATACCTTCGACTCGAACGCGGCGATGGCGTCCGCCTGGGAGAGCAGGAAGCCCAGCTCGTCCACACCATTCATGAGGCAGTAGCGGCTGAAGCTCTCGATCGGGAACTTCGCCGTGCCGCCGTCGGGCAGCGTCACGGTCTGGCTCTCGAGATCGATCCGGATCTGGAAGCCCGGCGCCGCGATCAGCTGCGCGTGCGCGGCCGGCTCCAGGACGATCGGGAGGAGCCCGTTCTTGAGCGCGTTGCTGCGGAAGATGTCGGCGATGCGGGTGGAGATCACCGCCCTGAAGCCGTAGTCCGTCAGGGCCCAGGGCGCGTGCTCGCGGGACGAGCCGCAGCCGAAGTTGTCGCCGGCGACGAGGACGGTGCAGCCCTTCGCCGGAGGGGTGTTGAGCACGAAGTCCGGGCGAGGCTTCCCGTCGGCGTCATAGCGCCAGTCGGAGAAGAGCCCCTGCCCGAGCCCCTTCTTGTCGGTGACCTTGAGGAAGCGTCCCGGGATGATCTGGTCGGTGTCGATGTTGTCGCGCGCGATGACGACCGTGCGGCTCTCGATGGTGCGGATCGGTTCCATGTCCTAGCCCTCCACCAGCCGCCGGGGATCCGCGACCATGCCGGAGACGGCCGCAGCCGCAGCGGTCGCCGGGCTCGCGAGGAGCGTCCGCCCGCCAGGCCCCTGGCGCCCCTCGAAGTTCCGGTTGGACGTCGACACGCAGTACTGGCCGGGCTGCAGCATGTCGCCGTTCATGGCGAGGCACATCGAGCAGCCGGGCTCGCGCCACTCGGCGCCCGCCTCGCGGAAGATCGCGTCGAGCCCCTCCGCCTCCGCGGCCTTCTTCACCGCGTGGGAGCCGGCGACGACGAGCGTGCGCGTCTTGACCTTCCGGCCGCGCATCACCTTCGCCGCCTCGCGCAGGTCCTCGATGCGGCCGTTGGTGCAGCTGCCGACGAAGACGACGTCCACCTTCTGGCCGATGATCGGCTTTCCGGGGGTGAGCGCCATGTAGCGGAGCGCGTTCTCCAGCGTGGCCCGCGCCGACGGATCCTTCTCGGCAGCCGGGTCAGGGACCTTCCCGGTCACCGGGATCCCCTGGGAAGGGTTGGTGCCGAAGGTGATCATCGGCTCGAGCTTCGAGACGTCGATGGTCACCTCGCGGTCGTACGTCGCGCCTGCGTCGGTCGGGAGCTCGCGCCACCTGGCGACCGCGGCGTCCCACGCGGCCCCCTTCGGGACCCGCGGCTTGCCGGCGACCCACTGGAAGGTGGTGTCGTCCGGCGCGATCATGCCCGCGCGGGCGCCGCCCTCGATCGCCATGTTGCAGAGGGTCATGCGCCCCTCCATCGACAGGGCGCGGACCGCGGGGCCGATGAACTCCATCACGTGGCCCGTGCCGCCGCCGACGCCGATCTGGGCGATGATCGCGAGGATCAGGTCCTTCGCCGTGACGCCGGGCTGGAGCGCCCCGTCGACGCGGATGGCGAGCGACTTCGGCTTGCGCTGGAGCAGGCACTGGGTCGCGAGGACGTGGCCGACCTCGGAGGTCCCGATGCCGAACGCGAGCGCGCCGAAGGCGCCGTGCGTGGCGGTGTGGCTGTCCCCGCAGACCACGGTCATGCCGGGCTGGGTCGCGCCCATCTCCGGCCCGAACACGTGGACGACCCCCTGCTGCAGGTCGCCGAGGCCGTGCAGCTCGACCCCGAACTCCTTGGCGTTCTTCTCGATCTGGGCGACCTGGGCCTCGTTCTGGGCGTCGAAGAAAGGCCAGCGGCCGTCTGGCAGGCGCGGGAGCGTCGGCGTCGAGTGGTCGGTCGTCGCGAGCGTGCGATCGAGGCGGCGGACCTTCAGCCCGCGCTCGCGGAGCATGGAGAAGGCCTGCGGGCTGGTCACCTCGTGCATGAGGTGCAGGTCGACGTAGAGGACGGCCGGCGTCTCGGGCGTCTCCGCCCGGACGACGTGCGCGTCCCAGACCTTCTCGAACAGCGTGCGGGGCTTCTTGGTGGAGTCGGTCATCTCAGGGGGTCCCCATCTCCTCGCGAGCCTCGCTGGGCGGCGTGGGGCCGCCCTTCAGCGCGATCCGGTTGATGACGTCGAGGTAGGCGCGGGCGCTCCCCTCGATGATGTCGGTCGAGAGCGCGCGGCCGCGGTAGGTGCCGGTCGCGTGCTCGACCTCCACCGTCACCTCGCCCTGCGCGTCGTTGCCCGTCGAGACGGCGGTGACCTGGTACTCGCGGAGCTTGACCGCGATGCCGGTGACCTTCGCGATCGCGTTGAAGACCGCGTCCACAGGCCCGTCGCCCGCCGCCGCCTCCTGCGTCCGCTCACCCGCGGCGCTCCGCAGCGCGATCGACGCGCACGGCAGCGTCCCGGTGCCGGAGGTGGTGGAGAGCGCCTCCAGCTCCCAGGCGACCTTCCCCTTCCCCAGGATCTCGCCGTGGACGCAGAGCGCCTCGATGTCGGCGTCGTAGATGTCCTTCTTCTTGTCGGCGAGGATCTTGAAGTCGGCGAAGACGCGGTCGATCTGCGCGTCGGCGAGCTGGTAGCCGAGCGCGATCAGCCGCTCCTTGAGGGCGTGACGCCCGGAGTGCTTGCCGAGCACCAGCTGGGAGGTGAAGCCGACCTCCTCGGGGCGCATGATCTCGTACGTCTCGCGGTGGGTCAGCATGCCGTGCTGGTGGATGCCGGCCTCGTGGGCGAAGGCGTTCTGCCCGACGATCGCCTTGTTCCGCTGGACGTGCAGGCCGGTCACCTGCGAGACGAGCCGGCTCGCGGGGTAGAGCCGCTCGGTCTTGATCCCGGTCGTGACGTTCAGGACGTCCTTGCGCGTCTTGCACGCCATCACGACCTCTTCGAGCGAGGCGTTCCCGGCCCGCTCGCCGATCCCGTTGATGGTGCACTCCACCTGGCGGGCGCCCGCCATCACGCCGGCCAGCGAGTTGGCGACGGCCAGCCCGAGGTCGTTGTGACAGTGGACCGACAGCACGGCCTTCTCGATGCCGCGGACGTGCGCCCTGAGGTAGGTGATGACCTCGCCGTAGGTGGACGGGAGCGCGTAGCCGACCGTGTCGGGGACGTTGATGGTCGTCGCCCCCGCGTCGAGGCCGGCCTGCACCACCTCGGCCAGGAACGGCAGCTCGGTCCGGGCCGAGTCCTCGGCCGTGAACTCGACGTCCTCGAAGAACTGACGCGCGTACTTCACGCCCTCGATGGAGCGCTTGATGATCTCGTCCTTCGCCATCTTCAGCTTGAAGTCGCGGTGGATCGGCGACGTGGCGAGGAAGACGTGGCAGCGTCGGCGGGGCGCGTCCTTGAGCGCCTCCCAGGCGGCGTCGATGTCACCCTTGTGACAGCGGGCGAGGCTGCAGACGATGGGACCGGGGACCTGCCGCGCGACCTCGCGGATCGCCTCGAGGTCGCCGGGGCTGGCGGCCGCGAAGCCGGCCTCGATGACGTCGACCCCGAGATCGGCCAGCGCGTGCGCGACCTGGATCTTCTGAGGGACGGTCATCGACGCGCCGGGCGACTGCTCGCCGTCACGGAGGGTCGTATCGAAGATGATGACGCGGGAGGCGGAAGCGTCGCTCACGGTGCCTTGCCCTTTCGTGCCAACTGCTCCTGCTGCTGGGGGGGTGATCGGTTCGGGTCTCGACATGACGATCGGCTCCATGATGAGGGGGGCCGAGGAGTCGTCTCTGTCTGGAGAGCACACCTCTTCGGCCGGGGAAGGCGGAAGAGGTCTCGGCGGCAGCTAACCCGGCCGGGATACCTCTCCCGCCAGGCTAAGAAGTCGTACTACTTGGCTGCTCGCAAACGACATGGAGGTGCAAAGTTAGCGGGCTGTGGGCCGTGGGTCAAGCGCCGTCCGCTGATGTCCTCGGCTCAAGCTTCCTTCGTCCACACCCCGAGAACCGACTTGCCGAGCCGGAACCCGGTCAGGACGTCGAGGGCGGTCGAGATCGGAACGAGCACGCGATCCCAGAACAACACCTGCCCGCGACTGGGTGAGCCGCTCCTCAAGAAGAGGCGATTGCCCGCCGAAGCCAGCAAGCCCGCGCTGTCCAGGTATCGGACCGACTCCTCCCGACACCTCGGAGGGGCCACGGCGCGCAGCGACGCGCGCGTATAGCGGCGATGGTGACCGATCACCCGGTCGAACTCGGTGTAGAGGGACGGATGCGCGGGCGCCAGGACCGCGAGCGCGCCGCCTGGATTGAGGCGCTCGGCGGCGCGGCGCAGCTCTGCGGCGTCGTCGACGATGTGTTCGATGACGTCCAGGTAGAGGATGGCATCGAAGCGCCGATCCCGTGGCAGCTCCTCCAGCGTGCCAACCCGTACTTCGCACCGCGCCATCGGTCCGTCGCGAGGGATGCGCTTCGCGAGCTCGGGATCGGGCTCGAGACACGTCCAACGCGCCACGCGCTCGTCGATGAGCGCTCGACACGTCGCCCCGATTCCGGCGCCGACCTCCAGGACTTCCCCCCGAAGGACGGGCCGCAATTTCGCACGCACGTACGCCTTCCAGTGCGTCGCGAGCGCGAAGACATCCAGCTCGCATCCCTGGTAACTCTGCGCCATCGCTAAGGCGGCCAGACCCGATGGACCGCTTCGATGAAGATCGGACAGTCTCGCACGGGGATCACGGTCTGCATGGAGCGCCCGGCCACCAGCGACAGCGAGAACACCGTGGCTGCCAGCAGCGCCTGAATTAGAAGGACGGCGAGCAGCCCTGCAGCCGTCGTCGCCCAACCCGGGACCGCCAGCTCGCTCCCGAACCGGAGCGTGACGACCAGAACGACTCCGAACACGGCGAAGGCCGCGAGGCCCATCGTGGCCATGAGGAGCCGAACGGCGACGGTGTGACCAAAGACGGCCATCGCGCTGAGGCCGTGGATCACCAGCGACGCGAAGCTCATCCTGGAGTCACCGGCGAACCGCTTCGACCTGTCGAGGGGCATCGTGGTCATGGGGCACCTCGACCCGACCACCGCGGCCGCGTAGTGGTTCCACAGCTCCGTGGAGCGGATCAAGCGGTGCACGGTCCGCATCGGCAGCACGCTGAAGTTCCCGATCCGCACGTCCGTTCCGACCAGGAGTCGATGGGCGACCCGGTAGAGCCTGTAGAAGAAGCGGAACACGGGCCCCTCCGCGCGCCGCGCGCGAGCCGCGAAGACCGCCGTCCCCCCGCCGGCTTCGGAGAGACGAGCCAGCATCAGCGGGACGTGATCCGGGTTGTCTTCCCCGTCGCCGTCCATCACGACCACCGGCCCCTCGATCCCCACCGAAGCCAGGTGGACGAGGCCAGTGCAGATTGCACGTTGGTGACCCAGGTTGGAGAACAGGCCGAGCACCTCGACCTTCGCCAGCGCCGAGTACGGCCGCTGCGCGAACCCGACGGGCATCGCCGTCGACGACCCGTCGTTCACGAGCAGCACCGACGGCCGGAGGCCGGCGGCGCCACAGGCTTCGTCCAGCCCGAGGAGCAGGCACTCCGCGGCCTCCCAGTCATTGAAGACGGGAACGAGGATCGTGAGCGGCGGGTCCGTGATCATCCTGGCGTCAGCAGAGGTCGGGATCGATCCGTCGGCGAGCCGCTCGGATCGGCATTGGCTCTAGTACGGCGGCGCTGCCTCGCGCTTCAGCAACTCCACGAACGCGTCGAGCCCCATCGTCTTCAGGTCCTCGCCGCCGTGCCGGCGGGGCGAGAGCCCCTTCGCCTCCACCTCCTTCTCGCCCACGACGAGCGTGAATG
Organism: uncultured delta proteobacterium; assembly: GCA_963845515.1. GTDB lineage: Bacteria > Myxococcota > Myxococcia > Myxococcales > Anaeromyxobacteraceae > DATIVK01. The sequence continues at coordinate 91,726 of CAWJSR010000039.1, forward strand.
GGATCTTCGCGAGCTGGGCGTTCCGGATCTTGGCGCCCAGCTTGTCGTTGGAGTGGTCCAGCTCCACCCGGTAACCCTCCCCCGCCAGCCGCACCTGCACCTGGCGCGCCCAGTCGTCGAAGCGCTCCGAGACCGTCACGACCCGGGCCTGCACCGGCGCAAGCCACGCCGGGTAGGCGCCGGCGTAGTGCTCGGTGAGGATGGCGATGAACCGCTCGAAGGAGCCGTAGACGGCCCGGTGGATCACGACCGGCCGGTGGACGTGGTTGTCGTCGCCGACGTAGGTCATGTCGAACCGCTCGGGGGCGGCGTAGTCGAGCTGGATGGTGCAGGTCTGCCACTGCCGGCCGAGGGAGTCGGTCACGACGAAGTCGATCTTGGGACCGTAGAAGGCGCCGTCGCCGGGGTTGAGCTCCCAGGGGAGCCCCAGCTTGTCGAGCGCGCTCTTGAGCGCCCCCTCCGCCTTGTCCCAGAGCGCGTCGTCGCCGATCCGATCCTTCGGGTCGGCGGGGCGCGTCGAGAGCCGGAGCGAGAACTCGAGGCCGAAGGCGCCGTACACGATCTTCATGAGGCCGACGATCCGGTCGACCTCCTCGGGGATCTGCGACTCCATCAGGAAGATGTGCGAGTCGTCCTGGCAGAACTGCCGGACCCGGGTGAGGCCGCCCAGCGAGCCCGAGAGCTCGTTGCGGTGGAGCACGTCGACCGTGAAGTAGCGGAGCGGGAGCTCGCGGTAGCTGTGCCGCGCCATGTTGTACATGAGGTAGTGCGACGGGCAGTTCATCGGCTTCACCGCCATCGTGAGCCGCTCCTCGATCGGGAGCTGCTCGTCGGTCTCCCGGTCGAGCACCTTGAACATGTTGTCGGCGTAGACGCCCCAGTGGCCGCTCTGCTCCCAGAGCTTCTTGTTGAAGAGGAGCGGCGTCTTCACCTCGAGGTAGCCGTTCTTCGTCACGAGCCGGCGCATCGAGTCGGCGAGCGTGTTGTAGAGGGTCGTGCCGTTGGGCAGCCAGAAGGCCGAGCCCGGGGCCCACTCGTGGAAGGCGAAGAGGCCGAGCGCGGGGCCGAGCTTCCGGTGGTCGCGCTTCTTCACCTCCTCCAGCTTCGCGAGGTGCTCGTCGAGCGCCTTCTTGTCGAAGAAGGCGGTGCCGTAGATCCGCTGTAGCATCGCGTTGCGTGAGTCGCCGCGCCAGTAGGCGCCGGCCACGCTCAGGAGCTTCACGACGCCGATGCGCCCGGTCGACGGGCCGTGCGGCCCGAGGCAGAAGTCGACCCAGTCACCGTGCCTGTAGAGGGTGAGCGTCTTCGCCCCCTTCGCGACGATGTCGTGGATGATCTCGACCTTGTACTTCTCGCCGAGCCCCTCGAAGAGCTTCAGCGCCTCGTCGGCCGAGACCTCCGACCGGACGAACGGCAGGTCGGCCTTGATCGCCTCGTTGGTCGCCTTCTCGATCTTCTCGAGATCCTCCGGGGTGAACGGGGTCTCGCGCGCGAAGTCGTAATAGAAGCCGTCCTCCACCGAGGGGCCGATGGTGACCTGCGTCCCCGGGTAGAGCTTCTGGACGACGCTCGCCATGACGTGGGCGGCGTCGTGGCGCGCCACCTCCAGCGCCTCGGGGCTCTTCGTGGTGTGGACCTCGAGCTTCACGTCGCGGTCGAGCACCGCCGAGAGATCGACGGGCGTTCCGTCGAGCTTCGCGAAGACCGCGGCCTTGGCGAGGCCTGCGCCGATCTTCTCCTTCACGAAGTCGCCGACGCGCGTCCCGCGGGCGGCCTCCTTCTGGCTGCCGTCGGGGAGGGTCACCTTGACGAGATCTGACATGGCGGTTTGGTACCCCTTGGGAAAAGAATTGAAAAGGGGCTCTCCGTTTCCAGAGAACCCCTTGTGATTCCAGCTATGTAGGCCCGGTCGGGATTGAACCGACGACCCCTACCGTGTCAAGGTAGTGCTCTACCACTGAGCTACGGGCCTGTTTGACGAAAACGAGGCGCGTTTATAGAGCGCGCCCGTGGGTTGAGTCAACGTCCTTTGCTCAGTCCCCTCTCCCTCAGCGAGGGAGAAGGTCAGGGTGAGGGAGCGCCCTAGGGCGCCTCGTCCCGCTGCCGGTTCCAGTCTTCCCACTCGTCCTGCCCCTCGCCCGCGATGGCGAAGGTCGCGGGCTCGGTGGCGGTGCCGTCGGCGGCCACCTTCACGGTCATCATCGCGGTCACGATCTTCTCCCACTGCTCCTTCGTGACCTGCTTCGGGGCGGCGATCTGCTTGCGGACCTTCTTCTTCGGGTCGGCGGGCTTCGCCTCCGTCCCGGCGGCGGCCACCTGGTCGGGCGCGTCGGTGCGGACGGGCTCGACGTCGGCGTCCAGGCCGTGCGTCGGGCGCGGGATGCGGCCGCCGGCGACGGCGACCGTGCCGTTGTAGACCTTGACGACGACCGAGCGGTCCTGGGCGGCGTCGACCCGGAAGGTCGTGCCGCGCACGCCAGCCACGGCGTTCTCGGTCTTCACCTCGAACCGCGACTCGCCGCCGACCGTCTTGGCGACCTTCGCCCAGACGTTGCCGACCTGGAGCCTGGCCGAGACCTGCCGGTCCTCGACGCTGCGTCCGAAGGAGGCGGCGGAGAGGTCCACGCGCGCTGTGGGGCCGAGCCGGAGCACGCTCTGGTCGGCCAGCTTGAGCTCGAGCCGCGTGCGCTTCTGCGTCTCGATGACGTCCCCGGCGAAGACCGGGGAGCCGACGGCCAGCGCCGTCGGCTTGCCGCCGACGATCCGCTGGGCCTGGCCGGCGAGGAAGGTCACGGAGCCGGCCGGAGCCGGCGCCGCGGCCGCGGTGGCGGTCGCCGCGGCCAACGCGAGGAAGGCACCGGCGATTGCGACGAACGTCAGGCGGGAGCGCATGGCTACTTTATCTCCACCTCAACCGTGCCCTGCGTGACCTTCTTGACCTTGACCGTGAAGCCCGCGAGCTTCCTGCCGGAGAGCTCGGTCGCGAACGCCGCGGCCGTCCCGGTCAGCGTCACCTCCAGCTCGGCCTTCCCGTCGTCCATGTTCCGCAGCTCCACGCCCTTCACGCCCTTGACGCCGTTGACGAGCGCGGTCTGGAAGGCTGAGACCTTCCCGAAGTCGTCAGTCCCCTTCACCACCATCTCGACCGAGCGGGTCCCGGACTGCTTGCCCGCCCAGACCTTGCCGATCTTGGCGAAGAGATCGCCGGCGAGCTGGCGCCCTCCCTCGGAGAGCGCGTTGCGCCCGGCGGTGGTCTGCTCGAACCCCTTGCCGGCCTTGCCGGTGAACTCCGCCGACGCGAGGACGCGCCCCGTGGCGGTCTCGACCGCGCGGGCGGAGATGTTGGCGACGGCCGAGTAGAAGGTGCCGTTGTCGAGCGCGATGGTGCCGAGCGGCTTCGCGATGGCGCGGCCGACGATGACGATCTCGGCCCTGGCGATCTGGCCGATCTCGCGCGCCTGCTGCGCGTTCGGATCCGCCCCGACCACCTCGAGCTTGATCTTGCCCGCGAGCACCTCGGGGTCGACGAAGGTGAAGCCGGACTTCGACATCCGGTCCATGAAGGAGTTCTCCATGACGCGCAGGTCGGCGGCGTTGCCGCCCCCCTGCCACCAGCCGGAGGCCTCCGTCGCGTTGATCGCCTGCTCGGCGATCATGACCATGATCCGCGGCATCCCCTCGCGCCGGTACGCGATGCCGAAGGCCATCAGGTCCTCGTCGAGCTTCCCCTCCGAGACCTCGCAGCGGGCCTTGATCGTCCAGACGTTGCCCTCCTGCTTCTCCTGGAGGACGTCGAACTTCCGGATGTAGCCCTGCGAGTGCGAGTAGATCTTGTCGGAGAGGAGCTGCGCCTGGTCCGTCTCGGTCGCGGCGGTGACGACCGTCGTCGCGACCTGCTGGACGCAGTTGCGCATGGCGTCGTCCTTCGCCGCCGCCTTCGCGGCGAGCACGTCGCCCACGATGGCCGCCTCACCGGTGGCCTCGGTGACCTTGGTCTCTTCCGCCGCGGCGGGCGCGGCGAGCGCGAGCAGCGCGATGGCGATGATGGGCTTCATGTTCCGTTCCCCTTAATCAGTGAGGATGAGGACACGTCCCTCGGCCAGGAAGCCGAGGTTCTTGCCCTTGAGCGCCGCCGCGTCGGCGACCGAGATGACGAGGTCGGCGCCGTCGGCGCCGACCGCGCGCACGGTGACCGGCTTGTCGCCGATCCTTGCCGGCTGGTCCTTCTTCGCCGCCTCGAGGCTCCTGGCGTAGAGCGCGCCGCCGCCGAGCTTGCGCGCGGCCTCGCTCAGCATCGTGGGGCCGAAGAGCTCCGCGCCGGACTCGTCGATGACGCGCGGCGCGAGCGCCTTCAGCACCTTCCTGCCGCGCGCGTCGACGACGAGGCACGTGCCGGCAGGCTCGCCCGCAGCGGGCGCCGCCTTGCCCTCTCCCTTCGGGAGCAGCGCGTCGGAGAGCACGCCAGCCATCGGGACCTCGACGTCCAGCTCGACGCCGCCGTCCTCGAAGTAGCGCTTGTCCACGACCTTGTAGCCCTTGACGATCCCCTGGACCTTGCCGGAGAGCGCCTTGTCGGCGTCGAGCGCGCTCCCGACCGTCTGCCCCTGCTGGATGGTGACGCCCTTGATCGTCTCCATGCAGTTGCGGACCGCGTCGAGCTTGGCGGCCTTCTCGGCGCCGATGCGCGCGACCGCCGGGTTGCCCTGGGCGTCGCGCAGGTTGGCGGCGCCCGAGCCGGTGCACTTCACGACCTTCTTCTCCCAGTCGACGGCGCCAGCCTCGGCGTGCGCGAAGACCGGCAGCGCGGCTGCGAGAGCGATGGCGAACGCGAATCTCATTGGGCTCCCTCCACGGCGGAACACGGCTCGGGTTGATGACTCCCCGACGGACCGGCAAATTCTAGCACCCGGCGATTGGCAGGTTAGCAAATGATTTCGCGGATTTGCTGTGACCGGGGTCACTCCCTCACGGTTCATCGGGGTGGTGAGAGAGGCCGATCCGGTTTCCCTCGGGATCGCGGACATAGAGCGTCCAGCGGGATCGGTGGACGACTTCGACCCCCGCCGCGGAGAGCCGCTCCTCCCACATGCGCCGCTCCGAGGGCGGGATCCGGAGTGCAACGAGGTGGAACCCCGGCGCCCCGTGACGCCAGGGGCGCTCATCAGGGGCGCGGTCTGCCCGCTCGAGCGCGATGAAGGGCGCCAGCGGGTCGTCACCGGTGGCGAGCCAGACGCTCCGGTCCCCCGTCTCGCCGTCCTCGCGCGGCCAGCGCCGGAGCACGCGCAACCCGAGCACGTCGGCGTAGAAGCGCTCGCAGCGGGCGAGATCGACGCACTGGATCGCGAGGTGGTGGATCGGCCCGATCACCCGCGAAAGGTACCCCTGCCCACGCCGCCGCGCCACCGCGCGCGTGATAGATTCCGCCGCGGTGCAGGGACTTCTGGCAGGCAGACGGATCCTCGTCGTCGACGAGAACGCCGACGTCGCAGGGCTCGTGGCTGCCTCCGCTTCGCGCTTCGGCGCCGAGACCTTCGCATGCGCCACCGGCAAGGACGCGCTCGCGGCCGTCACGGCGGAGCGGTTCGACGCCGCCCTGGTCGACTTGCCGCTCGCCGACGTCCGCGGGAGCGAGGTGCTGAGGGCCCTCGGGGCGGCCGGCCTTCCAGTGGTCGCCGTCTCCGGCGTCTACCGCGGCCCGCGCGCCGCGGAGGAGGTCCGCCGCCTGGGCGCCAGCGAGTTCTTCGAGAAGCCCTTCGAGGTCGAGGAGGCCGTCCGCGCCATCGCGCAGGCTGCTCGGCGTACGGCTGCCGCGGCTCGGCCAGGTCCGCGACGAGGTCACCGGCTCCTTCCCGCTGCTGGGCTCCCCGGCGGTGGTCGACGCCGTGGAGGCACCACTCCAGCCAGCCCTCGACCGCGGAGGTCCCGGCGCCGCTCCACCCGCTCGCGCCGCAGCCCGCCCTGGCCGCTGCGCCGCCGGAGACGCTCCCTCATCGGCCGGCGCGCGCGCCTGAAGAGCCGCCGCCGCGCACGGGCGACCTGGCCAGGGTGACCGTCCCGCGCCTCCTCGTCGCGCTCCACCAGGCCCAGGCGACGGGCGCGCTCACCGTCGTGCGCGGCCCCGTCAAGAAGATCCTCTGCGTCGAGCGCGGGATCCCGGTCTACGCCGCCTCGAACGTCGGCAGCGAGCGGTTCGGCTCGATCTGCATCCGGCGCGGCGTCGTCACCGCGGAGCGGCTCGACGCCATGCGCCGCGAGTCACCGCAGGCCCGGACCGGCGACCTGCTGACGGCGAGCGGCCTCCTGAACGCCGCCAGGCGCGCCGAGATCATCGCCGGACAGATCAAGCTCATCCTCTGGTCGATGTTCGAGTGGCGGGAGGGGAGCTACGAGCTCCAGCTCGCCCGCCCCCCGAGCCCCGCGTGGCCATCTCGCTGCCCATGGGGGACCTCATCCTCGAGGGGATGCTGCGCGCCTCGACGCTGCCGGTGCTCCAGGCGGAGCTTCCCGCCGACATCAACCTCGCGCCCTCGCCCGACCCGGCGTTCGAGCTCTACGCCCTCGGCCTCCGGCCGAGCGAGGCTCGCGTCCTGTCGCTCGCCGACGGCACCAAGAGCGTGCGCGACCTCGCCTCCCTCTCCGACATGCCGGAGCGCGACGCGCTGGCGTTCCTCCAGGCGTGCAGGGTGATGCGGGTGCTGGACGAGGTGGAGCGGGTGCTCGCGAGCACGCGCCGCATGGGCTTCATGTAGAGGAGGAAGAGCAGCGCCAGGATCGGCAGCGCCTCGGCGCCGCCGTCCGAACCGCAGCCGCAGCCCGGTAGACGCGGAGCGTCGGCCTCAGGCGAGGCCTCCGGCGTCAGTCGGTGACCACCTTCGGAGAAGAGCTCCACCGAGACGCCGCCTGGCGAGCCGACCGCGCGGACCGGAACCTCGATCTCGACGGTCGCCGGGGCCGCGGGGAGCGCCTCGATGAGCAGCGTGCCGGTCGTCCGCGCCGTCCCCGAGGTGACGAGCGCGTCGCGCAGCTCCAGCGGCCCCGCCAGCTCCAGCCCGGCCAGCCGCACCTCGGCCCTCACGCGCGGTAGCGGGACGCCGATCCGGCTCGCGAGGGTGATCCGCGCCATGCCCACCTCGCCCTGCGCGAGCGAGGCGCTGTCGAAGGCGACCGACGCGGCCACCAACGTCCGCGCGTCGATCTGCAGCGGGACGGTCGCGGTGCCCTCGACCGGGAGCGCCGAGGTCGCCGTCGGCCCGGTCGCGACGAGCCTCAGGGCTGGCGGCAGCGTCCCCGAGAGGACGCCGGGGAAGTCGGCCTCGGGAACGGTGAAGTCCGCCCACGCAGTCGGCGACCCGACCGGCTGCTGCCCGCGGATGGCGAACCCCGGCAGGTTCGATCCCCCCCACGCATAGGTCGGCTCCGAGCCCACCACCTGGCACGCTGGCCACGCAGCCCCCTCGCCCCGCCCCGACGCCTCCCCGGGGCTGAGCACGAGCCGGTCGGGCGCGCCGCTACCCGCGACCGCCACCGTCGGGACCGCCACCAGCGCCACGGCGCCCTGGAGCTGCTGGAGCATGCCGAGGTCGTCGCCCGGCCGGATGATCGAAGCGCGGGCGAACAGGTCGACGGGCGCGGCGTCGTCGCAGAGGGCGCTGCCCGGAACGGTGAAGGACGCTCCAGTCATTCCCGTCGCCGCCGGCGTCGTCGAGACGAGCCCCACGACCGCACCCGGCTCCGTGGCGGCGACGGAGAGCGCGAGGTCGGACCCCAGCGGCGCCGTCGTCGGCGGCGCGGGGGACCAGGCGAAGAGGTACGTCGGCGGCGCGGCGTCGTCTGGGTAGACCCAGAGCTCCTGCCCGCCCCCCGGCGCCACGACCCACGCGAGGAGATCCGTGGCGCCCGTGCCGGCGAGGTCGGCCGTCCAGAGCTCCCTGACCACCCCGCCGAAGGCCGGGAGCCGCTGGACGGCGAAGCCGCTCGCGCCGTCGCCCGAGATCACCAGGATCTGGTCGAGCGCGAGGTCGTGCAGCGCTATCGCGGGTCCGCCGGCGAGGGCGATCTGGCGCAGGACCCGCGGATCCTCGATCGGCTGGAGATCAGCGCGCGTCATCAGGCTCTGCCAGACCGCCGTCCTGAGGCCGGCGGCCGTGCCGTCGTTGTGGAGCCAGAGCAGCTTCCCCGGGGTCTCCCGCATGGTGAAGACCAGGTCGGGAGCGGCGTCGCCGTCCACTCTCAGCCCCCCGACGCCGAAGCAGCTGGTGGCGTCCTCGAGCGTCAGCCCGGGCTCCAGGAGCGCGGCGGGGAAGGGTCGCAACAGGTCGAAGTCCCCGACGTCGACGTAGTCCAGGACCATCTGGGGAACGGTGGTCGCGCCTGCCGGAGTCCGGTTCCAGAGGAGCCTGAACCCGCGCATCAGCGGGATCACCGCATCGCTCATGCCGAGCGCCACCGCGGCAGGGCTCGCGCGGATGCCATGGACGCGGTCGTGGTCGGGGTCGTCGTCGGAGGAGCTGAAGTAGTAGGTGGTCGTGTAGAAGCACGCGCTCCCTGCAGGCAGCCCCGTCCCCTTGGCCCCCTTCAGGTCGATGACGCACGCCTTGTTCTGGCTCGTCACCTGCCCGTGAGTGGTGACCATGAGCGGCTCGGGCCTGGGGAGCATCCTGATCGGCGCGATCCCGTGGGAGCTGTACTGGTACGCATCCGCGAGGATCTCCAGCGCCCCCGGCGCCGAGCCCCAGGCGACCGCGAAGCCGAAGTTGAAGCCGTTCGTGTTCACCTCCCAGGCGAGGTCGGGTGCCGTCCCGCCGTCGAAGCCGGCGAGCGCCGCGTCGAGGGTGGTGACGCCCGGGAGCGCGTAGGGCGCCGGCCGGCCGCGCGTCAGGAGGTCCCGGTCGGGATAGTACGCGGCGGTGGAGGCGACCCCCGGCGTGAACAGCAGGAGGTCGTCCGCCGTGGCGAGCCCGCCAATCGGCCCCGCCCCCAGCTGCGTCGCGTCGTAGGCGGGCAGCCGCACGGCCATCGGCAGGAACTGGGCGCGAGCGGGGGCCGCCGCGGCGACGACGGCCAGCACTCCCAGCATGACGAGGCGCCGCTCCATGTTCAGCGCACCAGGACGGCGCGCAGGTAGAAGCGCCCGTCCACCTCCTCCGGCTCGATCCCGGTGCCCTGGAATCCGGCGAGAGTGTACCCCAGCGCGAGCCGGACTCCATTCGACGTCACGCCCGCCTCTGCGCGCACCGCGTCGAGGTCGCCGAGCTCCCGCCCCGCGAGCGACCCACGGCGGGCGTATTCGATCGCCACGTCGAGCGGGCCGGTCACGGCCCACGTGCCGCGCACGCTCCCGGCGAGCCGGTCGTCGCTGGAGCCGGCGATCCGCTGGTGGGCCGCGTCGACGCCGACGGCGACCGTCGCCTTGCGCGGGAGCTTCGCCGTCACCGCGACCGCCGCGACCGTCGCATCCCGGTACGCAGTCCCCTCCCGGTCGTCCAACAGGCGCCCGAGCCGCCCCAGGATCGAGAGGGCGTCGCTCCGCCACGCCGCCGAGAGCCAGCCATCCGCGCCGCGGGCCCGGAGGCCGGAGAGCTTCCCGTCGGCGGCGAGCGCGCGGAGCGCGAGCGTCAGGCGCCTGGAGGCGGCCCACTCGATCCCGCCGCCGGCGAGCCACTGCTCACCCTTGCCCTCCGTACGAAGCTCAGCGCGCCCGTCCAGCCGCAGCGCGGCGCGCGTCCACGCGGCCGAGAGCCCACCAGCGCCCCGGGCGACCGTCCTGCCGTCGTGCCGCAGCCGCTCCCCGCGCTCTGCCGAGAGCGCCAGAGTCAGCCCGGCCAGCGGGCTCAGCGAACCGCCCACGACGCGCCCCGCGACCACGCCGAGCGGATCGCGCGCCACCCGCTCCTCGGTGAAGAGCGAGCCCCCCTCGAGCCGCTGCCGGCCGCCGACGGCGCTGCCTGCCGCGTCCGCTCCCCCGAGCGGCGCCGGCTCGACCGCCAGCGTCCCGTAGAGCGCCCCGCTCGCGTCGCCTCGCTCTCCCGAGACGATGAGGCGCGGGCCAAGCTCCGGCCCCCAGCCGGCGCGGACCGCCAGCGTCCCGGCCTGCGTCTGGAGCGCCGCCCCGGCCGCCGTGAAGGTGCTCGCGACCACGTCCCCGGACTCGCCGAACGCCTGGAGGTGAGAGCCCTCGAGCGTCAGGCCGCGCGCAACCCGCCAGGCCGCGCGCACTCCGGCCGCCGACTGCGACCCGCTCGTGGGGAGGCTCAGCCGCTCGTGCAGCCCTTCGAGCGTCAGCGTGAGCGGCCCGACGCCGGCGGAGGCCGACGCGAACGCCCGCCCCGCGTCGCGCAGCGCAGCGCCGGTGGGGTCCCACTCGTACGCGCCGCGCCGCTCGACCCACGCGACCTTGAGCGCGATCGGGCCGGCGTCGCCCTCCGCGAGCACGCCCCGCTCGCGCGCCGCGGACGGCTCCGTGAACGTACCGTCGGAGTAGCCGCCCGGACGCTCGCGCCACCAGCCTCGCCAGCGCGCAGCCCCAGCCTCGCCCTCCACCCCTGCATGGAACGCGAGCGCCGGCTCGCCGGCGCCGGGAGCCGCCGCACCGAAGGCGAAGCCGCCGTCGAGGGAGGTGGCCCGCCCGTCACCTCCGAAGAGCTGCCCATCGCTGCGGGCGACTTCGAGCCTGGCCTTCAGGGCAATGCCGAGGTCGACGGCCGCGCTCCCGCGCAGCAGCTCCCAGTCCGGTCCGTATCGCGACTCCACGGCGCCGCCGAGCGCCAGCGTCACTGGCCCCGCCGACGCGCGCAGCTCACCGCCCGCCACGCCACGCTCGCCATCCCCGGTCGCCGGCTCGATCCGCAGGTAGTCGATCACCAGCCAGGCCTCGGCGGCGGCGAAGGGATCGCCGCCGGTCAGCGCGGCGACCGCCCTCGAGGACGCGAGCGGACGGTCGAGGAGCAGCCTCCCACCCAGGAAGTCGAGCTCGTAGTCCCTCCCCCGCGTCAGGCGGCGCGACGCCACGACGAGGCGCGAGAGCGGGTCGCGCCACTCGACGCGCACATCCTCGCTCCCCGCGACCACCTGCCGGTGGCTCAGGTAGAAGAGTGATCCGCCGGACGCCAGCAGCACGTCCTGGGACGGCGTCCCGGGGGCGAGCCCGCTCGAGTCCTCGCCGGCGCGGCCGCCGAAGAGGAGCGCGTCGAGCCTGGCCGGACCGACCTGTCGCGCCGCCTCGAGCTGCCCTCCGAAGAAGGAGAGGTCGTGCCGCCCCAGCTCCCCCGTGGCGAGGCCGGAGCGGCCGCTGCCGAGCCGCAGCGCGAGGCCGTGCCCCTCGACCCGGGCCCAGAGTCGCCCGCGCCCCGGGTTCGAGTCCCGGAGGGCCGCACGGTCTCCGGGGTTCGCGAAGGTGCGGAGCGGATCGAGGACGAGCTCCACCGCGAGCGAGTCGCGAGGCGAGGCGAGCGCCAGCCCGTCACGGTCGCGATCGTCCAGGTCGAGCCCGGCGTCGATCCGCAGCCCGCGCCACAGGCCGCTGGCGGAGCCCGCCGCGCGCCCGCTCGCGAGGAACCCGGCGTCGCCCCCAAGCTGCAGCTCCAGCTCGCCGAGGAGCAGCCACTCGAGCCTACCGCCCGGCGACGCGAGCGCGACCGAGCCCGCCGTCGTGGTGCCGCCGCTCGACGCGGAGACCGCGATGGCGCCGCCTGGCGCGCCCCCCCACGCACCGAAGCTGCCGTCTGCGGAGGCGCTCACGGCGCCGTCGCCGATCCGCAGGGTCACCCCGGGCGACGCCTTCCCGACGATCACGGCCCCGTCGCCGGCGGGCCTGGCCGCCATGACGGCGAGCAGCCGCGGCCGCGCCGGATAGAGGCGCAGCGCCCCCGAGGCCGGACGTGCCACGCGCAGCTCCAGCCCCCAGAGCGCGAGCCCGCCGTCCGCCGTGGAGATGGTCACGCCGATGGCGTTGAGCCCCTCGACGAGCGGCAGGGTCAGGGCCCACCTGCCGTCGGGCGCAGGCTCGGTCTCGAGCCCCGCCGCGCGCACTCGCGCGCCGGGGGGAGCGGTGCCGCCGATCGGCCAGAGCAGCCGGTCCCCAGCGGCACGCGGCACGGCACGCCCGCGCGGCTCCACCGTCCCGACGTTGCCTCCCTCCGGCGAGCGCGCGACGGGGAGGTCGACCTGGACCGCGCCGCGGCTCGTGAGCTCGTAGCCCCGGGTGACGCCGAGCCCTTCGACCAGGACGGCGTGCGCGCCGTACGCGGAGCGGTCGGAGAGGATGGTGCGGGCCGTGACATCGACCGAGTGGAAGCGCCCCTCTGCGTCGACGACGGCGATCCTGCCGTCGTCGAAGCGGAGCCGCGCTCCCGAGATCCCGGGCTCCTCGTCGCCGCAGGCGCCGTCCCCGTCGAGGTCGACGCAGACTCGCCCCACCACCGTCCCGCCGGGCCCCGGCTCGGCCGCGACGCGCGCGGCCTGAGCGGCCCCGGCGGACGGCACCCCGAGGAGCGCCAGCGCTCCCACGAGCGCGAGGGCACCACGGGCCCTCACCTCACCTCCAGGATCGCGGCTGCGCCCGACTCCACGTCGGTGACGGCGACGGTCCCCTTCCCGCCCCGCACCGCGCAGCGCCCGCCGTCGCCGTCCACCTCGAGCGGTCCGAGCTGGACCGCGTCGCTCTCCGCGGTCACCGCGCGGCCGGCGAGCGACGCGCCGTCCGGCGAGCGGACCTGCCAGCGGAGCCAGCCCCCATCCAGGCGCGCGGCGACGTCGACGCTGCCCGGCGGCCGGAGGGCCAGCCGCACGTCGCGGGTGACGGAGAGCGCCGGGCCCTGAAGGCGCGCGGCCTCCCACCCGATCGCGCGCAGCCCGGCCGGTCCCTCCACCGTCTCGACCGGCCCCTTCGCAGCGCTCCGCGCCTCTCCGCGCGCGTCGGTCACGGCGCCACGACCACCGCCGAACCGGACCGCCACGCCGGCCACGGGTCGCGCCGCCACGTCGCGCGCGACGGCCACCCAGTCGTCTCCGACGCGGTGAAGGGAGAGGCTAGCAGGCGCGCCGCCTGGGGGGAGCTCGTAGGTCAGGGTCAGCCGCTGGAGCCCGTCACCCAGCTCGCGTCGCGTCTTCAGGAGGCCGCCCACGAGCGAGCGGTCGGCCGCGCCAGCGTCGCCGACCGGGTCGCCGTTCACGTCGAGCGCCCGCGCGGTGACGCGGATCGACGCTCCCGGGACGGCCGGCTCTCCCTCGGGCGCCCACTCGATGGACGCAGGCGCGCCCGTGGCGAGCCCGACGGGAAGCTCCGCCTTCACCGCCGGCACCTGCGCCCAGGAGAGCGAGATCCCATCCGTGCCCGCGCCCCCGGCCGGCGGACGGTACCGGGCGTGCCACGCCTCGCCGTCGATCCGCACCCCCGAGATCACGCCCCGCCCTGCGGTGGCGCCGAGCGGGCGCGGTTCGACGCTGCCGCCCGCAGCCGTCCACGCGACGCAGAGGAGCCCCGCCTCCGTCCGTCCGTCGGCGGGCACGCGCTCGGGCCAGAGCGCGCACTGGAAGCCAGGGGTCTCGGAGAGGTGCAGGTCGAGCTTCGTGCGCCGCTCGTTGCCCAGCGAGTTATGGGAGGTCGCGAGCCCCCAGCGCGCGCCAGGCGGGACGACCGCCGGAACGCGGAACCGCCCTTCGTCGTCCGCGCGCACCGGTCCCCAGACACGCCCCGCGATCTCGACGCGCGTCTCCACCCCTGGGTCCGCCCTGCCGGGGAGATCGATCGCGGCGGCGACGGGGAAGCGCGCGACGCCGGAGGCGAGCGGCGTGGCGCAGAGCGGACAGCGCGGCGCGAGCGCGACGATCCCCAGCACCTCGGGCTGTGGCGAGTCTGAGGGCTCCCAGGTCGCCTCGTAGCGCCCCGGTGCGCCGGCGGGCGAGAGCGGCCCCAGCCTGCCTGTCGACGCGACGACGACAGGGGTCACCACGAGGGCGAGCGGCTCCCCGGCGGCGCTCCGCGCCTCGAACCGGAGCCGTACGGCGCGGTCCTTCCCCTTCACTGGAGCCGCGGGGTCGGCGGTGACGAGGATCCGTCCCTCGGGCTGCGCGACCGGCGCCCTGGTCGAGTCCTGCCCCGCACGCAGGAGGACCGACTCTGCGGCCGGCATCCGGGACGACCCGCCAGACCGGGCCCGACTCACGCTCGACCTTCGCCCCTTCGGCCTCCAGCGGCGCGTCGACGAAGACCGCGACCCGCTCGCCATCGGGGGAGAGGGGCCACGGGGGGATGGCAATCGGCGCCCCTCCCACGAGCAGGGCGAGCGCGAGCGCAGCGGTCAGCACGCGCGACCCGTCCTGCCTGCGACGAGCTGACGATCAGCGCCGCGCGCGGCGGCGGCGCGGCGCGAGGAGTGCCGCGGCCGGGAACAGGAGGGCCGCGAGTGCAGCGGGATCGCCCGGGGTCGAGCAGCTGAGGGTGCTGTCCTTCGCCAGCCCGGGCGGCGCAGTGGGACAATCGCCGGTCGCCGCGCAGGTCGCTCCGTCGGAGGCCCCATTCCCGTTCCCTCCCCCTCCGTCGGCGAAGATCCTCACGCGGAGCGTCGCGCCGGGCCCGCCAGCCACCGAGGCCCCTGCGCGTCCCTCCCCTGCCTTCACCGTCATCCGCACTTCCCGCTTCACCGCCCCCAGGCCGAAGTCGCCGGGGCCGGAGACGACCTCGGACCCGATGCCGATCCAGCCGGACGTGACGTCGGTGGCCTCGATGCAGACGAGCACCGGGAGGTCGACGTTGGCCGTGAAGCGGGTCCCTCCGCCCGTCGGACTGCGCGTCGTGCGGGTGACGTCGAACCAGGCGATGGGAGCCGCGTCCGTGTCGCAGGTGGCAGGCCCGCCGCCCGTCCCGGTCCCGAGCACGTCCGCGACGGGGGCCTGGAAGAAGTAGATGTCGAAGTCGCCGGACGAGTCGTCCGACCAGACGACCTGGACCGTGTCGGAGACGACCAGGTCGTGGAGCTTCTGCCAGGTGCCGGTCGGCGACGGCAGGAAGAGCCACGGCAACCCGTCGACGTCCGTGTGGTGCCAGAGCGTCACCTGCGGCTTGAGCGTCTCGTCGAACGCCTCGAAGCCGACCCACTCGCCGTAGATGCGCGGGTTGATCTTGTGCCCTTCGGTCTCGAGCGACGCGAGCGCGGGTCCCCCGTCGGCGCTCACGACGTAGACGTGCTCGTCCGCGCCGCTGCCGCCGACCGGGATCGAGAGCACCGCCAGCACCGGCGCAGTGCCGTCGACGCCGGGGGAGATGGCGACGTCCTGGGCCGTCCCGGGGACGTACAGCGTCGTCACGCCCGGCGTCTCGGGCCCCAGCTCCGTCAGCCCCGGGGAGACGATGGCAGGGTCCACCAGCCGCACGACCCCGCCGTCGACGAAGGCCACCAGGCCGCCCGCGACGGCCACCGCGTGCTGGTCGCCGCCGAGGCGCAGCACCGTCGGATCGCCGACGGGAAGGCCGCGCAAATCGATGCGGCGCCAGCCGACGTCGGTCCCTGAGCTGGCGCCGGTCTCGACCCACGCCACGAGGGACGAGCTGAACGCGGTCTCACCGGGGCGGCCGGAGGCGTCGTCGCTCACCGGAACGGTGAAGAGGACGTTGCCGAGGAGGCTGCGGACCACGACGAGGTTGGGGCTGCGGTACGCGAACAGCTGGCCCACCAGGACTGGGGCGCCCTGGTCGACGTCGTCGTCGGTGAGCTGGTACGGCACGCTCCCAGGCGTCAGCGACTGCCTGAAGATCTCGGTGTCGGTCTGCCCGGTGCCGCTCTCCGTCGTGCCGAGGTAGACGATGTAGCTTCCGGAGAGAGATGGATCGGTCTGATCGCCCTGCCCCGACACGAGCGGCGTCGCAGCCGGCAGCTCCGCCGCGGACGCCGAGGTGGCGAGGAGGATGGCTGCGATGAGCGTTCGACCCAAGGTGCACCCGTGGCTTCCGTATCGCGAGCCCAGCTCGCGATTGCGCAGAGTGCCTTGATAGTCATATTTCGGAGTTGATGGGTCAATAGCGCAGAACGTCTTCACTTTTTGTCCGGTGTATTGCGCTGGCGGCTCTTTCCCCACAGATCCTTCGTGTCGAACTCGGTGTCGGGGGCGCGGGTATCGAGGATGACCTGCGGACTCTTCGAGCGCTCCCGGTGACCGGCCACGTCGCGGGCCACGGCCTCGATGGTCTGCTGCCCCTCGCGCAGGAAGACGACGTGCGTGAAGACGCCGTCGGGTCCGGCGCGAACGCGCTCACCGCCCACCGAGACCAGCGCACCGGGGCTGGCGCGCCCCCTCACGACGATCCGCCGGCGGTTGGTCTCGCGCGTCGTCGGCCAGTCGACCTTCAGGAGCAGCGAGCGGGGCATCGTGACCGGCGTCGACGGAGCCTTCCCGCGCTCGGCAATGGACTGCTGCCCGGCGCGAACCGCGACAATCTGTCCGCCGGAACCCAATTGAGCTTCACCCTCGGTCACTCCGACGGCCACCCTGCCTTCGCTCGCGGCGACCGTCACTCGCCCGCCGCCGGTCCGGACGGTGGCGTCGTCCGACGACTCGATGACGACGACGCGGCCGGTGTCTCCCTTCACCTTGGCCTCCGCGAGCCCTTCGTCGAGCCGGAACCGCGAGAGCTCGGCCGCGATCTCCTTGACGCCGAAGCGCGCCGCGCCGTCGAGCAGGACCTGGTAGCTCTCCCCTGCGCCGAGCTCGATCGCGCTCCCCGCGGTCGTCTCTATCGCGTCGGACTCCTGCAGGACGGTGCCCGGGACCAGCCGGATGCGCTCCCCGGAGGCGCGCGTCAGCCAGGCCTCACCCGTGGCGCGCGTGACCTGGACGCTCGGCGCTAGAGGACTCGCAGCGGGCTGGGTCGGGGCGCCGACCCCGGCCGCAGGACCGCGCCCGAAGAGCAGCCACCAGGCGAGCAGGACGGCGGCGCCCATGGCGAGGAGCGCGCCTGCGAAGAGGGTTCGCTCCTTCGGCAGCGCCATGCGCCTCTCTTACGCCTGGGCACGGGAGACGGGCAAGCGGACGACGAAGGTGCTCCCCTCGCCCACATGCGACTCGATGACGATGCGGCCGCCGTGCTCCGCGACGATCCGGTAGGAGACGGAGAGCCCCAGGCCGACGTTGGTCCAGAGATCCTTCGTGGTGAAGAAGGGCTCGAAGATCCGGTCGAGGTGCTCCGGAGGGATCCCCCTCCCCTCGTCGCTCACCTCGACGAGCGCCTCGTCCCCCTCGACCCGCGTGGCGACGCGGACGCGCGCCCCGGGCTTGCCGAGGCAGGCGGCGTGGGCGTTGTTGAGGAGGTGGAGCACCACCTGCTGGAGGTGTCCGGCGTCGCCGAGGACCTGCGGGCTCGGCTCGGCGAGCGCGGACTCCACGAACGCACCGGCCGCGCGCGCCTGCTCGGTCGTGAGCGAGAGCGCCTCGGTCACCACCCCGTTCAGCTCGATGAGCTTGAAGTCCGGCTCCAGCCGCTGCTCGCTGAAGCGGAGGAGGTTCTGCGTGATGTCGCGGCAGCGGCGCGAGAGCTGCTCGATCTTCTCCACGAGATCCCTCCCCTCGGCTCCCTCCGGGAGCGTCTCCAGGAGCAGCTGGGCGTTGCCGAGGATGCCGGTGAGCGGGTTGTTGATCTCGTGGGCGACGCCGCCGCCGAGCTGCCCGACCGCGGCGAGCTTCTGCGCCTCGACGAGCCGTGCCTGCGCCTCCTTCAGCTCGCGGGTCCGCTCCTCGACCTGGCGCTGCAGCTCCTCGTTCCAGCCCTGAAGCCTCCTTCGCGCCCCCTGCAGCTCGCCGGCCATGCCGTTGAAGGCGCGCGCCACGTCACCCAGCTCGTCGGCGCCATGCTCCGGCACGCGCACGGTCAGGTCGCCGCCGCCCAGCGCGCCGGCGGCCGCCTGGAGCGACGCGAGCCGGCCGGTGAGCCCGCGGGCGATGAGGAGCGCCACCAGGAGCGCGACCGCGGCGACCGCGGCGCTCGCGCCGAGCACCGCCCTCCGGAGCGCAGCCACCTCGCGGAAGGCGACCGCGGCCGGGAGCCGGACCGCCACCGCCCAGGACGCGATCTCGGGGAGGACGGCGACGCCCGCCAGCGCCACGCCGTCGGCCGCGCTCACCGTGCCGCCGCCGGCTCCCGAGCGCCGGAGCGCGCCGAGCGCCTCCTGCTCCGGCGGCGCGAGCAGCATCGCCACCGTGGCCGAGACGAGCGGCTTCCCCGAGCCGTCGAGCAGCCACGCCGTCCGCCCGCCCTCCGAGAGCGCGTCCAGCCGCCGGCGGATCGACGCGGGCTCGAGCCTCACCGCCACGACCCAGCGCTCGGCGCGCTGCGAGCGGACCTCGCGGAGCACCGCGATCGACTGCTCGCTGCGGCCGAAGAGGCCGAACGCGGTCCCCTCCCAGCGGGCGGTCCGGTGCGCCTCCAGCGCGTGCTCGACGAACGGCGCGAGGTTCGGATCGTCGGGGCCGCTCGCGCCCCAGACCTGCGCCCGGCCGCCGGCGTCGACCGCCACCGCCGCGCTCGCGTCGGGGACCTGACGCGTGATCAGGAAGAGGAGCGCGCGGATCTCCGCGGCGTCGAGGCGGGTCGGGTTCCACGCGTCGAGCGTGCGGCCGAGGTCGGCCTGGACCTGCATCAGGTCGCGCGCGATGGCCTCGGCCCCGGCGCGCGCGGCCGTCGCCTGCTCCTGGACGGCGCGGTGCGCCAGCGCCCGCTCGGAGCGCGCGACGACGGAGAAGGCCACCCCGACCAGCGGCAGGACGGCGGCGGCGAAGGCGAAGAGGGCCAGCTTCCTGCCGAGCGTCACGGCGCCGCCCGCTCGCCAGCGTCCGGCGGATCGACGAGGTGCACGCTGCCGGGGATGGTCTTGGCCCGGTGCTTCAGCTCCGCGGCGGCGCGCGCGAGCTCTGCGTGCCCGCGGAAGCGGCCGGGGGTGGCCACCACGGTGGCCGCGGAGAGGGCGAGGAGCGGGAACTGGCGCCGCGCCCCGAACCGGTCGGCCGCCTCGATGAAGCCGCGCTCGCGGTCCTCGCGCTCGTAGTAGAGCGGGATGACGCGATCGAACGCGGCGATCGCCTCGCCGCAGACGGCGCCCGCGCGGTCCGGAGCGGTGAGGAGCACGAAGTCGTCGCCCCCCACGTGACCGAGGAAGGCGCCGTCGCCGCCGTGGGCCGCGATCGTCTCGCGCAGGATGGTCGCGAGCTGGATGAGGACGCCGTCCGCCTTCGCGTAGCCGTAGGTGTCGTTGTAGGCCTTGAGGTTGTCGAGGTCGAGGTAGGAGAGCGCGAACGGGACGGCTGCGTCGAACCGGCGGCTGACCTCCTGATCGATGGCGCGTCCGCCCGGGAGCCTCGTCATCGGCGAGGCCAGGAGCGCGCTCTCGCGCCGCCGGATGACGGCGTCGACGCGCGCCACCAGCTCCCGGGCGTCGAAGGGCTTCGTGACGTAGTCGTCGGCGCCGAGCCGCAGCCCCTTCACCTTGTCGCTCGTCCCCACGCGCGAGGTCAGGAAGACGAGACCGAAGGGGCTGGCGGAGCGCGCCGGGGCGAGCGCCTCGGCCAGCTCGAAGCCGTCGCCGTCGGGGAGCTGGACGTCGAGGATCACCAGCTCCGGGCGGCCGGTCAGGACCGCCTCCCGGGCGGAGGCGCAGTCACCCGCCTCGAGCACCGTGAAGCCGTGGCTCGAGAGCACCTCTGCGCAGATGGCGCGGATGGACGGGTCGTCGTCCACCACCAGCACGCGCGCGCCCGCCGACCGCCCCGGGTGGAGGAGGTCCGAGGCGACCGCCTCCAGCTCGCCCGGCGCGACGGGCTTCTGCACGAAGCGGTCGGCGCCCGAGCGGAGCGCGCCCTCACGGGCAGCTGGCCTCGAGGTGGCGAGCAGCGCGGTCCGGCGGGTCTCCGCGTCGCTGCGGAACACCTCCGCGAAGCGGAGGTCGCGCAGCGCCGCCAGCTCCGGCTCGTAGACGAGGAGCGCCGGCGGCGCGCGGCGAGCGATCGCCAGGGCGTCCTCCGGGGACGAGACGGTCCTGACCCGCCAGCCAGAGCGGGAGAGGATCCAGCGCGCGAAGGGGGCCGAGCCTGCGTCGTCCATCACTAGCGCGAGGGGGGGCTCGCCTCCGGCGCGGCGGGTGCCGCCCTGGGACAGCTCGGGCGGCGGCTCGGTCGGGAGGACGGTGACGAAGCGGACCCCCTCGCCGGGAGCGCTCTCCGCCCATATGGCGCCGCCGTGCGCCTCGACGATCCCGCGGCTGATCGGAAGCCCGAGCCCGGTCCCGCGGACCCGCCGCGTCCGGTCGTTCCGCGCCTGCTCGAACCGGTCGAAGATCCGCTCGAGGTCCGGCTCCTCGATCGGCTCGCCGGAGTTCCAGACGGCGATGGCGACGGCCGACGGGTAGTCGTCCGAGGCGAAGAGCCGGACGCGGATGGAGCCGCTCCCCGGCGTGAACTTCACCGCGTTGCTGAGGAGGTTGGAGAGGACCTGGCCGATCCGCTGGCCGTCGACGACGGCGCGGATCGCCGGGATCGGGCTCTCGAGCCGGAGATCGAGCCCCTTCTCGGCGGCGGCCCCGTGGAAGCGCTCGACGGCGCCGCGGACGAGCTCGTCGAGCGCGGTCGGCTCGACCTCCATCCGCAGCTTGTCCTTGGCGAGCCGGGACAGATCGAGCAGGTCGTCGACCATCACGTTGAGCTTCTCTGCCGAGTCGCGCGCCATCTTCAGATAGCGCTCCTGCTTGGGCGGGAGCGGCCCCGCGAGCCCCTGCAGGATCAGATCGAGCGCGCCGGTGATCGAGGTGAGCGGGGTGCGCAGCTCGTGGCTCACCACCTGGACGAACTCCTCCTTCCGCTCGTCGAGCAGCTTCTGCTCGGTCACGTCGCGCAGCACGACCGCCACGCCGCCGAGCCGCCCCTCCCCGTCCACCACGCGGGTGAGCGCCCACGCGAGGGTCCGATCGCGGACGCGGACCTCCTCGCTGACGAAGCTGCCGCCGCCGAGGGCGCCAGCGAGCTCATGGGATCGGGCGATCGGGTCGAACCCCAGCACCTCGGTGAGCCAGGCCGACCTGACCGGACCGCCCGGCGGCGCGCCGAGCATCCGGCAGGCGGCGGGGTTGGCGATCGCGTCCTCGGTCCCGACCCGGACGACCACGAGCCCGTCCGCCATCGCCTCGACGACCTGCTCGAGCCGCCGCCGCTCCCCCACCGCCTTGGCGGCGAAGGCACCGAGCGCCTCGCCCATCTCGTTGACCAGGAGGTCGAGCACGCGGGCGTCTCCCTCCCCGAACGCCTGCGTGCCGGCGCACTCCACGACGACGATGCCCGTCGTCTTTCCGTCGACCTGGACCGGGACGGTGAGGCGAGACGCGAAGGCCCCGGCGGCGCCGTCGCCGCCCGTGCTCGTGACCTTCACCTGGAGGTCCCGCTCGGGCGCCACGCGGCCGGTGCGCTCGGTCCAGGCGGCGAGCGCGTCCTCGCGGAGCGTCAGGAGGGCGCGATCGGAGAGGGCCGCCACCGGACGCAGGACCAGCACCGGCGGCCCGGCGTCGGGGACGAGGAGCGCCGCGGCGGCGTCGCACGTGACCACGCGTGGGAGGAGCTCGAGGAGCCGCTCCAGGAGCGCCTGCCTGCTCTCGGCGAGGCCCGACGTCCCGCGCGATCTCGGTCGCGACCTCTAGCGCCGCGATCCGGCGCTCCAGCTCGGCGTCGAGCCGCGCCTGCTCGCGCTTCAGCTTCACCTGCTCCAGCGCCCGCAGGATCGACTGGCGCAGGTCGACGTACTCCCAGGGCTTGGTCAGGTACCGGTAGACCTCCCCCTTGTTGATGGCGTCGATGATGTCGCGCGGGTCGGTGAAGGCGGTCAGGAGGATGACGCAGAGCCCCGGGCGCAGCCGCCGCGCGGCCGCGGCGAGCTCGATCCCGGTCATGCCGGGCATCCGCTGGTCGGTGACGAGGAGGTCGATCTCGCGGGCGCCGATGATCGCGAGCGCCTCCTCCCCTCCGGAGGCGGTAAGCGCGAGGTAGCCCTCACGCTCGGTGAAGATTCTCCTCAGGA
>CAWJSR010000040.1:0-64696 GCA_963845515.1 uncultured delta proteobacterium
GTACGCATCACTCTCACCACCCACATTCTAAATGTAGCAGAGTACACATATGCATGCAACCATATCTCTCTATCATATCTCACGTTCCACCCCTCACCCACGACGCAATGTATGTATGACCCGATTTAACAAATAGGTGCGCCGAGCCACCTTGGCTACCTCCGTACAGAGCTGCCCGCCACCGTTGCCTTGGTCAAGCGCGTGGTGCAGGACGCACTCGATCTCACCATCGATCCCTTCTTTCACATGGGCGGGGACGAGGTCAGCTGGACCTGCTGGGGCACGCCCGAGGCGGCTGCCTTAGCTTTTCGTGCCTATGCTCCTCAAATTGCATCGTATGTCAGTAATCAAGGCCGTACGGTCATGGCTTGGGCCGAGAGCGTGCTCAAATACAATGCTTCTCTTCCTCAATCTTCTACCATTTTGCAAGCCTGGGAGACAGGCCAGGCACTGGGGGCTGTACAAGCGGGATATAGGGTGGTAGACTCCACCTACACCTATTCTATCTCGACTGTGGCATGGGCAGTTGGGTGAGTGGTGGGTCGGTCGGTGTTGGTCATCTGTCTCTTTCACTCTTTTTCCTGTGTACGCACTCTCTTCAGTTGTGTACTTCGCTACATACGATTCTTTACCCACACGCGCATCTGCCCCACCTACCCACCCACCCGCCAATCTCATCGTTTTTCCATCTGCTCGCCACCTCCCTCCCACCCTCCCCTTAGATCTCTGGCGGTATGTCGTGGTGCGATCCGTACAGACTTGGCAACGAATTTACAGCACCGACCCCACCACCCCGGCATACACCCCCCTCCCTCCAACATCTAATCATCGGAGGTGAAATCCCTGTATGGACCGAAACCGTGGCCATGACCAACTTGGAGACCATCACATGGCCACGCTTGGCAGCGGGCGCCGAGCGTTGGTGGTCGGTGGAAGGACAACGGGATATTATTGACGCCACCAGACGGATGCGTGCCACCCAGCTGGCCATGCAAGAGGTGTGGGGCATTGAAGGCACCCCCCTCCAGCCTGAGTATTGCTACACACCTGATGAGAGCATTCTGGCCGGTGCACCCTATAATTGTGATTCCGTACGTCTTTCTTTGATTTTTTCTTTCGGTGGGGGTGGTGTTGTTCCTGGGGCCGCGCAAAGGCCCATCATCCCTCCCACCCACCCACCTACCCATCCACTCCCCCACCCATCACCTACCTACCCGCCTTTTCCACCCTATAGGGATATTCCTACTGGAGCACCTACGTCGTGCCATTTTTCAGCAGCACAGGTGAGCAACAGCACTCCGCCCATCTCCCTATCGATGGTCAATGCTGTCAACGGCGCCGCCCCCACTCCTCCCCCAAGGGGCAATCCCCCACCCACCACCACCGTGCACATCTCTGTCGAAAACAATATCACTACTTTTGCGTCTGCCTTCGTTTTTTATCTTGGGACGTACAAGGCTCCAGTGTGTATTCCCCCTATGTCAATTGCAATGACCCGTTGTATTATGCCGATGCGGTGGAGGTTTTTATTGCTCCTGGGGGCGCTGGCGAGACGCCTACAGAGTACCTGGAGGTGGAGCTCAACATCAACCAGGAATTGTTCTTGTACGTTTGAGGGAGGGAAATCTGAAAATGGTTGTGTGTGTGTAACTACGGTGGTATGCATCTACTCATTCATATGCAGCCGCACCACTAACCCATCCATCCCCCCCCCCGAGCACTCACTCCTCTCTTCCCTCCACCCCCTCCCTTAAATCAAACAGAGCCAAAATCACCAACCCCACAGGCACAGCCGTGACCGCCTCCGAATTTTTCAATTGCACAGCGGCTGCCAGCGCCGGGGTGGAATGGAGCGCCAATCAGACCAGCCCCAGCAGCTGGCAGCAGCAATTAACTCTCCCTTTTAGTTATATAGCGACAGCGTTAGGAGCGGACCCGACCTGCCTATGGCACGGGGGAGGAGCGGGGGGAGTGGCGGGCGAACTTCTTATCGAATCGAAGTAGCTGAACAACACCATCTTGCCCAACTATACAGAACCCTGGTGATTTTTCTTCCCAGCCAGGGACTGGGTATTACGCTATTCAACCGACCTATGTGTGGCCTGTCGCGTTTCATCGCCCTGCTTATTTTTTAGGATTGTTGACGCCCAAAAGCGATGGCACGTATTGAATATAATGTAGAGTAACCAGAAGACGATAGTAGAAAAGATAGAACGATCAGAGGTGGAAAAAAGAGAGAAGAATGAGGGGAAAAACTAAAGGAAAAGTAAAGAAAACCGAAGTTTGGAAATATCGGAAAAACGGTAAGGCATTTAAACTCTAAGAAAAGAAACAAAACAAAAGAAAGAAAAAGAAACCTATTGAGCGATTGGCCCATGACTTTTACTTTCCATTGTTGTTTCCCAACCGATATCCTCTTTGCGCCCCCGCTTTGTTCTTCATCCTCCCCCTTCCAATGCTGCCCCTCTCTTCTCCCATCATTCAGAGTCTCAAAAGTCAACCCACAACAAAAACATACACCCACCCATCCACCGACCCATCCACCGATCCATCCACCGATCCATCCACCCACCTAACTTCTTATCCACCCTACTTTAGGTGCCGGGGTGCCACTGCCGCAAAGCCTTTCTTGGCCTCTGGCGAAATCGCACGATCACCTGGGTGGGTGGATGGGTGGGTGGGTAGGTGGCGGGTAGGTGGGTGGGTGGATGAGTGAGCGGATGGGTGTGTGGGTGGGTAGGTTGGTGGGTGGGTGGGCGAAAGCTTACCAAGGTACAGACCCAAAATGCCCTTGGCCAGCTCGACCCTCGGGAAGGTCTTGACAAGTTTATCACGGACAGAGAGAGCCAGCTTGTCGTCCGCCTGGGTGAGTGAGGTGGTGGGTGTGTGGGTGGGTGAATGGACTCATTGGATGGGTAGGTGAAAGTTAGATACCATTCATGCCAGCGGGAGCGCCTCGCCTTGTCCCCATCAAGGTGTCCCATGGCCTTTCTCCCCCCCAAAAAACTCATCCAGCAGCTCCTTCTTCACTCCACAAACCACCCACCATCCCATCCACCCACCCACTCACCCACTCATATAACCTACCGTCCAGGCTAGCGTCACCGTCTCGCCCTTCCCCACCGACGTGCCTATGGCCTTCAGAAGAGTCGAAGAAAAGTCTTCCAAGAACTCGTTTTTAACCCCCTCCAGAGCTGAGAGCGCATCCACCACCTTCCCTGCCGGCACAGAGCGTGCGAATACGCCCATACACTCGCCAAAGAAGGATGAAGTCGGGTAGGTAGGATACGGTCGACCTCCTGCCTGCCTTGACCACACATACACACACACAACTACCTCCACACCCACCCCACCACACTCTCGTTCTCCTCCTCTTATCCATCCACATCCCTGCCACAGGTACTGCCAGCGCCGCGGGTCTCATAATCGTCTTGCTTCCTTCCAGCCCTCCCCCTCGTTTTTTTCAAAAACAAGTAACTTATGCATTTATCCAAATCTTTCTTTTTTTCAACAACTCACGCCTTTTTTTCATAAACTGCCCTTTTTGGACTCACTCCATGCATTTCTCTCCAAAAAAATACAGAATGGGGCAGCTGTCGCTCTTACGGTTCTTCAATGCCCCCAAATTCCCCTCCTCGATCAACCACGAGAAGGTTCTGGGACCAGCGACGCCCTCGTCCTCCAGTCCTCCAGTAGCCCCAGTAGCTCCTCGAATGTATCGCCGATCTCGATCCTCGCGTTTGTGGTGGCGAAAAATGGCAAACGGGACACCGTGGCTTACTTTTGCGAGGTGCGTGGGGTGCCAGTGGACGCCGTGCGGGCGGAGGACGGGCTGTGACAGATGCCGGGGATACCTGTCGAGGTCTTGGCGAAAGTCGACTCCCAGATGACGCCCTTAATTGGCGCGATCTGCGGTAGCAAAGAGGACCTGGCATTGCACTTGCTCGCGCTGCCGGGCGAAGAGCTCGACGTCAATCGCCGCCTTGACATTGACAATACCATTTTTCATTTGTGTGCAGAGTCAGGGCTGACGCATGTGGTGAAGCAACTCGTGCGGCGAGGCGCTGACATGGACCTTTGGGACGACTTGCATCACACTCCCATATGTCTAGCGGTCATGCACGACCATGTACCTCTCGTGCGCTTTTTGCTCAAGCAGTACGAGACCCGGGGCGAGGCGGAGCTCGAGCGTGCTTTGAATCATCCCTGCGGGAATGGGGGATCTGAAACCTCGCTCCTGGGACACGTCGTAAAAAGCGAACGCGATTCATCAGTGAGGGTGGCCACGGCCCGCTACCTGGTGCGGGAGTGGGGAGCAGACCCCTTGGAGACCGGTCACCAGTCGAAAACATGACACAAAGCCGATATTCTACCTGCCCGTCCACCTGGCAGCATTGTTTGGCGCCCATGCGATTGTCCGCTTCTTTATCGAGGAATGCGACATACCCGTCGATACAGCCACGGCTTGCAAAGAAGTGACTCCGCTGCGTGCAAATCTAGGGGGAAAGATGGCGCAGGCCTTCGGATTGTCAAGTTCTTGGTCGAGCAGAGAGGCGCAAACCTAGCGTTAAGAAATGCTGACGGGGAAATGGCCGCTGAAGTCGCCCTCACTAAGGGAAATCAGCATATCCACGAGTACTTGACAAGGAAAGAGAACGAAGAGTTTGCCAGACGAGAGGCCATCACCGTTACTGAGGCTCAGCTGGCGGAGCAGACTCGTGCAGCAGAAGCAGCGGCACAGGCGTTGATGGAGGAGCTGGCTGCCGAGGAAGCAGCGGAGAACGCCAGGAAGCAGGCCAAGAAAAAGAAGGCCAAGGCCAAGAGCAGACGCGGGCCAGTATGTCAAGACGCAAGTAGGGGAGTATATCGAGCAGCGCCGGCAGGAGTGGGTGGCGGCGCAGGGAAAGAAGAAGGGAGGGAAATGAGAAGAATGGTAGGGAGCGAAGGGGAGCAGTAGTATTTGAAAATGAAAAGAAGAATGAGTAGGAGCATACTGGGCAAGCTCAACAGCTAGTAGGGTTTGTTTCGTTCAGGGCGCACGGAATTGACTGTCAAAAAAAGGCAGGCTCTACAAATGCCGCCGTTGCATTGTCTCTTTGGCACATTTATACACTTTGTGTGCGTGTCCATGCGCTGGATCTTGCTTGGCTAGCGTGAAGCGTGCCAAAAGCTTCCCAAAAAGCAAAGCAAAGCACGTCCTCCGCTGCCAAAATACCCCATCCGCAGGCGCCACGGCCTCCTTTTGAAGGCTGCTGCCGCCACCCATAGGCGGTGGCAGATTTTGACGATCGTGACAAACCTGACGTTCAGTATGATGGCAAGACTTTGGCCGACACCGCTCACGCACACTGGCTAGGGGCTGTGAAAAAGAGGGGCAGTGTCGAAATGCTGAAGTACGTGCCGGCAGGAAAACGTCGAAGCGGCAAAATCATCATGCTCTACACCCCTCTCGAGTCGCCCACAGCACTGAGCCTCTAACCACCCTCCACCCTCCACACAACACAGGGCGTCTAGCTACCCTCGAGGCGCACTTCGCAGCGCAGCGAGACAGACAAAGCAGCAACGCCTGGCGCGCCTTCAGCCTCCTTATCCGCGTCATCTAGCTAGCAGCAGCCCAACGGTGAGCTCTTTTGCGTCTAACTTCCTCGAGCCCGTCGTCGCCCCAAGCGGCAGCGGCGGATGGTCGACAAAGGGCCCGGCTAAAAACATGGCAATTGCTTCTGCATTGGCAGTACTGCCACTGCCGCCGCTACCCCATGGGCCCTAACCCTAACAGGCTAGGGCGGGCGACCTTGCCGGCCTTCAGCTTGCGATCAACGACCCCCTAAACGCCTCCTACTGGAAGACGCCCCCTGAACGGTTTATTTAACGCTACTTTTTACGCGGCGACTCCCGACTATCGAAACGTGGTGGCCTGTTTTTGCGAGGTGCATGGGGTGGCGGTGAATACCTACGACCGGCGGGTTTACTGCCGAGGAAGTGTTGGAACTCGACTCCCAGATGATGCCCTTAATTGGCGCCATTTGCGGCAGCAAAGAGGACCTGGCAATGTACTTGCTCAGACTGCCGGGTCAAGTGCCTGGCCTGAATCGCTGCATTGATGGTGTCCAGAGTAAGGAACTTGTGCGGCAAGGCGCAGACATGGACCTTTGCGACGTTTTTTCCCACACGCCTTTGTGTGCAGCGGCCCCCACCTGGCTTCCTATCCCTTGGGAAAAAATGAAGAAAGTTGTGACTGACCTTGAAGAATGCTAAGCACGAGCAGGGCGAAAGATGGCATGTCACATTGCACAGATGGAAGAAAGAAGCGAGAAATAGACGGATTGGGAAGAGGCTGTACTAACCTTGACGAGCTTGGAAGTTTTGATGGTGGGGACACGCGGATGGTGAGAGAGGGCATGTTGGTCACTTCCACCGTGATGAGCCACGTGCCGTCCTCTTCGTTTTCCTCCCGCTTGATGGCCATTTGTCTGACAGAGGAAGAAGGAGGGAGGGACGGTGGGAGGGAGAGATGAGGAAATGGATGTGACGAATGACAGCAGAAGCGGTAGATGCTTGTTGTTGATCCCTCTAGATTATTGTAAACAATTTCTTCTTTTGGTATTATTGTTTCTTTCATTTGTTGTTCCTTCGTTTTTATTATATTAATATACACATTCATCTTATGTATCTGACCATCCCTCCTTTCTTCTCTCTCTCTTTATTTATGAAAAGTTCATTCTTATTCCCTCGTTTCCTTTCCCCCGTCCATTGTTTGCTTGTAAAACTACTTTCCTCCGCACTTGCTTTAGGCCACGGAGAAGGTAAGGAAAACCATCCCCTCCCCTCCCTCCTGCTCCACATTCTCCTCTTAGTAAGAAGGCCCCTCCCCTCTCTCTCTCCTGTCCCCCCCCTTCCCGCCAAGCAGCGTCCCGTACCTTCCCTCCTGCCCCACTCTCCCCTCCAAGCAATCACCGTGTCAAAAGCCTCTCCCTGCTTTCTCATCAATTACAAGTGGGAACACACGAGGGAGGGCGGGAGGGAGGAAGAGGCCCCTCCTCCTTCCTGCCCGATCCTGCCCTCCAACTTATCCCCGTCTTCAAAGCCATTTTCCTCTAGACTTTTCTCTAGCTCCACGCGATGTCCCTCGGGGTTCAGCCACCGGGCCGCCTTGGGGTCAATATTGTTACGGTCAGAGAACGCCTGCGGAGAAAAAGGGAGGGCGGAAGGGAGGGAGGAAGCGAGGGTTGGTGAGGTTGGATAAGTGTTTTTTAGCTTTGAATCCTGCACGGGAGGGAAGGAGAGAGGGGGGGAAGGAGGGCTTACGGACCTTGACGAGCTTGGAGATATTGGTCTTAAGTTTGACGCGCATCATCAGATGGGGCATGTTGGTCATCAATGAAAGAGGGAGGGAGGGAGGGAGGGAGGGAGGGAGGGAGGGAGGGAGGGTGGGAGGGAGGGAAGGCTACGCACCTTGACGAGCTTGGAGATCTTGGTTTTGGGTTTGGCGCGCATGACCAGAGGGAGCATGTTGGTCACTCCCGTGATGAGCCATGTGCCTTCTTCCCTGTCCCCTTCTTTTTCTGACTTGACCATTTTCTTTCTGGGAGGGAGGGAGGGAGGGAGGGAGGGAGGGAGGGAAGGAGGGACTTGGTCGATTCTTTGCTGGATAAGTTGCCTAGCCTTTCTAGTAAGTTGTTGATTACCCAACCACCACCCCAATGCCAGGAGTACGAACTCTCTTCTCGGCTATTCATGACATGATGTGACGATGTCTCATGCTTGCATGTCCTCCAATCTTACCCTCCTACAGATACGAAGATGCGCGTTTGGACGGGGGGGCTCGAACCCGGCCTCCCTTACGGTCGCTGGCATGGCCTCGGGTGCCTTGAAGGGATACTATATCCTCCCTGAGGAGAGTGAGACTAAGGTGCGTGCGTGTCTGTATGTGCATCAGAGAGCAGATTGGAAAAGGCGGTATTGCTATGATTCCGTCTTATATTCTTTCCATCTGTTTGCTTACCAACTTCCTTTCTTTTCCCCCCACGGATGCAAATATACAGGTCCACCCGATTTCCTGCAAAGTCTGCACCACGTATATGAAGAAATATGTGAGCTGCCTGGTGAACGGCGGCGACTTTGAGGAATGTGTGGACACTCCCCAGGATGAAGTCCTCCATGGGTACGTAACACTGGGAGGAGAGAAGCGGGTATGCATGTGTCTGGATATTTTGATGAGGTGGCTGTATAAGGTCTGGGAGACCAGGTGGGGTGTGTGTTCTCTGCCGTGATTGTTCCTTCAAGGATCAAATAACATCGAGAGCTATTCCCCAATTGCCTTCTCCACCCCATCCTCCACTTCATGGTTGCCTGCTCGATGGGGCATGTCGTGTGGGTGTGTCTAATGGTTGGTGTACATGTGGGTGCCCTCTTATTGTTGCCAAAGGAAATGCTCACCTCCAGCTCTTTTTACCCTGTGACACGCCGCAAAACAGGCTATGCGCTCGTTTCGTTGATATTGAAGATGATAGGGACGAAGACGGATAAAAGTACGCACTGGCGAGGCCGAGGCTCCGCATCGACGACTTCGGCGCCTACTGCAAGTCCGTGGAGGCCGTCACGAATTCCAAGGGTGGGTTTTCCGTCAAGACTCTCCCGGATTCCATTGCGTATGATGACAAGGCATAGGGCGGATACATCGGCTATAAATCGAGGAGCTTGAATGGTTATTTTATGTGTCTATATATGTGTGCGGGCTGAGTAAGATGAGTTTGCCGCGTGCAACTCATATATGTGTTTGTGCTGTGTATCTGTTCAAAGGGCTCTCCCGCCCTTCTTCGTCTTGGCATCTGTGTGTGTGCCTCGACGCTATGTGTTTGTGCGTGTGTATGTTAACGTTGTGTCGCGCAGGTAGGGAGAGACAAAGAAAGAAAGTGATGCGCTGTGTTTGTTTGTCTTTTCAGATTTCTAAGTTGCAGTTTTAATTTCTTCTTTTAACTCTCGCCTTTTTGAACCTCTGGCTGTTCTGCTATCAATTTCTCTTGCGCCTGCTGCAGCTGATGAATGTATTCTCAAGCCAAGCAAAGCAAACAAAATCAGAAGGGCTCTCACATTCTCTTATCGTTTTTCTTGCAAAATACATTGAATGCTCCTACACCCCCCCCTTCATCTACTATCATCACGTGCCCTTCCATCTCTCCCCTCCCCTCCCTATCTCGACGGTCCGGTCCTTCGTCCCCTTGGCTTCTGCGCCACCAACACCACCTGCTCTCGCCCACGCGCAGTTGCAATCAAAAGCGGCACAGTTGACGCTCGACGCACACATTTTCTTGTCGCCCGCACGAATTCGACTGGAAAACAAAACAGGCCTTCTCTTGCATTGCCACGGCTCATGGTGGAGAGCATGATGATTAAACTGATGTGGTGTGCTGTGACCAGTGTGCGCACATTGGGCATCCAACATTTAGTTTGCAAAGAGGCATGGCTGGACGAAATCAGAATGTGCCAACGAAGATAAAAGTGTGCGCGTTGAGAAATCAACAGGCCTCGTGGCTGCAGCTGACAATAGAATGGCAAATAAAGGTCTTAATTAGCTAGGGTATAGTCAAGTTTATCCTCCTTGCACGAAGAGCAATGTCAATGAGCAGAAACTTGAAAAGTGCAGCAGCAGCAGCAGCAGCAGCAGGCATAGTAAAAAATCTCAACAGACTAATCTTGTTTCAATAATTCTCTGTTTTTACTTCGTCAAGAAGAAGAAGAAGAAGAAGAAGAAGAGCAGCATAGATCGAAGGCGGGCTATTCTTTCTTTCCTTCTCTTGTGTTATGTTGCTTCGTCTTTCTCCTTCTCTTCCTCATTCTTCTCCCTCTCTTGTTCGTCTTTAACCCACGCATGCATGACGCCACCCTTCCTTCCCTCTCTCCCTCCCTTCTTCTTCCCCTTCCTACTTCTTCTTTGCTAGGAGTTTCGGGTCAATCTCTCCTACTTCCTTCACTTCTTTTAGAGAGAATAGACGCGCTGCCCGTTCTTGGAGTGTCCCTCCGCACTTGACACCCCAGTGCATGAGAGCGGCTTTTAGCCTCTCCAGGCCCAGGGACTGAGGAAGAAAGAGAGGGAGGGAGTGAAGGATGGTTAGATATGAAATCCAGTGGACTAAATAGTGATTTCCTTCTTCCCTCCTTCCCTCTCTCCTTCCTTCCCTCCCTCCCTACCTCCAGTTCTTCAGCAGAGGAAAAAGGAGCCAAGTCCAGGTAAGCTGGTTCGACAGGAGGAGGAGGAGGCGCCGCTCCCTTCGCCTTCCCTCCCTCCTTCCCCTTTGTAGGCGCTGCAGCTGCTGCTGGGGTGGTGGAGGAGGAGGAAGGAGGAGGGAGGGAGGGAGGGAGGGGCTTGTTGCTGGTCGCTTCCTCCTTCTCTTCTTGCTCCTCCTCCTCCTCCTCCTCCTCGTTGTCTGTCAGAGCGTCGGAGACCGCCTGTGAGAAAATAGGGAGGGAGAAAGGGAGGGAAGGAGGTTGAGATGCATATAAATACATGTGAGGTGTACCACTCCCTCCCTCCCTCCCTCCCTCCCTTCCTCCCTTCCTCCTCTCTACAAACCTTGATCTTCCCTCCTTTCTCCTCTTCCTCCTTCGGGAAAAAAGCAAAAGGCCGCAGCCCTATATTGACCCTGACTGCCTCTCCTTCGTCGAGGGAAAGGGCGGGGTAGTACCGATGACGAACGGAAGCACTGGAGGGAGGGAGGGAGGGAGGGAGGGATGGGTGAGTGTGGAGACTCTGACTGCCTCTCCCTCATCCAGGGAAAGGGCAGGGTAGTACCGATGACGAAAAGAAGGGCTGGAGGGAGGGAGGGAGGGAAGGAGGGAGGAAAAGAAAATATCGCAAGTTTTATGATTTCCCTCATTTTCCCGTCCACGCCCCCCCTCCCTCCCTCCGTCTCTCACCTTCCTCTTTCCTCCCCAGTAGCAGCAGCAGCAGCAGAAGAAGAAAGAGGAATATTCTCAAACACAGCCCCTGTCGGCTTCCCATTCAGAAAGTAGGAGAGTCGTCCTCCCTCCCTCCCTCCCTCCCTCCCTCCCTTCCTGCCCCCCTTCTTCGGTTCCTGAGGGGTCAGATCCAGAAGGATGCCTAGCACGTCGCCCACCTAGGGAGGGAGGGAGGGAGGGAGGGAGGGAGGGAGGGAGGGAATAACATGTGAGACATACGATCGAAAAATGAGTCTGCTGCCTCTGTGTCCATCCCCTCCCTCCCTCCCTCCCTCCCTCCCTCCTTCCTCCCACTTCTCCCCTTCTCCCTTCACTGCTTCTTCTCTCTCGTTGTGCCACAGCGTGCGATGGGCCGGGTCGAACCCCCAGGAATTCTGATCGTCCCCTACTCCATCACCTGGAGGAAGAGGGAGGGAGGGAGGGAGGGAGGGAGGGAGGGAGGGGTGGTCAAATATTAGAAACGAACATAGAAGAAATAAGGGAGGAGGGAGGGAGGGAGGGAGGGAATGAGAGGGGTGAGAAGAGGGCGATGGGCGGGGTCGAACCTCCATAGAATTCTGATCGTCCCCTACGCCATCACCTGGAGGAAGGGAGGAAGGGAGGGAGGGAGGGAGGGAGGGAGGGAGGGAGGGAGGAGTGAGAAGGGAGTGAGTAAGACTGTGGTGGGACTGAGGGGGAGGGGACAGAGGGAGGGAGGGAGGGAGGGAGGGAAGGAGGGAGCGATGGACGTACCTTCAGTTGGCGATCCGCCTCGAAGTGGTCATTGACCCAGCCAGATGCTAATTTGAGAGGGAGGGAGGGAGGGAGGGAGGGAGGGAGGGAGGGAAGGAATGTGTGTGAGTCTGTGGATCACTCACACTGTGTTTATGGGGAGAAGAAATTTCGTCTCTAAGCAATTAAGCTCCCCTCCCTCCCTCCCTCCCTCCCTCCCTCCCTTCCTCCTGCACACTCCCCTCCGCCGCCCACCGCCTCCACCTCCCAATACCACCTCCCTCCCTCCCTCCCTCCCTCCCTCCCTCCCTCCTTCTTGAGCGGCACGATCACTGTTGCAAATTCACCCACCACCCCTCCCTCTATCCCTCCCTGCCCTGAGATGTGCACCGAGCCGGAGAGAGGCATCATGCCAGGGACACTGCTGTTGGGTGGAGTGGAGGGAGGAGGACGGGCCTGAGGGAGGGAGGGAGGGAGGGAGGGACGGACGGAGAGAGGGAGGAGAGCTCAGAAAGGAGGGAGGGAAGAAGGAAGGGAAGAAGAGATGGAGGGAGGGAGGGAGGGAGGGAAAGAGAGGGAAGGAGGATTAACTTACCCGCCCCAAAATCCAAAGGTAACACTGCTCCTCCTCCTCCCTCCTTCTGCCCTCCCTCCCTCCCTCCTTCCCTCCTTTCCTCCCCCTCCTCTTCCGGGTGGAGGGTGTGTAGTTCCAGGGGGCCTGTTTTCCCCTTCTTCCGTGCTTGGGCCTCGCGACGCAGACCTGTCCATCGACGGCGTCCTGAGGGAGGGAGGGAGGGAGGGAGGGAGGGAGGGACGGAGGAAGGGTGAGTGGGTGTGTAGTTCCAGGGGGCCTGTCTTTCCCTTCTTCCTGTGCTTGGGCCTCCCGTCGCAGACCCTCCATCACGGCGTCCTGAGGGAGGGAGGGAGGGAGGGAGGGAGGGAGGGAGGGAGGGAGGGAGGGAGGGAGGGTGAGTGGGTGTGTAGTTCCAGGGGAGCCTGTCGTTCCCTTCTTCCGTTGCTTGGGCCTCGCGACGCAGGCCTTCCATGACGGCGTCCGAGAGGGAAGGAGGGAGGGAGGGAGGGAGGGAGGGAGGGAGGGAGGGAGGGAGGGAGGCAGGGCAGGACATACCTGCATGTCCACAGGAGGGGCAAGGGCAGAGGCACCCATGTAGGCTTCTGCTGCTGCTGCTCGCTCTGCTTCCTTCTTCTGCCTGTTGTCTAAGCGCTCGAGGGCCTCGTTTCCGTCCTGTGGGAGGGAGGGAGGGAGGGAGGGAAGGAGGGAGGGAGGGAAGGTGAGTACGTGAGGTGCTCGTAGGTCGCTTTCTGCTTCCTTCTCTGTCCTTTTCTAGGCGCTGCGAGGGCGCTGCTTGTTCGCTGTCCTGGAGGAGGGAGACGGAGGGAGGGAGGGAGGGAGGGAGGGAGGGAGGGAGGGAGGGATGGAAGAGTGTGAACAAATGTGATTGAACGTACGTCTTTCTATACATATTTCCCTCCCTCCCTTCCTCCTTCCCTCCCTCCCTCCCTCCTTACCCCTCTCCATTCCTCCTCTCCATGGGCGTAGGTACAAGAGCGACCGGCGGCACAACCCCACCACTTAGAATTTACCCCTCCCTCCCTCCCTCCCTCCCTCTCTCCCTCCCTCCCCCTCTCCCTCCTCTCCCTCCCTCCCTCCTTCCCTCCCTCCCTCCCTCCCTCCCTCCTGCTCCATGGGCGTAGGTACAAGAGCGACCGGCGGCACAACCCCACCACTTAGAATTTACCCCTCCCTCCCTCCCTCCCTCCCTCCCTCCCTCCCTCCCCCTCTCCCTCCCTCCCTCCCTCCCTCCCTCCCTCCTTCCGCTCTCGATTCCTCCTCTCCATGCGCGTAGGTACACGAGCGGCCAGCAGCACAACCCCACCAATTAGGAGCGCCGGGAGGGGGGCGCGTCTGCTGTCGTACATGGTCGAGGGAGGGAGGGAGGGAGGGAGGGAGGGAGGGAGGGAGGGTGAGTGGACAGCGGCATAACCCCACCAATTAGGAGCGCCGGGAGGGGGGCCGCGTCTAGGGAGGGAGGGAGGGAGGGAGGGAGGGAGGGAGGGAGGGAGGGAGGGTGAGTGGACAGCGGCATAACCCCACCAGTTAGGAGCGCCGGGCGGGGGGCCGCGTCTAGGGAGGGAGGGAGGGAGGGAGGGAGGGAGGGCGGGAGAGAGGGAGAGGGACACACACAGACATAGACACAGACTCTCTCTTTCTCTTACCTTCCCATGCGGGCCTCCAGCCAGTTTTGGCAGAGGACAGTCTTGACGTTTGTCTGGTGCAGGGGCCGACGTTGAGAGCCGGTGGGTTTCTTGATGTCGGCCCAGGAGGGGACGCTGAGGGGAAGGAGGGAGGGAGGGAGGGAGGGAGGGAGGGAGGGAGGGAGGGTGAGTGGGAGGGGCCGACGCTGGGAGCCGGTGGGTTTCTTAATGTCAGCCCAGGAGGGGACACTGAAGGGAGGGAGAGAGGGAGGGAGGGAGGAAGGGAGGGAGGGAGGGAGAATAGTGAGGACTCCTGTATTAGCTTTTTCGGTGTCTGGTGAAAAGGGACGCTTGGGGAGGAAGGGAGGGAGGGAGGGAGGGAGGGAGGGAGGGAGAGAGGGAGTGCTTTACCTAATTCCGGTCGCGTTCTTGCCATCCCTCCCTCCCTCCCTCCCTCCCTCCCTCCCTACCTGAGATACCACCCATCAATCCCACTAGCCGTTCGCTCCTTCTCCTTCTCTTTCTCCTTCCCTCCTCCACGTTTCCGATCGCGTTCTTGCTCTTCTTTTTCCTCGTCCTCCAGCCATTTCTTAAGGCGGATCTCGTCGTTCACGTGCCTGGGGAAGGAGGGAGGGAGGGAGGGAGAGGTGAGAAGGACAGATTGCAATACGCAGGTAACAGGTCGTACTCTGTCCCTCTCCCTCCCTCCCTCCCTCCCTCCCTCCCTCCCTTCCTCACCTCAGTCGCCTTCCATACAAATCACGACAGGCGCCAAAGTCGGTCGTTTTCTTCACTCCGGCCCCTTTGCCCATCGAGCGTAGCATTGCCCCGAAGCCGCCTTTTCCACCTTTGAGACCCCAGGAGGGGGAATGGAGACGGAGGAGGAGAGGAGAGGGGAAGGAGGAGGAGGAGGAGGAGGGGGAGGAGGAAGTGGAAGGAAGGTGCTCGTGGGGGTGGTAGCTGCGTGGAGGGAAATAGAAGAAGGAATTGGGTTAGAGAAGAAGGGAAGGAGGAAGAGAGGGAGGGAGTGAGAGAGGGAGGGAGGGAGGGTGGGTACGTACCTCTTGCCATTGCAGAGCACGAGGAGGGAGGGTGTCAGGGCTAGGGTCGAAAGGATGGCTGCTGTTTCCTCCTCCTCTTCCTCCTCCTCCAGTGTGCCTTTCCGCGCAGTAAGCGCGTTCACCACATCTTGGGCTGTCACCCCTCCTTCAGCAAGGGTGGTGGGAAGGGTGAGGCATCGAGTCTTGCCCGACCAGGGCAAGGAGACGAGGAACTGCTGCTGCTGCTGCCGGTGGTTCTCCTCCTGCCGGTCGAGGCACGGCATAATTGAGTGGGTGCTTGTCTGTGTGTTGTGTGGCTGTGTGGTGGAGGGGTGGTGTGGTGGGGAGGGATGAGGAGGAGGAGGAGGAGGAGGAGGAGGAGGAGGCTGGTCGAACAAAGCAGGCAAGCAACGGGTGATGATGATGCTGAAAGAGGGGGGAGACGGACCAGCAGCCACACCGCAAGCCTTGACGTTCTCCCCCTGGTGCTGTGTGATGTAGGGATGGGTAGGGGTAGGGTATGTGTGTGTGTGTGTGTGTCAAAGGCAAGGGTCAAGAGGCAGTCCATGCAGCAAGCAAGCAAGAGGAATTGCGAAATTCCCCTCCCATAATACCACACTAACCCAGCCAAACCACACCACACCCCGCACAGTGTCCACCACCACAAGCACGAGCACAAGCAAGCGTCTCCGCCCGCCCCTCCTACTCGTCGAGCCGCGGCTTCGATTATATATTAGGTAAGTCCTCCTTCCCTCTCTCCCTCCTTCCCGAGGCCTCGCTCACCCCTCTCTATTCCCGCCCCTCCCTCCCTCCTTCCCTCCAGCCGTACACACAGAATGATAATACTACCAGCGGCATCAGCAGCTGCAGCAGCAGTAGCAGCAGTAGGAGGAGGAGATGTACCAGATGCAAGCGGGGGGGCTGTAGGTATCAACAGCGTCACTTCATGTCCTTCACTCTTTCCCAGCAGCAGCAGCAGCAG
This sequence comes from uncultured delta proteobacterium, assembly GCA_963845515.1. Classification (GTDB taxonomy): domain Bacteria; phylum Myxococcota; class Myxococcia; order Myxococcales; family Anaeromyxobacteraceae; genus DATIVK01. The sequence continues at coordinate 15,907 of CAWJSR010000040.1, forward strand.
CATGGACCCACCAACTGAACGCGAACGACGGCGTCCGGGAGACGGTGCTCGACGCCGTCTCGAAGCGGCTCCGCGGGATCATCGAAGGCGAGACGGAGGCCGTGCAGGAGCGGCCCGCCCGCGACGTCGAAGCGGCGCGCCGTATCCTCGAGCGCTCCATGCTGCAGCTTCACACGCGGGGCGAGCTCGTCCCCCGTGCCGCATGAGGTCACACACATGATCGCATTCGTACTCTCGCTCGCTCTCGCAGCCGCGGCACCGGCGAAGGGGGCGCCTTCCGGGAAGAAGGATCAGGCGCCAGCGCAGCCCCCGGCGGCCCAGCCCGCGGCGCCGGCAGCCGAAGAGCCCGTCGACGAGAACGCCGTCCAGCCCCTCGACGAGGACACCATGGCCTTCCTCTACTCGGGCGGCGCCACCAACTCGCGGGACGGCAGCGTCCGCATCGACTGGCCGGGTCCGGGCGGCAACCAGCTGAAGCTCTCCTGGGACTCGCTCGACAAGCGGAGCGAGGAGGTCCAGGTCGCCGAGATGCTGCGGGTGTCACTGGTCGGCGCCGTCCAGTCCTTCTACGACGGTGATGGGACCATCGACATCCCGGGGATGCGTCAGCGGCTGAAGTCCATGCTCACGGGGCCGGTGGACGAGGCGCGGACGGCGTACGCGAACGCCATCAAGCTGGAGGAGCGGCGGCTCTTCTTCGTCGAGCGCGCGATGACGGAGGCCTCCGCCGCCAAGGAGGAGCTGCCGGGCGTCGACGGCCGGCTCGTCGCCAAGCGGCTGGCAGCGCTGCGTGACGGCCGGGTCGCGGCCGAGATGCAGAAGAGGGTCAACGGGTACCGCAGCCTGGCGGTGGGGCTCCTCGCCTACCTCGACGGAGACACCTTCGGCGCGCTCAACAACGTGCGCGAGGCCTCCGGTGGCCTGCCTGAGGTCGCGGTCGTTCACGCCCTGCTCGGCTCGCTGTACGCGCTCTACGGGCAGACCGACGCAGCCGTGGTCTCCTGGAAGCGGTCGCTCGCCCTGGACCCGTCCAACAACGCGGTGCGCGACGCGATCCTGCAGCACAGCCCGAAGACCCGTCAGGGGAAGTGAGCCATGCGCACCACGACTTACCTGGGGCTCTTCCTCGGCGTCACCGTCATCTTCCTCGCCGTCCGCGCCAAGGGCGGTGACGCGTCCCTCTTCACCAACTCGGTGGCGCTCCTCATCGCGCTCGGCGGCACCATCGCGGCCACCACGCTCTCCTCCTCGCGCATGACCGCGGTCCACGCGCTCTCCGCGATGAAGCGCATGTTCGTCTCGGGGGCCTACAACTCCGGGGCGATCGCCACCGAGATGATCCAGCTCGCCCGGGTCGCCAAGGTGCAGGGGCTCTCGTCCATCGAGCCAGATGACCTCAAGGTGAAGGACGCCTTCCTCGTGAAGGGGCTCCGCCTGGTGGCCGACGGCGTCGACCCGGAGAGGCTCGAGGAGCTGCTGCGGCTCGAGTCCTCGATCCTGTCGGAGAAGCGCGCGGCGGCCGAGCGCATGTTCCGGGTCATGGGGACCTACTCGCCGATGTTCGGCCTCGTGGGGACGCTCATCGGCCTCATCACCATGCTGAAGGGGCTCACGGATCCGCGCGCGATCGGCCACGGCATGTCGATCGCACTCATGGCCACCTTCTACGGCGTGCTCCTGGCCGGCCTCATCTTCCTCCCCCTCGCCGGCAAGGTCCGCACCATGGATCTCGACGAGCGGCTCCAGCGCGACCAGATCATCGCCGGGCTCCTCGCCATCCGGCTCGGGCAGAACGCCGAGTACGTCCGGGAGACGCTCGACGTCTTCACGCAGCGGAGCGCGAACGCGTGACGTTCAGGGGGAAGGGTCACAAGGTCGAGCGGGAGGACGACTCCAACCCGCTCCACGACGCGGCCTGGCTCTTCAGCTACGCCGACCTGATGACCCAGCTCCTCATCTTCTCGATCCTGATGCTCGTGGTCATGGGGCTGAAGGAGCTGAAGCCCGAGCAGCAGCAGCAGTCCGAGCAGGTGATGGCCGAGGCGAAGAAGGCGGCCGACATGGCGCGGGCCGTCGACGAGCTGCAGGCCTACGTGAAGAGCAAGGCGCTCGGCGACTCGATGGTCATCGACCGCTCGGCCGACCGGATGGTCATCCGCATGAAGAGCGCCATCCTCTTCAAGGAGGGGCAGGCGGTCCTGGCGCCGTCGGCGCGAGCCATCATCGACGGGCTCGTCCCCGCGCTCTCCCGCACGGCCAACAAGCTCAGGATCGAGGGGCACACGGACGACGTGCCTATCGCCACCGAGCTCTTCCCCTCCAACTGGGAGCTGTCGACGGCCCGGGCCATCTCCGTCGCGGATCTCCTCGAGCAGGGGGGATCGACCGCACGCGCCTCTCGGTGGCAGGGTACGCCGAGTTCCACCCCCTCCTCGCCAACGACGGCGCCGAGCAGCGCGCGCAGAACCGGCGCGTCGAGATCGTGGTCCTGGGGGGATAGGTGATCAAGATCTCCGAGCGCAGCCACGAGGAGAGCGAGGACGACTCGAGCGCGTGGCTCATCACGTACTCGGACATGATCACGCTGCTGCTCGCCTTCTTCCTCCTGATGTACTCGTTCTCCGTGATGTCCCAGGACCGGAAGGAGGACCTGGTCGAGGAGCTGCGCGGGGTGGTCGACCAGAAGGTGGTGTCCGCGAAGACCCGGGCCGAGCTGGAGGACGCCGCGCGCAAGATCGCCCAGCAGCTGGAGAAGGCGGCCGCGTTCGTCGAGTCGACCGAGACGGAGGTGACCGTGGGGCTCTCCTCCGCCGTCACCTTCGGCTCCGGCGACGACGTCCTCTCGCCCGCCGGCGATCAGGCGATCGCGAGGGCGGCCAGGATCCTCAAGGGGCTCCCGAACGTGGTCCGGATCGAGGGGCACACCGACGACATCCCGGTCCGCGCCGGCGGGCGCTTCCAGTCCAACTGGCAGCTCTCGGCGGCGCGCGCCCAGACCGTCGTGCGCGTCTTCATGCGCGAGGGGCTCGATCCGCGCCGCATCCAGGTGGTCGGGTATGCCGACGTCCGGCCCCGCCAGGCGAACGACTCCCCCGACAGCCGGGCCGCGAACCGGCGCATCGAGATCAAGCTCCTGAAGGGGTCCGAGTAGGCTTGAACACCCCCCGGGCCCGTGGGAAAACCCCGCGCCCACGATGATCGATCTCTCCACCCTCAACCCGCCGCAGCGCGAGGCGGTGACCACCACTGAGGGGCCGCTCCTCGTCCTCGCCGGCGCTGGCTCGGGCAAGACCCGCGTCATCGCCCACCGGGTGGCCTATCTGCTGATGCAGGGGGCCGATCCGGACCGGATCCTCGCGGTCACGTTCACCAACAAGGCGTCGAAGGAGATGCGCGAGCGGATCACGGCGCTCGCCGGGCCGCCAGGCGCCGACGTCTTCGTCTCGACGTTCCACTCGTTCGGCCTGTGGCTGGTGCAGCAGGAGCACGGGGCGGCGGGGCTGCCGAAGCGGTTCGGGATCTGCGACGCCGGCGACCAGGCGGCGCTGGTGAAGCGCTGCATGCGGGAGGTGAAGGTCGACGATCGGAGCTTCGATCCGCGCCGCGTCCTCTTCCTGATCTCGCGCGCGAAGAACGCGCTCAAGAAGAAGATCGTGCCCCGGCCGGAGGGGCAGGGCGACGACTACGACCTCATCGCCGCCGAGGTCTACCCGCGCTACCAGCGGGCGCTGCGGGCGCAGCGGATGGTCGACTTCGACGACCTGATCGCGCTGCCCGTGGAGCTCCTGAAGAAGGACGCCTCGCTCCGGGAGAAGTACGCCGCGAAGTTCGAGTGGGTCCTCGTGGACGAGTACCAGGACACCAACGTCTGCCAGCTGGAGCTGCTCAAGCTCGTGGGCGGAGCGCGCCGGAACGTCTGCGCCGTCGGCGACGACGACCAGGCGATCTACGGCTGGCGCGGCGCCGAGGTGAAGAACATCCTCCGCTTCGACCGGCACTTCCCGGGTACGAAGGAGGTGCGGCTGGAGCAGAACTACCGCTCCACCGGCCGCATCCTCGCCTGCGCCAACGCGGTCATCGCCAAGAACGCCGCGCGGAAGGAGAAGCGGCTCTGGACGAACGCCGACCCCGGCGAGCCGGTCAAGGTCGTGGCGCTCCCAGGCGAGGACGAGGAGGGGAAGTTCGTCGCGGAGGAGATCGCCAGGCAGCGCGGGGAGGGAAGGTCCTGGGGCCACTTCGCGGTCCTCTACCGCCTGAACGCGCAGAGCCGCCCGATCGAGGAGGCGCTCCGCGAGGCCGGGATCCCCTACGACGTCCACGGCGGCCCCGCCTTCTTCGATCGGGCCGAGGTGAAGGACCTGCTGGCCTACCTCAAGCTCTGCACCGCGGCGGAGGACGAGGTCTCGCTCGCCAGGGTCGTCAACGTCCCGCCACGCGGGATCGGCGACGCGTCGCTGGAGCGGCTCCACGAATGGGCGGTGGGGCAGGGGATCGGGCTCTTCGAGGCGCTGCGCCGCTCGCCCGAGGCGAGCGACCTTCCGCGCGGGGCGGCCGATCGGATGGTGGCGTTCGCGGGGCTCGTCGACCGGTTCCGCGAGCGGTTCGGCAGGGGGGACCTCGGCGTCGCCGCCCGCGAGCTCGTCGCGGCGCTCGACTTCTACTCGCACGCGCGCGCGAGCGTGCAGTCGCCGGAGGCCGGGACCCGGAAGGTGGAGGCGATCGACGGGATCCTCCGCTCGCTGGAGGGGTACGTCGCCCGCAGCGCGCGCCCCTCGCTCGCCCAGTGGCTCCAGCGGCTCGCGCTCGACTCGCGTGAGGAGGAGGACCCGGCGGAGGGCGAGGGCGTCACGCTGATGACGCTCCACGCCGCCAAGGGGCTCGAGTACCCGGTCGTCTTCCTCGTCGGCTGCGAGGAGGACCTGCTCCCGTGCGCCGGGATCCAGGGGGAGGCGCGCGATCTGGACGAGGAGCGCCGGCTCGCCTACGTCGGCATCACCCGGGCCCGCGAGATCCTCTACATGACCCGCGCCGCACAGCGCGTGAAGCGCGGGAAGCCGCTGGAGCGGACGCCGAGCCGCTTCATCGACGACCTGCCCGCCGGCGCCCACGAGAAGGTCGACCCCGCAGCGCTCCAGGCGGCGCCGCAGGAGATCGCCAGCCACACCGAGTCCATCCTTTCGGGGCTGCGGGCGCGGCTGGGTGCAGCAAAACCGTCCTGATGACGGCCGGTTGAGCCGCTCCGGTCGGGGCGCGTTGACTAATCCATATCGGATAGATATGGATTAGCCCGTGACGCCCAACAGGAAGGCCGAGTACGCGCTTCGAGCCCTCGTGGATCTCGCGATCCATGCGTCTCCGGGCACCTTCGTGTCGACCGCGGCGGTCGCGCGCCGCACCGGCGCCCCCGCGAAGTTCCTGGAGGCCATCCTGGGCGAGCTCCGCCGCGCCGGGCTCGTCGAGAGCCGACGCGGAGCGGACGGCGGCCACCGGCTGGCGCGGTCTGCCTCGACCATCACGGCCGGCGAGGCCTGGCGCGCGGTCTCCGGACCGGCCGCCGGCGCGACGCGCCGCCGGGCCCCGGCCTCCGGCGCAGGGCGCGCGGTCCACCAGCTGCTCTCGGAGATCGACCACGCCGTGACGACGACCGTCGACGCGGTCGCCATCGACGAGCTGGCGCGCCGTTCGCTGGAGGCGGACGGAATCGCCGACTACGTCATCTGAACGAGCCCGAACTCCAGAACAGGAAGGAACGACCCCAATGCCCATCTTCGACGACAACAGCCTCTCCATCGGCAACACGCCGCTCGTGCGGCTCAACCGGATCACGCAGGGGCTCGGCGCGACCATCGTGGTCAAGACCGAGGGGCGCAACCCGGCCTACTCGGTCAAGTGCCGGATCGGCGCCAGCATGATCTGGGCCGCCGAGAAGGACGGCATCCTGAAGCCCGGCTCGCGCGACGTGACCATCGTCGAGCCGACGTCCGGCAACACCGGCATCGCGCTCGCGTACGTCGCTGCGGCGCGCGGCTACCCGCTCGTCCTGACGATGCCCGAGACGATGTCGATCGAGCGGCGCAGGATGCTCCGCGCCTTCGGCGCCGAGGTGGTCCTGACCGAGGGGACGAAGGGGATGGCCGGCGCCATCGCGAAGGCCGAGGAGCTGGTGGCCCAGGACCCCAAGAGACACTTCATGCCGCAGCAGTTCAAGAACCCGGCGAACCCGGAGATCCACTTCCAGACGACCGGCCCGGAGATCTGGCACGACACCGACGGCAAGGTCGACATCTTCGTCTCCGGCGTCGGCACGGGCGGCACCATCACGGGGGCGACCCGCTTCATCAAGGGGCAGGGGCGGAAGCTCAAGGCCGTGGCGGTGGAGCCGATCCACTCGCCGGTCTTGACGCAGATCCGGAACGGCGAGCCCGTGAAGCCGGGGCCGCACAAGATCCAGGGGATCGGCGCTGGGTTCAAGCCGGACGTCCTCGACCTGTCCCTCGTGGACGAGGTGTCGACCGTCTCCAACGAGGAGGCGATCGAGACCGCGACGCGGCTCCACCGGGAGGAGGGGATAACCTGTGGGATCTCCTCGGGTGCCGCAGTCGCCGCCGCCCTCAAGGTGGGGGCGCGCCCGGAGAACAAGGGGAAGCTGATCGTCGTGATCCTCCCGGACGCGGGTGAGCGGTACCTCTCGAGTGCCCTCTTCGAAGGGATTCCGGCTTAGCCCTTTGCATTCCCGCTTGCGCGGGGGTATGTTCCGCGACCCTTGGCGTCTCGCCCGGTCTCACCCGAGGTCCGGCGGGAAGGTCTTGACAAGGGCCAAGCCATCCTCTAGAAGGCGCCTTTCCCAAACGCGGGAAACCGCAGGTTTTTTCATTCATGAGCAAGAGCACGCACAGCGCTACGGCCGCCGAGGCCCAGGACGCCCGCAGGTGGTGGATCGTCGACGCGACCGATCAGACGGTCGGCCGCATGGCGAGCCGCATCGCCACCGTCCTCAAGGGCAAGCACAAGCCGATGTACACGCCCTCGATGGACACGGGTGACTTCGTGGTGGTGGTGAACGCCGGCAAGGCGCGCTTCACCGGCAAGAAGGAGACCGACAAGGTCTACTTCACGCACACGATGTACCCGGGCGGCGAGAAGCTCACCCCGGTCAACAAGCTCCGCGAGAAGCACCCCGAGGACATCGTCCTCAATGCGATCCGCCGGATGCTCCCGCGCAGCACGCTGGGCCGCCAGATGATGACCAAGCTGAAGGTCTATGCATCCGACAAGCACCCGCACGCCGCCCAGAAGCCCGCGGCCCTGACCTTCGGCAAGTAAGGAACGATCTCGATGGCCACTCAGGCGAACATCACGGTCGGTCGCCGCAAGGAAGCGGTCGCCCGCGTGCGGCTCACTCCCGGCACCGGCAACATCACCGTCAACGGCCGCACGATGGACGAGTACTTCGGCCGCGAGACCTCGAAGATGATCCTGGTCGAGCCGCTCAAGCTCGTCGATCAGATGGGCAAGGTCGACGTCGCGGTGAACGCGGCCGGCGGAGGCCTCTCCGGCCAGGCCGGCGCGATCCGCCACGGCATCAGCCGGGCGCTCTGCGAGCTCAACCCGGAGTGGCGGTCGATCCTGAAGAAGGCCGGCTTCCTCACCCGCGACGCCCGCGCCGTCGAGCGCAAGAAGTACGGCCGTCCTGGCGCCCGCAAGCGGTTCCAGTTCAGCAAGCGCTAGGCACGGCGCGCGATCCCGGCCGATCTCGGGCGGGCTCGTCGCTTTCGCTGCTCGGCGTACCTTAGTACGCCTCCGCTGCGCGCTCCTCGCGCGCCCGACCTCGACTCGGGCTTGCGCGCCTTACGGCCGGCCTCCCTCATCGGGGAGCGCCGGCCGTCTGTTCATGGGCGCGGAGCGCATCCGGATTCTCTCCCTCTCCCCAGTTCCGGCTGGGGTAGGGGTGAGGGGCGGCATCCGTGTCCCTAGGTCCCGGCATTTGAGCCCCGGGGATCGCGGTGTTACGCTCCCCGACAGGCATGGAACTGAACGAGATCCTGCAGGTCGCGCTGAAGGCTGGGGCCAGCGACATTCACCTCAAGGCTGGCCTTCCCCCGATGTTCCGTGTCGACGGCTCCCTCGTCCCGCTCAAGGACGCGCGACGGCTGGCCCCCGAGGAGATCGGGCGGATGGCGCTGGGGATCATGAACGACTTCCAGCGCGAGAAGTACAAGCAGACCAACGAGGTCGATCTCGCCTACGGCGTCCCGGGCCTCGGCCGCTTCCGCGTGAACGTCTTCCAGCAGCGCGGCACGCTGGGCGTGGTGCTGCGCGTGATCCCGTTCAAGATCATGAGCATCGACCAGCTCATGCTGCCGAAGGTCCTCGAGAAGGTCGCGGGTGAGCAGCGCGGCCTGGTGCTCGTCACCGGCACCACCGGCTCCGGCAAGTCCACGACGTTGGCGGCGATGGTCGATCACATCAACGCCAACGAGACCTGCCACATCATGACCATCGAGGATCCGATCGAGTTCCTCATCCGCGACAAGCGGTCGATCGTGAACCAGCGCGAGGTCGGCGTCGACACGATGAGCTTCGGGCAGGCGCTGAAGAGCGCGCTGCGCCAGGATCCCGACGTCATCCTGGTGGGCGAGATGCGCGACCTCGAGACCATCGAGACCGCGCTCACCGCCGCCGAGACCGGCCACCTCGTGATGTCGACGCTCCACACGCTCGATGCCACCGAGACGATCAACCGGATCATCTCCGCGTTCCCGCCTTACCAGCAGAAGCAGGTCCGGCTGCAGCTCGGCACGGTCCTGAAGGCCGTCATCAGCCAGCGGCTCGTCCCGAAGGCCGACGGCAAGGGACGCGTCCCCGCCATCGAGGTGCTCCTCGCGACGAGCCGGGTGAAGGAGCTCATCGAGGACAAGGATCGCACCAAGGAGATCCCCGAGGCCATCTCGCAGGGGCACGTCTCCTACGGAATGCAGACCTTCGACCAGTCGCTGATGACGCTCCTGAAGCAGGGGCTCATCTCCTACGAGGAGGCGCTCCGGCAGGCGACCAACGCCGACGACTTCGCGCTGCGCGTGTCAGGCGTCTCGGGCACCAGCGACTCGAAGTGGGACTCCTTCGAGAAGCCGCCGGAGCCGCACGCTGCGGCGCGCCCGGCGCCGGCCGCGCCGCAGCGCCAGCAGGCCGGGCGCGTCGCGCCGCCGGCCCGACCGCCCGCCCCCGGGGCAGCCAGGCCGGCCGCAGGCGGTCAGAAGCCCGGCGACGACGACGACTTCCAGATCGAGCGGTTCTGACCCGATGCAGCCACTCCCCTCTCCCTCAATGAGGGAGAGGGGCAGGGTGAGGGAGATGCCGCCCCCTCGCCCCTTCCCTCTCCCCCGGTGGGGGAGAGGGGTGGTTCCCTGAGGGGGCAACGTGCCCCGTGATTCCGACGAGACTCCCCGCGAGCGAGCCCAGGCCATGGCGCTCCGGGCACTCGCCCACCGTCCGCGCTCCGAGGCCGAGATCCGGGCGCGGCTCGTCCGCGCCGACCTCGCTGCCGAGGCGGACGACACGGTCGCCTGGCTCTCCCGGCTCGGCTACCTGGACGACGCGGCCTTCGCCCGCGCCCGCGCGCGCGGCCTGGTGACGAGCGGCCGGGCGGGCCCCCGCCTGGCGGAGCGGCGGCTGCGCGCGGCCGGGATCCCGGAGGAGGCCGCGCGTCACGCGGTGCGCGCTGCCCTGGAGGATGCCGTGGGTGTCTCCGGAGGCGGCGCCGAGGTGGCCCTCTGCCGCGCGCTGGTCGAGCGCCGCACGAAGGGGGTGGCGCTCGACGCGCTCGACGCGCGCGCCCGCGCGCGGCTGGCACGCTGGCTCCTGGGGCGCGGCTTCGCCGGCCCCGTGGTCGCCCGCGTGGTCGGGACCTTCGACGACTCCGACGTGTGACGTGACCCTCCCCCCGGTTCCGGCTATCTTCCCTTCCCCTATGCGTCGCATCCTCGTCGCCCTCGCGCTGCTACCCCTGCTGGCCTGCGGCTCGAGCCGCGTCTCCCTCACCGGCGAGATGCGCTACGGCGCGACCGCGGAGGAGAACTTCCAGGCGGGGCTGGACGAGGCGAAGGCCGAGCGCTGGGAGGAGGCGGCCAAGCTCTTCGAGTACGTCAAGACCAAGTACCCGTTCTCGAAGCAGGCCTCGCTCGCCGATCTCCAGCTCGCCGACCTCAAGTTCCGGCAGGAGCTCTTCGCCGAGGCGGCCGCGGCCTACCAGGCCTTCGGCCAGCTCCACCCGAACCACGAGCAGGCCGACTTCGCGCGCTTCCGGGTCGGACTCTCCCTCTTCAAGGACGCCCCCGGCGACTTCGCCCTCTTCCCGCCGCCGCACGAGAAGGACCAGCGGACGCTGCACGAGGCGGTGAAGGCGCTCGACGAGTTCATCGCCGCGTGGCCGAAGTCGAAGTACCTCCCCGAGGCGCAGAAGGTGCTCGCCGAGGCGCGCGGCCGGCTCGCCGAGCACGAGTGGTACGCTGCCGGATTCTACGCGTCGCGCGGGAAGTGGCCGGGCTGCGCAGGGCGGCTCGAGACGCTCTTGGAGAAGTATCCGGGCTCCCCCCGCGAGGTGGAGGCCATGTTCATGCTCGCCGACGCCTACCAGAAGATGGGGGAGCGGTTCCGCGCGCAGCAGGCGCTGCAGAAGCTCGTGGCGACCCACCCCGACGATCCGCGTCGCCCAGAGGCGGAGCGCCTCCTTGGGAACCTCCGGTAGCGTCGACCGGCGCGCGCTCGCAGGGCTCGCCGCGGTCGCCGCCGCCGTGGCGTTCGCGGCGTGGCTCGCGAGCGGCGGCGCCGCGGTGTTCCGGGCCCGGCTGGAGAGTCCGGAGACCGGGATCCGCCGGGCGCTCGCGGCCGCCGGGGCGGAGGGCGGGGTCGCAGCGGGGGCCGGCATCCGGACCGAGCGGCTCCGGTACACCGACCTGCTCGTCACCGCCGCCGGGGCGAGGGCCGAGGTCGTCGCGGTGGCCGACGCCGAGGGTACGGTGGAGTGGCGCGGCCTCCCAGTTCGGCTCACCTACCTGGGGCGCGAGCGGTTCTCCGTGGTCCGCTGTCCGGGCGCAGGCTGGTGCACCGACGGGGCAAGGCTGCCGAGGCTCGCGTCGCTCATCGCGGTCGTCGCGAGGCGCGCCGATGCCCTCGCTGACGGCCAGTCCGACCTCTACCAGGCCCTGGTCTCCGACGACTACAGCGGCCCCGAGGGCGGCAAGCTCGCGCTCCTGCGCCGCCTCGCGGCCGACCTGGGTGCGTCGCCGCGGGCGCGCTACGCCCCGCTCGCCTGGCAGGTCCGGATCGAGCGCGACACGGCCCAGGTGGGCGAAGACTACGAGATCGGGGTCGGGGATGGGCCGAGGCGTCGGCTGCGTGCACGGCTCGACCTGCGAGAGCAGGGGGGACGTTGGGTGATCACCGGCGGGCTCTAGGCGGGGCGTTGGGGCGCCAGAGAGTCGCCGCGGCACACCCCAAGGAGTCGGTGTAGACTCGTTCGCGACACCGGAGGATGCCTACATGGACGACACCCTGAAAGAGGCGCTCGCGCTCGGGCGCAGCTACTTCAACAAGAAAGAGTTCGGGCCGGCCGAGCAGTACCTCACGGCGGTCGTCGAGCAGAACCAGTCCTTCGCCGACGTCTACAACATGCTCGGGGTCATCTACCACGGGCAGGGACAGTACCAGAAGGCGCAGCGCGCCTTCGAGGCAGCGCTCCGCATCAACCCCAACTACACCGACGCGGCGCTGAACCTCGCCGTCACCTACAACGACACGGGGAAGTACAGCGAGGCGCAGGAGGCCTACCGGCACGCGCTCGATCGCTCAGGGGCCTCCGCCGGCAAGCTCGACCGGTTCGTGCAGGGGAAGCTGGCCAACATGTACGCCGAGATCGCGGCCGTCTACCTGTCGTCCGGCCTCTACAAGGAGGCGATCGTCGAGTACCGGAAGGCGCTCGAGCTGGGGCCTGGGTTCGTCGACATCCGGGCGCAGCTCGCCGGCGCGCTCCGCGACTCCGGTGAGCGTGAGGCCGGCATCCACGAGTACGAGGCGTGCGTGAAGGCGTCGCCGAACTACGTGCCGGCGCGGCTCAACCTGGGGCTCTCCTACTACGCCGCCGGGCGCAAGGACGAGGCGGTGAAGCAGTGGGAGGCCGTGCTCAGCATCTCGCCCGGCAACCGGAACGCCGAGATGTACATGAAGCTCACGGGCACCGGCGCGGCGTAGCGAGGACGGATCGTGACGGCCCCCGAGCACGGCTTCGCGCTCCTCTTCGTGAGCGGGCGCTTCCAGGGGACGGTCTTCGCCCTCCCCGGCGAGGGGAAGCTGCTCGTCGGGCGCGAGAGCGACGCCGAGCTCGTCCTCTCCGAGGATCTCGTCTCCCGGCGGCACGCCGAGTTCATCGTCCAGGACGGCGAGGTGACCCTGAAGGACCTCGGGTCCACCAACGGCAGCTTCGTCAACGGCCAGCGGATCAAGAAGCTGCGGCTCTCCGTCGGCGACCGGGTGCTCATCGGGACCTCGCTCATGAAGCTCGTCCCCGCGCCCGCGGGCGCGCAGGCGACGCCCCCCGTCATCGCCACGCGGACCCGCTCGCAGGCGGCCATGCAGGGGAAGCTCGAGGAGGTGCCGCTCCCCGACCTCGTCCAGATGGTCACCAGCGCGCGCAAGTCGGGCGTGCTCGTGCTCAAGCGAGAGGAGGAGGAGGCCCGGATCGACCTGCGCGAGGGGCGGCTCGCCGCCTGCCGGATCTCCTCGGCCCCGGCGGTCACCGACAAGAAGGCCTTCTGGCGCCTGCTCGCGTGGGAGCGCGGCTCGTTCGAGCTGGTGCCCCCCGCGGAGCCGCTCCCGCCGGCGACCGCGGACGAGGACGTCCAGCCGCTGCTCATGGAGGGGATCCGCCAGCTCGACGAGTGGCGCGAGCAGTCCTCGCGCCTGCCGCGGCTGGAGGTGAAGGTCGAGCTGGTGGTCCCGCTCGAGGCGAAGCTGAGGGATCTCGCCCCGGAGGAGCTGGACGTGCTCCAGGCCGTCCTGCCCGGCGGGACGATACAGTCGATCCTGGACTGCGCGCCGGAGCCCGACGTCGACCTGGCGAGGACGATCGGGAAGCTGATCGAGGGCGGGTACGTGAGGGTGGGGTAGGGGCGCAGGGTTGCGCCCCCCGTCCGCGTCCGGTACAGCGATGAGCATGGAAGGGAAGGTCACGCCGCGGCTCACCACGTTGAGCCACGGCGCTGGTTGAGCCTGCAAGATCCGCCCGGCGGACCTGGCGCACGTGCTGCGCCACCTGAAGCCCACGGTGGATCCCCGAGCGCTCGTCGGCACCGAGACGAGCGACGACGCCGCGGTGTATCGACTGAGCGACACCGAGGCGATCGTCGAGACGGTGGACTTCTTCACGCCCGTCGTGGACGACCCCTACTGGTTCGGCCGGATCGCCGCCGCCAACGCCTTCTCGGACGTCTGGGCTATGGGGGGCCGGCCCCTCTTCGCGCTCAACCTGGTCGCCTGGCCCGTCGCGACGCTCCCCATGGACCAGCTCGGCGAGGTGCTGCGAGGCGGAGCCGACACCGCGGCGCTCGCTGGAGCGTCCATCCTCGGCGGCCACTCCATCGACGACCCCGAGCCCAAGTACGGTCTCGCCGTCACGGGGCTCGTCCACCCCGACCGGATCCTGCGCAACGTAGGGGCGAGGCCGGGGACAGGCTCCTCCTCACGAAGCCGCTCGGCACCGGCGTCGCGACCACCGCCATCAAGCGGGGCGTCGCGCCGCTCGAGCTCGTCGAGCGGGTGGTCGCGCTGATGGCCACGCTCAACCGCGTCGCGGGGGAGATCTTCGCCGCGAGCGGGAGCGTCCACGCCCTCACCGACGTCACCGGCTTCGGGCTCCTGGGCCACGCCTGGGAGATGGCCTCGGGCTCCCGCGTGTCCTTCCGCCTTCGGGCCGGCGCGGTCCCAATCGTCGAGGGGGTCCGCCCGCTCGCCGAGCAGGGGATCTTCCCGGGCGGCTCGAAGGCCAACTTCGCCTGGGTGAAGCCAAACGTCCGCTTCGCCGACGGCGTCGACGAGACGACCCGGCTGCTCTTCGCCGACGCCCAGACGAACGGCGGCCTCCTCGCGGCGGTCGACCCCGCCGCCGCAGCCGGGCTACTCTCGGCGCTGAACGGCGCGGGCGTCGGCGCCGTCGAGATCGGCGAGGTGCTCCCCGGCGACCCCGCCACCATCGAGGTGTTCGAATGACCCCGGCGCTCCCGGCCATCGTCGCGCTCCTCGCGCTCCTCCCCGGCGCGACGCCGACGTTCGTCGCGGTGGTCGACCCCGGCCACGGCGGGGAGCAGGACGGCGCCTACTCGCCAACCGGCGATCGCGAGAAGGATCTCGTGCTCGAGATCTCCCGGAAGATCGCGGCGCGGCTGCGCAAGCTCGGGGCGCGCGTGGTCCTCACGCGGACCGGCGACATCGACGTCCCGCTGGTCAACCGCGCCACGATCGCCAACGCGCTGCGGGCCGACATCTTCGTCTCGGTCCACCTCAACTCGATGCCCACCGCCGAGCAGCGGCGCGTCCGGCGCGGGATCGAGACCTACTTCCTCTCGGCCGACGCGACCGACGCCTCCGCGGCGGCGGTGGCCGCGCGGGAGAACGCCGCCCGTATGGCCGGGGAGGCGCTCGCCGACAGCGGGGATCCGGTCGGCTTCATCCTCCAGGACCTGGAGTCGGCGGCGGCGCTGACCGAGTCGTCGCGGCTCGCCTACTTCCTCCACGAGCGGCTCGTCCAGGGTACCGGCGCCGAGGACGACGGCGTGAAGCAGGCCCCGTTCTACGTGCTCGCCGGCGCGAGGATGCCCGCGGTCCTGCTGGAGCTCGGCTTCCTCAGCCACGACGCGGAGTCGGTGAGGCTCAAGAACCCCGAGTACCAGGATCGCATCGCGGCAGCGGTGGCCGACGGGATCTCCGCCTGGCGCGCGGCCGACCGGCACGCGATGAGATGACGGCCGCCCGTCCCCGTGCTACTCCCGCCGCCATGCGAAAGAGCGGACGCGGTGAGCGGGACCTCCGGAAGATCGTCCTCGAGCCTGGCTTCAGCAGGCACGCCGAGGGGAGCTGCCTCGCGCGCTTCGGCGACACGCACGTGCTCTGCACGGCCTCGGTGGACGAGAAGGTGCCGCCGCACGTGAAGGGGACGGGCGCAGGCTGGGTGACGGCGGAGTACGGGATGCTCCCGCGCTCCACCCACGAGCGGATGGCCCGCGAGGCCGCGAAGGGGAAGCAGGGCGGCCGGACGCTGGAGATCCAGCGGCTCATCGGCCGGGCGCTGCGCCAGGCCATCGACCTTCCGGCGCTCGGGCCGCGGACCATCACGCTCGACTGCGACGTCCTTCAGGCCGACGGTGGCACCCGCACCGCCGCCGTGACGGGGAGCTTCGTCGCGCTGTCGCTCGCCACCCGCAAGCTGGTCGCCACCAAGGTGATCGCCCGGGACCCGATCCGGAGGAGCGTCGCGGCGGTCAGCGTCGGGATCGTCGACGGCGTGATCTGCCTGGACCTGGACTACGACGAGGACTCGACCGCAGAGGTGGACATGAACGTGGTCGCGACCGGCGAGGGGACGCTGGTCGAGGTGCAGGGGACCGCCGAGGGGAAGCCCTTCCACAAGACCGACCTCGACAAGATGCTGACCGTGGCGCTCGCTGGCATCGGGAAGCTCAAGCTCGCGCAGGACCACGCGCTCAAGTAGGGGCCGGCATGGAGCTCCTCTTCGGCACCACCAACCCGGGAAAGCTGCGCGAGCTGCGCAGGCTCGTCGCCGGCCTCCCCGTCAGCGTCCTCTCGCCCGACGACCTGGGGAGCCCGCTCCCGGAGATCGAGGAGGACGGCGCCACGTTCGAGGAGAACGCGGTGAAGAAGGCCGTGGAGTGGGCGCGCTTCGCCGGCCTGCACGCGGTCGCCGACGACTCGGGGCTCTGCGTGGACGGGCTCGGCGCCGCGCCTGGAGTGCGCAGCGCCCGATGGTCCGAGGAGATCCGGCCCGGACCGCTGCCGCGGGACGCGCGCGACGAGGCCAACAACGAGCTCCTGCTCTCGCGCCTCGCCGGCAGGCGGGAGGAGGAGCGGGGCGCCGAGTACAGGGCCGTGCTGGCGCTCGCCGCGCCGGACGGAGGCGTCGTCGCCGTGGTTCGCGGCGTCTGCCGCGGCAGGATCGGTGTCGCGCGGCGCGGGGCCGGTGGCTTCGGCTACGACCCGCTCTTCCTTCCGGACGCCCAGCCAGCGCCTGGTGCCGGCGCCGCCTCGCGTCCCCCGCTCACCATGGCGGAGCTGACGGCCGAGGAGAAGGACGCCATCTCGCACCGCGGCGCGGCCTTTCGGGCGCTGCTCCCCTACCTCGAGAAGCTCGCGCCGAGCGTCAGCCCTTGACGAACCATTGGCGAGAGACTAAAGACGGGCGTTCCTTCGGGGCGGGTTGGCCTTCGGTGGGGTGGAGTTCCGGGGCGTAGCGCAGCCTGGTAGCGCGCCTGCCTTGGGCGCAGGAGGTCGCCGGTCCGAATCCGGCCGCCCCGATTCGCTTCTTTGAAATGATGGGATGGCAGGGGCCCGGACGTCGGGCAGCCGCTTCGGGTCTGGAGGTTGCGCCCGTAGCTCAGTTGGACAGAGCAGCGGCCTTCTAAGCCGCGGGTCGGGGGTTCGACTCCCTCCGGGCGCGCAAGTTGGTTTTCTCGTTTACGGTGGGCGTAGCTCAATTGGTAGAGCACTGGACTGTGGATCCGGGGGTTAAGGGTTCAAACCCCTTCGCTCACCCCAAATTTGCTGGTCGTAGTCGTGATTCAGGCGCCCGTAGCTCAGCTGGATAGAGCGTCGGCCTTCGAAGCCGCAGGTCGGGGGTTCGAGTCCCTCCGGGCGCGCTCTCAAGGGTGCCGAGAGGTGTGGACTCGGCGTTGACAAGTCGAAAGGGGCGCAGTAGATACGGCGCCCCTCAGCCATCCCAAGTGTAGAACTGGGCGCGTAGCTCAACTGGCAGAGCAATGGACTCTTAATCCATAGGTTGAAGGTTCGATTCCTTCCGCGCTCACATCGTAGAACCGCAGCATCCGAGGCCTCTCTGGACACCCCAGGGAGGCCTTCTTCGTAGGGGAGGGGAGAGGGGCCCGAAGCTCCTTGCGGCGCCGCCGCGGGCCGTCCGCGGGGCTGCACGGCGTCGTCCGCGCAGCGGGAGCCCACGCGCCTTGCGTGGCCCCCGCGGACTCCGTATAACCATGACCGGAGCGTGGTCATGGTTTCTGACAGCCTCATCGCCGCCCTCACCCTCAAGGAGACGTCCGTCCTATCCGGCGCGCCGGAGAAGTCCATTCGGCACGAGCTTGCGGCGCACGTCGTCAGGGCGGCGCGCTCGGGGCGCCACCGCCGGTTCAGCGTGCGGGACGTCGTCTACTTCTTCCTCGTGAACGAGCTGCCGGTCGGGCTCGACAAGTCGCTGCGGAAGGAGCTCTTCGACCTCCTCGCCGCCAACAAGGAGCGGGCGGGTCGCTGGCGCCGCGAGCCGCACCGGCTCGTGCTCGACGGAGACGTCCCCGTGGTCCTGCCTACCGACGACCTGGTGAAGCGGGTGGAGGAGCGGGTCGGTACCTTCCTGAGGGGCCGCGACCGGGTCGTCTCGCGCCCCGAGATCCTCGGCGGAGAGCCGGTCTTCGACGGGACGCGCGTCTCGGTGCGCTTCGTCGGTGAGCGGGCCCGCAAGGGCGAGTCGGTGAAGGAGCTCCTCGAGGACTACCCCGCGCTCAAGGCCGACGACATCGCGTTCGCCGGGATGTACGTGGCGCTCGGCCGGCCGCCCGGTCGCCCCAGGAAGAAGCCCAGGTTCGTCCGAGGGTGACGGGTGAAGGTCCTCGTCGACGAGAACCTCTCGCCGGAGCTGGTCCGGCGGCTCGCCGACAAGGGCGTGACCGCGGCCCATGTCGCTCACATCGGCATGCCGGGCGCGAGCGACCCCGAGGTCTGGCGCTACGCCTTCGAGCACGACCAGATCGTCGTGACCATCAACGCCGCCGACTTCCTGCACCTCGCCGCCGACGTCGAGCTGCATCCCGGCCTCGTCGTGCTGCGCGTGACCGGCGGCCTGTCGCGCGCGGAGCAGTGGGCGTGGCTGGAGCCGGTCATCGACTGGCTGATCGCCTCGGTCGAGCCACTCGTGAACAAGGCGGTCGTGGTGACCGGCAAGGGCAAGTTCACCTGCGTGGACCTGCCGGAGCCGTAGCGACTCCGAACGCGGCCCCGCGTGATGACGTTCGGCAGGCCCGGCAGTTCTTCTTCTCCTCGGCCGCGGGCCTCCTCGCGCTGGAAGTCACCGTCCTCGCGGAGGACGGACGTCCCGCAACCGATTCACCGAACCTGCGCGTCGGGAGGCGGGAGCGGACCTCGAAACTTGATGTACTGGTGTCCCTTCTCGGTCACCTGGATGGCATCGCCCTTCTGTTCGACGAGACGGTGTTTGCGCAATGCGGCGAGGATGGCGTCCAGCTCCGCGGCGTCGTACAGCACGTCCAG
Organism: uncultured delta proteobacterium; assembly: GCA_963845515.1. GTDB lineage: Bacteria > Myxococcota > Myxococcia > Myxococcales > Anaeromyxobacteraceae > DATIVK01. The sequence goes on from CAWJSR010000040.1 coordinate 34,465, forward strand.
CGTTTCTGTCGTGGTGCCCGAACCTGCGGCAATCGTCTCGAGCAGCCACACCGAATCGCGCGCAAGAGAGTGGTTGAGGTACCGGAGACTCCCACGTGTGGCTTCTGCCTGATAGGCAGCGATCGTGTTCTGGATCTGCTCCGGGGTCGGGTTCTCCGGCACCGCGAGAGCGGGAGGCGGGAGCGGGAGCGTCAGCGCGCTCACGCAGCGACCTTGTCGGCTCGGGATTCCCAGGACACCTCGCTTCCGCCCGGGAGGCGCAGCTTGGCGATTCGCGAGAGGAGGTCGCGCAGGTCCTTCGTGAACATCTCGATCACCGTCATGCCGAGGAACGCCGGTGACAACCGGCAGCGACCGACCGCGCGCACGTCTCGGCCAGGATCTGTCCGACTCCACGACGAGGCAGCGGCAGCAGGTTCAGGCGAGACGGTCGAGGTCCCGAGCAGCTCCGAACCGAGGACCGGCCCTCATCCTCCAAGGACAGCACGGCGCGACAAGGACCGGCGCGCGGCGCCTCCGTCGCGCCGCCGCGCGGATTTGCCGAGGAGTGCGTTGGCTCACGACCCCGAGCGAACGGACGGGCCTCCGTGTGAGCAGACTCAATGGTCGCCTACTTCTTCTTCTTCGTGCAGTCAAGTCTGTAATGCTCTCACGCCGCTGCTCTCGCTCACCCCGTGATCGGGGGCGGCTTCCGGCTCATCCAGTCACATCCTTCACTCCTGAAAGATCGCGCGGAGCGTCACGCGGACCTCACGAGACCGCCGTCCTCCCGGGTCGTTGCATCGTCCCAGCGGAGGTCTCCTCTCGCTCTGCATTCTTCTTCACCGCATCGGGAGCCTTCACGGTTCGCGACGCCGCCTCACTCCTCTCCCCATGCCGCACTTCAGGACTTCGCCGCTCGCACGGCGGGCTCTGGGCTCCGTGTAGTTCAGGTCCTGTGGATCAACTTCGAGAGTTGCGGCGCGGCAAGCATGAACACTCCCTGTGCTCCTTTACCCTAACCCGGTACGGGTGTGACACCGGGAGCGTAGCACCGCCGGGTAGGTCTACGTCGGCTTCCAGTGCCTCGTCAAGTCGCCCTTCGCTCCTGTGGAGTGGAGGTTGTAGTGGGGACCCGAAGCGGACCGATCCGCCGCGGGGCAGCCGCGGCTCAGTCCTTCTTCCCGCCCTGGATCACCCCGAAGCGCGGTCGCTTCCGCTCTGGGGCGCGCAGCTGGCCGGCGAGGACCGCTTCCCACGGGACGGCGCAGTCGGTCCTGCGGCCGCGGAAGGTCAGGTTGGCGCGGATGCCCCACTCGTCCATGAGCAGCTCCGGCGTGTCGCGCCCAGCGACCAGGTTCACCCGGATGAGCTCCTCGTCGTGGAGGTACTCCGGCAGCACTACGCCCGGAGTGGCCGGGGCCACGACGACCCACTCGACCGCGGGAGCCGTCCGGCAGGCCTCCAGCATCTCCGCGTGCCTGCGCTGAAGGGCGTAGAAGTGGAGCGCCCCCTCGGCCCAGGCCGGGCATTCCGGGAGGCAGCGTCCGTCCGCCGGGTGGTCGTGGCGCGAGTCCAAGGTCACCTCGCTTACCACGCCACTTGGGCCAAGTCGCGCAGTCCGTGGTAAAGGAGCGCGCAGAGCCGGGCGGGTGGCGGAATGGCAGACGCGCCGGACTTAGGATCCGGTGCCGAAAGGCGTGAGGGTTCGACCCCCTCCCCGCCCAAATACCCTTGACCGCCACCCCGCGCGCCAGTACCTCTAGCCCCTTTCCGCACAGGTCCAATACGAACATGAAGATCCAGGTCGAAGCCGTCTCCCCCATCGAGAAGAAGGTCACCGTCGAGATCGACGCGGCGCAGGTCGCGAAGGAGATCGATCGCGCCTACGTCGGCCTCGGCCGCAAGGTCAAGCTCCCCGGCTTCCGGCAGGGCAAGGTCCCGCGGAACGTGCTCGTCCGGAACTTCCGCGGCGAGGTCGAGCGCGAGGTGGTGGAGAAGCTGGTCAACGAGAGCTTCGCCGAGGCGGTCAAGACCGAGAAGATCGACCCGGTCGCCTCGCCGTCCGTGTCGCTCGCCGACGGGACGTTCGACGCCGAGAAGCCGCTCAAGTACACGGCCAACGTCGAGGTGAAGCCGAGCCTGGCCCCCCGCGACTACCGCGGCCTCGAGGTCACCCACACGCCCGGCGCCGTCACGGAGGCGATGGTGGACGAGGAGCTGCAGAAGCTCCTCGAATCCGCCAGCACGCTCCAGCCGGTCGAGGGTCGGGACGTCGCCGAGAAGGGCGACTGGGCGACGATCGACCACGAGGGGACGATCGACGGCAAGCCGTTCGCCGGCGCGACCGCGCAGGGCGTCACGGTGCGCGTGCAGGAGGGGAAGCTCGAGGAGGGCAACTTCGGCCAGCTCGAGGCGAAGAAGCTCGGCGAGACCGTCGAGTTCGACCACGCGTTCGCGGCCGACTACAGGATGCCCGAGGTCGCCGGCAAGACCGCGCTCTTCAAGGTCGTCATCAAGGGGCTGAAGACCCGCCAGGCGCCGGCGCTCGACGACGTGTTCGCGAAGCAGGTCGGAGTCCCTGGCGTCGAGACGGTGGACCAGCTCCGCGCCCGCATTCGCGCCGACATCGAGCAGCGCGAGAAGCAGAAGTCCGAGTCGGAGCTGCGCGACGCGCTCGTGAAGGCCGCGCTGGCGAAGAACGACTTCGAGGTCCCGCCGGCGCTCGTCGAGCGGACGATCGACTCGATGATCGAGTCCACGGCCGAGCGGCTCGCGCGCTCCGGGATCGACCTGAGGCACCTCCAGCTCGACCTTCCGCGGCTCCGTGCAGACCTGCGCGAGAAGGCGCTCCAGCAGGTCCGCGGGGCGCTGCTGCTCGAGGCCATCGCCGAGGCCGAGAAGATCGAGGTGGGTGAGGAGGATCTCGAGAAGGAGATCGCCCGGATCGCCGGCGACCACGGCATCCCCCTCGAAAGGGCCAAGAAGGACTTCCGCGGCAAGGACGCGCTCGCCGCGCTACACGTCCGGATCCTGGAGGAGAAGGCGCTCGCCGTCCTCTCGTCCAGCGCTACCATCAAGTCCGCCTGACCCGAGGGGAGCAGCGATGCCTTACATCCCGATGCCGATGGTGATCGAGCAGACCCACCGCGGGGAGCGCGCGTACGACATCTACTCGCGCCTCCTCAAGGACCGGATCGTCTTCCTCGGCACCCCCATCGACGACGACGTCGCGAACGTCGTCATCGCCCAGCTCCTCTTCCTGGAGTCGGAGGATCCGGACAAGGACATCCACGTCTACATCAACAGCCCGGGCGGCTCGGTGACGTCGGGGCTCGCGATCTTCGACACGATGCAGTACGTGAAGGCGCCCATCTCGACCATCTGCCTCGGCCAGGCCGCGAGCATGGGAGCGTTCCTCCTCGCGGGCGGCGCCCACGGCAAGCGCTTCGCGGTCCCGAACGCGCGGATCATGATCCACCAGCCGATGGGTGGGTTCCAGGGGCAGGCCACCGACATCGAGATCCAGACGAAGGAGATCCTGCGGCTGAAGGCCAAGCTGAACGAGCTCCTCGCACATCACACCGGGCAGCCCCTCGAGAAGATCACGAAGGACACCGACCGCGACTACTTCATGGGGCCTGAAGAGGCCAAGGCTTACGGGCTGATAGACGAAGTCTTCGTCCGTAGGAAGGCGCCGGAACCGAAGCCCTAGTAGAATGGATGGGGACGCGGCCTCTAAGAGCCGCCCCGACCGGAGGCCTGTACTTTGGAGAAGCGCGAGAGCCTGAGCTGCAGCTTCTGCGGCAAGTCGCAGAAGGACGTGAAGAAGCTCATCGCCGGGCCGACCGTCTACATCTGCGACGAGTGCATCGGACTGTGCAACGACATCATCGCCGAGGAGATCGCGGGCGAGGAGAAGAAGGAGCAGAAGTTCCGGATCCCGCGGCCGGCGGAGATCAAGGAGATCCTGGACGAGTACGTCATCGGGCAGGAGCGCGCCAAGAAGACGCTCGCGGTGGCCGTCCACAACCACTACAAGCGCATCGAGAGCCGGATCGCGACGGACGACGTCGAGCTGCAGAAGTCGAACATCCTGCTCCTCGGTCCGACCGGCTCCGGCAAGACGCTCCTCGCGCAGACGCTCGCCAAGATCCTCAACGTCCCGTTCACCATCGCTGACGCCACGACCCTCACCGAGGCCGGCTACGTCGGCGAGGACGTCGAGAACATCATCGTCAACCTGCTGCAGGCGGCCGATCACGACATCGAGCGGGCGCAGCGGGGCATCGTCTACATCGACGAGATCGACAAGATCGCCCGCAAGAGCGAGAACCCGTCGATCACGCGCGACGTCTCCGGCGAGGGGGTGCAGCAGGCGCTCCTCAAGATCATCGAGGGGACCGTCGCCAACGTCCCGCCCAAGGGCGGCCGCAAGCACCCGCAGCAGGAGTTCCTGCAGGTCGACACCACCAACATCCTCTTCATCGTCGGCGGCGCCTTCTGCGGCCTCGAGCAGGTCGTCGAGCGGCGGATCGGCGGCAAGAGCCTCGGCTTCGGCTCCGACGTCACCTCCAAGACCGAGAAGAAGCTCGGCGAGCTGCTGGCCCTCGTGGAGCCGGACGATCTGCTCAAGTTCGGGATGATCCCCGAGTTCGTCGGCCGGCTCCCCATCATCACGAGCCTCGAGGAGCTGGACGAGCCGTCGCTCGTCGAGATCCTCACCAAGCCGCGCAACGCGCTCGTGAAGCAGTACCGGAAGCTGCTCCAGATGGACGGCGTGAACCTCGAGTTCACCGACGGCGCGCTCAAGTCGATCGCCCGCGCCGCCATGAAGAACAAGGCGGGCGCCCGCGGCCTGCGCGCCATCCTGGAGCGGGCGATGCTCGACATCATGTACGACGTGCCGAGCCGCCGGAACGTCCAGGAGATCGTCATCTCCGAGGACGTCATCGACCGGAACGAGCCGCCGCTCGTCGTGATGGCCAAGGAGGCGGAGAGCGCCTAGCGCTCTCCCGCCGCACCCGGAGTCCCGACACCCACCCGCGCGCCCTTCCCGGGGCGCGCGGGACCCGATTGCACCCGATGGCGCCGGCCCGGCATCGCCCGGGAGGTCGATGCCCGCGCGTCCGTTCGGTGTTAGAAGGATCCTTCGAAAGGAGCACCGTTCGTGCCCATCTTCTCGCGCGATGACGAAGGCAAGACGCCCGAGGGCGGGCCGCGGAAGCTGCCCCTCCTGCCCCTCCGCGACATCATCGTCTTCCCTCACATGGTCGTGCCGCTCTTCGTCGGCCGGCCCAAGTCGATCGCCGCCCTCGAGGACGCGATGGCCGGCGACAAGGCCATCCTGCTGGTCGCCCAGAAGAAGGCGAAGACCAACGAGCCCTCCGCCGAGGACATCTTCAGCGTCGGCACGGTCGGGACCATCATCCAGCTGCTGCGGCTCCCCGACGGCACCGTGAAGGTGCTGGTGGAGGGGAAGGGTCGCGCCCGGGTCCTCCGCTTCGAGGAGGGCGAGCGCTTCCTGCAGGTCGAGGTGGAGGAGGTCTCCGAGTCGTCGGAGAAGACGGTGGAGCTGGAGGCGCTCGTGCGCTCGGTCCACTCGACGTTCGAAGCCTACGTCAAGCTCAACAAGCGGATCCCGCAGGAGATGCTGCAGAGCGTCGCCTCCATCGAGGATCCGGGGCGGCTCGCCGACACGATCGTCGCGCACCTCTCGCTCAAGCTCAACGACAAGCAGTCGATCCTCGAGGAGACCGATCCGCCGAAGCGGCTCGAGAAGCTCTACGAGCTCATGCAGTCCGAGATCGAGATCCTGCAGGTCGAGAAGAAGATCCGGACTCGCGTCAAGAAGCAGATGGAGAAGACGCAGAAGGAGTACTACCTCAACGAGCAGATGCAGGCGATCCAGCGCGAGCTGGGCGAGAAGGACGAGTTCAAGAACGAGCTGCAGGAGCTCGAAGAGAAGATCAAGACCAAGCGGATGTCGAAGGAGGCCACGACCAAGGTCCGCAAGGAGCTCCGGAAGCTCAAGATGATGAGCCCGATGAGCGCCGAGGCCACGGTCGTCCGCAACTACATCGACTGGATCCTGTCGCTGCCCTGGGCCGACTCCAGCGAGGACAAGCTCGACATCGTCGAGGCGGAGCGGATCCTCGACGAGGACCACTACGGGCTCAAGAAGGCGAAGGAGCGGATCGTCGAGTACCTCGCCGTCCAGAAGCTGGTCGAGAAGATCAAGGGGCCGATCCTCTGCTTCGTCGGCCCGCCAGGCGTCGGCAAGACCTCCCTCGCCAAGTCGATCGCGCGCGCGATGGGGCGCCGCTTCGTCCGGATCAGCCTCGGCGGCGTCCGGGACGAGGCCGAGATCCGCGGCCACCGCCGCACCTACATCGGCGCGCTCCCCGGCAAGATCGTCCAGTCGCTCAAGAAGGCGGGGACGGGCAACCCGGTCTTCCTGCTCGACGAGGTCGACAAGATGTCGACCGACTTCCGCGGAGACCCGTCGGCCGCGCTGCTCGAGGTGCTCGATCCGGAGCAGAACCACACCTTCGTCGACCACTACCTCGACCTGGACTACGACCTGTCGCGGGTGATGTTCATCTGCACCGCCAACACGATGGGCGGGATCCCGCTGCCGCTGCAGGACCGCATGGAGGTCATCCGGATCGCCGGGTACACGGATCTCGAGAAGCTCTCCATCGCCGAGCGCTACCTGGTGCCGAAGCAGAAGGAGCTCAACGGCCTGGCAAACGTGCCGGTCACGTTCAAGCGCGGCGGGCTCAAGCTGCTCGTCCGGCGCTACACCAAGGAGTCTGGCGTCCGCAGCCTGGAGCGCGAGATCGCGAGCGTCTTCCGGAAGATCGCCAGGGAGGTCCTGACGGGCGGCCTCGACGGCAAGACCTGGACGGTGTCCGAGAAGCAGGTCCAGAAGTACCTCGGCCCGCCGAAGTTCCGGTACGGCACCGCCGAGCAGCAGGACCAGATCGGCCTCGCGACCGGGCTCGCCTGGACCGAGCTGGGCGGCGAGCTGCTCACGGTCGAGGCGACCGTGATGCCGGGCAAGGGGAAGCTCACCATCACCGGCAAGCTCGGCGACGTCATGCAGGAGTCGGCGCAGGCGGCGATGAGCTACGTCCGGTCGCGTGCCGAGGGGCTCGGGCTCGACAAGCGCTTCCTCGAGCAGCTCGACATCCACGTCCACGTGCCGGAGGGGGCGATCCCGAAGGACGGCCCCAGCGCGGGGATCACCATCGCCACGGCGCTCGTCTCGGCGCTCTGCAAGCTGCCGATCCGGAAGGACGTCGCCATGACCGGCGAGATCACGCTCCGCGGCCGGGTGCTCCCGATCGGCGGGCTCAAGGAGAAGGTGCTCGCCGCGCATCGCGGCGGTATCCGGAAGATCCTGATCCCCAAGGAGAACGAGAAGGACCTGCGCGAGATCCCGCGTCGCGTCCGCGAGAAGCTCCTCCTGGTCCCGGTCGAGAGCGCCGACGACGTCCTGCGCGAGGCGCTCGTGCTCCCGAGCCCGGAGACGTTCCTGCGCGCCATCCCCTCCGTTTCCCCCACCGGGGGCGAGGGGAAGGGAGAGGGGGCTCCCTCGGCGCCGGTGGCCTGAAGGCGCTACTCCGCCGGCAGCCGCGCGTAGTACCTGTGCGCTCCGCGCGCGCTGGGGAGCGGCGTCAGGCCGAGCCGCGCGAGATCCCAACCCGGCGCGCCGTCCTTCACCACCACCCAGCGGCGGGCCACGCGCCGCGCTCGCGTCACCGCCTCCGGCGTGAGCGGGCTGGGGTCGGCGAGTCTCCGCAGGACGTCGAAGCCGCCAGGCGCCGCGCGCGCATGCCGAAACATCGGGTCGAAGAGGACGACGTCGAAGCTCTTGTCCGGCAGGGCGTTCAGCAGCTCTCCGTGGAGGGCGGCGCGAACCTCGATGCGGCCCGCTGCGGGCAGCCGCGAGCGCGCGAGCCCCTCGGCCACCCACGCCGCCAGTGCCCGGCTTCCCTCGATCCCCACCACGCGCCCCGAGGAGCCGGCCGCCACCGCGGCGACGAGCGCGTCGGCGCCCAGCCCCAGCGTGCAGTCGAGGACCGCGTCCCCCTCCCGGATGCCCGTCGCCTCGAAGAACGGGTCGCGCTCGGCGCCGTCGGCGGGCGGCCCCTCCGCGAGCTGCCGGGCGACCCGCTTCGCCCGCAACGCCCCCATCCCGGGTGACCAGACGTGAACGCGCTCCCCGGGTGGAAGCACCAGGCTCGCACCGCGACGCGTGAGCACCAGCAACCCCTCGACGCCCTCCTCCTCACGCAGCTGGGCCGTAGAGCGCGCTCCGCGCGTGGCGAGCAGCAGCCCCCACCGCCGCGCGGCCACGCTGGCGGCCTCCGCCTCCTCGGGGGAGGGGTGCAACGAGGTCGTGACGGCGATCCTCACGCTCCCCCCAATGCCTTGCCTCGTCGAGGATCGCAAGGAGAGGGGTTGCGCGAGCGACCAGCGCCCGGTAGCGTTCGGCCCCTTGATCGCGGCGATCCACCGCGCCAGCCCGAGTGCACGCATGACCCTTCCCGCCTGCCCCGTACACGATCCCGTCGCCAACCCGGAGGGCGGCAGCGATCTCTCCCCGGAAGCAGTCCGCGAGCTGGAAGCCGAGATCCGCGCGCTGGCGAGGGAGAAGGACGCGGTCATCCTCGCGCACAACTACCAGCTGCCCGAGGTGCAGGGGATCGCGGACCACGTCGGCGACTCGCTCCAGCTCGCGATCGTCGGGAAGAGCGTGCCGCAGTCGACCATCGTCTTCTGCGGCGTCCACTTCATGGCGGAGTCGGCGAAGGTGCTCGCGCCGGGGAAGCGCGTGCTCCTCCCCAACCTCTCCGCCGGCTGCTCGCTCGCGGACTCGATCACCGCGGAGTCGCTCGAGGACTGGCGGGCCCGCTACCCGGACCACGCCGTCGTGACCTACGTGAACTCGACGGCCGAGGTGAAGGCTCTCTCGGACATCTGCTGCACCAGCGCCAACGCCGCGAGCGTGGTCCGCTCCCTGCCGCAGCAGAAGATCATCTTCACCCCGGACAGGAACCTCGGCGCATGGGTGAAGTCGAAGGTCCCCGAGAAGGAGATCGTGATCTACGACGGGTGCTGCCCGGTCCATGACGTCCTCCGGAGCGCCAGCGTAGAGCGGGTGAAGCGCGCGAAGCCGGGGGCCGTGATCATCGCCCACCCGGAGTGCCGCGCAGACGTGCTCGCGATGGCCGACGAGGTCTGCTCGACCACGGCGATGCTCGGCGCGGTGGAGCGGCACCCCCAGGCGCACACCTTCATCGTCGCGACCGAGCACGGCATCGTCCACCAGCTGAAGCTGAAGTACCCCGACCGCGAGTTCGTCGTCGCGGACGGCTGCATCGGCTGCCGCATGCACTGTCCCTACATGAAGATGATCGACCTGATCATGGTGCGCGACGCGCTGGTGCGCGGGAAGCACGAGATCAGGGTTCCGGACGACGTCGCCGAAGGCGCGAGGCGCGCCCTGGAGCGCATGATCGCCGTCCCGCGCGACGCGTAGGGCGCACGGCCGCGTGCATCACCGGTTTTGACACCCCCCGGGGCCGGACCTATAAGCGATCCGTGATGAATCGGATCAAGCTCTGGGTCTATGTGCTGGTCGTCGTGGGCGTCGGTGGGTGGGCGATCCGCGGCAGCTCAATCACCTCGACCGCGCGCGCCATCGGCGCCGCCGACGCGCGCCTGCTGTCCGCGGTCGGGCAGCTCGACGGCAGCCTGAAGCTCATCCAGAGCCGCGCCGCGGCGGTCGCCGCCCTGGCGGCGCTGGACGACCGGCTCATCTCGGCGCTGGCGGCGCAGCCGGCGCCCCCCAGGGCCGCGAAGGCAAAGGGGAAGAAGGCGCCGGCGCGCCCGGCGGCGCCTCGCGACGAGGAGGCGGAGGAGCGCGCCCTCGAGGGGGCCGCGCGCAGCGCCGTCGACGCGGCCGAGAAGGCGCTCGGCTTCGAGCTGCCCCCGCTCTCGTTCTATGCGGCCGCGGACAGGGGTGGCATCGCGAAGAAGCTGAAGGCCGGCGCCGACGGACCCCAGCGGGAGGCAGTGGCCTTCCTCGCCGACGCCGCGAAGGGCAGGCCGCGCCGCGCCTTCGCTCGCGTCAACGACGGGCTCTGGTACGGGGTCGGGATCCCGATGAAGGGTGGCGGGGCGCTCGTCCTCTTCGTCCCGCTCGGCGAGGACTGGGCGCGCGGCTTCAACGCCGGCGCTGGCGTCGACGTCACGCTCTCGGTCGGCCTGCCGAAGGCGGTGACGACGCTCCCGCCAGCGGACGCCAGGCAGATCTCCGCGGCGGCGCTCGTCCGCGCGGGCACGATCGCCGACGCAGGCAAGCTCCCGCGGATCGACGCCGGCTTCGTCCTGCCGTTCAAGGTCCCGCCGGTTCCGCTCGTCTTCGGGAGGGCGCCGGGCGCCAGGGCCCAGGCCGTCGCGCTGACCGGGGTGAAGGACGGCTACGCGGTCCTCTCGGCCCCGGTCGCGCCCCTGCTCGCCGGCGTCGCGAAGGCCGAGTGGGGCGGGCTCACCCTCCTGGCCGGCGCCCTCGCGCTCGGGGCCGTGGTCTCGCTCCTGATCCGCTCCGAGGCGGCGGCGCAGGTCCCCGCAGACCTGCTGCAGGCGGCCGCCCGGATCGAGCGCGGCGACTTCGGCGCGCGCGTGCCCACCATGGCCGGCAAGTACGGCACGGTGGCGGCGGCGCTCAACCGTGCCGCCGACGCGGCCTCTCACGTCGCGGCGGCCGTCGGATCGCCGGACGGGACGCAGCAGTTCTTCGGGCGCGCCTCGACCCACCCGGAGGAGGCCGGGCCCGATGGCTACGAATCTCAGGCCCGCGTCGCCGATGGCCGCCCCCCACGTGGCCGCCGTCGTCCCAGCCGCCGACCCGACGCCGCGCGCCTTCTCGACCACGTCGCGCATGGACGGCTCGGCCCTCGCGGGCATGCTCGGCGCGCCGCCGGAGCCTCCGCCCGCCCCGCTGGATCCCGAGGCGGCGGAGGAGGAGCGTCACTGGGAGCAGACCTTCGACGAGTTCCTGCGCATCCGCGAGGAGTGCGGCGAGGCGTCGGACGGCCTCACCTTCGACCGCTTCCGCGTGAAGCTCGAGAAGAACAAGGACACCCTCGTCCAGAAGTACGGTTGCCGGACGGTGCGGTTCCAGGTCTACGTGAAGGAAGGCAAGGCGGCGCTGAAGGCGACGCCGGTCAAGTAGCTACTTCTCGTCGATGAAGAAGGTGCTCGGCGCAGCCCCGGCGTTGCTCGATTCGGCCGGCGCCGTCCCCGCGAGGAAGTAGAGGGTGGGGGCGGTGGCGGACGCGGGCTCGTCGGTGCGCAGCCCCGAGGCGAGGTCGATCGTGGCCTGCTCGACGCCGGGCGGCGCGGCGAAGTCGGCGATCGGCCTCCCCCCGACCGCAGCCTGCATGAACGAGAGCCACGCCGGCAGCGCCGCGCCGCCGCCCGTCTCCCGCGGCCCGAGCGGCGAGTGGTCGTCGAAGCCAATCCAGACGCCGGCGGCCAGGTCGGGGGTGAAGCCCACGAACCAGGCGTCCCGGTGATCCTGCGCGGTGCCTGTCTTCGCCGCCGCCGGGCGCGCCAGCGCCTTCGCTCCGGCGCCGGTCCCCGACTCGATGACGTCGCGCATCATCGTGAGCAGGACGAAGGAGACGTCCGGTCGCGTGCCGTCGGCGGGGACGGACCAGGGCTCCTCGATGCCGGTCGTCCCATCGCCGGGGGCCGCGGCGTCGGCGAGTGGCGGCGGGGCCGCGAGCCCGGGCGCCGGCCGCTCCTCGTGCAGGACCGCGCCCGTCCGATCGCGGACGCGCAGGATGAACACGGGAGGGGTGTGCCGCCCCTGGGCGGCGATCGAGGCATACGCGTTGACCAGCTCGAGCGGCGTCACCTCGCCGGTGCCGAGCGCCAGCGTGAGGTTGCGGGGCAGCTCGCCCGAGATCCCCATCCGCCTGGCGAAGTCGGCCACCCGGTCCACGCCGAGCGCGTCGAGGAGCTTCACCGAGACCGTGTTCTTGGACTGGGCGAGGGCGCGCTGGAGGAGCATCGGGCCATCGAACGCGTCGCGGTCGTAGTTCTTCGGCTTCCACTCCTTTCCGGTCCACGGATCGCGATAGAGGTCCGGCGAGTCGTAGACGATCGTAGCCGGGGTGAACCGCCGGGACTCGATCGCGGCGCCCCAGACGAACGGCTTGAAGGCCGAGCCCGGCTGCCGCTTCGCCTGGATCGCCCGGTTGAACTGCGAGGCGGCGAAGTCGTAGCCGCCGACCAGCGCTCGCACGCCGCGCGTCGCCGGATCGACGACGACGAAGGCGCCCTGCACGAGCGGCTTCTGCTCGAGCGAGAGCGGCACCGGCTTCCCGGCGCGCGCCAGCCGGAGCGGCGGAGTCCGCCCCTGCATCACGCGCACGAGGACTATGTCCCCTCGCGCCACGACCGCCGACATCTGGCGCGGCGTCGCGGTCCCCGAGGTCGGGTTGAACTTGCGCGCCCACGTGACGTCCGAGAGCGGGAGCGTCCCCTTCGCGTTGCCCAGGTCGACCACCGCCTCCTTCTCGCGAACCTCGACCACCAGGCCGCCGTAGACGTCGAACGCCTCCAGCGGCCGCGGGCGAGCCATCCTGCCGACGGTGTCGTCGTCCTCCTCGGAGGGTTCGATGTCGCCCGCGTCGACGCGCGAGAGATCCCAGACCATCAGGGCGTCCGGGCGCGCCGCCGCCTCGAGCCGGGCTCTCCAGGCCGGTACCGCGGCGGCGAGCTGCTCCTCGCCCAGGTGCTGGATCGGGCCGCGCCAGCCCTGCCGCTTGTCGACCGCGCGCAGCCCTGCCATCAGGGCCGACTCGGCGTAGCGCTGGAGGAGCGGATCCATGGCGACCTCGACCTGGAACCCCTCGGTGTCGACCGCCTCGGCGCCGTACTGCTCGTCGAGCCAGCGGCGGACGGCGTCGGCGTACCAGGTGCCGGGGGGCTCCGCCTCCGGCGGGGAGGTGACGATCGCCCGCCGCTCCTCCGCGGACGCCTGCACGTCGGTGATGAACCCCTCCGAGGCCATCCGCTGGAGCACGTAGCGCTGCCGGTCCTTGGCGCCGATGGGGTGGCGCACGGGCGACCAGCGCGCAGGCGACTGGATCACGCCCGCCAGCATCGCGGCCTCTCCCAGCGTCACGTCCTTCACGGGCTTGTTGAAGAAGTAGCGGCTCGCCTCCTCGACGCCGTAGCGGCCGTGCCCGAAGTAGATCTGGTTCAGGTACAGGTAGAGGATGTCGTCCTTGCTCAGGTTCTGCTCGAGCCGCGGGGCGAGCACCAGCTCCTTCACCTTGCGCTTAAGCTTCCAGTCGCTCTGGAGGAGGAAGGTCTTCACCACCTGCTGCGTGATGGTGGAGCCGCCGCAGGCGAGCCGGCCGCGCAGGACGCCGCGGGCCGCACACTTGGCGATGGCCAGGTAGTTCACGCCCTGGTGCTGGTAGAAGCTGGCGTCCTCCGCCGCCACCACCGCCTTGCGCAAGACCACCGGGATCTCCTCGAAGGGGACCACCGTCCGGCGTTCCCGCGCGAAGACGAAGGCCTCGCCCCCGTCCGTGCCGACCACCCGCGTCGTCACGAGCGGCCGATAGTCCTTGAGCGTGTCGAAGGCCGGCAGCTCACGCGTCCAGGCCCAGAACGTGACGGTGCAGAGGAGCGCGAACGAGACGGCGGCGGCGGCGCCCCACTTGAGGGCGCGGCGAATGCGGGCGCGGCTGAGCACGGTGTCGGGGTCCTGCCCGGCGGGGGGAGCGCCACCGGCGATGGGGATGACGGGTTCCACGTCGAGTCCGGGACGATACGCCGGACGACCCTCCGGGGGAAGGGGCGCGAGAATCGCACCGCTCGGGGGAATACCCAGATGGCGCGGTCGCTTATGCCGCCGTCAGTTAGTTTGACGCCCGACGCTTACGGCGTGACATATCGATATCGCTCGTGCCGGGTACCGCACCCCGCGGTGGCCTGCGCGCGGGAGGGATTATGAGACGCCTCCAGATCTCCATGTTCGGGTTGGTTGGGCTCCTCTGGGTGACCGGCTGTCCGGTCAAGCCGAAGCAGGGCGAGTGTCACAGCAGCGCGGACTGCGCAGCGGAGGGCGGGCTGGGCTCGGTCTGCGTCGAGGGCCGGTGCCAGGAGTGCGGCGCCGACGCCGACTGCAAGACCGGCTTCGTGTGCCGCTCGTGGAAGTGCATCCCGAGGCCCGAGTGCGCCGCCGACGCCGACTGCCCCGACGGGAAGGCCTGCGAGTCGGAGCGGTGCGTGGCGAAGAAGGCGGCGGAGCGGAAGCGCGAGTGCGCCTCGCACGTCGACTGCGGCGAGGGGCGACTCTGCGACGCCGAGGGGCGCTGCGTCGACCGGGCGGAGTCCGAGGAGCCGGCGTGCGCCGAGCGGGCGACCTGGGTGGTTCGGTTCGGGTTCGACGAGGCTGCCATCATCCCCGACGCACAGGCGAAGCTCCAGACGATCGCGGGCTGCCTGCGCAAGGCGCCGGCCGGTCGCATCGTGGTCACCGGCCACTGTGACGAGCGAGGGACGACCGAGTACAACCTCGCGCTCGGGAGCCGCCGCGCCGAGGCGGCCCGGAAGTACCTCGCCGACCTGGGCGTCGCGGGGACCCTCGAGACGGTCACGCTCGGCAAGGAGCGCCCCGTCTGCGCCGAGTCCACCGAGTCCTGCTGGGCGCAGAACCGGCGCGCCGAGATCATGGTGTCCAAGTGAGCGTGAGGTCGCTCGCCGTCGTCTCCGCCCTGGTCGCGCTCGCCGGCTGCTTCGTCCCGCTCGAGCGCGGCCGCCAGATGGAGCTCCGGCTGGATCGGCTCGAGGCCGACGCTTCGGACGCCTCCAGGCGGCTCGACGACCAGCGGGTGGTCTTCAAGGACCGGATCGCCAGGGTCGACGCGAAGCTCGCCGAGGTCCAGAAGAAGCTCGACGAGCTCAACCAGTCCGCGCGGCGCAGCGGCGCCGATCTCTCGGTCGGGATCGACAAGCTGAGGGAGGAGCTCTCCCGGCTCCGCGGCGACCTCGAGGTCGGCCAGCACAAGCTCGCCGAGGTGGAGCGGCTGGTGGAGAAGCTGCGTGGCGACACCGACGGGAGGCTCGCCGCGCTCAAGGGCTCCGGCGCGCTCGACGAGTACGAGGCGCGCAGGAAGATCGCGGCCCTCGAGAAGCCGGACGACAGGGCGGCAGTCGTGGCGCTCGGTGAGAAGGAGGAGGCGGCGGGCCAGCGCGGCGTCGCCCTCGAGATCTACGAGCACGTCGTCAGCCGCTGGCCGGCCGACCCGAAGGCGGCCGAGGCTGGCTACCGGGCCGGACGGATCCTCCTCTCGCAGAAGCGCTGGCGCGACGCGATCCTCGCCCTCGGGCGAGTGGCCGAGACCCATCCGAAGTCGGAGCAGGCCCCGGAGGCCATGGTCGGGGTCGGAGAGGCGATGACCGAGCTCGGGATGGCCGACGACGCGAAGGCGATCCTCCAGCAGGTCCTCGACAAGTACCCCAAGGCTCCTGCCGCCAGGCGCGCGCGTGAGGCGCTCAACTCGCTGACCGCGGACGAGCGCAAGAAGCCGGCGCGGCGCTGATCCCCGCGCGGGCCACTAACCGTCACTCGGCCCACCTTCGGCCTCGTCCTCCTCGACGGGTGGCGGCTCGCCCGGTGCGCGCCCCTCGTCGTGCAGCGACCACTGGTTGATCCGCTTCATGATCGTGCTCTTCGCCAGCTTCAGCTCGCGCACCACCGCCGCGCGCCGGCCACGGTTCCGGCGCAGCGCCAGGCGGATCGCCTCCCGCTCGACCTCCTCCATCGTGAGGCCGCGGACGTAGAGGGTGTCGTCGTCACCGGTCTCCCCCGCGCCGGTCCGGGTGTCCTCGAAGACGATCGCGTCCTGCGTGACCAGCTGCCCCTCGCCGCGGAAGAGGAGCGCGCGCAGCACGACGTTGCGGAGCTGGCGCACGTTCCCTGGCCAGTCGTAGCCCTCCAGCCGGAGGAGCGCCCCCTCCGTCCACCGGAGCTGCTGGCCGCGCGGCGCCGACGCCTGGAGGAACAGCTCGGCCAGCGCGCGCACGTCGCCGCGCCTGGCCCGGAGCGGCGGCACGGTGATGGGGACGACGCAGAGCCGGTAGAAGAGATCCTCGCGGAACTTCCCCGCGCGGACCGCAGCCCGCAGGTCGCGGTGGGTGGCCGCGACGATCCGGGCGTCACACTGGATCGGGCGCGAGGCGCCGACGCGCTTCACCTCCCCCAGCTCCAGCACCCGCAGGAGCTTCGGCTGCAGGTCGAGCGGGAGCTCGCCCACCTCGTCGAGGAAGATCGTCCCGCCGTGCGCCTCCTCGAAGGCCCCCTTGCGCAGCCGCTCGGCGCCCGAGAACGCCCCCCGCTCGTGGCCGAAGAGCTCGCTCTCGATGAGCGTCTCGGCGATGGCGGAGCAGTTGACCGGGATGAAGGGCGCCGCCCGCCGCCCGGAGCGCCCGTGGAGCGCGCGCGCGACCAGCTCCTTCCCGACGCCCGTCTCCCCGAGGATCGTGACGGGGGCGTTCGACGGCGCGACCCGCTGGACCAGGTCGAAGACCTGGCACATGGCCGGGTCGCCGGAGAGCATCCCCTCGAACGGCGCAGACCGTGCCGGTGGTGGCGCCGCGAGCGGCTCCAGGACCAGCTCGGCCTCACCCACCTGGAACGGGACTCCCAGGGGCACCTCCGCCCGCGCCACGCGCGCGCCTCCCAGGAAGGTCCCGTTGGTCGAGCCGAGATCGAGCAGGTGCCAGCGCCCTTCGCGCGCCTCGATCCTGAGGTGGCGGGCGGAGACGAAGGGGTCGTCGATGGCGACCTCGGCGCTGCCCCGCTTGCCGACCGTGACGCCGTCGAGCGTCAGTGACTCGACCCGCTCCTGCTCCCGCTCCCGGACGCGGATGCGCGCAGCGGGAGGGACGGGGCCGGCGGGCTGCTGCGGCCTGAGCCTGGTCGACCCTGCCTCGGCGCGCGTCGCCTCGTCGGCGCCGCTCTGCGCGGCGCGAAAGAGGGCTCGCCACGCGCCCAGGGCCAGCTCGGAGCCGTCCTGCAGCGGTGCCTCGTGCACCGTGCGCCCGCCGAGCCGCGTCCCCCGCCCGGACCGGTCCAGGAGCTGGAAGCCGTCGCCGCGCCGCTCGATGACGGCGTGGACGTGCGAGAGGGCGGGATCCGGGAGGACGACGTCGCACTCGGGGGCGCGGCCGATGGCGGTCCGCTCCCCTAGCGTCACGCGGAGGAGCTCCTCCCCGTGACGGAAGAAGGCTAGCTCGGGCATGCCTTGAGCTTACAGTGAACCGCGCTGAGGGTGAAGGTCTTCCCTCAGCGGCCGACGAGCGCCTCGAACTCCGGGAGCCCCTCGAGGGTGTCGAACATCCTGTCCGCCTGGATCCAGCCCTTCACCCGGGGTCCGTCCAGATCCATGGCGGCGCGGAGCGCGACGAGGGCCTGGCTAGGGCGGCCCCACAGGGCGTACAGCGCGGCGGTGTTGTAGTGGAGCAGGATGTCGTCGGCCTTCAGCTCGCGGGCCTTGGCGTAGGCGCGCTCGGACTCGGCGTAGAAGCCCTTCTGCGCGAAGCAGATGCCGAGGTCCAGGTGGGCCTCGAAGCTCTCCGGCTCCAGCCTCACGACCTCCTTGAGCTGGGCGATGGCGGCGCGGTAGTCGCCCGCGTCCATCTGGAGGGCGGCCAGCTCGTGCCGCGGGTACGCGTCCTTCGGCGCCAGCTCGACCGCCCTGCGCAGCGCCCGCTCGGCCTCCGCGGTCTCGCCCTGCTCGGCGAGGGTGAGCCCCAGGTTCAGGTGGGTGTCCGGGTGCTCCGGGTCGAGGGCGAGCGAGGAGCGGTACTCCTCCACCGCCATCTCCAGGGCGTGCGTCGCGAGGAAGTTGGCGAGGTTGTAGTGGGCGGTCGGCGCGTCCGGGTCGAGGTCCAGCGCGGTGAGGTACTCCGAGAGCGCCTCCCGGAACTGCTTCTTCTCGGCGAAGACCGTCGCGAGGTTGTCGTGCGCGTGGGAGCTCTCCGGGTCGAGGTCGATCGCCTTCCGGAACTCCTTGACGGCCTCGTCGAGCCAGCCGCGGTCGGCCAGCTCGATCCCGCGCGCGTTGTGCTGGTCCGACTGGGTGATCCTGTCCTTCTTGTCGCCGCTCACGCGGGGAAGTCTACTCGGAACGGGTTCGTGGCGCTCGCGGGCACCCGCCAGCCCTGGATCACAGGCCGCCGACGATCTTCCAGGCGCCGTCGATCCTGGCTAGCCGCATGCGGTGGAGATCCTGGTCGCGCCGGGGCACGATCCCCTGCGGCGTCTGGATCCGGTACCAGCCGTCGGACCAGAGCTCGGCGACGGCGGTCCCGCCGTCGACCACGATGTTGCGGACCTGGATCTCGACGCGGAGCGACTCGAGCCGTCCGAGGTCGGCCGGCAGGGACTGCTCCAGCCGCGCGAAGTCGAGGTCGTCGGCCGGGTCGGCGCTGCCGCCGTTGTCGAAGTATTCGGGCGAGACGAGCGCCAGGAGCGCCGCTGCGTCACGGCGCTGGAGCGCCTCGGAGTAACCTTTCACCACCGCGTAGATGGCCCGGTTCTCCTCGGTGTCCGTGACGTCGGTGCCGGGGATACGGTGGGTGGCGCAGGCTGCGAGCAGCAGGGCGGCAGGGAGCAGGGCTCGTGGGCTCATGGCGCCGAGGGTTAGCGCGGGAGGCGAGGGTAGTCAATCGGCCGAGTCGGTCGCACCCGGCGGGCGCCCCCTGATATCGGAGCGTGCGTCGACTTTCGCGGTGGGTGCGTCCGCGTTAACATCGTTCAGGATGCGTGAACACCGCGAGCACACGAGAGCGCCGATCGAGCTGAAGGTCGACTACAAGAAGCTCAACAGCTTCTTCGCCGACTTCACCAAGAACATCTCGAAGGGCGGCACGTTCATCAAGACGAAGAAGACCCTGCCGATCGGCACGCGCTTCCTGTTCCGCCTCTCCGTGCCCGCCCGCGAGGACCCCTTCCAGCTGCTCGGCGAGGTGGTCCACGCAGAGACGGCCGGCGAGGAGCCCGGGATGGGCATCCGCTTCGTCTGGGAGGACGATCGCGACCGGATCGAGTTCGAGTCGCTGGTCGCGGGGCTCATGTCCGAGAGCCTCGGGCCCGTCGTCACCCAGGCGCTGCTGCGCAAGCAGTAGGGCTCAAGGAAACGGTACGCCCTCGAACCGGACCTGATCTCCGGGGCCGACGCCGTGCGCCTCGGCCCACCCGCCGTTCACCTCGAGGACGAAGCGGCTCCGCCCGCCGGAGCGAGGCTCCAGCGAGCCGGGTGTCGCGCGCGCCACCACGCCGCTCACCCGCCCGTCGTCGTCGATGAAGATCATGTCGAGCGGGATGAGGGTGTTCTTCATCCAGAACGCGTGCTCGCCCGCCTCCTCGAACAGGAACAGCATGCCGGCGTCGGGTGCGAGCGAGTTCCTGAACATGAGGCCGCGGGCGCGCTCCTCGTCCGTACGCACGACCTCCACCTCCACGGACAGGCGACCGCCCCGGCGCGGCTCGAGCACGACGCGAGGGGAGGAGGAGGCGGCCAGTGCCTGGTGGGCGCCGCCGCGGTCGCCGTTCGTGCAGGACACGAGCAGGAGCGCGGCGCCGATCGAAAGGGCCGCCGAAACGGCGTTCATGTCACTGGAGCGGGACGGCGCAGTACCGCGAGTAGCGGGCGTCGCCGAGGTAGATGTCGGCGAGGGTCCTGCCGTCTGCGGTGACCTGGCTCTCGAGGTACGCGATGTACGCGGGATCGAGGACCAGCTGCCGGCACACGAGCCCGGTCTCCGACTTGTAGCACTCCGTGTCGGAGACGCAGGGCTTCGAGCAGTATCCGCACTTCGTGCCGTCACACGAGGAGTACTCGCCCGACTTGGCCGGGGACGCGATGCAGATGAGGCTGTCGCAGCCGAGGTTCCCGGTCTCGAGGTAATCACCATCTATCGAGGCTGGCTGCGGATTGAGATCAGCGGCCACGTCGCGCGGGATCTGGCAGCGATCACCCACGTCGGGAGGCTGACACCCCAGGGCGAGGGTGACGCTTGCTACGACGGCCAGAAGGGGCACCCGGTAGACGCGCATCACGACCGAACGGTTAGCACGCGCTCGGGGTGACGGCAAGGAGTGGATAATCATGTGCGCGCGTGCGCGCCGACAACTCATACGCACGGTTGCCCCTCTTCTGGATTTTGTTAGGATGCCCCGCGTCCACTAAATGGGGGTCGGGATGAGGCTGCGGAAGACGATCGCCATGTTCCTTGTAGCGCTACCGGTTGCCGGAGCGCCGCAAGGGCTCGAGGGGCTAGACTTCTCCGCGCCGCGGAGGAGCGCGCAGCCAGATCCGCTGCCGCCGCCCTCCGACGACGACGAGCTGCCAGCGCAGCCATCGGAGCCTGCCGAGCCTAAGCCGGCTGAGAAGCAGGTCGAGCCGGCGGCCGAGAAGGCGGCGGGTGGGCAGGCAGACCTCCTCGCGTTGCCGGAGGGTGACGTGGCGCTCGGAGACCGGGTCAAGGCGGTCCAGCGCAAGGGCTTCCTGAAGCGTCACAGGTTCGAGCTCACCCCGCTCTTCGCGGCGACGGTGAACGACGCATTCTATCAGAAGGTGGGCGGCGGCCTGCGCGCGGCCTACAACTTCCAGGACAACTTCGCGCTGGCGGTGCGCGGCGTCGTCTATGACTTCGAGATGGGCCCGTTCAAGCTCCATCCACTCCGGACCGACAACGTCCGCGAGGGGAAGGTCGCGTTCGGGAGCCAGCTGCTCAACTCCCAGATCTACAAGCTCGCGATGGTCGACGGCATTTGGTCGCCGATCTACGGCAAGGCCGCCTGGCTGAACCGGAGCATCGTCCACTTCGATCTCTTCCTGACGGCGGGCTTCGGCGCGGTCTGGAGCGCCACGAGCTACGACAGCCCCGGCAAGGATGGGCTCGGGCCGCACATCGCAGCGGACGTCGGGGCGGGGCTGCGGTTCTATCCGATGGAGTGGCTCGCGTTCGAGGCCGGGATGATGCTGACCCTCTACCCGGACCAGCCGGTCGAGTCGGTCCCCGGAACGGTGCAGAAGGTGCTCACCGCCAACCTGGGCGTCTCGTTCTTCCTCCCCACGCGCTTCGAGTACTTCTACCCATGACCCACAAGCGCAACCCGCTCGGCGCGCTCGCGCTCGCGACGGTGGTCGCCGCCGCGGTCCTCCCGCGCCCCGCCGAGGCCAGCAAGGCCGACGCCTTCGAGGGCAAGATCCAGCCGGTCTCCGGCCAGCTCTATCGCAAGGCGGGGCGTCTCGAGCTGACGCTCGGCGGCGATCTCTCGCTGAACGACGCCTTCTTCCAGAAGCACCTCGCCGACCTGAAGCTCGGCTGGCACTTCAGCGACTCCATGTCGATCTCGCTGCATGGCGCCATGGGCGCCTCGTCGCCCACGAACTCCACGACCGTCTGCGACGACACGGGCTGCCGCGCGGCCAGCGAGTGGCAGCTCTACCAGCTGCCAGGGCGCATCCGCTCCATCGCCGGCGCCGAGTTCGCGTGGGCGCCGATCTACGGGAAGCTCAACACCTTCTCGGAGAAGGTGGCCCACATCGACCTCTCGCTCCTCGCCGGGGTCGACTCCATCGCCCACGACGAGGTCCTCTCCGACGTCGACGCGGCCAAGCCCGGTGCCGATCCTGCGCAGGTGCGCACCTTCGGCGGGCACCTGGGGGTTGGCGTGCGGGTCTTCCTTTCGCAGGCGTTCGCCGTCAGGTTCGACCTCAAGGACTACGTCTACGGCGTGAAGGTCCCGAACGGCGTCAAGGCCCTGGACCTTCAGAACCAGATCATGGCGGAGCTTGGTGTGTCGGTCTTCTTCCCCTTCTCTAGTCGGAGGCAGCCGTGACGATCGGCCGGACGGAACGCCTCCTGCTCGCTGCGCTCGCCGCCGCGGCGCTTCTCCCGGCGCCGGCGCTCGGCCAGCTGGGGCTCGACTTCAGCGCACCCAAGAAGAAGGACGAGAAGAAGGAGAACGGCGAGCCGACGGTCCTCGCGCCGCTCGAGCTCGGCAAGAAGGGGAAGCCGGTCGCGAAGGGCGTCGGCAAGGAGCGGCTCGAGGCCGCGAAGAAGATCATAGATGAAGGGGCCCTGGAGACCGGCGCGCTGGCGCTCTCCGAGATCCTCCGCGACGGGAAGCTGACGGAGGCGCACGACGACGCCCGCTACCTCCTCGCGAAGACCCTCGCGCGGCTCGGCCTGCACCACGCGGCCCTCTCCCGCTTCGACGCGATCCTGGCGAAGGGTGCGCAGGGCACGAAGTACTTCCACACGTCGCTCGAGTACATCTTCACCATCGGGAAGAAGCTCAAGAACGAGCAGCCGGTCGTGACCCGCGTCGCGGCCTACTCCACCTCGGGCTTTCCGCCCGCCTACCAGGACCGCTTCCACTTCCTCCTGTCCAAGTACGAGTACGAGCGGGCGCGCGCGCTCGCCGAGGCGGGGCAGGGGAGCGACGCCCGGACGGCGTTCAACGAGGCCCGGCGGCTCGCGTCGCTGGTGAGGCCGCGCGCCGCGTCCGAGACCACCGCCTCCGGCGCGAAGGAGCTGGGCGTCGAGGTCGAGGAGGTACGGCCGGGCGACGACTTCGCGCGCGCGCGCTTCGTAGAGGGGCTCGTCCAGTACTCGCTGGGTGACCAGCAGAAGGCGGTCGAGGCCTTCAAGGACGTGGTCCGGCTCACGAACCCGAAGCGGGCCGAGGACGCGGATCCGCTCCTGCGCGAGTCGGCCTTCCTGCAGCTGGCGCGCATCCACTACGAGAACCGGCAGAACCGGTACGCCATCTTCTATTACGGGAAGATGCCGTGGGGCGGCGAGAACTGGCTCGAGGGGCTCTGGGAGGCGAGCTACGCGCACTACCGCATCGCCGACTACGAGAAGACGCTCGGGAACCTGCTGACGCTGCAGTCCCCGTACTTCCGCGACGAGTACTTCCCGGAGTCCTGGGTCCTCAAGGCGATCGTCTACTACGAGAACTGTCGCTACCCCGAGGCGCGCAAGATCCTCCAGGACTTCGACTCGATCTACGCGCCGGTCTTCGGCGAGCTCGAGACCTTCACGGGCAGCCAGAAGCAGCCCACCGCCTACTTCGACCTGATCGACGAGGCGCAGAAGAGCACCGCGACGGACGCCCGCACCAGCACGCTCCGCAAGATCATGCGGCTCGCCTTCACCGACGCCAACATCAAGCGGCTGGTCGAGACCATCGGCGAGATCGAAGACGAGCTGGACGTCGGGCTCGGCGAGCGCCGTCCCGAGTTCCGGCAGTCGGCCCTCGCCAAGGAGCTCGGCGACGCGCTGACCGCGGAGCGCGAGCAGCTGATCCAGGAGGCCGGTGCCCGCGCCCGTCAGAAGCTCGAGTACGAGCGCGACCAGCTCCGGACGCTGCTGGCGCAGGCCCTGCGGATCCAGATCGAGGTCTCCCGCAAGGAGCGCGAGGCGCTCGAGGGCTCGCTCGCGGCCGGCGGCCAGGTCGAGGTCGTGCGCGACCTCCAGTTCTCCTACGCGGTGTCCGACGAGCACCTGTTCTGGCCCTACGAGGGCGAGTTCTGGCGCGACGAGCTGGGCACCTACGCCTACACGCTGACCAAGGGCTGTGCCGGCCGCGCCACGCGGGCCGACGCGGACCGTTAGCCATCGGAGAGATCCCGTTGAAGACTACACGTGCCCTCCTCGCCGGCGCATTGGCCGTTGCGATTGCCGCGGGCCCGTCCGGGCGCGCAGCCGATCCCCGGGCTCGCGATGCCGATCTCGGCGCCAAGCGCTCGGTCGCGCCCGACGCGTCGCTCGGCGGCAGCCTCACCGCTCCAAAGGCGACCCCGAAGGCCGGCGGCCCCGTCCTCGAGTTCGAGACCTTCCGGAAGAAGGTCGAGGTCGAGGTCTCCGAGAAGCGACGCGAGGAGATCGCGTCGATGCAGAAGCTCATCAAGCTCGGCGGCGACTCGGGCGAGACCCCCGGCTGGTACTTCCGGCTCGCGGAGCTGCTGTGGGAGGAGTCTCAGTTCTACTTCTTCCAGTCCAACCGCCGCGACGACACGCTGCTGGAGCTCGGCAAGCGCGGGGATCCGCGCGAGGTGGCGCGGCTCAAGGACGAGAAGGCGGATCTCGAGAAGCAGTCGAAGAAGCTGCAGGACCAGGCGGTGGCGCTCTACCGCGCCATCGTCGCGCGCTACCCCAAGTACAAGCGCATGGACGAGGTCCTCTTCTTCCTCGGCGAGAACCTGACGAAGCAGGATCGCGACAGCGTCGACGGGCTCAAGGCCTACCGCGCCCTCATCAAGGGCTACCCGCAGTCGCGCTTCGTGCCGGACGCCTGGATGGCCTTCGGCGAGCACTACTTCGAGAAGGCCAACAAGGGTGACCGGGTCGGCAACCTCAAGAAGGCGCTGGAGGCCTACAGGAACGCCGCCGCGGACAAGACGAGCAGCATCTACGGCTTCGCGACGTACAAGCAGGGGTGGGTTCACTACAACCTCGGCGAGTGGCAGGAGGCGCTGGACCTGTTCCGCGCCGTGATCAACTTCGGCGAGGTCGCCACACCGGGCGTCCCCCAGGACCGGAAGCTCGCGCTCGTGAAGGAGGCCCGCAAGGACTACGTCCGGACCTACAGCCACGTCGGGACCGCCGAGGCGGCGGTCGACGACTTCCGCCGGATCGGCGGCGAGGCCGGCTGGTACGACATGCTCCGGTCGCTCGGCAAGATCTTCGACGAGGACGGCAAGGACCGCGACGCCATCGTCGTCTACGCGCGGCTCATCCGCGAGAAGCCGCTGTCGCCGGAGGCCCCGGCCTTCCAGGCGCGCGTCATCATGATCGCCGGGCGGATGGGGAAGAAGGAGGCCGCGGTCCAGCAGGCCCACGTCTTCGTCAAGATGCTCAAGGAGATCGAGGCGGCGGTCGGCAAGGACGAGAAGGGGCAGGCGCAGCTCGCCTCAGCCAAGAAGGACGCCGAGAACACGCTCCGCATCCTCGCCGTCACCTACCACAACGAGTGGAAGAAGACCCGCGACGACCCGGTGGCGGGCTGGGCGGCGTCCGTCTACGACGACTACCTCGCGATCTTCCCCGAGTCGCCGCACGCCTACGAGATGCGCTTCTTCCACGGCGAGCTGCTGTACGCGCTCGGCGAGTACGAGAGGGCGGGCGCCGAGTACGAGAAGACGGCGCAGGCGGACGCGGCCGCGGTGGACGGCAAGAAGGTGAAGCCGGGGAAGTACTTCCAGGACGCGCTCGAGAACACCATCTTCGCCTACGACGAGGTCGCGAAGCGGTTCGACGCCAAGGAGAAGAAGGAGGCGACCGACCCGAAGAAGCGGACGCCGATCCCGCCCGAGCGCCAGCAGCTCCTGAAGGCCTGCCAGCGGTACCTCCAGTACCAGCCGCAGGGGCAGAAGTGGGTCGAGACCGCCTACAAGGCGGCGCAGATCTACTACCGGCACAACTACTTCGCCGAGGCGACCGATCTCTTCACGCGGATCGCCCTCGACCACCCGAAGCACGACCTGGCCGAGTACTCGACCAACCTCGTGCTCGACGCCTACAACCTGCTCGGCGACTGGAAGAACCTCAACGGGTGGGCGAAGCGCTTCTACGCCAACCGCGACCTGGTCGAGGCCCACGGCGGCCTCAAGGACGTGCTCGCCAAGCTGATCGAGGAGAGCTCCTTCAAGGTCATCGAGATCGACGAGAAGTCCGGTGACTACGAGAAGGCCGCCGACGCCTACCTCGCCTTCGCGCGCGAGTGGCCTGCGTCCCGCCTGGCCCCCACCGCGGTCTACAACGCCTCGGTCGACTGGGTGAGGTCGCACAGGATCGACAAGGCGATGGAGGTGCGCGAGCAGTTCCTGCAGCGCTTCCCGGCCGACGTGCTGGCGCCCAAGTGCATCTTCGACAACGCGGAGGGGTACGAGACCATCGCCGACTTCGCCAAGGCCGCCGACTACTACGAGCGCTACTTCGGCGAGTGGCGGCGCTCCAAGGGCGGCGCCGCGGTGGCCAGGCCGGAGAAGGCGAGGCGTGGGAAGAAGGCGGCAGCGCCGCCGCCGCCCGCGCCCGCCGGCGTCTACGAGGAGAAGAAGGCCACCGACGCCATCATCAACGCGGCGGTCTTCCGCGCCGGCCTCAAGGAGTGGGCGCGCGCCGAGGCGGCGAGCCTCGCCTACCTCACCGCGTGGCCGGACGGGGCCGACGCCTCTCGCCTCTTCCTGGGGCTGGCCGACATCTACGCCCGCCAGGGACAGGTGGGGCGCGAGCTGAAGCAGCTCGAGGACTACCAGCGCAAGTACGCGAAGGATCCCGACGAGTGGCTCGCGATCCAGCACAGGATCGCCCTGCTCCTCCAGAAGGCGGGGAACGCACGCGACGCGCGGCACGCCTACGAGGTGGCGCGCGACTACTACAAGCCGCGCAAGGACAAGGTGAAGGACCGCGGGCTCGCGCCGGTGGCGCACGCGCTGTACCTCGACCTCGAGCCGGCCTTCGCCGAGTACGACCGGATCAACTTCGTGGTCGCCCCCAAGCTGCTGAAGCGGCAGCTGGAGGTGAAGGGCGAGAAGCTCAAGAAGCTCCAGGAGGCCTACACCGCCATCGTGAACCTGAAGCAGGCTGAGCCGGCGGTGTGCGCGCTCTACCGGATCGGCTTCGCCTACCGCCGCTTCTCCGAGACGCTGATGGCGGCCCCGATCCCCAAGGAGATCCGCGGCGACGCCGAGCTGGTCGAGGAGTACAAGTCGCAGCTCGGCACGGTGGCCGAGCCGCTCGAGCAGAAGGCCGTCGAGGGGCTCGAGCTCGCAGTGACCAAGTCGCGTGAGCTGGGTGTCGTGAACGCCTGCGCGCGCGCCGCCACCGACCTGCTCGTCAAGGTGAAGCCGGAGAAGTACGGTCCGACGCCGGAGGCGTTCCCTGCGCTTACGGCGCCCGAGGCGACCGATGCGATCAAGGGCTACGGCTTCCTCACCGCCGTCCAGCCCGTGGCAGCACCCCTCCCTCCGCGCGCGGGCCGCGGAGAGGCGCTCCCCGAGCTCAGGGGCAAGGCTCCCCCCGAACAGGGAGGGAGAGCGCGACGCCGGGAAGACGCGCCAGGCATCAACCGACAAGTCCGACCCCCAGCCGCTTCCCCGTTCCCGCCGGGGTGGTGACGACGAGGATCTGCTGCCGTGACGACGACCACGATCCAGCGCGCGGCGCCGGCGCTACTGCTCCTCGCCGCCGCCTGCGCCGCCGCGACCCCCGCGACGCGTTCGAGCGAAGCGCCGGCGCGGCCGGCCGCCCAGAGGGGCTCGCAGAGGTCCTCCGACAGGAGCGGCGATCGCGCCGAGCGGGACCAGACGCGGCGGACGGCCGCTTCGGCCGAGGAGGCAGCGCCGGCGCCAGACGCGATGCCCCCCAGGGCGCAGCGGCTCTTCAACGAGGCGCTCAAGACGCTCGAGGACCAGAAGGCGCTCAAGGTCCCCATCGACTGGGCGCTGATGGAGCGGAAGTGGCGGGCCGTCCTGGACGGCGGCGACGTCGCCGAGGCGCACTTCAACCTGGGCGTCGCCCTGGACAACCAGGGGAACGTGGGGGGCGCGAAGGCGGAGTACGAACGCGCGTTGGCCCTCAAGCCGACCCTCCGGCAGGCGAAGGTGAACCTGGGCGTGCTGGTCGAGCGGAAGGGGGACGCCCGCGCCGCGTCGGCCGTCTACGGCGAGGTCCTCCGCGACTACCCGGAGGACTCCAAGGCGCGCGAGCGGCTCGCGGCCCTCTACTCTTCCAGCGGGCAGGTCGACGAGGCCTGGCGGCTCGCCCGCGAGGCGCTGCTCAGGGATCCCCGCTCGACGGGTGCCTACAAGACGATGATCCGGATCGCGATCCAGCGGAAGGATCTCGACGTCGCCAAGCTCATCGCGATCCGGGCGCAGAAGCTGGACGACCGTGACGTCGACATCGCGCTCCTCCTCGGCGAGGTGCTGGACCGCCAGGGAGACGCGGCTGCCGCGGCGGCCCAGTGGAGGAAGACGCTGGAGCTGGCCCCGGGGAACCTGCCAGCGCGCTACGCGCTCCTGGACCAGGCCGTGACGAAGGAGGCGTGGCCGCAGGTCGCCGAGCAGGCGTCCGCGATCCTCGCCGAGGAGCCCAAGAACGCCGCCGCGCTCCTCCTGCGAGGCATCGCGCTTCGCCACACGGACAAGACGGACGAGGCGTTCGCGGCGTACGAGAAGGCGGAGAAGCTCTCGGGCGGGGGGCTCGCGGAGGTCTACCTCGCGCGCGGCGTGCTCCTGATGCGGGACCGGAGCGAGTGCGCGCCCGCGCTAGAGCAGTTCGCCCGCTACGTGAAGACGGTCGGGCCGATCCTGCCAAAGGGCTCTCCCGTCCCCGCCCTGCAGCGGGAGTGTGACGAGATGCTGGCCGCCAACAAGGCAGCTGCGGAGGCGGCGCGCCAGATGCAACTCGACGCCGAGAAGGCGGCCGCGGCGGCGAAGGCGGCCGAGGCCGAGAAGGCCGCCGCTGAGGCGGCGAAGAAGGTGGCCGACGCCGAGAAGGCAGCCGCGGCCGAGGCGGCCAAGAAGGCGGCGGAGGCCGAGAAGGCCGCCGCCGAGGCGGCGAAGAAGGCCGCCGAGGGCGAGAAGGCCCCGGCTCCGCCGGCGAAGAAGACGCGCGGGGGCGGCGAGAAGGCCAAGGCTCCTGGCGCTGCGCCGGTGGGGCGATAGCGTGGGCAGGCTGGTAGCTGCAGCTAGCCCGCATGGGGTGGTAAAGTCGAAGTCCGTCAACCGAGGAACCCGCCATGCGTGACCTTGCCATCGTCAGCCTCCTCCTCCTGCTCGCCCCCGCGGCCGCCGCGGCGGCGGAGCCAGCGCCCAAGGTCGAGTACGAGAAGAAGACGGTCATCAACTTCGAGGACGACACCATCGAGGGCGATCTGAAGCGCCCCGACGGCGAGTACGTCGAGGCCCGCCGCAAGGTCGACCACTCCAACCTCATCAAGATCCGCGAGGAATGGCGGGACAAGGTGATGCAGGGCTCGGGGGATCTCTAGACATGCCCACCCCCATCGTCGTCAGGGTCTTCCGCGGAGACGACCTGCTCAGGACCGAGCAGTTCAACCGGGAGATCGTCAAGATCGGTCGCATGGCCTCGGCCCACCTCGTCCTCGACGAGGAGGGGATCGCACGCATCCACGCCGTCATCGAGGTGGCCCCCAGCGGCGCGCTGTCGATCATCGACATGGGGAGCGCAGGCGGCACGGTCGTGAACGGCAAGAAGGTGAGCCGCACGACGCTCGAGTTCGGCGACGTGGTCACCGTCGGCCCGATGCGGCTCGTCGTGGACGCCGCCGACGAGGCCGCGGTGGCCCCCGCGCTCGCGGAGGCTGCACCAGCACCAGCGCCCTCAGCCTCCTCCACGCGGGCGACCGTCATCGGAATGCCAGCTGCCCAGGCGCCTGCCCACGCGGCCCAACGTGCCACGGCCGTCGGGATCCCGGCGGCCAAGGCTGCCGCTCCGGCACCCGCCGCAGCGCCCGCGCCCGCCGCCCCCGCGCCCTCGGTCGCGGCAGCAGCAGCGTTCCGTGCCCCGCACCCCGCGCGAGCCCGTCCGATGAAGGTCGCGGAGCCGGTCTCTGAAGACCTCTCCTCCGAGACAGACCTCGGCGTCGAGCTCCGCGTCCTCTGGGGCGACACGCTCATCGAGGCCGGCACGTTCCGCGCGGCCGGCACGCCTGTCCTCGTCGGGGAGACGCCCGGGTGCGCGCTCCGGCTCGCCGGCGCCGACCTGCCGGTCGCCGAGTTCCCAATCCTTCGCCACGAGTCCGGCGACTACCGCGTGACCTTCGCCCGCGGCATGACAGGCGTCCTGGACGAGAAGGGGAAGCGGACGTCGCTCGCGAAGCTGGTCCGCGAGCACAAGGCGACCGCGGACGACAAGATCGACGGCGCCTACACCGTGGTCGTGCCGCGCGCCGGCGCGGTCCGGGTCGAGCTCGGCTCACGGCTCGCCATCGAGGCCCGCGCCCGCCGCCCGATGGAGGTCAAGGGGGCGCCGTTCTGGGAGCGCATCAACTACCAGTTCCTCAACCTCTTCCTCGTCCTCTTCTTCATCCAGGGAGCCTTCGTCGTCGCGACGGAGAACTTCCCGTACGACACGGACATCGTCGCGGACGACCTCTTCAAGAACC
>CAWJSR010000041.1:0-16803 GCA_963845515.1 uncultured delta proteobacterium
CATACACGTATTGCTGCCCGCGCAATCGCGCCACCCTACAAGTTGGGCCATGGACGCAGCGACGATCACGGCCGGCGGGCGCCCCGCCTCCCCTTCCAGGAGCCGGCGGCGCCAGCTCCGCGAGAAGGCCATCGAGGCCGCCATCACGATCGTGGCGCTGACCGGGATCGCCGCCGTCGCGCTCATCTTCGTCTTCGTCGCGAAGGAGGCGCTGCCGCTCCTCCTCGACGCGGAGGTCCGCGCCGAGGCGAGCCCCTCGAAGATGTTCCTCCCCCAGGTGCTCCGGCAGGGGAAGCCCGCCGGGTTCATGTGGCAGCCCGTCTCGACCATCCCGAAGGTCTCCATGATCCCGCTCTTCATCGGGACGCTGAAGGCCACGCTGGTCGCGATGCTGGCGGCGGTGCCGCTGGGGATCGCCGCGGCGCTCTTCAGCGCCGAGTTCGCGCCGCGCCGCCTCCGCGAGGTGGTGAAGCCGGTCATCGAGCTCCTCGCCGGCATTCCCTCGGTGGTCCTCGGCTTCTTCGCCCTGATGGTGATGGCGAGCGTGCTGCAGGCCGGCTTCGGCTTCGCCTCCCGGCTCAACGCGGTCGTCGCGGGGCTCGCGCTCGCCGTCACCGTCGTCCCGGTCATCTTCACGGTCTCCGAGGACGCGCTCACCTCGGTCCCGCGCTCCTACCGGGAGGCGTCGCTCGCCCTCGGCGCGACCCGCTGGGAGACGGCCTGGCGCGTGGTGCTCCCGGCCGCGGCCCCCGGGGTGCTCGCGGCGGTGGTGCTCGGCTTCGGCCGCGCCATCGGCGAGACGATGATCGTCCTGATGGCCTCGGGGAACGCGGCGATCAGCTCGCTGAGCCTCGGCGACTCGGTCCGGACGCTCTCGGCCACCATCGCGGCGGAGATGGGCGAGGTGGTCTTCGGCGGCGCCCACTACTCGCTCCTCTTCTTCATCGGGGTCGAGCTCTTCCTCTTCACCTTCGTCCTGAACACCGCCGCAGGCGCCATCGTCCACCGGCTGGTCCGCCGGATGACCGCGAGCGACGCATGAGCACGGCCCAGACCCGACGCCGCCTCGTGGGGACCGGGATGACCTGGGTCACGGGCCTCGCGACGCTGCTCGTGATCGCGATGCTCGCCGTCATCGTGCGTCGACGTGCTCAGGGGCGGGATCGGCCGGCTCTCCTGGGAGTTCCTCACCGCCGCCCCTACCGACGGGATGACTGCCGGCGGGATCTTCCCGGCCATCTACGGGACGGCGATCCTCACGGTCCTGATGACCGTCGCCGTCATGCCGGTCGGCGTGGCGACCGCCGTCTACCTCCACGAGTACGCGCCGAAGGGCTCCCGCCTCGCGGCGCTCGTGCGGGTGGCGGTCACCAACCTCGCAGGCGTGCCGTCGATCGTCTTCGGCCTCTTCGGCCTCGGCTTCTTCGTCCAGTTCGTGGGGCGCGGCCTCGACAGGGTCGTCGGTGACGGTCAGCTCCGGTTCGGGCAGCCCGCCCTCGTCTGGGCGGCGCTGACGCTCGCGATCCTCACGCTGCCCGTCGTGATCGTCGCCACCGAGGAGGCGCTGCGCTCCGTCCCCAGCGAGTGGCGCGACGCGAGCCTCGCCCTCGGCGCGACCCGCTCGCAGACGCTGGCCCGCGTCGTCCTGCCCTGCGGCGCTGCCGGGCATCCTCACCGGCGCCATCCTCGCCGTGGCGCGGGGCGCGGGCGAGGTGGCGCCGATCCTCTTCACCGGCGTCGCCTACTACCTCCCCGACCTCCCCCACACGCCGTGGTCGCAGTTCATGCACCTCGGCTACCACACCTACGTGCTGGCGACGCAGTCGCCGGACGTGGAGGCGGCGCGGCCGCTCCTCTACGCGACGGTCTTCGTCCTCCTCGCGCTCACCTTCGCTGCTCAACGCCGTCGCCATCTTCATCCGCGCTCGCACGCGCCGTCGCGCGATCGCCTGAGGACAGGCTCATGCTCGCAGCAGACGCTTTCACGTTCCGCGCCCTCTCCCGCAGCCGACGCCGCCGAAGCAGGGGCGGGCGCGCGCGTCGTCGCCGCCGGCATCCCGGCGCAGGCTGGCGGCCTGGCCGCCGACAAGCTGGAGGTCCGCGACCTCGTCGTCAGCTACGGCGAGAAGGTGGCGGTGAACCGCGTATCCCTCCGGCTCCCGCGAGCGCCGCGTCATGGCGCTGATCGGCCCCTCCGGCTGCGGCAAGTCCACCTTCCTCCGGGCCCTGAACCGGATGAACGACCTCATCCCGGGCTCGCACGCGACCGGGACGATCCTGCTGGACGGCGAAGACGTCCTTGGCGGCGCGATCGATCCGGTGGACCTGCGCCGCCGCGTCGGCATGGTCTTCCAGCGCTCCAACCCGTTCCCCAAGTCGATCTTCGAGAACGTGGCCTACGGCCTCCGCGTCGGCGGCATGAAGGACAGGGCTGAGCTCGCCGAGCGGGTCGAGCGCTCGCTCCATGGCGCGGCGCTCTGGGACGAGGTGAAGGACCGGCTGCAGGAGAGCGCCCTCGGCCTCTCCGGCGGCCAGCAGCAGCGGCTCTGCATCGCCCGCGCGCTCGCCGTCGAGCCGGAGGTCCTGCTGATGGACGAGCCCGCGAGCGCCCTCGACCCGATCGCCACGGCGCGGATCGAGGATCTCATCCACGAGCTGCGCGCGCAGTACACCATCGTCATCGTGACCCACAACATGCAGCAGGCGGCCCGGGTCTCGGACGACACCGCCTTCTTCTACATGGGCGAGCTGATCGAGGTGGGGCCGACGGAGAAGATCTTCACGAACCCCTCGGAGCAGCGGACCGAGGACTACGTCACCGGAAAGTTCGGGTAGAGTGGGCGCCGTGACGGCCAAGAACGAAGCGTCCAGGGCGCACACCGACAAGGCCTACGAGGCCGAGCTGACGTCGCTCCGCGAGCGGCTGCTGGAGATGGGCGGCCTCGTGGAGCACGCCATCGGCGCCGCCACGCGCGCGGTCGTGGAGCGCGACACCTCCCTCGCCGAGCAGGTGAAGGCCCGCGACAAGCAGGTGAACCGGATCGAGGTGGAGATCGACGCGGCCTGCCGCCGGATCCTCGCGCTGCGCCAGCCGGCAGCGAGCGACCTCCGCTTCATCACCACCTCGCTCAAGATCGTCACCGACCTGGAGCGGATGGGCGACCTGGCGGTCAACGTGGCGGAGCGGGCGCTCGCCCTCACGCAGGCGCCGCCGCTGGCGCCCCTCCACGACCTCTCCCGCCTCGCCGAGATGGCTGAGGCCCAGCTCCGGCTGGCGCTGGAGGCCTTCGTCACGCGCGACGTCCAGAAGGCCGAGAAGGTGATCGCCGACGACGACCACCTCGACACGCTCTACCACAAGATGTTCAACGACCTGGTCGTGATCATGATGGAGGACGCGCGCAACATCCGGCGCGCGACCGCGCTCATGTTCACCGCGAAGCACCTGGAGCGGTTCGGCGACCACGCCACCAACCTGGCCGAGATGGTCGTCTTCATGGTCCGCGGCACCGACGTCCGTCACCCGAACAGCCGCGAGGGGTGAGCCCCTCCCCCGCTCACGTGACCACCCCCTCTCCCACACCGGGGGAGAGTCCTCGCTCACGAGACCAGCCCCTTCCTCGGCCGGGGTAGAGTCCGCGCGTACGTGCTCATCCCCCTCTCCCCCACCGGGGAGAGCCTCTTCACGAATGGAATCATCCCCTCTCCCCCACCGGGGTGAGGGCAGGGTGAGGGGGCTCCTAGGCTCCCCGCACGGTCACGCTGGAGCCCGACGGGGTTCGCGTCACCTCGATCCGTGCCGGGATCCTGCGGCGCAGCTCGGCGACGTGGGAGATGACCCCCACCAGCCGCCCCTCGCCGCCGAGCGCCTCCAGCACGCGTATGGCCTGGTCGAGCGTCTCGTCGTCCAGCGAGCCGAACCCCTCGTCCACGAACAGCGCGTCGAGCCGCCGGCCGCCGGTGCGGCGGAGCACCACGTCGGAGAGGCCGAGCGCGAGCGAGAGGCTGGCGAGGAAGGTCTCGCCGCCGGAGAGCGCGGCGACGGGCCTGTCGGCGACGCCCGTCCAGGCGTCCTCGACCACCAGCCCCAGCCCCGCCGCCGAGCCCTTCCGCTCCATCGCCACGTCGTGTCGCAGCCGGAAGCGCCCCGCGGACATGAGGTGAAGACGGCGGCTCGCCGCCTCGGCCACCTCCTCCAGCCGCGCCGCGAGGACGAACCGCTGGAGCGACATGCCGAGCGGGTTCTTGCCGCGGGTCAGCTCCGCCACGCGCCCCACGACGGCCAGCTCCCCGTCCACCGCCGCCGCGTCGGCGGCGAGCGCGCCCAGCCGCTCCTGCGTCGTGACCAGCGCCTGCAGCGCCGCCTCGGCGCGGGCCTTCGCCTCTGCGGCGTCGGTCGCTGCCCGCGCGGCCGCCGTCTGCGTCGCGCGCGCTCCATCGAGGTCGGGGCGCTGCCTCCCCTCCAGCTCCGCCGCGAGCGAGCCATCCTGGGCGCGCGCGGCGCCGAGCTCGTCCTTGCGGCGCTGGACGGACGCCGCCAGGACGGTCCGGTCGGGCGGCGCGATCAGCGCCGCCTCGCACGCCGCGGCGTCGGCGAAGCCCGCCTCGGACGCTGCCAGCGCCGCGTCGGCCAGCGCGGTCGCCTCCGTCTGCACCGCCCGCGCGAGCTCCGCTGCCGCTCCCGCGGCCCCGGCCTCCGCCGCCCGGAGCGTTGCCTCGGCCTCCGCGTCCGCTGCGCCGGCCGCCGCGATCCTCGCGTCGAGCGCGGACCGCGCCGCTGCGATCGCGGCCGCGCCCTTCACCGCTCCCTGCTCGAGCGCCACCAGCCGGGCGGCCGCCGCGCGCGAGCCGTCCCGCGCCTCCGTGGCCGCCGTGCGGTCGGCCTCCAGGATCGCCACCGGACGCGCCTCGCGCGTCCGCGCCGCCTCGGCCGTCACGGCCGCCGCATCGAGCCGCTGCGCGGCGAGGTCGCGCTCGAGGACGGCCGCCGCGGTGTCCGCGTCCGCAGCGCGCGCCGCCTCCTCGGCGGCCTCGATCTCCTCGCGCTCGGGGGCCCGGCGCGCGGGGCTGGCCGGGGCGGGGTGCTCGGTGGAGCCGCACACGGGGCAGGGCTTGCCCGACTCCAGCCGCCGCTGCGCGAGCCAGCCGGTGATCCCCTGCTCGCGCTCCTGGCCGAGCCGCCTGGCCTCGCGCCGGGCCGCCTCGGCCGCGCCGGTCGCGGCGGCGACGCGCCGCGACGCTCGCTCCAGCGTCGAGCGCTGCTTCGCGCCCTCAGCCTCGGCGGCGTCGCGCTCCCGCGCGGCGAGCAGGGCCGCCTCGACGGAGGCGAGGGTCTCCGCGCGCGCGCCAGCCTCCGCCGCGACGGGGCGCAGGCTCGACAGCTCCGCGTCGATGCGCGCGAGCCCGGCCTCGGCCTCCTCGACCGGCTTGCGAGCGGCGACGTCCCGCGCGGCCGCCAGGGCGGAGGCTGCCGCGGTTCGCGACGTGCGCACGGCCGCGAGCGCCTGCCGGCCGCGTTCGTCGGCTCGCGTCCGGGCCACCCGCTCCTCGGCCGCGCGCCTGGCGGCGAGCAGCCGATCGCGCACCCGCTCCGCGTCGGCCCCGCGCGCGAGCCGCGCCTCGTCCTCGCGGAGGCGCGGCGCATCCGCCTCCAGCCTCGCGATCGCCGCCCGCGCCGCGTCCAGGTCGCGGAAGCGCTCGGCGAGCACGTTCACCTCGTTGAAGCGCTCGGCGGCCCGGGCGGCCACCTCCGCCTTCGCGGCGGCGTCGGCCGCAGCGGCGGCGAGCCCGGCCTCCGCCTCGCTCCTGGCCGCGGAGAGCGCTTCGGCCGTGCGGCCCCCGAGCGCCTCCTCGCTCCGCGTGCGGAGCTCCTTCGCCCGCCGCTCCAGGTCGACCTTCATGTCGACGAGCCGCCGCTCGATGGCTCCGTACGTCTCGGTCCCGAAGAGCCGCTGCAGGAGCGCTTCGCGCTCCTCCGCCCCGGCGACGAGCAGGTTCTTGAACTCGCCCTGGGGCAGGAGCGCCACCTGCGTGAACTGCGCGGCCGCCATGCCGAGGAGCCGCTCGACCGCCTCGTTCACCTCGGTTGGCCTGGCCGCGACCACCGACCCGGCGCCTCCGGCGTCCTCGCGGACGAGGGAGGCGGTCTGCCCCTCGCGCACGGTCCCGGTCCCCCTCTTCTTCGGCCGATCCCAGGCGGCGGTCCGCTCGGCACGGTAGACCGCCGTCCCCAGTGAGAAGCGGAAGCGCACCAGGGCCGGCCGGCCCTCGGGCGCGCGATTGGCGCGCAGCCGGTCCTCGGGGCGCGTCCCCGGGACGACGCCGTAGAGCGCGAAGACCATCGCGTCGAAGATGGTGGTCTTGCCGGCGCCGGTGGGGCCGTGGACGAGGAAGAGGTCGCCGCCGCCGAGCGCGCCGAAGTCGATCTCCTGCGGGCTCGCGAACGGGCCGAAGGCCTCCAGCGAGAGCGTCAGCGGCCTCACTCCCTGGACTCCGCGCGGCGGGTCGCCTCGAGGGCCGCGTCGAAGACGGCCTGCTCGGGGCCGGTGGGGGGGGCGCCGGCGACCTTCTCCAGGAACGCCTCGAAGAGCCGCCGGTCGTCGCTCCCCGCCCCCTCGACGCAGGTGGCGAACTCGCCGGCGGGTCCGGCCGCGATCGCCTCGCGCACGACGCTGAGGACGTGCCGGAAGCGGCGCTCCAGCTTCCGCTTCGCGTCGAAGACGTAGCCCGGGTCGAGCAGCGTCGCCTCGACGAGGGCCTGCTCGTGCGCCTTCAGCTCCGGCCGCGCCAGCAGCTCGTCGAGCGTGCCGCGCAGCCGGACGACGTCGCGCCGCTGGCCGAGCGGGACCTCCTCGACGCGCAGCGCTCCCTTCTCCACCTCGAGCCGGAGCACCCCCTTCCTGTGGGGCGCCTCGTCGAAGGAGTACTTGAGGAGCGAGCCGGAGTAGCGCAGCAGCTCGGCGGGCGCCTGCTGCTCGTGGAGGTGGCCGAGCGCCACGCAGTCGAAGCCGGCGAAGGTCTCGACCGGCACGCTCCCGGCCGAGCCGACGCTCAGGGGGCGCTCGCTGTCGGGCGTCTCCGTGCAGCCCTGCACGAAGGCGTGGGCGACGAGGACGGTGGGGAGCGAGCGGGTCGCGGCGTCCGCGCGGACGCGGGAGAGCACGCGCTCGGTCGCGGCCGCGTGTCCCCTGAGCCCCTCGTCCTGCTCTGCGACGCGGACCTCCTCCGGCTCCACGAACGGGAGCGCGTAGATGAACCCCTTGCCGGGGAGCTCGATCGGTCGCGCCTCCTGCCCGAGCGCACCGCGCAGGTGGACGCCGCGGGAGGCGAGCAGCCGGGCCGCGAAGGAGAGCCGCTCGCCGGAGTCGTGGTTGCCGGCGACGGCGACGACGGGGACGTTCAGCTCCGCCACCCTGAAGAGGAAGTCGTCGAGCAGCGTCACCGCCTCCGGAGGCGGGACGGCGCGATCGTAGACGTCACCGGCGACGACGAGCGCGTCCGGCCGATCGTCCTTCAGGAGCGCGAAGAGCTGGTCGAGCGCCCACGCCTGGTCGGCGAGGAGCGGCTCCTCGTGAAGCGAACGGCCGAGGTGCCAGTCGGAGGTGTGGAGGATGCGCAGGGACAAGGAGCCCCTAGAGTACTCGGGGGTCGGACACTCGGCGGCGCAGGTCCCGCGGAGGGGTCAGTCCCTGCTCGTCCCGCCGCAGCCGGAGTCGAAGATCTCGCGTCCGAGGGAGGCCGTGACAGCGGTCGCAGGGAGTGGCAGCCCCATGACGGTCACCGGCGCGGCGCGCTTCCGATCCGTCCCGTCTCCGAGCTGGCCAGCCCAGTTCTCTCCCCAGCACTCGACGCCGCCCGACGAGAGGAGCGCGCACGCGAAGTCGTCGCCGACGGCGACCGCCGCCGCCCCGGTGGAATACGGGGCGGGGGAGTCGGAGTCAGTGGACGCGCCCAGGGCGTCGCCCCAGCACCAGACTCCCCCGTCCTCGAGGAGCGCACACAGCTCGTCCCGGCCGCCTGCGACCGCTACGGCGGGGCCGGGCAGCGCGTCGGTGCAGGTCACGCTTCCGTCCGTGAGCGCCGCACAGGGTGACGCATACCAGGTCGGCGCGACGGAGACCGCCGACGTGAACGGGGCGTCCCAGGCCACGCCATCCCAACGCCAGCATCGGACCTCCCCCGTCGTCAGGATGGCGCACCCGTAGTCACTGACCGTGACGTCTACGGCGGCCGCCAGCAGCCCCGTGACTGCCTTCGGGGTCCGAGCCGCATCCCCCATCGTGCCCCAGCAGAGGACCTCACCGGTCTCCAGCACGGCGCAAGCAGAGTCCCGCCCGGCGGCCGTCGCACGCACCCCGGACAGCCCCGGGACCGGCGCCGGTGTCGCGCGGTCAGCCGTCGAGCCGTCTCCAAGCTGCCCCTCGTCGTTCTGGCCCCAGCAGTAGACGAGGCCGTCCAGGGTCGAGGCGCAGGTGAACCCGAGCCCCGCCCCCACCGAGCTCGCAGGGGGCAGCCCCGCGACGGCGACCGGCCTGGCGCGATCGTACACCGTGCCGTCGCCCAGCTCGCCGTGGCTGTTGTCGCCCCAGCACCAGACCGATCCGTCGTCGAGGAGGGCGCAGGTGTGCGCCGCGACGCCGTCCGGGAGCTCCGGAGGGCATCCCGCGACGAAGGAGAGAAGGACGAGCCACGGGATCGAAGTCGGACGGCGGCAGGTCATCAGCTGCTCCCGAGCCTGAGTCGGAGTGCGAGGAGCGCGAACGCGCCGCCGACGCGCGTGAAGTCGGTGGGGCGGCGGTCCTCCCAGGTGAGGCGGTTCACCAGGTAGATCTCCCATCCCGCCGTGGCCCGCAGCTCCGCGAACCGGGTCACGACGGCGACGCCGGCCATGGGCGCGAGCGCCAGGTCGCGCGTCTGCGCGTAGGCGTAAGGGTTGCGTCGGTCGCCGCTCCAGCCCTCCAGCTCGTAGCGCGTCACGCCCCAGCGGACGCGCGCCGCGCCGAACGGCACCAGCTTCACCCCGTCGCCCAGCGTGCGGCTGGTCGCGAGCACCGGGACGAAGCAGAGGTCGTAGCCGCCGCTGAACGGCGCGATGGCCGTGACGGTGGTCGCGAGCTTCCAGCCACCTCGGCGGACGAGGTCCACCTGGGCGGCCAGCCCCAGCGCCTCCGG
The DNA here is from genome assembly GCA_963845515.1 of uncultured delta proteobacterium. Taxonomy (GTDB): domain Bacteria; phylum Myxococcota; class Myxococcia; order Myxococcales; family Anaeromyxobacteraceae; genus DATIVK01. The sequence goes on from CAWJSR010000041.1 coordinate 9,172, forward strand.
GCCGAGGCTGAGCGCGAGGGAGAGGCGCTCGACCCCCAGACCGCCGGAGAGGCTCCACCGCGGCGGGAACGCCCGGCGCCGCCAACGCCCGCCGTCGGAGAGCGTCAGCGCGAGCGGAGCAGCGTCGGCGATCGCCTGGCCGTCGATCCAGAGCTGCACGTCCGGCGCCGAAGGCTCCACGGTGAGTGGGACGCCCGACGCGTGCCCGTCCTCGCGGACGAGCGCCGCGGCGCCTCCCGGCGTGAGCCCGGCGGCGACCAGCGTGAGCGCGAGCAGCAACGGCGCGAGCCGTTCCGTGGTGAACCCCCTCCTTGAAGAGGCGCCGCCCTTCACCCGTGACGGGCGCCGCCGCTCCACATCATTCCACGACCGACCCGTACCCAGCGAAGAGTTCCGCCGTCAGGTAGCGGGTTCCGGGCGGGTCGCGGCGGGAGCGCGCGCGGACGGGATCGTTGGCGCTCTCGTCGGTCGGCCGCGTGAGGTCCATCCGCAGCCGGACGATCCCCTTCCCGCCGCGGTGGAGGATCCAGATCCGGTCCCCATCGACGGCCTCGACCACCGACACGTGGGTCCAGCGGTCGCCCAGCTTCCCGTCCCGGTTCCGATCGTAGGTGTCGTGGAAGAAGACCATGTCGCCAGGCTCCGGACGCTGCACCTCGCGCGACGCGAGGTGCAGCGACTCGCTCATCGAGCGCGCGGGTCGGAGCGGTCCCAGGTCGACCTCCGCCTCCCGCATCGCCCACCGCACGAAGGTGGAGCAGTCCCCGGAGAACGAGTGGCCGAGGAGGCTCCGTGCGGCCTCCACGATCCGGCCGCGGGCTCCGTCGGGAACCTCCAGCGTCGGCGGCCCTCCGGTGGACTCCTCCGGCTGCTCGGCGGCGGCCCAGCGTGGCGGCGCGTAGGCGTAGCAGGCCGCGAGCGCGGGCAGGGCGAGCAGCGCTCGGCGGACGAAGCTCACCGGGCGGGCGGCTCCTGCGCGAGCCGCGCGAGCTGCCGATCCTGGGTGCGGGCGAGGAGCGCCTGCGCGAGCAGCGCGCCGGTGAAGGCGAGGAACATGTCCCACTGCGTGTCCCACGGATCGCCTTGCGTGCCGAGGAACGCCTCGGCCCCCTGGCCGAGCAGCAGCGCGGCCCACCACTCCACGAACTCGTAGATGGCGGAGACGGCCAGCGCCACCGCCGTGACCAGCGTGAAGAGCCAGCGCCCCGGCCGCAGCGGCGACGTGCGCAGCAGCACCTCCCGCGCGACGAGCGCCGGGACGAAGCCCTGCATCAGGTGGCCGACCCGGTCGTAGTGGTTGCGCGCGAGCCCGAGCGCGTCCCTGACCCAGAAGCCGAGCGGCACCTCCGCGTAGGTGTAGCGGCCCCCCAGCGAGAGGACGCACGCGTGGACGGCGACGAGGCCATAGAGGAGTGGCGTGAGCGGGAAGCGCCTGCGCGTCGCCCAGAGGATCGGCACCGCGATGAGCACCGGCGCCACCTCCATCCACCAGGTCGCCCGGTCCTTCGGCGCGACGCCGGAGATCACGACCGCGAGCGCCGCGACCGCGATCATGATCCGGAACGCCCTCTCGGAGTCCTTCACCTGTCGTCTCCCTTCGTCTCGCCCGGATGGTACCGGAGGAGCCGGCAACGGATCCCTCCATTGCGCACCTCCATGTCCGCGGAGGTCGGTGCGGGGAGGAGCTTCTCGTACCCGCGCTCCGGGGCGATGATCGCCACCTCCCAGCCCGCGAGCCGCGGCAGGAGCGCCGCGAGCGCGCGCCACGAGCCCGCGGTCTCCTCGTCCAGCCTGATGCCGTACGGAGGGTTGACGGCGCAGAGCCCGGGCGCCGGGGGGATCGCCGCCTCGGCAGCGTCGAGCCGCTCGAACCTGATCGCGTCGGCGACGCCCGCGGCCGCGGCGTTCTTCTGCGCGAGCCGGAGCGCGCCCGCGTTGCGGTCGGAGGCGTGGATCGGTGACGGGATCTGGCGGGCCAGGGCGGCGAGTCGCTTCCGCACGCGCGCGGTGCGCGCGGCGTCGTGGCCCGGGAGACCCTCGAAGGCGAAGGTGCGGCCGAGCCCCGGTGCGCGCCCTGCCGCGATGAGCGCCGCCTCGATCGCGAGCGTCCCCGAGCCGCACATCGGGTCGAGGAACGGGCGGCTCCCGTCGTGGCCGCAGGCGAGCAGGAGGCCGGCCGCCAGCGTCTCGCGCAGCGGCGCAGCGCCGATCCGCGCCCGCCAGCCGCGCTTGAAGAGCGGCGCGCCGACGGCGTCGAACGAGATGACGAGCCGCCCCCCGTCGCGCCGGAAGACGATGTCCGCGCGGTCGCCCGCGATCCTGTGCGCCTCGCGCTTCCCCTCGTCGGCGTCGCGCTCGGGTCCCTCCCAGAGCCGGAGCAGCACGCCGTCCGCGACGCGCGAGCCGAGGCATGAGAGCGCGACGGCGTCCTCACCGGAGGCCTCGGCGCCACCAGCGACGGGGCGCGCCTCGAGCCCGAGCGACCGCAGCTCGGCGGCGAGGGTGGGCTCGAGCCCGGGTGCGCACGCCGCGAAGACTCGCTCCACGGCCGGATGGTAGCCGAAGCCGGGCGGCGCCGAGCGGGAGAGTCGGGTGCAAGTGGACGCTTCGGCGCCTTGCCGCCACCGCGCCCCTCGGGCATCCTCCGCCCTCGGATATGTCCCTCGACGAGCGTCGGATCGCCTTCCTCGCCTTCCACGACGAGTCCCACGCCTTTCACTTCGGCCCGGTCCTCTTCGAGCTGGCGGCGCTGCCGGGCGTCCGGGTCGACGCCTACTGCGACGAGCCGCTCGAGCGGCTCCTTCGCGGCATCGGGGAGCGGTACCCGGCGTCGGAGAGGCTCCGCTTCCTGCGGCTCCCGGTGACGGCCGGCGCGCGGCTGCGCGGGCTGCTGCGCGGCGACAGGACGACCCGCGTTCTCCCGTGGGCGCACCTGCCGCGGCTCGCCCGCGAGTACGACGCCGTGGTCCTTCCCTGCAACTACCTGCGCCGGCGCGCGCGCCAGGTGGCGCGCGGGGCACGTCTTGGCGCGCGGGCCGCGCTCGTCTTCGTGCCGCACGGCGGCACCGCTGCCGCGGTCCCATTCGCGGAGGGGGCCGACTTCGCGCTCGCCTTCGGCGCCGCGATGGAGCGCGGCTTCCGCGAGCTCGGCGTCCCGTGCCGGGAGGTGGGCTACCCCAAGCTCGACCTCCCGCGCAGGCCCGCGGAGCGGCTCTTCGCCGAGGATCGTCCAGTGATCCTCTACAACCCGCACTGGCGGATCGCGCCGTCGTGGCCGCGCTGGGGCGAGCGGGTCCTCGAGCTCTTCGCCTCGAGCCGCGACTTCAACCTGGTCTTCGCCCCGCACGTGAACCTCTTCGACCGGCGCGCCGACGTCTCCGCCCTCGCGCGCTTCCGAGGGCTGCCCAACGTCCACCTGGACGTCGACGGTCCACGGCTGCTCGACCTCTCGTACGCGACGATCGCCGACCTCTACCTCGGCGACTCCAGCTCGCAGCTCTTCGAGGTGCTCGCGCTGCGGCGGCGCCCGTGCGTCTTCCTGGATCCCCACCGGATCAGCGCCGGCGCGACGCCGGACGAGAAGGCGGTGCGGCTGGGTCCGCACGGCCGGATCGCCCTGGCCGACGGCTGGCGCTGCGGCGAGGTCGTCACGCGCTTCGAGGACTTGCCGGCGGCGCTGGCGCGCGCGCTCGCGGACCCGGCGGCGTACCTGGCCGCGCAGGACGCGGCCGTCGCGGACCAGTTCGTGCTCACCGACGTCCCCTCGGGCCGGCGCGGCGCTGCGGCGATCCTGGAGTGGTCCCGGCTCCGCCAGCGGTGACGGCGGGCCGCCGGCGCGGTAGAACGGCCGCATGTACGCCATCGCACTCATCCGCTACCGCAAGTCGCTCGACGAGGTCGCCGCCGCGACCGACTCCCACCGGGCCTACCTAAAGGAGCTGAAGGCGGCCGGGACGCTCGTCGCCTCCGGTCCGTTCGAGCCCCGCTACGGCGGCGCAGTGATCCTCCGCGTGCCCGACGAGGGCTGGGCGGCGAAGCTCGAGGCCATCCGCGACGCCGACCCCTTCGTCAGGGGAGGCACCGCGCAGTGGGAGCTGCTCGGGTGGAACCCGGTCATCGGCAAGGAAGGGTTGGACGGGATCGCCTAGGCGCACCTCGGGCGGGATCCACAGCGATCTCGCGCCGTCAACAAATTTGCCTTCGGGATCCAGGTCCGCTACCTTGCGGTATCGCTGCAAGATCCTGGGATCACGCGGGATCTCTCACGGGCGGCGGGTGGGTGGTGCGGGTATGGACGGGCGGGCTCCGGGGGACAGATCCATCGATCCAGCGGGGCTGCTGCGCGGCGCGCTCGAGAAGATCGTCTTCTTCGAGTGCCGGGTGTCGCAGCTGGAGTCGGAGCTCCGCGCCGCGGTCCAGACGGCGGAGCGTGCGAGCGCCGACGCGTCGTCTACCCACCGCAAGGCGGTCGAGCTGGAAGGTGCGCTCGCCGCGGCGCGCGGCGCGCGCGAAGAGTCGCAGCGGCGTGCGGGTGAGCTCTCCGAGCGGGTGAGGCTCCTCGAGGGCGAGCGCGAGCGGCTCATCGCGGGGCTGGTCGAGCAGGCGCGCCTCGCGGGGGCTCCGGGGAGCGAGGGCGACGGCTCCGGCGACCAGGCGGACCTCGCCGGCTTCATCGCCGAGCTGCGCGGGGAGCTCGAGGAGCTGCGGAGGTTCAAGGCGACGGTGGAGGGGGTGGCCACGACTCCCGCCGTGAGGGCGCCGAGCGCCGGCCATGCCAGCGTGGGGGAGCTCGGAGATCGCTTCGCCGCCGAGGGGCGCGCCAGCCTGACCGCGCGCGACGCCGGCACGCTGCGCAGCCAGCTCACCACCGAGAGCGACCGCGTCCTCTTCGAGGATGCGGTCGAGCGGCTGCGGTCCACCGAGCCCGCCGCGCGGCTGCGGGCGGTGCGCCGGCTGGAGGCGCTCGGCCCCAGGGCGGCGGCGCCGCTCCTCGCCGCCGCAGTAGGCAGGGAGCCTGACGCCGAGGTGAAGGTCGCGCTGCTTGGAGCCCTCGCCCGCGTCGACGAGCCGTTCGCCGCGGATCTGGCCGGCGCCGCCTTCGAGGACGCGAGGCCGGCGGTCCGAGCGGCTGCCCTCGACGCGCTCGCGAGGCTGGCGCCCGACCTCGCCGAGGTGAAGGTGCTCGCGGCAATGGGGGACGGGAGCCCGATCGTCCGCCGTCGCGCCTCGCTCCTGCTCGCCTTCTCGAAGAGCGCGCAGGCCGACGAGGCGCTCGCCGCTGCGCTGCGCGACCCTGACGGTGGCGTCGCCCGCGCCGCTGCCGCGGCGCTCTCCGGCCGCCCCACGGCGGCGGCGCAGCACTCGCTCGCCAGGGCGCTGGAGCACGCGGACGCAGGGGTGCGCCGGTCGGCCGCGGAGACGCTCGGCCGCTGGAGCGGCGAGCGCGTGGACGGGGACGCCCCGGACCACGAGCGGCGCCGGGCCGCGCGCCGGATCGCCGAGCGGCTCGCCGCCATGGCGCCGGCGGAGGTGCGGAGCGCGGTGATGGGCGCCGCGGAGCACGGACGGGCGCCCGCGCTGGTGGTACACAGGTACGCCGCCCAGGCGGTGAAGCGGGCGACGGTGAAGCCGGCGGCCACGGTGGTGGCGAGGCCGGTCGGCCGCGTGGCGGTCGCCGAGGTCGAGAGCCAGGTCACCCATGAGAGCGCTCGCGCGGGGAGGAAGAGCGATCCCGGTCCGTCCGCGGGTGGCCTCGAGTCGGCGATCGTCGCCGAGCTCCGCGCCGCGCTGCGGGGCAGGGCGGTCGGTGAGCTCGCCGGGTTGCTCTCGGCGTCGCCGGGCAGGATCGAAGAGTCGCTGAGCGGGCTCGCCGCGCGCGGCGCTGTCGTCGCGCGCGGGCCACGCTGGTACGTGGGCTAGGGGAATCGAATGGAGAATGTCCGTTACAGCTCGAAGCGGCTCGCCGAGATCGTCGGCGCGACGCAGCGGCAGGTCGAGGTGGCGCTGGGGCGCAAGGACGGCTTCGCCCCCGCCGATCTCCCCATCCTTCGCGACAAGCTGAACAAGCGCCCGCCTCCGTTCCCGCCGCGCGTCGAGCTCTTCCTCAACTTCAAGGGCGGGACGGGGAAGACCAGCCTCTCGTCCTCTTACGCCTACCGGCTCGCGGAGCGCGGCTACCGGGTCCTCGTCATCGACCTCGACAGCCAGGGGCACGCCACGAAGTGCCTCGGGCAGGAGGGCTCCGAGCACACCCGGACGCTCTACGACGCGCTCATCCGCAAGACGCCGCTCACCGAGCTGACCGTGAAGACCGGGATGCCGGGGCTCGACCTCGTCCCGGCCAACCTGGCGATGAGCACCATCGACCTGGCGCTCATGCCGCTCGCCGGGCGCGAGTTCCGGCTCCGGAACGCGCTGAAGGACGTCGAGGGGAAGTACGACTTCGTCGTGATGGACGCGCCGCCGTCCTTCGGCCTGCTGAACCTCAACGCCCTCATGGCGGCCAGCGACCTGATCATCCCCGTGCTCGCCGACTTCCTGTCCTACGACGGGCTGCGCCTCCTCTTCGAGACGGTCCAGGGGCTCGAGACCGATCTCTCGCACCAGCTGGAGCACATCTTCATCGTCGTCAACGCGTACAACCAGACCTTCCGCATCGCCCGGGAGGCGCTGGACGCGCTGAAGACGCACTACGGCGACTACCTCCTCGACGGCGTCGTGCGCCAGTGCACCAAGTTCGCGCAGGCGTCGAGCGAGGGCTGCCCCATCTTCGGGTACGATCCCGACTCCAAGGGGGCGACCGACATCGAGGCGGTGCAGCAGGAGATCCTGGGGCGCATCAAGGCCTCGGTCGTCGCCACCGCCGCGGGAGCTTGAGCATGCGCAAGGCCTTCGACGCCAACGTCCCCAAGCTGAAGCCGCGGCTGCGCGCTGCGGCGCCGCCGACGACCGTCGCGGAGCCGGTTGCCCGCTCCCTCACCCCGAGCCGCTCCCTCGGCGAGGGAGAGCCGGTTGTCCGCTCCCTCACCCCGACCCTCTCCCTCGATGAGGGAGAGGGGGGCGCTGCGGTCGTGGCCACCGGGGGAGAGGGCAGGGAGAGGGGGCAGTCGGCCGCCGCCGCCGAGGCTCGCGACGACTCCCCGTCCGTCGACGCCCGGCGCGACCGGCTGGAGAAGATCAAGCGGCGCGTGGCCGACGCTGCGCGGCCGCGGACCGCCACGGTCATGCCCCCCACGGATCCGGCGCGCGCGGCCGAGTCGGTGCTCGGGCTCGTCCGGGAGCTGGAGACGGATCTGGCGGGCGCCCGTGAGCGCGAGGAGGCGCTGCGCACCGATCTCGAGGGGTCGCGCGCCGAGGCGGCGCGCGCGGGCGCGGAGGCGCGCCAGGCGGTGGAGCGGCTCTCGGAGGCGGACCGGCAGCTGGAGGAGAAGCGCTGCGTGCTCTCCGACCTGCTCGCCGAGATGGGCGCGCTGGAGGCCGAGCGGGACGAGGCGCTCCGCCGCTCGCAGGCGCTCGCCGCGCTCGACGAGGAGCGCGCCAGGCTGCTCGACGACCTGACGCGGCGCGCGGACGAGGAGGCCAGGCTGCGTGCCGAGCGGGAGGCCGAGGTGGAGCGGCTCTCCGAGGAGCTCC
>CAWJSR010000042.1:0-5096 GCA_963845515.1 uncultured delta proteobacterium
CGCCACTCCCCGCCTCGAAGGGGCCGCGCGCAGCTCGCGCCGACCCGGTGGTGCTACGGTCGTCCGTCATGACGACCGCATGGTTGGCCGGCGGAAGTGGGCTCGTGGGCGGTGTGCTGCTCGGACGGCTTCTCGCCGATGCGCACTTCGGCAAGGTGGTCTCGGTGGGGCGCCGCAGGCTGCTCCTCGATCACCCGAAGCTCGTCCAGGTCGTCTCGGAGCTCACGTCGCCGTCCGGGCTGGAGGCGCTCGAGCCGCCCACCGTCGCATTCAGCTGCCTCGGGACGACCATCAAGAAGGCGGGTTCGCGCGACGCGTTCCGGGCCGTGGATCACGGCGCCGTCCTGGCCTTCGCGCGGGCTGCACGGCGGGGCGGCGCCGGCGTGTTCGTGCACGTCTCGTCGCTCGGCGCGGACGTGAGCTCCCGCGCCTTCTACCTGTCGGTGAAGGGTGAGATCGAGCGCGACGTGGCGCAGCTCGGGTTCGCGAGCACCTACGCCCTTCGGCCGTCGATGCTCGACGGGAAGCGAGCGGAGAGCCGCCCCGCCGAGCAGGTCGGGCTCGTGGTGATGCGCGCGCTGGGTCCCCTGCTCGGTCAGTACCGGCCCACGCCAGTCGAGGCCGTCGCGCGGGTGATGATCGCCTCCGCGAAGGCGGCGGCGCCTGGGGCGCACGTCGTCGAGGCGGCCGCGATCCGTTAACGTCCGCTTGCCCTCTCTGGGAGGTGCACCGCAGGCGCTGCGGCCACATGCTTGCGGCGAATGCAGGAAGCGACCTCGACCTCTCCTTGGGCCTCGGCGCGGGAGCTCTCCTTCGCCCGCTTCTTCCTGGCCTCGCCCGACCAGGTCTTCGACGCGTGGACTCGCAGCGATCGGCTCTCGAAGTGGTGGGGGCCGTCCGCCTTCACGATGGTCACCTGCGAGCTCGACGCCCGGCCCGGCGGCATCATCCGGCTGGCGATGCGCTCGCCAGACGGGAAGGTCCACGCCTCCCACGGCGCGTACCTGGAGTTCGATCGCCCCACCAGGCTCTGCTTCACCGAGGTGCTCGCCGACCATCCCGAGGAGACCTTCGTCACCGCGGTCACGTTCAAGGAGCTGGGGGCGATGACTCGAATGGACGTCACCCAGACCGCCGCCCGGGACGAGTCGCTCGCGAGCTGGCAGCCCGTCGGATGGCTGGAGAGCCTCACGAGGCTCTCGGAGCTGCTGCTGCCGATGTGAGCCGGACAGCTCCGTCAGGAGCCGCTGGCGCGCGCCGAACCGTCGCCCTCTCCCAGCCCCTCGGCGGTGATCCACTCCCCCACCGACATCATCACGTCGAACCTCGCCACGGCGGCCACCGCGCTGGCGAGGTCGGCGTGGAGCCACTCACGCTGCCCGCCGGAGCGATCGTCGAGCGCGTCGAACGCGTTGTCCGAGGCCTGGAGCACGATCGGGTCGCGGAAGATCCAGAGATGCTCCGACGTCTCCGCCGACTCGATCCGGCGCAGCACCTGGAGGGCCGCCTCGAGGTAGTCGTCGGCGCCCACGTCGCGCGCGTTGACCCGCGCGACGACCCACTCGGCCATCGCCTCCACTGCCGCCCGGTAACGGACCCGCTGTTCGTCGTCGATCTTCGGCACTTGTGGCACGTCGCGTTCCTTCCCGCGGAGACCATCGATCTCTCGACCGCCGACCGTTCGACTTCCGGCCGGCCGAGGCGTTCGGACTTCGCACCCTTCCTACGCGGCGACCCGAAAAGCCAGTCGAATCGGGCACCGGCCACTGGAGTCCCGCTTGCAGTATCCGCCGACGACGACGCCGCTGCTGCGTCCGTCACTCACTCGTTGGTCTCGCCAAGGCGCGAGAAGAGGAGACCCCATGAAGGCGCTCGTCTACCACGGACCCGGAAAGAAGGCCTGGGAGGAAAAGCCGCAGCCCACCGTCAAGGCACCGACTGACGCGATCGTGAAGGTGCTCCGGACCACCATCTGCGGCACCGACCTGCACATCCTGAAGGGCGACGTCCCCGCGGTCACCGACGGGCGGATCCTCGGCCACGAGGGGGTCGGCGTCATCGAGGAGGTCGGCACCGGGGTCTCCAACTTCAAGAAGGGCGATCGCGTGCTGATCTCCTGCATCACGTCCTGCGGCAAGTGCGACGCCTGCAAGAAGGGGATGTACTCGCACTGCGCCGACGGCGGCTGGATCCTCGGCCACCTGATCGACGGGACGCAGGCCGAGTACGTGCGGATCCCGCACGCCGACACCAGCCTGTACGCGGTCCCGCCCGGCGTCGACGAGGACGCGCTGGTGATGCTGAGCGACATCCTCCCGACCGGCTTCGAGATCGGCGTGCTGAAGGGCGCCGTGAAGCCGGGCGACACCGTCGCCATCGTCGGCGGTGGCCCGGTCGGGCTGGCGGCGCTGCTGACCGCCCAGTTCTATTCGCCGGCCGAGCTGATCATGGTGGACCTCGATGACAACCGGCTCGCCGTCGCGAAGAAGCTGGGCGCCACGAAGACCGTGAACAGCGGCGACGGCAAGGCGGTCGAGAAGGTCATGGCGCTCACCGGCGGGAAGGGCGTCGACGTGGCCATCGAGGCGGTCGGCCTCCCCGCGACGTTCGACGTGTGCCAGGACATCGTCACGGCCGGCGGGCACGTCGCCAACGTCGGCGTCCACGGGAAGAGCGTCTCGCTCAAGCTCGAGAAGCTCTGGATCCACAACGTCACGATCACGACGGGGCTCGTCGACACCAACACGACGCCGATGCTCCTCAAGAACGTCGTCGCCGGCCGGCTCGCGCCCAGGCAGCTCATCACCCACGAGTTCGCCTTCGACGAGTTCATCAAGGCCTACGACACCTTCGGCAACGCCGCGAAGGAGAAGGCGCTCAAGGTCGTGGTGAAGGCGAAGGGCTGACGCGAGACACGCGGACCTGCCCCGGCGCGCGCTCGCGGGGTCGGGTCCGCGCCAGCGCTGCAGGGGTGTGCCATGCCACACAGATGGGCTACCGTGGGCGGTGGCCGCAGCCCTGGGAGGGGAGCGCGCAAGGAGAGGTCCACGCTCGTGGCGTTCCCCATCGGTGAAGCCTTCGCGCGTCCCGCAGAGGATCAGAACGTCCTCGACGCCTGGAGGCGGCTCGTCGACGGCGATGGCCGCGCCCCGCGACCGGAGCAGGTCAGGGGGCTGATCGCGGAGTCCTGGCGCCGCTGCCTCGAGCAGAACGTCGATCCCACCCTCACGAGCGCCCCGGCGCTTCCGGGCCTCCCGCCCGCCTGCGCGCGCCCGAACGAGCATCGGACGCTCCTCGAGGCCAGCGAGCCGGTGCTGGCGGCCGCGCGCGACTTCCTCTCGGACGCCGGAAGCATCCTGCTGCTGACCGACGAACGGGGGCTGATCGTCAGCTTCGAGGGCGACGCCGAGACGCTCCGCGCCGCCGAGGAGATCCGGCTCGTCCCGGGCGTCACCTGGGGTGAGCGCGCGGCTGGGACCAACGCCATCGGCACGGCGCTCGCCCTCGGACAGGCGGTCCAGGTCCACGGCGCGGAGCACTACTGCGAGGGGATCCAGGAGTGGACCTGCGCCGCGTCGGTGGTGCGGGATCCGTGCGACGGGAGCGTCGTCGGCGGCGATCGACGTCTCGGGCACGAGCCGGACCTACAGCAGACAGAGCCTCGCCTTCGTCGTGTCGGCGGCGGCGCAGATCGAGGCCCGGCTCAAGCAGCTGGAGCTCTCCCAGCGCTTCCACCTCCTGGAGTGCTGCGTCCCGCTCCTCTCCGCCGTCCACGAGGAACCGGTGGTCATCTTCGACAGGCGCGGCTTCGCCATCAAGGCCAACGGGCGCGCCGCGGCGTCGCTTGCCCGGCGCGTCGAGGCGCTCCAGGCAGGCCGGTCCATGCGGATCGACGCGCTCAACCTCGAGCGGCCGCCGGAGCCAGCTCCCCTCCCGGGCTGGATGGAGGGCGCGCGGGTCGAGCCGGTCCTCGATCGAGGGGAGCGGATCGGTACGGCCGTCCTGCTCGGCTCCGACGGACGCCGGACGCGTCCGGCGCAGCCGCGCCCTCCGGCTCCGCGGGTCGACGCCAGCTTCGACCAGGTGCTGGGCCCGAGCCCCGCGCTGCGGGACGCCATCGCGCGCGCGAAGCTCCTCGCGCCGGCGCGGGCGCCTGTGCTCCTGCTGGGGGAGACCGGGGTCGGAAAGGAGCTGTTCGCCCGCGGGATCCACGCGGCGGGCGCCACCCCGAGCGGCCCCTTCGTGGCGTTGAACTGCGCCGGCCTCGCGCGCGACCTGCTCGCGAGCGAGCTCTTCGGCTACGGAGACGGCGCGTTCACCGGGGCGAGGCGCGGGGGCGCGGCCGGGAAGATCGAGGCCGCCAACGGCGGGACCCTCTTCCTCGACGAGATCGGCGAGATGGCCGTCGAGCTCCAGGGCCACCTGCTCCGCGCGCTGGAGGAGGGGGAGATCCACCGGGTCGGCGAGAACCGCCCGCGCAAGGTCGAGTTCCGGCTCGTCTCGGCGACGAACCGCGAGCTGGGGGACGAGGTGGCGGCCGGTCGGTTCAGGATGGACCTCTACTACCGGGTCGCCGTGACCAGCCTCCGCATCCCGCCGCTCCGCGATCGCCGCCAGGACATCGAGCCCCTCGCCGAGCACTACCTGAACCGCTTCGCCGACCAGCGCGGCGCCGGACCGCGAGACCTCACCAGCCCGGCGCGCGCCGCGCTGAGGGCCCACCCGTGGCCCGGCAACGTCCGGGAGCTGCGAAACGTCATGGAGTCGGTGGGGCTGACGGCCGCGGGCGAGACGATCGACTGGGCCGATCTGCCGGACGAGATTCGCGGCGCGAAGCCCAGCTCCGCCAGCCTGCGGCCGGCGCCCGCTTCGCCATCGGGCAGCCTCGACGACGCCGAGGCGGAGACGATCCGGGCCGCCGTCAGCGCCGAGGGGGGCAACCTGACCCGCGCCGCTTCGCGGCTCGGGATCGCGAAGAGCACGCTCTACGCGAAGCTCCGAGCCCACGGACTCGGGGGCGTCCTGGACGCCGTTCGCGCGCGCCGCGGGCCCGGACGCCCGCGGTAGTCGTCACTGCGACCCAGCAAGCCGGCTGG
>CAWJSR010000043.1:0-18041 GCA_963845515.1 uncultured delta proteobacterium
GGCGGTGAGTGGGGCTGAATGGGCTGGCAATCTCTCATCTCCGCCTCCATGAAGAATGGGAGGGCTGACGCCCCCGGTGAAGGGGCTACGCGGCTGAGGAACTGCTCGGAGTCGTCATGACGGCGAACAGGTGGATGGTCATCGGCGTCGTCGCCGCGCTCACCGCGGGGCTGGGCGTCCGGGCCGGCGCCGAGGACAGGAGCGGCTATGCGCCGGTGAACGGGCTCCGGCTCTACTATGAGATCCACGGCACGGGTGCACCGCTGGTGCTGCTCCACGGTGGCGGGTCGACGCTCGACTCCAGCTTCGGCCAGATCATTCAGACCCTCGCGAAGACGCGGCAGGTCATCGCCTTCGACCAGCAGGGACACGGTCGCACCGCCGACGTCGATCGTCCCTTCAGCTTCGAGCAGTCCGCCGACGACGCCGTCGCGCTCCTCCGGCACCTCGGGATCGAGCGGGCCGACTTCTTCGGCTACAGCAACGGCGGCAACATCGCGCTGCAGCTCGGCGTCCGGCACCCCGGGCGGGTGAGGAGGCTGATCGTCGCGTCGGCCATGTTCAGGCGGGACGGATGCGCTCCGGAGTTCTGGGAGTCCTTCAAGACCGCGTCGCTGAAGGACATGCCGGCGGAGCTGAGGGACGGGTACGTTCGGGTCGCACCCCACCCGGAGGCGCTCCCCGTCTTCTTCGCCAAGGGCGTGCGGCGGATGGTGGAGTTCAAGGACCTGCGGCCGGAGGAGATCCGATCGATCCGGGCGCCGACGCTGGTCCTGGTCGGGGACGAGGACATCGTCCGACCCGAGCACGCCGTGGAGATGTTCCGCCTGCTACCGAAGGCCGAGCTGGCCGTCCTCCCCGCCACGAATCACATGCAGATGGTGGGACGCTGGCCGGCGCCGATGATCGAGGCGTTCCTCGACGCGCCGATGCCCCAGACGGGCGCCTCGGCGCCTCGACCCTGACGGAGTGGCTAGTGATGCATCGGCGGCGCCCCGGCGGCGCGCCGGATCCGCTCGAGGATCTCGTCCATCCCGACGCTCTTGGGGATGTACCCCTGCGCGCCGGTCAGCTCCGACTCCCACTCGAAGCCGTACGCTGACAGGATGAGGATCGGGATGGCGCTCCAGCGCTTGTCCTGGCGCATCCGCTCCATCACGCCCCAGCCGTCCATGACCGGCATCTTCAGGTCGAGGAGGACGATCCCCGGCACCTCGCCGGCGATCCGAGCCAGCGCCTCTTCGCCGTTTCCGGCCTGCTGGACCGGATAGCCGGCCTCGGAGAGCACCTCACAGAGCGCGTCGCGGAAGTCGGCGTCGTCGTCGACGACGAGGATGTACTGGCCGGGGGTCATGGCGGTGGGGGCGTCCGGAGAGTCGCTGCGATCTCCGCGGCGATGCGCCGCGCATCGTCGAGGCGATCGGTGGGGAGCGAGACGGCGCCGACGACGGGGTGACCCCCGCCGCCGTAGCGCTCGCAGAGCTTCGAGATGTCATGCGGGCGAGGCGGCCTCGCCCACGGGTTCGAGCCGACGCTCACCTTGGACCGCTTCGCGTCGCGCGTGACGACGACGGTGTAGGCCGCCTGCGGGAAGAGGGAGTAGGAGAGGAACTTGTTCGCCGACTCGATCCCGGTCTCGGAGAGGTCGAAGAAGACCACGCCGCCGTCGATCCGCGCGAGCGAGCGGACGACGTCGATCGCCCGGTGGTGGCGCTCCAGGATCGGCGCGAGCGGTCCGGTCGCCCACGGGGCAGAGGCGATCTCGGCGAGCGGGCGCGCCTCGGCCATCGCCTCGATGAGCCGGGTCGGGACCGCCGGGTCACGCGTCGCCTCGAGCAGCGTCATGATCCTGAGCGCCGGCTCCGCGAGCTGGACCGCCTGCGCGGGAGACTCGAAGGCGGCCGCGTCGATGACGTCGGCCCAGCGGACGAGCTCCTCGAACCCATCGGCGCGCCAGCCGAAGCGGCCGTCGAGCGTCCGCGCGATGAAGCCGGTGCAGCTCGGGGCCTTCGGGTCCCAGAACTTCTGGCCGCTCCGGTCGCCCTCGAACGCGGCGCGGTCCTCCGGCGACTGGAACGCGCTCGCGTGATGGTCGAACCACCAGTGCAGCTTCGGCGAGGGGGAGAACCGGAAGTCGACGCACGCGTTGACGTCTCCGGCGAACGCGTCGGCGGCGAAGGAGCTCCCCGGCCCGTGCGACAGCGGGACGAAGCGGACGCCAGCGATCCGCCCGGCGTCGCGAGCCCTGAGGAAGCGCGAGACCAGCGCCGCGGAGGCGCAGCCGTCGAAGCAATTGCCGTGGTAGAGGACCTCTAGCTGCATCGGGGCGCGGATTCTCCGGTCCGGGGGCGGTGGCGTCAATGTCGGCATCATCCCCCACCCCTCCCGGGCTGGAAAGTCGTGGCCTGCCGGGGGGGAGCCACCTACACTGGCCGCTTTGGAGGTGGACGCCTTGCGCCGAACCATCCTGGCATCACTCGCCGCCCTCGCCCTGGCTGGGTGTCACGTCGTCCGGTACGACACCGGCAGGCCGGCCAGCCAGCAGGTCGTCACCATCCCGCTCAACTTCTTCCTGTGGGGGCTCGTCGGGGATCGGGTGGTCGATCTGGACGCCGCCTGTCCCGAGGGGGCCGCGCGCTGGCAGAACCAGGCGACCGTCGGCGACGCCTTCTTCGACGTGATCACGGTCGGGATCTGGTCGCCGCGCACCGTGAAGATCGAGTGCGCGGAAGGGAGGTCCCGATGAGCCGCGCGAACGTGGCGGCGGCGCTCCTCCTCCTCGCCTGTTCGGGCTGCTACACCATCCGCTACGAGCGGCGCGGCGCTGCCGAGGCGGGCGCGCCGCGCGAGCAGTGGCACCACGGCTTCGTCGGCGGCGTCGTGACGGCCAAGCGCAGCGTGGACCTCGCCGCCGCCTGCCCGAACGGGGTCGTCTCGGTGGAGAACGAGAGCACCTTCCCCAACGCCGCGCTCCAGCTCCTCACCATGATCGGGGTCCTCGGGCCGCTCCACGCCCCCATCTACGAGCCGAGCACCGTACGGATCGTCTGTGCGCGCGACGGGTTCGCCGCGGCCGGCACCCATCGGAAGCTCAAGATCGCCCTCCTGCGCCTCTCGCCGCTCGGCGACGTCGACCCGAAGACGGCCGCGGTCCTCACGGAGGCGCTCGCCGGCGAGCTCCGGAAGCGGGCGGGGCTGTCGGTGATGGCCGAGTCGGACATCGCTGCGCTCCTCGGGGTGGAGAAGACGAAGACCATGCTCGGCTGCAGCGACGTGGGCTGCATCGCGGAGGTGGGCGGCGCGCTCGGCGCCGACCGGGTCGTGCACGGCTCCATCGGCCGCGTCGGCGCGTCGCTCCTCGTCAACCTGACCTCCCTCGATCCCAGGAAGGCGGCCCACGCCGCGTCGGTCTCCGAGCGGCTGCGGGGGGCGAGCGACGAGGCATTCCTGGACGCCCTGCCGAGGATCGTCGACGGGCTGATCGCCGAGCCGGTGAAGTGACGTGCCCCCGGCTCTCCGGGTAGCGGCCTCCCCGCCGGGCGGGTAGACTGCGCCGCGATGGACGCGATCCGCGTCGGGGCGCTCCTCGACGACAAGAAATTCGATCTTCGCCTCGCCCTCGTCTGCGGCAAGCAGGGGCTGTCGCGCCGCATCAGCTCGACGCGCATCCAGAAGCCCGGCCTGGTCCTGGCCGGCTTCACCGAGTACCTGCACAAGGAGCGGATCCAGATCTTCGGCAACACGGAGATGAGCTATCTCCGCACGCTGCCGCAGGCCCGCGCGGCCGAGGTGCTCGGTCACTTCCTGGCGCAGGACGTCTCGTGCCTGGTCGTGACGAAGGACCTCGAGCCGACCGCCGAGATCCTGCAGGCCTCCGAGAAGCACGGTGTGCCGGTGCTCCGGACCTCCCACCTCTCGAGCCAGTTCATCGAGGCGGTGCAGGGCTACCTGGAGGACGTGCTCTCACCGTCCACGTCGATGCACGGCGTGCTGCTGGACGTCTTCGGCGTCGGGATCCTGCTGCTCGGCAAGTCGGGGATCGGCAAGAGCGAGATCGCGCTCGACCTGATCATGCGCGGCCACCGCCTCGTCGCCGACGACATCGTCGACGTGAAGCGCAAGGGGCAGGAGTCGGTCTTCGGGATGGGCTCCGAGATCATCAAGCACCACATGGAGATCCGCGGCCTCGGCATCATCAACATCAAGGACCTGTTCGGCGTCGCCGCGATCCGCGAGCGGAAGAAGATCGAGATCGTGCTGGAGCTCGTCGACTGGGACCCGACGGTCGAGTACGACCGGCTCGGTGTCGAGGATCGCAAGTACCGGGTGCTCGACGTGGAGATCCCGATGCTCGTGGTGCCGGTCCGCCCGGGGCGCAACATGACCACCATCATCGAGGTCGCCGCCCGAAACCACCTCCTCAAGCTCCAAGGCCACCACTCCGCGCGGGAGTTCCAGGAGCGGCTGAACCGCGCCATCGCCCTCGCGCCCGGGGCCCGCCCCGGCGGGCTAGACGTCGAATGACCGACACCGCGCACCGCGCCGGGGCTCCGCAGGTGGCGATCCTGACGGGCCTCTCGGGCTCCGGGAAGTCGACGGCCCTCCGGGCCCTCGAGGACGCGGGGTTCTACTGCGTCGACAACCTCCCGATCGTCCTGCTGGAGAGGCTCATCGACCTCTCCGGCCACACCGCCGGCGAGGTGTCCCGGATCGCGGCGGTGGTCGACGCGCGCGAGGGACGCTTCCTGGGTGACACGCAGCGGGTCCTGCGCGAGCTCAAGGAGAAGGGGGTCGAGGTCGAGGTCGTCTTCTTCGACGCCGCCGACGACGTGCTGGTCCGGCGCTACTCGGAGACGCGGCGCCGCCACCCGCTCGCCGGGGAGGGGGGCACCGTCCCGGACGGCATCGCCGCCGAGCGTCGCGCGCTCACCATGCTGCGCGACGTCGCCGACGAGGTGGTCGACACCACCGGCTGGAACGTCCACGAGCTGAAGCGCTTCGTGCAGCGCCGCTTCGTCGCCGGAGAGAAGGGGCAGCTCGGCGTCACCATCGTCTCCTTCGGCTTCCGTGGGGGGCTCCCGACCCACGCGGACCTGGTCTTCGACGTCCGCTTCCTGCCGAACCCGTACTTCGTCCCGGAGCTGAAGGCCTTCCCCGGGACCGACCCGCGCGTGGCCTCCTTCGTGCTCGGGAAGCCCGAGGCGAAGGAGTTCCTCGACCGGATCGCCGACCTGCTCGGCTTCCTGCTCCCGCGGTACCGTGAGGAGGGGAAGAGCTACCTCACGGTCGCCATCGGCTGCACCGGCGGGAAGCACCGCTCCGTGGCGCTGTCGGCGGCGCTGGCGGAGCGGCTGGAGCGCGCGGGTCAGGCGGTGCGGCTCTGGCACCGGGACGTCGAGAAGGAGTAGGGCAGATGGTCGGAGTCGTCGTCGCCAGCCACGGAAAGCTCGCCGAGGAGCTGCTCCGGACCGCCGAGGAGGTGGTCGGGCGGCTCGAGCGGTGCGTCGCCGTGTCGGTCGACGCGCGCGTCTCCATGGAGGAAGCGCGCGCCCGGCTTCAGCACGCGATCGTGGCCGTCGACGACGGCGACGGCGTGCTCGTCCTGACCGACATGTTCGGCGGCACGCCCGCCAACCTGGCGCTGACCTTCCTCGACGCCAGGGTCGAGGTGGTGACCGGGGTCAACCTCCCGATGGTCGTGAAGCTCTCCACGCTGCGCGGCGAGCAGCAGCCGCTCGCGGCCCTCGCCGAGGCGATCACCGCTTACGGCGGGAAGAACATCACCCTCGCCAGCGAGCTGCTCCGCAAGCGCCTCCGCCCGTGATCCTCCTCGTCCGCATCGACAACCGCCTGATCCACGGCCAGATCCTCGAGGCCTGGGTCCCGAGGCTCGCGGCGCGGGAGGTCGTGGTCGCCGACGACGACGCGGCCGCCAGCCCGCTCGCCCGCGCGGCGTTGACGCTCTGCGTCCCACCCGAGCTGCCGGTCCGGGTCGAGCCGATCGCCGCCGTGAGGTGGGTCGAGCTCGCGGCGTCCAGGACGCCGACCCTGGTGGTCATCCGCGACGTCGAGGGGGTGGTTCGCGCGCGGGCTGGCGGGCTCGCCCCTGGAATGACCCCCGCGGTCAACGTCGGGAACGTCCACTTCGCACCCGGCCGGAGGTCGGTGACCGCGTCGGTCTTCCTCTCGCGAGGGGAGATCGACGCGCTGCGCGCCCTGGAGCTGGAGGGCTTCCGGGTCGAAACCCGGCCGATCCCGACGGAGCCTCCGCTCGGGCTCGACGAGGTCGAGCGGCGCTTCGGGGCGTCCGGCTAGCCCCGCCTCGGGCGCGGGAGCGGGCGGCACGCCTCTGGGCGTTGAGATAAGCTCCCGTGGCTTGAGCTACCTCGCCGTCGGACTCCTTGCGGGCCTCGCCTCCGTCGAGCGGAAGGGCTTCCTCCAGGCCATGATCTCACGCCCGATCGCGATCGCGCCGCTCGCCGGCTGGGCCCTGGGGGACCTTCACGGCGGGCTGGTCGTCGGCGCTGCGCTGGAGCTGCTCTGGCTGGGAGCGGTGAACCTCGGGGCGGCGCTCCCCGTGCACGAGACCCTCGCCGCGGTGACCGCCGCGGCGGGCTCGGTGCTCGCCGGGAAGGCGCTCGGAACCGGCGTGACGCCCGCGGTGGCCGTGCTGGCAGTCCTGGCCTGCGCCCCCTTCGCCCTGCTCGGGCGGCGCGCGGACGTCCTCTCCGAGCGGCTCAACGAGCAGCTCGCCGTCCACGCGGAGAAGGCCCTGGCGGACGGCGATCCGGCGGCGGCGGTCCGCTGCAACCTCTACGGGCTCGCGCTCCCCTTCCTGCTCGCCGCCGCCGTGGCGCCACTCGGCGCGGCGCTGGTCGGGCTCCTCGTCCCGGCGCTGCTGGTCCGCCTCCCGTCGGCCTCGGGCCCGCTCCAGGGAGCGTGGGTCGGCTTCGTCGCCCTGGCGGCGGCCTCCGCGGCGAGGGCTCTCCGCGCGCGCCAGGTCGCGCCGCTCTTCTTCGGCGCGTTCGCCCTCACCGTGGCGGCCGGCGCGCTGCTGGGGAGGCTGCGATGAGGCTCCCCCGTTCGGTCCTCGCGCGCGTCTTCTGGCGCTGCCTCTTCCTCCAGGCGGCCTGGAACCGGCGCGGGATGCAGAACCTGGGGTTCGCCTACGCGATCGACCCCGCGCTCAGGAGCCTCTACGCGGACCCAGCCAGGCGGGCCGAGGCGCTCGGCCGGCACCTGCTCTTCTTCAACTGCCACCCCTACATGGCGGCGGCCATCCTCGGCGGAGCGATCCACCACGAGGAGCGTGTCGCGGCGGGTGAGGAGCCCGGCTCCGGGCCGCTCCAGTACAAGCAGACGCTCCAGGGGCCGCTGGCAGCCGTCGGCGACGGCTTCTTCTGGACCGCGCTCCGCCCCTTCTTCGGCCTCCTCGGGGTCGCGGGGGCGCTGGTCGTCGGGTGGCCAGCCATAGTGGCCGTGCTGGTCGCCTACAACGCCGTCCACTTCGCGCTCCGGATCCGGCTCTTTCGAGCCGGCTACGAGCGCGGCGACGGGCTGGTGGGAGAGGTCGCCAGGCTCGAGCTCCCAGTCGTCGCCGGCCGGCTGCGGGCCGCTGGCGCCGTGCTCGCCGGCGTCGCTGGCGCGCTCGTCCTCCTCCCCGCCGTCCGGGCAGGCGGGGTCGCCGCGCTGCTCACCGCCGTCGGCGTGACCGCGCTCGGCTATCTCCTGTTGTCCCGCGGAGTCCACCTCCTACGGGCGGCCTACGCGGCCGCCCTCGTGGGCACGGGCGCCGCCCTGCTCGCCGCCCGCTTCCACTGGAGTCCATAGTGCCCTTCAACGAGCGGACCTTCACCATCGTGAACACGCTCGGGCTGCACGCCCGGGCAGCGGCCCAGCTCGTCCAGACGGCGAACCGCTTCCAGTCGGAGGTGCTGGTCGACAAGGACGGGGCCAGCGTCAACGGCAAGTCGATAATGGGGGTCCTCACCCTCGCTGCTGCAAAGGGGAGCAAGATCACCGTATCCTGCGATGGCGCCGACGCCGAGGGGGCGCTCGCCGCGCTGGCGAAGCTCATCGAGACGGGCTTCGGGGAGACATGAGCCGAGTCGGTACCACCATCCTGGTCGGCCTGGCCGCGTCGCCCGGCATCGCCATCGGGCGGTGCTGGACGATCGACCGCCGCCGCGTGCGGACCCCCAAGCGCAAGCTCGGTCAGGAGGAGGTCGAGCCGGAGGTCCACCGGCTGAGGAACGCGCTCGAGATCTCCGACCTGCAGCTCGCCGACGTTCGGGCCAAGATCGCCAGGAACGAGGGGTCCGGCGGCACGGACCACACGGCGATCCTCGACATGCACCGGATGATGCTCAAGGACGAGATGCTCGTCCTCGAGGCGCAGCGGCTCATCCGGGAGGAGCGGCTCAACGCCGAGTGGGCGGTCAAGCGGGCGCTCCGCAAGATCAAGGGCGCGTTCCACGAGCAGGCCGACGAGTACTTCAAGGAGCGGCGCGCAGACATCGACTTCGTCGGCGAGCGGATCGTGAAGAACCTCGTCGGGCAGCCCGTCGACGTCGACGACCTGCCGCCGGAGGGGGCGATCATCGTCGCCCACGACCTGTCGCCCGCGGACACGGCGCTGCTGCTCCACGAGCGCAAGATCGGCGGCTTCGTCACCGACGTGGGCACCAAGACCTCCCACACTGCCATCGTCGCCCGCGCCCTGGAGCTGCCGGCGGTCGTCGGGGTCGGCCGCGTCTCCGCCCTCGCCGAGCGGGGTGACTGGGTCGTCGTCGACGGCGGCCGCGGGACGGTGGTCATCAACCCGACCCCCGAGGAGCGGACCGGCTACCAGGACGCGCGCGAGCGCTACCTGGCCGAGGAGCGGCAGCTGCTCGCCGACAAGGACCTCCCGGCGACGACGCTCGACGGGACGACGGTGCGGCTCGTGGGGAACATCGAGTTCGCCGAGGAGGTGCCGAGCCTGATCGCGCACGGCGGCGAGGCGGTGGGGCTCTACCGGACCGAGTTCCTCTACCTCCAGCGGGACGAGCTGCCGTCAGAAGAGGAGCAGTTCGACACCTACGTCGAGATGCTAGAGGCGCTGAAGCCGCGCCCGGTCACCATCCGGACCTTCGATCTCGGTGGGGACAAGCTCCCGGCCGGCTTCCGGAGCCACGCCGAGAACCCGGCGCTCGGCCTGCGCGCCATCCGGTACTGCCTCCGGCAGCCGGACATGTTCCGGTCACAGCTCCGGGCGCTGCTGCGCGCCGCGCCGTACGGCAACCTGCGCATCATGTTCCCGATGATCTCGGGGATCGTGGAGCTGCGCGCGGCGAAGCGGGCACTCTACGAGGCGCGGGACGAGCTGGTGAAGGAGGGGCACGAGGTCGAGGTGCCCTCGCTCGGGATCATGATCGAGCTGCCCTCGGCGGCGATGGTGGCGGACCGGCTGTCCCGCGAGTGCGACTTCTTCTCGATCGGGACCAACGACCTCATCCAGTACACGATCGGGATCGACCGCCAGAACAAGGACGTGGCCTACCTCTACCGGCCGCTCCACCTCGCCGTGCTCCGGATGGTCAAGCTCATCTGCGACGCCGGGCGCGCGGCGGGGATCCCGGTCTCGATGTGCGGGGAGATGGCCGGCGACCCCGTCAACGCGCTCGTCCTCATCGGGCTCGGCGTCACCGAGCTCTCGATGAACGGCCCCTCCATCCCGTTCGTGAAGCGCGTCGTGCGCGCCGCCCGCGCCTCCGACGCGCAGGCGCTCGTGGATCGGCTCCTCGCCCTGACCGCCGCCGACGAGATCGAGCGCGAGGTGAGGACGGAGATGGCGCGCCGCTTCCCATGGCTCGTCAGCGAAGAGCCGCTGGTGGGGCCGGGCGGGACCTGAGCCCGCCGAAAACGTGCGCTGACGTCCCACCCCCATCCGGCCCGGCCGCCCCGCGAGTTGACACCCGTGGACGGTGCCGCTTTATTGGCGCCCTTCCAGCCAGGGGAGCGCCGCTCAATGACCGCCACCGACTACCTCTTCACCTCCGAGTCCGTCACCGAGGGCCATCCCGACAAGATGGCGGACCAGATCTCCGACGCCGTGCTCGACGCGATCCTGAAGCAGGATCCGAAGGGCCGCGTGGCGTGCGAGACGCTCCTCAAGACCGGGTTCGTCGTCGTCGCCGGCGAGATCACCACGAGCGCCCGCATCGACTACTCCAAGCTGGCGCGCGAGACGGTGAAGCGGATCGGCTACACCGACAGCGCGATGGGCTTCGACGGGAACACCTGCGGCGTGCTCGTCGCGGTGGATCAGCAGTCGCCCGACATCGCGCAGGGGGTCGACACCGGCGGCGCCGGCGACCAGGGGATGATGTTCGGCTACGCGTGCGACGAGACGCCTGAGCTGATGCCCGCGCCCATCCAGTACGCCCACGCCGTGACGCGGCAGCTCGCGAAGGCCCGCCGCGCCGGGCTCGACTTCCTCCGCCCGGACGGCAAGTCGCAGGTCACCGTCGAGTACCGCGACCGTAAGCCGGTCAGGATCGACACCGTGGTCGTCTCGACCCAGCACTCCGAGGACGTCTCGAGCAAGAAGCTGAAGGAGGCGGTGCTGGAGCAGGTCATCTTCAAGGCGCTGCCGAGGCGGCTCCTCGACAAGAAGACGAAGTTCCACATCAACCCGACCGGCCGCTTCGTCGTCGGCGGGCCGATGGGCGACACCGGCGTGACCGGCCGCAAGATCATCGTCGACACCTACGGCGGGATGGGGCGCCACGGTGGCGGCGCCTTCTCCGGCAAGGACCCGTCCAAGGTCGACCGCTCCGCCGCCTACATGGGGCGCTACGTCGCGAAGAACGTGGTGGCGGCCGGGCTCGCGAGCCGCTGCGAGGTCCAGATCGCGTACGCCATCGGCGTCGCCGACCCCGTCTCCGTGATGGTGGACACCTTCGGCACCGGCACGGTCGCCGAGGAGAAGATCGCCGCCGCCATCCGGAAGGTCTTCGGGCTGAAGCCCCGCGAGATCACCGCCGGGCTCGACCTGCTGAGGCCGATCTACGAGAAGACCGCCGCGTACGGTCACTTCGGCCGCTCCGAGAAGTCGTTCACCTGGGAGCTGACGGACAGGGCCGAGGCGCTCGCCGCCGCCGCAGGGCCGAAGAAGCGGTAGCGCCGCGCCCCCTCTCGCCGGCACGAGGGCTGGCCCGTCGCCGAGCAGGACGCCGTGCGGCTCGAGGCGCGGCTGCGTGCCCGCCGGAGCGAGGCCGAGCGGTTCTTCGCCGGCGCGGCGGCCGAGTGGGATCGCGTCCGGAGCGAGGCGTACGGGCGCGACTTCGAGCTGGCGCTGCTCGGCGCGCTGCGTGCCGAGCGGGTGGACGATCGCCGACCTCGGCTGCGGCACGGGCTCCTTCACGCTGGAGCTCGCGAAGTCGGGCGCGCGCGTCGTCGGCGTCGATCAGTCCGCCGCGATGCTGAAGCACGCCCGCCGCCAGCTCGCGGGGTTCGAGAACGTCGATCTCCAGCAGGCCGGCCTCGAGGGGCTCCCGATCCCGGAGCGCGCCAGCGACGTGGCGTTGCTCGTCCTCGCGCTCTCGTACGTCTCGGAGGTCGAGCCGGTGTTCCGCGAGGCCTCCGGATCCTGGCCCCGGGCGGCCGCCTCTTCGTCGTCGACGCCGTCGCCCATGGCGACGAGCCGTTCCGGCGGAGGCTCGGGCAGGCGCGGCCCGGGATCGACCCCCGATGGCTCCTCGACGCGCTCGGCGCGATCGGCTTCGATCCCGTCTCCGGCGGGACCCCCGTCTCGTCCCGCACCGGCCGCACCGGCCCCGACCTGTTCCTCGCGCACGGGACCCGCCCCCGCGCGAAGGCCTGAACGCTTCCTCACAGGAGAAGTCCCGATGGCCATCTCGAAGAAGGCACCGAAGTCCGCCGCGAAGAAGCCCGCGAAGAAGGGCGGCGCCCCGTTCGAGTTCCGCGTGAAGGACCTCTCGCTCGCCGACTGGGGGCGCAAGGAGATCGAGCTGGCGGAGAAGGAGATGCCGGGGCTCATGGCCGTCCGGCGCGAGTACCGGAAGAAGCAGCCCCTCGCTGGGCAGCGGATCACCGGCTCGCTCCACATGACGATCCAGACCGCTGTCCTCGCGGAGACGCTCGCAGATCTCGGCGCCGACGTCCGCTGGGCGAGCTGCAACATCTTCTCGACGCAGGACCACGCTGCGGCGGCGCTCGTCGTCGGCCGCGGCGGGACGGTGACGAGGCCGGCCGGGATCCCGACCTTCGCCTGGAAGGGCGAGACGCTCGAGGAGTACTGGGACCTGACCGAGCGGGCGCTCGACTTCGGCGGCGGCCGCGGCCCGACGCAGATCGTCGACGACGGCGGTGACGCGACGCTGCTGATCCACAAGGGGGTCGAGTACGAGAAGGCCGGCAAGGTGCCGAGCCCGGCCACGGCCGACTCCGAGGAGTTCGCCGTGGTCCTGAAGGTGCTGGGACGCGAGCTGAAGAAGGACCCGATGCGCTGGCGGCGCGTCGCCTCCTTCTGCGCCGGCGTGACGGAGGAGACGACGACGGGCGTCCACCGGCTCTATGAGATGCAGAAGAAGGGGGAGCTGCTCTTCCCGGCCATCAACGTCAACGACTCGGTCACCAAGTCGAAGTTCGACAACCTCTACGGCTGCCGCCACTCGCTCGTCGACGGGCTCAACCGCGCCACGGACGTGATGCTCGCCGGCAAGCTCTGCGTGGTGCTCGGCTACGGCGACGTCGGCAAGGGCTGCGCCCAGGCGCTCCGCGGGCAGGGGGCGCGCGTCGTCGTCACCGAGATCGATCCGATCAACGCGCTGCAGGCGACGATGGAGGGGTACCAGGTGGTCCGGCGTGGAGGACGTGGTCTCGCACGGCCGACGTCTTCGTCACCGTGCACCGGCAACCTCGACGTCATCACCGTCGACCACATGAAGAAGATGAAGGACTGCGCCATCGTCGGGAACATCGGCCACTTCGACAACGAGATCGACATGGCCGGCCTCAAGAAGGTGACGAAGCGGGTGAACATCAAGCCGCAGTACGACGCCTTCGTCTTCCCGGACGGCCGGCGGATCCTCGTCCTCGCCGAGGGGCGGCTGCTGAACCTCGGCTGCGCGACCGGCCACCCGTCCTTCGTCATGTCCAACAGCTTCACCAACCAGACGCTCGCCCAGATCGAGCTGGCCGCGAACCGCAAGGCGTACGACAGGAGAAGGTCTACACGCTGCCGAAGCAGCTCGACGAGAAGGTGGCGGCGCTCCACCTGGGGCAGATTGGCGCGCGGCTGACGAAGCTCACGCCGAAGCAGGCCGAGTACATCGGCGTCTCGCCGAGCGGGCCGTTCAAGCCCGACCACTACCGGTACTAGGTAGATGCGGGTCGGCGGCTACGTAATCCACGGCGACGCGAGGGAGACGCTCCCGCGCTGCCTCGACTCCCTCCTCGCGGTCTGCGACGAGGTGGTGGCGGTCCACTCCGGCTCGAAGGACGGCTCCGCCGAGCTCGATCGCGCGCGCGGCGTAAGGGTGGTGGAGCACGCGTGGGAGGGGTACGGCGGTGCGCGCGCCGCCGCGGCCAGGGCGCTCGCGCACTGCGACTACCAGCTCTTCCTCGACTCCGACGAGTGGTTCGAGCCCGAGGCGATCGAGCGGCTGCGCGCCTGGAAGCGGTCCGGCCCTTCGGCGCCCCGCTACGTCCTGGTCCGCGACGACTGGGCCGAGCTGCCGACCGGGCGCTTCCTCTTCCGGACGGGAGCACCACGTGCGGCTCGCGCGCAGCGACGCCGCCAGCCTGGGATCGCTCGATGGTCGTCCACGAGGCGCTCCCCCGGGCCGGCGCCGTCGAGACGGGCATCACGTTCGAGCACCGCTTCGTCACCGACATCGCCGCGCTCGCCGCGAAGGAGGACCGGTATGCGCTCCTCTGGGCGCTCGCCGCCCACCGCGACGGGAGGCGAGCGAAGGCGCCGCTGCCGTCGAAGGTCGTGCACGCGCTCCGCTACGCCATCGCCAAGGGGGCGATCTTCCGGGGCGGCGCGCAGGGCTGGCGGCTCGCGTGGACGGTGGCCAGCTACCACGGCCGCAAGCACGAGCTGCTGGCAGAGGTGGCCGCCGGAGGGCACGCCGAGGCGCGGCGCGCCCTCACCGAGGGGCGCTACGCCGACCTCTACGCGCTGCTGCCGCGGTGAGGCGCAGGCGGGCGGCGCAGCGGACCGCAGAAGTCGCGCCGTCTGAGACGCGTCGTGTCGCCCTCATCTGATACCTTCTGCGGCCGTGACGACGCCATCCCGGACGAAGACCCACGCTGACGCCTCGGGTGACCAGCCCGACTGGCAGGAGCGGCTCGTCGAGCGGCTCCAGGTCTTCGTGGAGCACTGGAAGGGCTACGGCGGGACGGAGCAGGCCGGCGCCCAGTCCTTCCTGCAGAAGCTGCTCGACATCTACGACGTCAGCTTCAAGGCGGGCACGGTCTTCGAGCAGCACCCGGTCCGGATCCCGGTGCGCGGGAAGAAGTCACAGCGCACGCTCTTCGGTGACGAGGAGCCCGAGGTCCTCTACGAGACCAAGCGCATGGACATGTATCTCCCGAAGGTCTGCGTCTGGGAGATGAAGAGTCCGAGCGAGACCTTCCTGGAGGCGCACCACGCGCAGCTCCTCGACTACTGGGCGCGGATGCGGCCGCGCTACATGGTCCTCTGCAACTTCAAGGAATTCTGGATCTACGACACCAACGATGAGCACGGGCAGCTGAAGCCCAAGCTCACGTTCAGCCTGGAGGAGCTGCCCAAGCGCCCCGACGCACTGCTCTTCTTGCGTGGCGAGACGCCGGATCTGGACGAGCGGGCGGCGCGCGTGACGGCGGACGTGGCCAGCGCGCTCGGGCGGCTCGTGCGCGACGTCATAGAGGGGTCGAAGCAGCCCGAGCGCGATCGGGAGCGGATCGCGCGGGTCGTGCTGGAGTGCGTCTTCGCGATGTTCGCGGAGGACACGGAGCTAATCCCCGCCAGCATGTTCACCGACACCATGCGGCGCGCGCACGAGGCCGGGAACATGCAGCCGCTGTGGCAGCTCTTCGACGACTTCTCCAAGGAGGGGGCGTCGAAGAAGTTCAACCGGCTCGCGCCGTACGTGAACGGTCCGCTCTTCGATCGCGATCAGCCGCGGATCGAGCTCTCGAAGAAGCAGATCGAGCAGCTCCTCCGAGCGGCGCGCGACTTCGACTGGCAGGACGTACGGCCCGAGATCTTCGGCACGATCTTCGAGCAGGCCCTGAGCCCGGTGGAGCGGCACGAGCTGGGCGCGCACTACACCCGCGAGGCCGACATTGAGCGCGTCGTCGGGCCGACCATCATCGAGCCCTGGCGGGAGCGGATCGCCAACCTGCGCTACCCGAAGGAGGCCGAGGCGCTCATCGAGCAGCTAAAGGGCTTCCACGTCCTAGACCCGGCGTGCGGCTGCGGCGACTTCCTGTACGTCGTCTACCGCGAGATGAAGCGGATCGAGGCCGGGCTCGCCCATAAGTGGAGCGAGCTGCAGCTCAAGGTCGCCAAGCGAAGGGCTGACCTCAAGCCTCCGCCGCCCGGGCCGTGGTTCAGCTTGCGGCAGCTTCACGGGATCGAGCTCAACGGCTTCGCCGCGTTCCTCGCCCGAGTCGTCCTCTGGATCGGCGAGCACCTCGCGACCCGGGAGCTCGGGCTCGATGAGCCTACGCTTCCGCTCAAGAACCTGAGCGAGACGATCCGCCAGGGCGACGCCCTCCTCACGGCCTGGCCGCGGCCGGAGGGAGAGCTGGCGATCGTCGGCAACCCGCCCTACCTGGGCGTGAGGAAGCTGCGGCGGGAGTTGGGCGACGACTACGTCGAGCAGCTCTTCGAGCGGTACCCCGACAACCGCGCCGCCGACTTCGTGACCTACTGGTTCACCATCGCGCTGGACACCCTGCGTCCCGGGGAGCGCGCCGGCTTCGTCGCGACCAACTCGATCGCCCAGAACGAGAGCCGCGAGGCGAGCCTGGACAAGATCGTCGCGAAGGGCGGGACCATCATCGACGCGTGGAAGAGCTACCCCTGGCCTGGTGAGGCAGCCGTCCATGTCGCCATCGTCAACTGGGTGATGGGCCCCTGGGAGGGGCTGCGTACGCTGGACGGCGAGGAGGCCGCGTCGATCTCCGCGGCGCTCACGTCGGTCACCGACGTGACCAGCGTGCGGCACATCGAGGCCAACGAAGGGCTCTGCTTTATGGGGGTCACCCCCGGGAACGACGGATTCGTTCTCTCCGACGAGGAGCGGCGCGCGATCCTCGAGGACGATCCCAAGTCGGGGAAGGTGATCAAGCCATTCCTGGTCGGGAAGGACGTGAACCGCGAGGTCGACCAAAAGCCGAGCCGCTGGATCATCGATTTCGCGATGATGGAGAAGGGGGAGGCCGAAGACTTTGCCGGGGCAATGCGGCACGTAAGGAAACACGTCTACGGACGCAAGCAGGGGGTTGGCGATCGCAAGACTGAGGGCGAAAAGGCCCGGTGGTGGCAGTTCGTTCGACCGCGCACCGATCTGCGCGCGGCGATCGACGGGCTCAAACAAGTCTTCGTCCTGTCTCGCGTTTCGCCTCGCCTGACCGTCGCTCGGAGCGCGGCGAACATCTGTTTTGACAATGCCGTGTTCGTCATTGCCCTCAGCAAGTCCTTCCACTTTGGGGTTTTGCAGTCAGCGTTGCACTCCAAGTGGGCCCGCGCCAGGGGCTCGACTCTCGAAGAACGGCTGCGCTACACCAACACCACCATCTTCGAGACCTTCCCGTTCCCGCTCCAGAAGGACGGCAGCTACGATCCGAGGAAGGTTCCGCAGACCCCTGCCGCGGAGCGGGTGAGCGACGCTGCCGAGGCGTTCGAGCGGGTGCGGAGCGCGGCCTGCCGCGAGCGGAACCTGGGGCTCACCAAGATCCACAACCTGATCGACTCGGGTGAGGACGCCGAACTGACCCGCGCCTATGTGGCGCTCAATGACGCCGTCACCGCCTGCTACGGGTTCCCGAAGGGGACCTGGAGGGACGAGGGCGAGACGCTGGCGAGGTTGCTGGAGTTGAACCGGAAGGTGGCGGGCGGGTAACGCCAACGATCGCCCGGTCGAGTGGGACGCCTCGCGGACGCCTTCTTGGAACCGGAACGGCGGACTCTCTGCAGCGGAGCACGGTCGCAACAGAATCTACTAGCGAAGAGCCGACCGGTTCTTGCTCCACCAATCCTTGAATGCGTCGACTGCCATCGGCTTGAGGCCTGCGCCCGAGAGCTGTCCGAAGTATCGCCCGGCGTATTCAACGGCCCTCACGCTCTCGTCGCGCTCAAGCACTTCAAGTAAGAAATTCAGCCTGTCTGGCTTCGAGAAGTCGTTGCGCGCGGCAATAAACTCCAGGAGGGCCGGCCGCAGTTGTGCTGGGGCAGCCCAGTAAGTTCGCGCCAGTGCGGTGAGAGGCAGGTGGCTGGGGTCGATGTCTGGCAGCCATGGGATCGTGAACCCAGACACAAAGAACGGCTTGGAGTGTTCCTCGAACACGGTGGTCCATGCCTGAAGTGCCCTGGCGCGAAATGGACTCCGCGCATCTTGGGCGAGCGAATGAAGCCGGTCGAAAGCGCGACGGTCGTCATTTTGGGCCGCGACGACTATTTGGGTGAACTCTGTCACGGCTTCCAGCTCCGCGATGCCAGCAGTTGCCTTTGCCAAGACTTCGTCGGTCGCGGCAAGGCTCCGCGCCGCTTCGGCATTCTTGGCAGCGGTCTCTTCCGCAAGTCTCTTCGCCTCATTAGCGCTCGCCGCAACGAGGTCTACCGTTGCGCTCTGCGCCTCGATCCGGGTCCGGAGTTGCGCGATCGCCTCGGCGTCGGACGCCGCCTTGTCGGCCGCCACCTTTATGGATCCGACACCCTTCACGGACAGCTCGGTGATGCGACTGGCCATGAGCAGAATGGCGCCGCCGAACACGCCTACGAGTGCGACGACCATCACCGACGTCTTGGTCGCGCGACC
>CAWJSR010000044.1:0-3648 GCA_963845515.1 uncultured delta proteobacterium
AGCGGGCGTTCACCTGGATCGGCCGCCCGGTCGCCAGGTAGGAGCGGGAGATGAAGCGGTCATCCACCCCGGGTGCACCGTGACCTCGTAGGGTCCGCGCGACGACCTGGTCCTTTGCGGCGCGTTGTCGGCGAGATAGCCCGTTCCGTTCTCCCAGCAGCTGACGCCTCTGCGCGGCACGGTCATTGAAGTGTCCGTGACGATGGCGAAGATCCTCGAACAGGCAGTCGGCTTGAAGCAGGTCGCGCACGCCGAGCGGCGGCGAGACCGCCGCTTCCGCTTCGGGGTTCGGCTCGTCATGTCCACGGGTCGTGGGGAGCTCTCGGCGCTGACTGAAGACGTGAGCTTCACGGGGATCTTCGTGCGGATGGACGACCCGCTGCCGGAGCGGCAGCTCGTGCGCCTGCGCCTGACCTTGCCCCCCGATGGCGTCGAGCTGGCGGTGATGGGGATGGTGGCGCGCCACCTGCCCGCCGACGGCGGTGAGCCCCCCGGAGTGGGACTTCAGTTCTACGCCCTCTCGCCGAAGCAGCGCGAACGCTGGAACCGCCTCGTCCACCTCGCGGCCGCCGAGACGCCTGCGAAGTCCGCCGGTTCGCGGGGCACCCTCGAGCCCGTGCGGCGTCGGGACGTGCGCCATGCGGCGACTCTGCAGGTGCGAATCCGCAACCTGGAGCACCTGCAGCAGCTGTACACGCGCAATGTCTCGAGGGGAGGCCTGTTCCTTGCCACCGCGCTCGATGTCGGGGAGGGGTCGGTGCTCAAAGTGATCGTCATCCACCCGCGGACCGGTGAGCAGTTCGCGCTCGAGGCGTTGGTGCGCTGGCGCGCGACGAGCTCCGATCCCGGCCTCGGCCTCGAGTTCGTGAAGCTGAGCGACCAGCGCCGCGATGAGTTCTTCGAGTTCGTCCGATCGGAGATCCCAGTCGAGGAGGTCGTGTACGTCCCTGCCGCCTTTCCGGGGCTCGGCCGTCTCGCCCAGTCGCGGCCGCACGAGGCGATCGAGGATTCCGAGGTGGAAACCGCGGGGCGGCAGCTCCCGTCCGACGCTCCCCCGCGGGGGGCGCCATGAGGCGCCTCCTCCTGTTCAGGCAGTGGCCGATCCTCCCCAAGATCATGGCCATCTCGGTCCTCAGCGTCGGCCTCATGAGCGCGATCATCCCGCTGCTCTTCGCCCCCCAGATAGAGCAGCGGATGCTGGAGGCGAAGAAGGAGGGGCTCAAGAACGTCGTCGACGTCGCGTTCGGAATCTTCAGCGAGTACGACGCGCTGGTGAGGGGTGGTCAGCTCGAGCTCGGCGAGGCCCAGGCGCGGGTCGCCCAGCGGATCAGGGGGCTGCGCTACGGCGAGCACGAGTACTTCTGGATCAACGACGTCTCGATGAAGATGGTGATGCACCCCATCAAGCCGGAGCTCGAAGGCCAGGACGTGGCCGAGGTGCGCGATCCGGACGGTAAGTACCTCTTCAAGGAGTTCGTGGCCGTCACCAGGAGCAGCGGCGCCGGAGTCGTCGATTATCTGTGGCCGAAGCCGGGCGACGACAAGCCGGCGCGTAAGCTGTCCTATGTCAGGCTCTTCGAGCCGTGGGGATGGATCCTCGGCAGCGGCATCTACGTGGACGACGTCGCGAGGGACATGCGTCGGCTGAGGGCGTTGCTTTACGGCGGCAACGTCCTCTTTGCCGGAGTCACGCTGATCTTCGCCGCCCTGATCGGCACCGGCATCACTCGGCCGCTGATGAAGGTGATCGACGGGCTCAAGGCCATCGCCGGTGGCAACGGCGAGATCGTCCTGAACAAGCGGATCGCCATCACGTCGATCGACGAGATCGGGGTGCTCTCCTTCGAGTTCAACGGCCTGATGGAGTCCATCGGCAGGCTGACGGCGTTCAAGAAGGTCATCGAAGAGGATGAGTCGGTCGAGGACGTCTACCGGCGGCTGGGCGAGGTCTTCTCGGGGGAGATGCGCCTGAGCGACTGCCGCATCTACGAGGTCGACGGAAGCGGCAGCAAGATGATCCCGGTCTACCCGGGCTCCAGGCCTCCGGGCGAGACGCCATGCGACTCCGAGGTCGCCGAGAACTGCGATCTCTGCAAGGCGAAGCGAACGGGCCACGTGATCTCGTCGCTCGCCTACCCGTCGATCTGCAGGCGCTTCCGCGCCATCGGCAAGGAGCACTGCTGCATGCCCCTCGTGGTCGGGGGCGGATCGGTGGGAGTTGTCCAGTTCCTCTTCGACGGCCGCGGAGGCCTGGACGCTGCCAAGGTTCAAGCGGCCAGCCTCTTCAGGGTGGAGCAGTACATCAAGGAATCGCTGCCAGTCATCGAGACGAAGAGACTCATGAGCACGCTTCGCGAGGCGTCACTCCGCGACCCGCTGACCGGCCTCCACAACAGGAAATACCTTCAGGAATGCGCGGAGAAGATCGTCGCCGGCTCCCTGCGAAGGGGCAAGAAGGTCGGCCTGGTGATGTGCGATCTCGACCATTTCAAGCAGGTCAACGACGTCCACGGACATGCGGCCGGCGACCTCGTTCTCAAGGAATCCTCGTCGCTCATCAAGCGGAGCGTCAGGGAGTCCGACATCGTCATTCGGTTTGGCGGCGAGGAGTTCCTCGTCGTCCTCGTGGACATCAATGACGGGGAAGCCATCTCGGTCGCGGAGAAGATCCGCGAGAGGATCCAGGCCGCCACGTTCAGGCTCGCCGAAGGCACGATCAGCAAGACCATCAGCCTCGGCGTCAGCGAATACCCCACCGACACGGACACCTTGGGGCATTGCATCAAGTTCGCCGACGTCGCGCTCTACAAGGCGAAGGAAGCCGGCAGAAACCGAAGCGTGAGATTCATCGCAGACACGCCGAGCGAGGGGCAGGGCTAGCCGCCGGCGGTGTAGCCGCCCGGCGGGGCATCGATGAATGGTCAGCGCCGTGGAGGGGGAGGTAGAAGTGGTCCATGAACCTCCGCGCACTCGCCAGCATGGTGAAGCTGTCCCACTCGCTCTTCGCGCTGCCGTTCGTGGCCGCGGCGGTGGTGCTCGTGGCGCGCGACGCCTCGCTCGACGTCCGCCGACTCGCGCTGGTGGCGATCGCGGTCGTCGCGGCGCGGACGGCCGCGATGACGATGAACCGGATCGCCGACCGGAGGTTCGACGAGAAGAACCCGCGGACGTCGAAGCGCGAGCTGGTGACCGGGGCGGTGTCGCCGGCCGCGGCGTGGGGGCTCCTCGCCGGCTCCTGCGCCGTCTTCATCCTCTCGGCGGCGCTCCTCCTGCCCCTCGCCGGCTGGCTCTCGCCGCTCGTCCTCGCGGTCCTCCTCGGCTACAGCTTCGCCAAGCGCTTCACGTGGGCGTGCCACCTCTGGCTCGGCGTGGCGCAGGCGCTCGCGCCGATCGGCGTGGCGATCGCGCTGACCGGCGGCGCGCCGCTCGCCTCCGTCGTGCTCGGGCTGGGCGTCGGCTCCTGGATCGCCGGCTTCGACCTCTTCTGGGCGCTGCAGGACATGGACTTCGACCGGGGCGCGGGGCTCCACTCGATCCCCGCCCGCTTCGGCGTGAAGGGGGCGCTCGCCTGGGCGCGCGGGCTCCACCTCACCGCGGCGGTGCTCATCGCCGCGGCCGGTCCGCTGGCGGGGCGCTCCTGGGGCTGGC